>JBGAWP010000044.1:0-32823 GCA_044227505.1 Chitinophagales bacterium | reverse complement strand
ATAATTATGATTGGCTGAAATTGGAATAGTTAAATCATCCGCATCAAAATTCTCATAACAAATATCGAATACCTTGGATGTATTGCCGTCAAACCTGTTTGGATAAATCATAAAGGACCCAGCATCGATCGCATGAATTAACTGGTCAATCTGAAGGTCCATATCTTCCCCTTTAATACCGTAAGCATTATTTATTATCCACCCACAGCCTTGATCGCCTACTACAATCCGATATAACATATCTGGAGCGGTAGATCCATTATGGCTGCTCATTGTATAAATTCCATTAGTGTTGTTTTTAATTACAGCGGAATTACGTACATAAATATTTGTTGCCCTTGCTTCAATTCCTTCATAATTATTTTTGATGATGGAACCGTCAATAATTAAAGCCGATACTCTATGTGCAAAAATTCCTGCTGCATCAACACTGTTCAACGGATAATCTTTTATTGTACTGTTGTCAACCACGCATTCATCAACATCTTCCAAAAATAAACCTGCCACTACACCGGTTTGCCCCGTGGTTGTTGAAGTAAAAAATCGCATACGCTCCACATTATATGCTTCAACCGCTGCAAAATCATGATTAACGAAGGTACAATACTCAATATTCACATTCACGTCACTCGGACACACATCAATATCATCAAGCAGGATAGTTGAATTAAATCCGGTAAAATCGGTATGATTTACAAATAGGTCGTTGGTATTGTGTGCATGTATAGCGTGCCCGGCTGTGCCTAAAGCGTCGTAAGCATAAACATGATCGAATGTTACATTATTATCTGACATTTTGAAAGTGCTTCCGGGGTTATAATCTACACGGCAATCATTTAATTCAACAGTATGATATGAAATATATAATTCTGCATTTGTGCCCAACCATAATTTACGATCTGATGTGCCGGTTCCCTGCAAAATAAATCTACTCCCGGAGGCCAGGTCAAATATTCCATCCTCATAATAATATAAATATCCTGTACCTGTAAATGTGAAATCAACACCGGTGGCTGTTTCAATGGTGCCACCACCATTTAAAATTAATTTAGCATGGGATCCATCAAGATTCAATTCATTTTCGTTCATTAATAGTAACCCTCCTTCATCAACAATAATTTCACCGTAATCTAATATCTGAAAATCACTACCAGGCTCAATAATTACTGTTGCTCCATCACGTATATAGAGTTTACTGTTTTTATGTATTTTTAATAAACCGCCGGAATTAATTGTTAAAACACTTCCTGAAAGTAATTCTAAGATGCCTTTATTGTTAGTTGGGGTGTTGTCGTCGCCGATTTCGAAAATGCCGCCGTCGTTAATATTGATTATGGAAAAATTACATTCTGTAGTTTTAACTGTAAATGTTGATGTGGCAACAGCAGGATCACCCATACCATAATCTGTATTAAAATTTCCATTTATTTGAAGTAATCCATCTTCGTTAATATCAACATCATATAAAGTATGCCTATAGAGATTTCCAAAATTATATGTTGTTTCTAGTGTAGCTTCAATTGTTGCAGGCAGATTCTGTAAATTATTTTCACTTTTTATAATTTGATCTAGCATCCAGCCTATATTGCCTTCATCATCCTCCGGGTCAAATGGATCGGCATCTACTGTATATTCATGATGGTTTTCGTTATTACTCTCAGGTGCATAGTATGCTTCAAATGGGTAATATATGCTTGATCCGTTTTCGTTAATTAAATCTTGAATATTAAAATTAAGATTGGTAGTATTAATATCCAATGAACTGATTGTTGGATTAAATGTAAATAAATCTTCAACGTTAAAATAAGAATCTCCTGGCAATTCTAAGCTCGATTCCAATTGAAACTGAAGTCTGGTTCTTTTACTTCCCGGAGCTGTATCTCTTTGCGGAAAATCTTCTACGGTTGATAATGAATAATCTATAAAGGAAATACCAAAGGCATTTAATGAACCCTCAAAAAATTTAAAATCATCGCCCGGTAAATACCATGCTTTTGAATTCACCTGCCCTAAATAATAAGTGGAAGTTATTCCAAATAAAGTAACATCTTGAGGTATGATCTGTTGATGCAGATCTATCATTATATCACCAGGGCTCACACCCTGTTGGAGGGTGCTCGTTTTATTTCCATTGGCTATTGCTATTTTTCTTAGGTTATCAGGGTAACCGTCTGAATCATAACCAAATAGTTCATCGAGAAATACAGTTCTTTCCGTATGCGATTTATCGGGCTCAGTTCCTTGCAAATGGGGAACTAACAATTGTTCCGAAGCAGGTCTTAGTAAAGCATTAAATTGAAATTCAATTGCATCAAAAGCAGGTTCATCTTCCGGTATAACACTGTATGCAAATAATCCGAAATGCTGCAGGCCTAATGGCAGATTACTTCCTTTTGCACCAGAGTCAAATGCAATAAAAAGTCTGACACAGTGGTTTTGGTTTTCATTTTCCATATATGTTAATGCATAACGTGTGATCTGCCCACCCATACTGACGCCAATTATAACTGTTTCATCAGCTCCCTCAATTTTATTGTCATTTATATAGTCAATCATTTCTACTAATGCAAATGCATTGCGTTGCATATAATCATCGCCGTTTGCATAATCAAAATATATAACGTCATACCCCTTATTCCATAAATCAGCAAAAAATTCACCGGCATTATCAAATTCGGGTTCCCATGGATATTCAACGCCCTTTTCAAGATCGTATAAAACACCCCATGCGGGATTTAAACTGAAATCATTAATTAAATCAACCCAACCATTCATTCCGTATTTACAATCATCAAAAGTTGTTACATAATCCTGGTATCCCGGATCAAGACCGGGCATAAAAATCAATGGTTTTGTGAGATCTGTATGTTGTATACCATTTGTATAACCGTAAGTAATAGTATATTTTGCGCTTGCTTTAGCATCATCATCAGTTGATCCAAAAGGGTATGCAATTTCTCCTGATATATTTCCAATTTCATCGTTCGGATAAGTTTCCGGGTCAGGACATATATCGGCCATCTTAAATTCAAAAGCCGATTCGTACAAGACCGTGCCGAAGTACATTCTGAGAATAATGGTATTTGTATCAAGGTTACCATAATTAATTATAATAGTATCGCCCCAATTCACCGTTATGAAATCATTACCATCTCCAAAATCGCATTTTAACGAATCAATTTGTGTCGCATCATTTGTAAAATAATAATCCTGATTAAAAACAAATTTTGCACTATTGCTAAAAGTTAATTTAAATGTTGAAGATGCATTAAATACCACCTGATCAATATATGGCGATTCTGTTCTTTCCAACACATCAAAAAATCGATTATTATTTGTAGAAATTAGGTTGCTATCGAGAATATAATGTTTAAACCTATTGTAATTATAATTCAGAATAAAAATAGGAATAACATCCGACTCACGGTTTTGTTTAAGTATGGATTTTATACTATCATCTGTAATGAAAGTAGATGAATTAAAAGAACCAAAGCGCATACTTTTATAAATACTTTTCCATTTTATAAAATTTGTAAGCGTATCGTTAACAGCCGAATAATCTTTGATGTTATTACATACAGCAACAGCTTTATCCAATAATATTCCTGTGGTTATATATTGCTGGTCAAGCTCCATAAATACAGAGTCGATTTTATCTCGATAAAAATTGCTCCCAATTTGTGAAAATGAAATATTTTGCTATAGAGTTATAAAGGATAGGAAGATGAAGGTTTTCATAGTAAATATATTTAGGCTAATTAATAAAATAAATCGTAATAGGTGGTATCAAAAGAGGGACAATAAATATCAATAGATTCACTCCCTTCGTTTATACCTGCAATATATATAAACCATACAACATGATAATTATTATTCCCTTCAACCGATAATAAAAATGATGTATCAACATTGCCATAAAGAGGGTCTATGTTTCCTGATTGAACATCTATATGGTCAGATGGTTCATAGAAATTTATACTAGTTATATTCAATTTCAAATACCCGATTGGTTGCAACTCCACCTCAACATTATTTCCTCCACTTATATTGTTATTAACCGGAAACTCATCATTATAATTAAAATACAATGCCGCCTCTGCAGAGCAGTAATATCCGTAACTATCATCGAAATCAAAATTAAAAGAGAACTTTCCACTTGCATTTGTAGTGGTCTGATCTAAAATAAAAGATGGTGTACCGCCTCCACCCCAAGTACCACCACCTTCATTTCCAAGCAGATAAACTGTGGCATTTGGTATACCCGAATTGGTGGTTTTATCCAGCACAATCCCGTTTACAATCCCGTTTTGAAGGTCTGATGTTGGTGGTTCAGGTTTACAGGAAACCATGAAAAAAAGTATCAGGAAATTATAAGACAGTTTTTTCATTTGTTATAATTGGTATATCAAAGTTATACTAAAATAATTTCAATTATGGAAATAATTCAATATATATTTTTTGTTGATACATTGAAGCTCGTTTTACATCGAGCAATATTTGCTTGAAATTGCGCAGCCCATGAGTAAAAAAATCATATAACGAGAATTAAACGCGTGAGTGCGTTCTTACACGAATCAAAACACATTAAATGTCAGTCATTAGTCAAGAGTAAAAAATCCGGCCTACGCGGTGCAAATTCAGCCCTCACTTCGTGAATCGTCAAGCGTGAATCGTGAGTCCGAACCTACTCGGATCAAACTCACCACTCACCAAATTGGCAATAGTCAATAGTCAAGTGTAAAGGGCTCCATCCCTCGAGAATCAAACTCATTACTAATAACTCATTACTCATTCAGTGAGACCCCCACTGAATAAGTGGGAGCCTCACAAGCAGTCGAGCCGATCAAACTCACCACTCACTACTTTATAACAAACGATTTCAAAATCCTATGTTCCTCATTAATAATGTGAACATGATAAATTCCGCTTGGTAATTTTTCAAGCGGTATATCAATTATATAATTTACCGAAGTGTTTAACGAATAAATATTTTGTCCAAGTGAATTAAGGATATCAATTTGCGTATCACCATTTAATAATTGAATATCCATACTAATAAATTCACCCGCCGGATTTGGAAATAATTTTATTTGTTCATCGAGCATATTTTCTTCAATTGCATCCAGATAAATATCCAATTGATCACTTAAAGCCTCACATCCATCTGCAGAGTAAACGATAACAGAATATGTTCCGGTTTCTGTTGCCGTATAAGTGGAAGAGGTGGCGCCGGGAATTATTTCACCATTCAGTAACCATTGATAACTTGTACCTCCGCTTGCAGTTAAAGTTGCGCCGGTTGCTGTAATATCTGCAATTGGCAAAGGAGATACAAATACTGTTACAGTATCAATTCCGGTGCAGCCATCACCATCAGTACCAGTTAAATAATAAGTCGTTGTGGTTGTAGGAAACGAATATGGATCACCAATATATGGATCATCTAAAAATGCGATCGGGAACCAACTGTATTCTGTTGCACCGGCTCCACTTAACTGAACGCTGTCGCCTATACAAATCGTTTGGTCCTGACCCGCATCAACGGCAATTGAACAGGCTGCATCCACACAACAATTTCCTCCTTCTGTCATATCGTAGCTTCCACTGAATATTCCGTATTGAAAATATCCATAACGGATACTGCCTCCTAATTCTGTAATAAAATAATCTGTGGCCTGATCAACAGTATTACATCCACCCGGAATATACGCAGTATCACATTCGTAAGCACAAACCATATAGTCATTACCGTCCTCATCAAATAAAGTAACGGGAGGGTAAACTAAAATCTCAACCAACCCTGCATCAACCCCTGTTACACTTGTTGTAAGGTCATCATTATAACCGGCATACAGAACCTGCGTTACATTTGCTGCATAAGCTCCCGTAATAGTAACATGAAGATCTTCATAAGAACACAATCCTATTCTGATATCCGGTATATTTTCATCTATATTAATGGTAAAATCACCTCCGTCGTAGTTGGAGTAAATAATAAGGTTACCGGCAGGATTACATATGCCCTGTGCATTTAATTTAATTACTACAATCTGCAGTACAATTGTTAAAAGTAGGAGTTTCTTTTTCATAGATATGATTTATAGGTTTTATAAATTTGTTTTGCTGAAATTCACCAGCCCGGTTTCACATTGTTAACATTGCCTGATAAAAATACAAAGTATTATCAAATTCGGCATAAACTCAGGTAGAACGAATGTTTGGTAAGACCAGGTAATTTTAATCTAAGCTTAAGTTATCCATTTATACACCTTTGGAAAAAGTAAGATATATAAAAAAATTAGTATATTTCAACTAATTTCGAGTTAGAATATAGGTTTTTTACCCAAATTACCTTTTAAATAATATAATTCATGTTGCGCACAGAATCTAAAAACACGACACATAAGGATGCTGTACAATTCTTTACAAATAAGGATTCATCATCTGATGGAAACAGGAACAGTTTATTTCAGGATAAAAGAAGTGTTTCCGCAATTCAAAGAAAGATAATTTCTTTATCAAAAAATAAAGGTAATAAGAATCCCGATTTGATAAATAAAATGGGGCTTGGTTCGAAACCGGTGCAAAGAATTATAAGGATTGGTGTTGCTAAAAATATTCTGCCTGTTCCAACAATTCTCAATCAAAGAGCTCTGATAATTGAACATACTACACCTGTTTTGGCGAAACGTGGTATACATAATATACCAGAAGAAACCTGGAATTTTATTTTTGATCAGTTGATCCTGATCGCCGGAAATGAAGAAACATTTGATTTCGAACGTACATCAGATATCATTGTACAAATTTTCCCTAATCATACCGCTGAACATGTAATGCAGCAAAATCAACCCTTTGGGGGAATATCTGAAGGAGAAAATGAAATATTAAGTGATGATGAGATAATTCCTGAGAAAAACAAGGTGAGATCGAGAAAAAGACACAATTTATCCGATGGCGAATCTGAAAATGAAGACGAGGATATTGTTTGGAGGTCGTTGAGGAAGGAAGAGCAAGTTGGAATTAGCGGAGTAAGACCACCAAAAGATCATAACCCGAATCTCACAGCATCGCAGCACATTTCGGCAGGATCACGGGCAATTGAAAAAAGTCCCTGGGTTTCTGCATCAAGGAGTCGTAAAGTTGCAGGTGCCTGGGCGAGTGAATCAGGAAAAAAATTAGCAAAAATTCAAATTCCCAAAAACAGACGAGGGGTTACCGGTCCAAATGGAGAACAGGACGTGTATGATATCACCAATTCAAATGATGCGAACAAAGTTTTTCCTTCTGGAGAAGGAAGCACACTAAATACAGCAAAGTCATCACAAGAAGTTGTAATTAAAAATGGACTTGGTCCTGAAAACATTCTTGCACTTTATGAAGCTAGAAAAATTTCTGTAAAACAATACAACGAATTGAAAATTTTATTAAGTCTCGGAGACGAAATTTTTATTGATGGATTAAAGGTATATGCAATTTTCAGAACAAGAACGGAAGCTAAGAAACCACCTTTACCACGTTTGCTATTAGTTTTGCCTTTAATTAAAGCTTCTGATGTTATTCCTTTGATACATCGGGACTTTCAGGCCGATGAATTGGAAGATGATGAGATCTATATGGGTCATGAAATAGATGATGATCTTTTGGCATATGCAATTTCAGTTTCAAAATCAGCCGAAGAGGCAGCTTTTATTTACGTAGATATTTATCGTTCGATGAATTGAAGCTTATCTTCAATGTTTTCCGCTTCCTTCAATTCAACAGGGTCCGGGGGCTATTAAATACCTTAAATACTTATCCATTTACATTTCTTTTACAATTAAAGTATGAGCGGCGCAATGTGTGTTTTTAGATTTGTGACTTCGTGAAACTAATTGGAAGCATGAGAGTGGGGGAGCACACATATAAGATTTTACTTACCTTATTTTTTGCTGGAATATGTTTTATTCCGGAAGCTGAAGCACACGTAAAGTGGTTCACTGACGGTAGTTATGCAGATAGGCCATTGCGTCTTGGCGAAGTTACTGAGGGACGGTTTTTCTATGGTTTGTTGGCTTTATGTTTACTAACAGTAATTCTTGGAGTTTGGCTTGACAGCAGGATCTCCAAATCAGGTTGGTATATTAAGATTGACAATTGGCTGGAAGCAAGAAAATCATTTGCACCCATTGTTCTTAGGGTAGCAGCAGCAATGGTGCTCATTTTATCCTGGCAAAGTAATGCTATGATAGTGCCCACAATACCTATACCAAAAGAGTATGCATGGTTGGGCTGGTTTCAATTCGTGCTCGCTTTTTGTTTGCTCATCCCGAAGTTGGTTCCAGTGGGCGGATTAGGAATTGTGGTGATATGGGTGATGGGAAATGTCACCCTCCATCCATTTCATATGCTCGATTATCTCATGATCGCCGGATGTGGTATCTATTTGATATTCAGTAGTTTACGAAATGCAAAATACCATGATGTCGGGGTTGTGATTCTATATGCAACAGTTGGATTTTCGTTGTGTTGGGTAGCCTTGGAAAAATTTATTTATCCTAATTGGGCTCTTTTTCTGATAAAGGAGCACCCAAAACTGGCCATGGGCCTTAATTTTAATTTTTTCCTCGAATCCATTGGTTTTGTGGAGTTTGGCCTCGGATTTTTACTTTTAATTTGTTTTTTACAGCGGCCACTGGCAATTACTATTACAATCGTATTTTTTATCACCTCTTCCGTTTTCGGCAAGGTGGAGATCATTGGACATACAATGATACACGGCGCTCTCATTGTATTTCTGTTGGAAGGACCAGGTAAATATTACATCAAACTCCGGGAAAAATTTAAGAATGTCTTCCGCCGAATGGCATTTGCTGCAGTAACCTTTGTGGCTCTTTTTGCAGGATTGGTTATGGGTTATTCTGAGTTAGCGAACAACAAATATGAAAAAAAACTGGAGTTTTTAGCTAAAAAACCGAATAATCAAGGTGGACAGATCGAACTGGCCGGATATCCCAAATCGGAATTGCCAAGTATCTGGATGGAGGTTAAAAAAGATGCGATCAGTGGTTATAATATTCAGTTCAATACGATCAAATTTGATTTCACTGCCGACAAGATCAATACAGAACATGTTATGGGTGAAGGTTTTGTGAATCTTTATGTGAATGGCGAAAAGGTTTCGCGTGTGTATTGCGATAAATTTCACCTCGACCTGAAGGAACCCGGAACTTATGAAATAGTAGCCACGCTCAATTCAAATATGCAAAGCGAGTATTGTATTCGAGGCACACCTATCTCTGCTAAGGAAACGATTGTTGTAGAAGATAATTAATTCAATGCCTTTGATGTTGAAAAGGGCAGGTGCTTTTTAACTCCTGTTTATTACATTTGCCATTATGACTGAAGTTGATATTTTCATTCCCTGTTTTATTGACCAGCTGTTTCCCGAAACCGGGTTTAATATGGTGAAGGTTTTAGAGAAGGCCGGTTGTAAGGTGCATTATAATCCAAATCAAACCTGTTGTGGACAGCCTTCCTTTAATGCCGGGCATTGGAAAGAAATGGAGGATGTAGGAAAGAAATTTTTAGCGGATTTTGCGAATTCTGACCGCTCAGTTGTTGGTCCATCGGGCTCCTGCGTTGGATTTGTGCGAAATTTTTATGGGGAATTATATGCGAATACTCCGGTGCATAATTACCACAAAAATTTAAAGAAAAATCTCTTCGAATTCAGTGAATTTATGGTGGATGTGCTAAAAGTGACAGACCTGGGCGGAAAATTAAAAGCAAAGATCACCTATCATGATGCCTGTGGTGCATTAAGAGAATGTAAAATAAAAGAAGCACCAAGAAAACTTCTTTCCAATATTGAGGGTTTAGAGATTGTCGAGATGCAAAATTCAGAAACCTGTTGCGGATTTGGTGGAACATTTGCGGTTAAATTTGAGCCAATTTCAACGGGAATGGCAGATTCTAAGGTAAATGATGCATTGGCTACCGGTGCAGAATATATTGTTTCAACAGATTATAGCTGTTTGATGCATATTGATGCGTATATCAAAAAACAAAACAAAAATATTAAAGTAATGCATCTCGCTGATTTGCTTGCTTTGAGTTTAGGATGATATAACACTATTTTTGAAATTATTCGCGTTAATCATTAACGTCAAAAAAATATTTCATGACCTCCTTTGAAGAAATTGCGTTGCAGATAAATGAATACAAGGAGCGAGGACTTAAACTTTTCAGTAGCTCCTCATTTCAAACGCATAGTACTGTTTTATTGCATTTGATCTCCAGGATTGATAAACAAATTCCGGTTTATTTTTTGCATACCGGATTTCATTTTCCTGAAACCATCCTGTATAAAAATAAGATCACCGAATTATTTGGAATTAATACAATAGACCTTAAATCGTCTACGCCCAAATTAATGCAGGTTGATGAGCATGGGAGATTCCTTTTTACCAGTGATCCTGATTATTGTTGTTATTTGAATAAAATTCAGCCGTTAGAACCGGCTTTAGATTCATTTGATGTTTGGATAAATGGTGTGCGCGCTGATCAAAATGCAAACCGGGCTAATTTTAATTTGGAAGAAAAAACCAATCACAAAGCTTTTCGATTTCACCCGATGCTAAACTGGACAAATAAAATGATCTATGCTTATATAAGAGAATTTAATATTCCAAAACATCCGCTCGATGAGAAAGGATATTTGAGTATCGGTTGTGAGCCTTGTACCAGAAGGATCGATCCCGAGATCATGTTGGACGAACGGCAGGCCAGATGGTTTGGTATGAATAAAACAGAATGTGGATTACATACAGAACTCATTAATAAATGAATATTTTAATTACCGGTGGTGCCGGATATATTGGATTTGCCCTTGCAGAAAAACTTGCAGAAAATTCGGAAGTTGATAAAATTGTTTTGTACGATAATTTAAGCAGGCACAATGAAAATATTTTTTTTGGTAAACTAAATCATCCTGAAAAATTTCATCTGATTCGCGCTGATATTTTGGATGGGCGAAAATTAAATGGTGCTTTAAAGAATATAGATATAGTTTATCATCTGGCAGCGAAAGTAATTACCCCATTTGCAAATCAGGATCCTCACTTTTTTGAACAAATTAATCATTGGGGTACATCCGAATTGGTTGATGCTGTGGAAAAAAATAACATTAAAAAATTAATTTATCTCAGCAGCGCATCGGTTTATGACAGAATTGTGGAAGAAGCATCGGAGAATACTATTCCAAATCCGAATACCTATTATGGAATTTCAAAATTGAGGGGAGAAGAACACATACAACGGTTAATAAATGTTCCATCAAAATATATAATCAGATGCGGAAATGTATATGGTTATAGTAAATCCATGCGTTTTGATGCTGTGATAAATAATTTTATGTTACAGGCAAATTTTGAAAATAAGATATCCATACATGGAACAGGAGCGCAAACAAGAGCATTCATACATATCGAAAACGCTGCTGAAACATTATCCAAATTAGTGGATACTGAAATGCCTTCAGGTACCTTTAACCTGGTAACGAAGAACCTTGCAGTTAATGATATTGCTGAAGCAGTTCTTGCCTTATATCCGACCTGTGAGCGAATTTTTGTTAATCAGCATTTAAATCTGGGGAGCATTCGCGTAAGTGTAAAATCGCAACTTTGGGATTTTATTTCTATAAACGAAATTTCACTGCTCGAAGAACTTACAGCATTTAAGGAAAAATTTGCATTCGCAAGAATTAATAAATGATCAGCACCTAAAAGTATGCGGACGATCCATACCATATTAAAAGAGTATTACGGGTATGATAATTTTCGTCCCTTGCAGGAAGATATTATAAAGGCCGTATTGGCAGGACAAGATACGCTTGCATTATTGCCAACCGGTGGAGGAAAATCATTGTGTTTTCAAATTCCGGCATTATACATGGAAGGCATTTGTATTGTTGTAACACCCCTTATTGCTTTGATGAAAGATCAGGTGCATAACCTTAAAAAAAGAAATATTGAAGCAATTGCGATCTACAGTGGAATGAGTTATAAAGAAACGGATGCAGCTTTGGATAGTTGTGTTTATAATAATGTTAAATTTTTATACGTCTCCCCCGAACGTTTGCTCACCGATATGTTTCGGGAAAGAGTTAAAAAAATGAAACTTAATCTTATTGCAATTGATGAGGCGCATTGTATTTCGCAATGGGGATACGATTTCAGACCACCCTATTTACAAATTGCTGAACTCCGTCCTTTATTTCCATTGGTCCCTGTAATTGCACTTACGGCTTCAGCCACTCATCAAGTTTGTGAGGATATACAGGATAAGTTACAATTCAGGAAAAAAAATCTGTTTCGTTCCAGTTTTGTTCGTCCTAATTTAAGTTTTATTGTTCGCGAGACTGATAATAAGGAGGAAAAATTAATTGAAATTTTGCGCAATGTTCCGGGCACGGGAGTAGTATATGTGCGAAACAGAAAAAAAACTAAAGAAACTGCGGAGTTTTTGGGGAGAAAAAAAATAAGTGCAAATTATTATCACGCAGGGCTTGACCATGAGGTGAGAAACACAAGACAAGAAAACTGGATCAATAATAAGACCAGAGTAATAGTGTGCACAAATGCATTTGGAATGGGAATTGACAAACCGGATGTCCGAATTGTTGTTCATCTGGATATTCCGGAAAGTCTGGAAGCTTATTATCAGGAAGCAGGAAGGGCCGGAAGAGATGGATATAAAGCATATGCCGGTTTATTATTTGATGAACATGATATTATTGCATTGAAAGAATTTCTGGATAAACAATTTCCGGATATCTCTTTTATCAGAAATGTTTATCATCAGTTAGGCAATTATTTTCAATTGGCATTTGGAGCAGGGGAGGCTGAGAATTTCGATTTCGATCTGATGGAATTTTGTAAACAATTTCAACTTAAACCTGCAGAAACAAAAAGTGCTTTAAAAATAATTGAGCAAAATAATTATATCTATGTAAGTGATGTTTTAAATAAATTGTCAGGTATTTATATCCCCGTTGACAGGGAAACAATTTATCGGTTTCAAATAGAAAATAAACAATTTGAGCCTGTTATCAAATTGATATTGCGAACTTCACCGGGGGTATTCGATAATAGCATGCCCATTCACGAAAGGGAACTCGCATATCATTTATCCATAAGTATTGAGAAACTTATTGAGATACTCCATTTTTTGAATGATCAGGGAGTTTTGGAATATACACCTGTTAAAACCAAACCGCAATTAATATTTGTAAAACCGCGTGTAAATGCTGCTCAATTGGCTATCGATCTAAAACTTTTAGCGCACTTAAAACAAACCGCAGAAAGCAGGTATGAAGCAATTACCAGGTATGTAAGGAATAAGTCGGAATGCAGAGTTAAAAATTTATTGCGTTATTTTGATGAGGAAACCACTAATTGCGGGCACTGTGATATTTGTGTTGAAAAGGGAAAACTGGATCTGACGGAAAAGGAATTTGACCTTATATATCAGTGGATGGAAATACAATTAAAATCGAAAGTGATGATGCCGGAGGAACTATTCAAATTGAAATTGCCTGCGCGTAAGGAAAAAGTTGCTGAGGCATTGAGTTTTTTAACGGATAATAAAAAGATAAAACATACAAAAGATAATTTGCTTATCTGGTGCTCATGAAAAAAATAGTTTTTACAGTTACGAATGATCTTACTTACGACCAACGCATGGAACGTATTTGCACCTCTCTAAGCAATAATAATTACGATGTAACAATTATTGGCTTTTATAAAAAGAGATCTGTAAAACCTGAAAATAAACCCTATAAACAAATTCGACTCCAAATTTTTTTTAAAAAGGGAAAGTTATTTTATCTGGAATATAACTTTCGTTTATTTTGGTACCTGCTTTTTAAAAAATACGATATTTATTGCGGAATTGACCTTGATACATTACTGCCGGTTTATATTAATGCACGATTGAAAGGGAAACCCTGTGTTTACGATGCCCATGAATATTTTACGGAATTGCCCGAAATTGTAGATCGGCCATTCATAAAAAGGATGTGGACCATTTTGGAACGTTTTTTATTGCCTCGCATTAAATATAATTATACAGTTGGATTTTCAATTGCAGAAACTTTATCAAATAAATATAAACAAAAATATCAGGTAATAAGAAATGTTCCTCTGCTTTCGGAAAATGAACCTGTGCTGTCAAAACAGAATTTTATAATATATCAGGGTGCTCTAAACAAGGGTAGGGGATTGGAAAATTTAATGTTGGCCATGGAAAATATAGATGCACAATTATACATAGCAGGGGAAGGTGATCTATCTAAAGAATTAAGGAGTTTCGCCTCTGTGTTGCCTCATTCTAAAAAAATCCGGTTTTTGGGTTATGTCAGGCCTTCTGAATTAAAAAAATACACTTTGCAAGCTGCCCTGGGCGTAAATTTTATCGAAAATATGGGATTGAGTTATTACTATTCTCTATCCAATAAATTTTTTGATTATATACATGCCGGTTTACCACAAATAACAATGAACTACCCTGAATACAAAAAATTGAACGATCAATATAATGTATCAATACTTTTGGATGATCTGGAACCGCCAACCATTGCCAACGCAATTGATAACTTGATTTCGGATGATCATTTATATACAAAATTGAAAAATAATACTGTTATTGCCGCAAAGGAATTAAATTGGCAAATGGAAGAATTAACTTTGATTCAATTTTACAATGGCATTAGTTGAGAACCATATCAATATAATTTCCTTTGATGTTCCCTATCCACCGGATTACGGTGGAATTATTGATGTTTATTATAAAATAAAAGCTTTGTATGAAGCCGGTATTAAAGTACATCTCCATTGTTTTGAATATGGAAGAGGAGAAGCGCCATTATTAAATACAATTTGTGAAGAAGTGGTTTATTATAAGAGGGAAAAAATGTGGAAAGGATTTTTATCAGATAAACCTTTTATTGTTCAAACAAGAAACAATAAGGAACTCAAAAGTAACCTCCTCAAAAACAATTTTCCTGTCCTGTTTGAAGGTTTACATTGTTGTTATTATTTGCCTGATGAATTTTTACGGAACCGTTTGAAAATGGTTCGAATGCATAATGATGAAGCAAAATATTATTTCGATCTTGCAAAAAGGGAAACAGGATTTTGGAAAAAATTATATTATTTTGCTGAATACCGCAGGTTGGTGAAGTATGAAAGCGTTTTGCAATTTGCCAATTTAATTTTTTGTATCTCAAATAAGGAAACGGAGTATTACCGGAAAAAATTTCGAAATGTAAATTACCTGGCACCTTTTCATGGCAATAAACACGTTAATGTTGTGGAAGGAAAAGGGAATTACATTTTATACCATGGTAATCTTGGTGTAAGTGAAAATAATGAAGCAGCTCTATATTTATTGGAGCATGTTTTTAATAAACTAAATGTCCCTTTTTACATCGCAGGAAATGATCCCTCGCCTCAACTTTATAAAGTTTCTTCAGGATTAGGTCATGTGAAAATAATAGCAAATCCCGATAGTGTGAAAATGCATGAACTTATCGCAGATGCACAAATTAATCTGCTCCCAACTTTTCAAAATACCGGTATCAAATTAAAATTACTGAACGCATTGTTTAACGGACGATTTTGTTTGGTAAACAGTATGATAGTTGAGTCAACCACATTGCATAAATATTGTGAAATTGCTGATGAACCGGAAACAATGATAAATTTGATCACCACTTTAATGGAAAAACCATTTACTGCTGAAATGATCAAAAAAAGATCAGATCTGGAATTGGAGTTTTCAGATGCAGTAGAAATAAAAAAGATCATTAAACAGCTGCAACTACCCCTTCCTGAATAAGATGGCCATTTAATGTTCTTAATATGCGCATCGGAAACTTCTCCAGAATATTGTAATTATGTGTGGCCATCAGTATGGTTGTGTTATACTCTTTATTTAAAAACCGCAAAAGATGCATAATGTCGTCAGAAGTTTCAGGATCAAGATTTCCTGTAGGTTCATCCGCAATTATCGCAATAGGATCATTTATAATGGCCCTTGCAATTACCACACGTTGTTGTTCTCCGCCTGATAGTTCATGGGGCATTTTAAATCCTTTCGATTGCAATCCCACCCGTTTTAAGGCCTCGTCAATTTTTAGCCTGATAAGTGCCTTATCGTTTGTGCCCGTAGCTCTTAAAACAAATTCGAGGTTGTCATCCACTGATCTGTCCATTAATAACTGAAAATCCTGAAAAATAATACCTAGTTTTCTTCGCAGGAAGGGTACTGTTTTCCAGGTGAGAGTAGAAAGATCGAAACCTGCAACCTGAGCGCTTCCTGCACGTAATTTCAAGTCCCCGTAAATCGTTTTTAATAAACTGCTTTTGCCGGTTCCGGTTTTTCCGATCAGATATACAAATTCTCCATGGGAGATCGTAAAAGTTACATCACTCAATACCAAATTTTTGCCTTGAAAAATATTCACATCAGAAAAAATGATATCGTTATTCATATTAAAAACTTTAGAGCGAAGTTAATTTCAAAAAATAAATATGAACAAAAACTTATTCACACCATTTAATAGTATTGTAACGTAATTTTGCGCGATGAAATTGGAGAATGATCTTTTATTAAGAACTGCAAATAAAGAAAAAGTGGAACGCCCCCCTGTTTGGTTAATGCGACAGGCCGGCAGAATTTTACCGGAATACCGTGCTTTGCGAGAAAAAGTGAAAGGGTTTAAGAATTTAGTAGAAAACCCGGAATTGGTTTGTGAGGTTACCATTCAACCTGTTAAAGCGCTGGGTGTTGATGCTGCGATATTGTTTTCTGATATTCTTGTGATTCCGGAAGCTATGGGACTTCCCTATCAAATGGTAGAGTCTAAAGGGCCTTGGTTTGAGAATACGATTGACACTCCGGATGATATTTTAAAGCTCAGGATCGCTTCGCCGGAAGAAGACCTAAAGTTTGTGACAGACGGAATTCTGCTCATTAAAAGCGAATTGAACAACAAAATACCTCTTATTGGTTTTGCAGGTGCTCCCTGGACCATTTTTTCCTATATGATAGAAGGAAAAGGCTCGAAAACCTTTTCAAAGGCAAGAACTTTTCTTTATCAGCACCCGGAAGCTGCGCATCAGCTGTTGGAAATGATCACCCAATCCACCATAAAATATTTGCAGGCGCAGGTGAATGCCGGTGTAAATATTATTCAGTTATTCGATAGTTGGGGAGGAATTTTATCTCCACAGCAATACAACACTTTTTCTTTGCCTTATATTGAAAAAATATGCAATGCAATAAATGGTCTGCCAAAGATCGTTTTTGCTAAAGGTGCATTTTTTGCAAGAAAAGCCCTTTCAGAGATCAACTGTGACGTGATTGGCCTTGATTGGAATATGGATATAGCAGAATCAAAAAACATTATTGGCAATAAAAAGGTATTACAGGGAAATCTTGATCCTTGTGTGCTTTTTGCTGATATTAAAGAAGTGAAACGCACTACCACAGATATGCTTCAACAATTTGGATCGCAACATATTGCAAACCTCGGACATGGAGTATATCCTGATACACCTTTGGATAATGTAAAATGTTTCGTGGATACTGTGAAAGCCTATTCATATAGTGATGACATGTAATTTCTCGTGATTTGTTGAGTACTTTGATCCGTGATAGGGAATTAATATTAATATAATTATACCCCTGCAGAACCGATCTTATCGCAATATTTGTTCAATAAAAATCTCACCCTTTTATAAATTTGCATCACAGGTAAAAGGCCTGAAATGTTGATATTAAAGCATTTCTGAAAAACAGAACCCTAAACATTGTTTATCTTTATGCCCTGTTATGCTTAGTGAACTGCTTATTATTTTAGTTTTAATTTTATTGAATGGTATTCTGGCCATGAGTGAGATTTCCATGGTGAGTGCCAAAAAGATAAGGTTGGAAAACCTTGCCAAAAAGGGAGATATCAGAGCAAAGAGGGCTCTGAAACTGCATAATGAACCGGCAAAATTTCTTAGTACCGTTCAGATCGGCATTACCCTCATCAGTATATTAACAGGTATATTTTCAGGTGCAGAGATCAAATCTATTGTGGAAGGATGGCTGCTCAATATTGGTTTTGCCGCGGAATATGCCGATACCATTGCCTTGATCTTAGTTTTGATCGTAATCACATCCTTCTCCCTCATTGTTGGCGAACTGGTGCCAAAAAGAATAGGCATGCGTTTCCCTGAACCTATTGCCATGGTTCTGGCCGGTCCTATGTTGCTTTTATCAGGTATCACAAAACCCTTTGTTTGGTTTTTAACCAAATCGAGTGATGTGCTCATCAAAATTCTTGGTGTAAAAGCTTCCAGCGACGACCAGGTAACAGAGGAGGAAATAAAAGCCATGATACAACAAGGAACCAATACAGGTGAAATTGACGAAATAGAACAGGATATTGTGGAACGTGTGTTTCATTTGGGTGATCGGAAGATCGGAAGTTTGATGACACACCGGGATGATATTGTCTGGCTTGATGTGAATGAACCATTGGAAAAAATTCTCGCTGATATTGAAAGTGAAGTGCACAGCATTTATCCGGCTTGTGATGTCGAATTTGATAATACCTTAGGTATAGTTTATATCAAAGACCTGTTTATTGCAGACGCAAGAAAAAGTTTAAATAATTTGCGCGATCTTGTAAAACCGGTTTTATATCTTCCGGAAAATAATACTGCATATACCGTTCTCGCGAAATTTAAAGAGTCGAAGATCCATTACGCATTAATTGTTGATGAATATGGAAGAACGCAGGGTATGGTTACCATAAATGATATTTTAGAAGCTCTTGTTGGTGAATTTGATGAATTGAATTTGCCGGGTTATTCAATAATTCCGAGAGACGATGGATCCTTTTTGGTGGATGCCGCCCTTCCATTTTATGACTTTATTAAATATTTTGAAATGGAGGATGAATTTGAAATGCTGGATGAATTGGAATACAATACCCTTGCAGGATTTATTTTACATCAAATGGAACGTATTCCGGAAGAAGGAGAAAAATTAGATTGGAAACAATATGAGTTTGAAATTGTAGATATGGATTCTACACGTATCGATAAAGTTTTGTTCATGAAAAAATAATAATACCGCACTATTGAACATTTCCGTAAATAATATTGGAATAAAACTCATTGCAGACAGCGGATCTACAAAAACTGATTGGGTATTAGTTGATGAAAATAATACCATTGTTACTACCTTTTCCACGAAAGGCTTAAACCCCAATATTCTTACAAATCAACAGATCGTTGATGAGCTAAAAAATGAAATTCAGTTTACTGCACTTCAGGAGTTGCATTTGAAACTTTTTTTTTATGGGGCAGGATGTTCCGGAGCTGATAATTTGCATAGGATGCAAAATACACTTCGCTCTTTTTTTTTTAATGCTGTTGTAGAAGTAAGATCCGATATAGAAGCCGCCGTTTTTGCAACATGTGATGATCAACCTGCAATCGTCGCTATTCTCGGAACAGGCTCCAATTCCTGTTTATTTACAGGTCGTGAAATTATAGGTTCCGATTTTAGCCTTGGTTATATATTAGGGGATGAGGGGAGTGGAAATTATTTTGGTAAAAAATTATTGAGGGACTATTTTTATCGTGAATTACCAAATGACCTCGCAGTTAAATTTATAGAAAAATATGAAATAACAAGGGAGGATGTAATTCAAAAAGTATATAAAGAACCCTTCCCGAACGAATATATTGCTTCTTTTCTTCCTTTCTATTTTGATAATATTCAACATAGTTATTGCGAAAATACCGTTAAAGAAGGCTTTGAAATTTTTTTAACTATATATATCAAACGCTTTAAGGAACATTCAAAATTACCTGTTCATTTTGTTGGGTCGGTAGGACATTATTTTGAAAATCAACTAAATGAAATGTGTGCAAAACATAATTTACGAGTTGGCAAGATTCTGAGATCACCAATAACTGACTTAACAGAATATCATATTAATAAAAATAAATCATAGTCATTTTTTACGATGCTTCCAAAAATACAATTTAAAGAAACCGTAGCCTATCAAAAATTAATTCCGGAATTTGAAAGGATTAAGGATAAACACCTGCGTTCCATCTTTTCAGAGGAGAAGAATCGATTTGAAAAATTCAGTATTCAATTGGAGGAAATACTTTTCGATTTCTCAAAAAACAGAATTGATGCAATTATTTTAGACCAATTGGTATCAATGGCTGAAGAATTAAAATTGCCTCAAGCTATTGAATCTATGTTTGTTGGAGAAAGAATCAATGAAACTGAAAACAGAGCAGTATTGCATACCGCTTTAAGGAGCTTTTCGGAAGAAGGAATTTATGTGGATGATGTAAATATTATTCCGGCAATTCAAGAGGTAAGGGAAAAAATGAAAAATTTTTCTGGCGATATTATTTCCGGAAAATTAAAAGGCTTTACCGGTAAACAATTTACTGATGTTGTAAATATTGGAATTGGTGGATCAGATCTCGGTCCTTATATGGTTTGTGAAGCTTTAAAACATTATAAAGTTCCTCATTTAAATATCCATTTTGTCTCCAATGTTGATGGAACACATATAACGGAAACATTAAATACATTAGATCCGGAAACTACGCTGCTTTTAATTGCATCTAAAACCTTTACCACACAGGAAACTTTGACAAATGCACGGACAGCACGGAATTGGTTTTTAAATGTTGCGCAGGATGAAAAATATATTGCAAATCATTTTGTTGCACTATCAACAGCAGAAAAAGAAGTTACGGAGTTTGGTATAGATAAAAATAATATGTTCGGATTTTGGGATTGGGTAGGAGGGAGATATAGTTTGTGGAGTGCTATCGGATTATCTATTTGTCTTGCAGTTGGTTTTGAAAATTTTGAAAAACTATTAAAAGGAGCGGAAGCTGCTGATAAACATTTTAGAAAATCGGAATTAAAAAATAATATTCCCGTAGTTATGGGATTAATTGGATTTTGGTATACCGATTTTTTCAATTTTAAATCCTATGCGGTTATTCCTTACGATCAATATTTGCATCGGTTTACAGCCTATCTTCAGCAAGCAGATATGGAGAGTAATGGAAAATCTGTAGACCGAAGCGGTAACAGAGTTCAATACTCTACCGGACCTGTTATTTGGGGAGAACCCGGCACAAACGGTCAACATGCGTTTTTTCAATTAATGCATCAGGGAACTGATATTATTCCTGCTGATTTTATTGCACCGGCAGTTTCACTAAATCAAACCGGAGATCACCATAATATTTTATTATCAAATTTTTTCGCTCAAACGGAGGCCTTGATGAATGGAAAAACTTCTGAGGAAGTAAAAGCAGAATTAAAAGCAAAAGGCTTAAATGAAACTGATATTGAATTCCATTATCCTTTCCGTGTTTTTGAAGGCAACAGGCCAACTAATACCTTTTTGTTAAATAAGATAACACCCTATAATTTGGGAACTTTGATCGCCTTGTATGAGCATAAAATATTTGTTCAGGGAGTGATCTGGAATATTTTTAGTTTCGACCAATGGGGTGTTGAGCTTGGAAAAAAATTAGCTTCGGCAATATTACCAGAGTTAAAAACAGAAGGTTCGGTCACTTCACATGATTCTTCTACAAATGGTTTGATCGCTGCTACAAAAAAAATAAGAAATGAAATTATTGCCCCAAAATTAAATTAAAGGCATTTTGTATATGCAATATCAGGTCGCTGGCAATTAAATTTTGTCCATTTGTTTCCAGTAGGGCAAGATCCCCTGATAATCCATGTAAATAAACACCCAAAATTGCTGCGTCCGAAGGACTATATTTTTGGGCTAACAATCCGGTAATTATTCCTGTCAGCACATCTCCACTGCCAGCTGTTGCCATTCCTGCATTGCCTGTGGAATTGAAATAAATTTCTCCGGCCGGTGAAACAATTAAAGTATAAGCTCTTTTATATACAATGAAACAATTATATTTTTTTGCACTATCTGTAATTATGGATAACAATTCGTCCCAGGTATTATAAGAACCAAACAATCGCTCAAACTCTTTAGGGTGAGGAGTGAGAATGGAATTAGGTGGAAGTAAATCCAATAAGAGTTTGTTTTCTGCCAAACAATTTAGTGCATCTGCGTCCACTACAATTGGATAGGATATTATGGGAAGTATATTTTTTATGAGTTTAGAGGTTTCTGTGTTCATTCCCAAGCCAGGACCTATGCCCAAAACATTAAATTTATCGTTTTTAATTTGTTCCTCGATTAATTGGAATGAAATTGTCATTAATTCCGGATGTTCCATTAAAATTTGATCTGTCGAAATGGTGACCAATCCGGCACCTGCTGTAAGACAACTTAAACCACACAACTGCGCAGCGCCCGACATCCCTGCTGAACCGGCAATAATTAATGCATGTCCATAACTTCCTTTATGTGAAAAAGTTTTTCGTTCCTGAATTATCCCGTCTATATTTTCTTCGGTTAAAAAATGGAATTTTGTTTCACAATGTGTTATGAAATTTTGTGAAAGCCCTATGGGTTTTATGATCCATTCACCTGTGAATTTTTTATTTTCAGGAAAAAAGAAACTTAATTTTGGAAATTCGAAAGAAAAAGTAATATCAGCTTCAATACAAATGTGATTGGAGGGAATATCCGCAAATAAACCGGAAGGCATATCCACTGCAATTTTAAATGCACTTTGTTTGTTTATATGTTCAAATGCGGATTCGTATATTCCTTCCGGAGATTTGTTTAAACCAGTTCCAAAAATGCAATCCAGTATACAATCGCAATCCGCAATGGACAATAATTGGCTTGGATCAAAAAGTTTAATATTCTCTGATCCGAATTTTTGAAGTCGGGAATAATTAATTCTAAAATCGTCACTTGCTTTATTAAGGTCGCCAACAACATAAACGAGAACTTTTTTCCCGTTTAAAAGCAAGTGACGGGCTATGCATAGACCGTCTCCGCCATTATTGCCAACGCCACAAAAAATTTGAATCGTCTCGAAAAAATTAAAATGGAGAATAAACCAATTGCTGCAAACTTTGGCTGCACGTTCCATTAATTCGCTGCTGGAAATTTGCTGCTCTTTTATTGTAAAAGCTTCTGCTTCGCGAATTTGTTGTGCAGAAAGTATTTTCATAAAATTCGTTTAATAATACGCAATTTATGGGTGTATTTTTTTAATTCTTTATTGTAAATTCCATAATGGTCAATTGAGTCTATTCGCACTGATCCCGAAGCATGTATGATCTGATCATTATTTAAAATAATACCGGTATGGGAAATTTTTTCATCTTCATTATCAAAAAAAGCCAGATCTCCTTCTCTTGCCTCATTTATAAAATGCAGGGTTTTTCCCACCTCCGCTTGTTGATATGCATCCCTGGGAAGATTAATTCCATATAATTTAAAAACTACCTGTGTAAATCCGGAGCAATCAATCCCAAAGGGACTTCTTCCTCCCCATTGATATGGCGCATGCAAAAATTTTAGTGCAAACTTTCTGATATGGTCACCATTGAGCAGGTCTGATTTTTCATTTACTGCCTGACCGGAATACACAAATTTTTCTTTTCCAAGTTTGAAATTCATTCCGTCAAAATCGTATAAGGTGCTTCCTATTAAGATAGGAAAACTTTTATCGTTATTGGTTATTGTAAACACTAATTCTGCCGCAACCGACCTGGTGGATCTCAATAACTTTTCCAATTCAGAGTCGCTCAAGGCCAGGTGTTGTTTTTCATGTATCCAACCACTATAAGAATCAAAATCAGTTTTGATTCGCAGCCAATTCTCCTTTTGTTCATGCACTACATATAATTCCCCAAACAATAATTGTGTCACCTGTTCAGATGCATGATCAGGTTTTGATCTTACAGGTATTAGACTTTGAAACGCGATTCCGTGATACATGACGTTATTTTATGGGTGCAAAGTTATAATTCATAAATGGTATACTCAGCATTGCGTGTTATTACTTTATAAGGAAGGGCAGTTTCATTAGGCATGATAATATGCGTAATGCCTTTTTCTGTATTCAATTTTTCCAGGTCATCTTCCGTTATTGTAAGGAAATTTTTGTCGGCCTGTGCAACGGCATCAAAACTAATTTCTACAGATGTTAAAGCATTCACTCCATACACTTCCTCAAATCTCACAGCCCATTCCTTTATGAAACTTTTTGAATGCGTTAAGGCTTTATAATCTACATAAGAACTGCGCTGCCCGTAACTTTTTAATTCGTCGATTGCACAGGGTTGAATAAATAATGCATCCTTGGGAGTTAATTTACCGGCTTGTATGCTTATATCAATTTCAGGGGTCATTTTTTTATAAAATGGGAATTCATAGGCAATTTGTGTTTTTAGAACATCCAATCCCGGAAAAACAAATAATGACCATCCCGCACATATCAGAATAATGAAAAGAAAAAACTGTTTTACTCTTTTTTCCTCATCAAGCAGTGGAATGAGTTGACGTATAAATAAAAGTGCAGCTATCACACCGAAAAATTCTAACCAAATTGTTGTTTTAAACCACTGTGCCACTGCAACCTGTGGGCTGTTAAATACTTCCACCCCAATAGTGTAAAATAAACACCCGATAAGAATTATTAAACTCATCAGGAATACTTTTTTATTATGCTTGTAGATCAATATAGGGGTAAGCAAATAAAGCGGAGTAAGAATAATAATATCCTTTAACACAAATTGAGAAGGGATATAATGATGAGCATTGCGAAAAACGAAGAATATTCGGAAAAAATCAGCGGAGTCAAAAGGAACATCATTTAATCTGTTGTTAAGGGAATACAGATACAAGCCGGCAGTAAATACATACCCTAAAATTAATGGGAATGTATTTTTAAAAAAAGTAGGTAGGGTGCGAAACTGAATAGCGCTGATGAATAAAGTACCGGATATCAGTAAAAATACCTGAAATCCTGCTAATGGATGAAATAAGGTGGATATGATCAGAAAAATATAGGTCCGGACATTTTTTCCATGTAACCATGCCAATATTGCCCAGGCAGAAAAGGTGTCAGAGGTGAGTGTGGAGCTAAATTCTGAGCTATGTAATTCATTTAACCCAAGAGTATGAAAGAGCAAGGGGAAAAATAAAAGAATAATGGATGCATACGCATACAAATTATTTTTTAATAGATATTGTGCAATTTTAAATAGTGCGAATAATAAAAATAGCATGAATACACAGTATTCTATAAAAACAACCCATTCCATTGCGGCACCAAAAGGTTGGATAAGAAAAATAAAAAATGTCCGCTCATTGGGAGTATTCCTGATTGCATTCTGAATAAAAAAGTCATTCGGAAAAAGTGAATTGTCGTTAAGATACTGCGCATAGGGGATAAGTTGAATGCTATTATTGTGCCCATAGGAATAACCCCACATAAGCAACAAGGTTATAAATATTACAGTAAGCCATCCTAAAATTTTAATATTTTCTTTTCCCGGCATTATTATATTATTACATAGGTAAACACAATAAATACGATCACTAAAATAAAACTATATACCGATAATTGGGTAATGGGTATATATTGATTAATTTTTACTCCACTCTTTCTAAGACTATATGCCATAAGCAATTTGTTGACCGTAAATGCGATCACTGTGCCATAGGCAATTCCTTGCAATCCAATAAAATACATTAAGCCCAGACTTATGGAAATGTTCAGTATGAATTCAATAAGGGAGGCGCTTAATATTTGTTTGGTTTTCCCCAGACCTAATAAAATGGAATGCGGAAATACCATTCTTGGAATTAAAAGCAGCAAATAAATATTAAAATAAATATAACTTTCTTTAAAATTCGCGTTGAAAATAACAGGATATAACCATTGACTTGCGATAAGCAACAAAATGCAAACCGGAAATAATCGTTTAATAAGTTTGAGTGAACCAGAACGCACCAATTCAATATTCTGTGAATCCTTTGAAACCTGAAGGGCCATTGCAGCGCTGAAGGCATTTGCAAGGAGCAACGACAAAGGGAATTCACGCGCCCCATACTGAAACATCGCAAAAGTGGCCTTGTCATAAAAATTGTTTACGATTATACCATCTGCATAAATGGCCATGCCACCCAGGAAAAAGGAGATCATTAAAGGGGATGCTGAGATCAAAAATGAACGAATCAATTTTTTATCAATATTTAAAGAGCCATAACCAAAAATATAAATAAGTGTAATGATAAATTTAATACTGATAAAAATGATAAGTCCATTAATTACCATTTCATAACTGCCGTATAAAAACGCGGGAAGTGCAAGCAATGCGGTTTGGAACAGAAAATGGTAAATGCCTAAATAAATGAGTGACTTGCTTTTGCCTTTTGCTAAAAACAGATAATCTGTTAAAAAGGTTAGATTGTTAAATAAAAAATATAATAAAAATAATATAAATACATTCTCGCTGATCTCAAACTTGAAAAGATGGAGAATAGGCTGTTTTAAACATAGTAGAGCCGCTATCACAAAAAGTGAAAATCCCAATAAAATTATTGCCGTATTCGTGATTAATGATTTTTTATTTTCAATTTTATGATATTGCGACAAGAAATTTTGCATTATCCCATTCACCCAAAAAAAACTAAGTGTTCCCGACATTAATATGAATGTTTCATAGTGCCCGATATCATCTTGAGTTAAACTGCTTTTTGTAAGTAATATGGAGCTTAACACAAGCGCGCCGTACCTTGCGATCTGAAAAAATTGCATGGATGTGGTCGGACTAAATGATTTTGTGTGTATGCTTGCCAATCAACTTATTTTTTTGGTTTTCAGAAGTATAGAATTCCCAATTACGAACACATCGGAAAATGCCATGGAAAGGGCGGCAATAATTGGACTTAATAGTCCAACAGCTGCAATGGGTATTGCAACCACGTTATAGAAGAAGGCCCAGAAAAGATTCTGTTTTATTGTTTTTAAAGTAAGAATACTAAGCTGATGGGCTGTTAGGAGATGTTGTAAATTTCCATTCAATAGAATAATTTGTGCCGAATTGATAGCAATTTGAGTTGCATTACTCATCGATATTCCAATATGTGCCATTTCCAGTGAGGGAGAGTCATTAATTCCATCGCCTACCATAGCTGTGATCCCTTGCTCCGTTAATGATTTTATTTTGATCAATTTTTCAGTGGGCGTTTGTTTACTGTAATATTCATCAATACCAATTTTTTCTGCAATTTCTTTACACTTAATTTCTGAATCTCCACTTAAAAGAATGGTTTTGATTTTTTTCGACTTGAAATAATTTATAATTTCACCGGCACTTGCTTTTAATTCATCACTAATATTTAAACCCGCCAGTAATTGATTATTTTTCACTACGTAAATATCATGACCATTCAAATTGAGATCTTTAAATAACAAGTCGGAGCCAACACCATAAGAATTATTCTGTTCATCAATGGCTAACATTCCGGCACCTTTTATTTCTTCCGTTTTTGTAAGGGATAGTGTTTTTGAGGATGCGTAATTGGCAGCTAATGAAATGGCAATAGGATGCGATGACCGACTTTCCAGTGCATGAATTATTTCTGATATTTCTTTTTCATCACCGTTATAAATTTTAAAAGCGGATACAGTGAAATTACCGGTGGTAAGTGTTCCGGTCTTATCAAAAACTATTGCAGTTGTCTTTGCAAAGGTTTCAACTGTATTTGCCCCTTTAATTAATATGCCATTTTTTGCTGACCTGCCTAAGCCAACCATGATAGCAGTTGGTGTTGCCAATCCCATAGCACAGGGACAAGCAATTACTAAAACGGCTATGCTTTGGAGTAACGACCTTTCCAGCGAAATATTAAATACAAATGCTGCAACTAAAAATGTAAGTAACGATATACCGATCACCACAGGAACAAAAATGCTGCTTATTTTATCCGCAGTTTTTTGAATGGTGGGTTTATCGGTTTGTGCTTTCTTTACCAATTCAATTATTGCTGCCAGCGCTGAATTTTCTGAAGTTGCGGTCACTTTTATTTTCAAATTGCCGTCTAAATTTATGGTTCCACCTGTTACGGCATCATTTTTCCCTTTTTTAAGCGGAATACTTTCTCCTGTCAACATCGATTCGTCAATAATACTTTCCCCGGAAATAATAATTCCATCGGCAGGAATTTTATCACCTGTATTTACGAATACAATATCATTTTTTTGTAATTGATGTACTGGTATTTCTTCCACCTGATCCATTCCGGTTAGAAGATCAAACATCACTTTTTTTGCAAATTCAGGTTGTAGTTGCTTTAATTCGCGGATTGCCGTGGTAGTTTGTTTTACACTTCTTTGTTCTAAAAGATTGCCGAGTAGAACTAGTGTGATAATACTTGCAGCAGTTTCAAAAAACATGTACTCCATACCAAGACTGCGTACAAATCCATATAAACTGTAAATAAATGCAGCAGTACTTCCGGTAATAATTAATACATCCATATTAGGCACTCCAGTTTTAAGGGAGCTCAAGGCACTTTTTCCAAAATGCAAAGCACCAATTATGTAAACAGGTGTGCACAGTAATAATTGAATAAGAGGATCGTGCAAAATATGGAATGCAGGAACCATGGATAATAAAAGTGGCAAGGTAAAGATCAGAGAAATAAAAAATTTCCGCTCTGTTGAACTTAGTATATTCTTTTTTTCTTTATTTGCAGAATCTGAAACTACCTTATATCCTAACTTGTTTATTCCCTGGATAACACTTTCTAAATTTTTTTCACCGTTGAGTTCAAAATATACCTCACCCGTAGCAAAATTGACATTTACTTTTTTGAGCCCTCTTTGTTCGAGATATCTTGTTATTCCGAGAGCACAATTGGAACAGGTCATTCCTTCCACCTGCAATTGTGTAGTATCCTTATTACTGTTCATTGCTATGGTTGTAAAGGTAATTAATCCCTTTGCGAAATTTTTACAATTTGAAACACGAATTATGTTTACTTTTATACTTTACTTTAAAATAAACTGTTTTGTTATATGAAAAATTCAAATACAAATTCGCGTCGTTCCTTTATTAAGAAAAGCGCGGTTGCAGCATTGGGATTAGGCGTTTTTAATACCCTTAAAATGGAGGATCTTGCCGCTGCAAATAAGATCAGTCAGCTCGAAATTGAACCTGTTCACGGAGCGTTCGAATTGCCGGCGCTTGGTTATGAATACAGTGCTCTGGAGCCCTTTATTGATGTTAATACGATGACAATTCACCACAGTAAACACCATCAGGCATATATTACAAAATTGAATGAAGCGATAGAAAAAACACCTGAATTACAGCACAAATCGTTGATGGAGCTTATTACGAATATAAACGGGACACCTGAATCTGTTCGAACTGCAATCAGAAACCATGGCGGTGGACATTATAACCACAGCTTTTTCTGGAAACTGATGTCGCCTTTGGCTAAAAGTTCGAAGGCAGGTGAATCGCTTCTTGCTGCGATCAATACCAAGTGGGGAACTTTAGATAATTTCAAAGTGGAATTTGCAAAATCTGCTACAGGTGTTTTTGGTTCAGGATGGGCTTGGTTAGTGAAGGACAAGGAAAACAATCTCAGTATTATGACCACTCCCAATCAGGACAGTCCGGTGATGGATATTATGCCGCAAAGGGCAAAACCTATCCTGGGAATTGATGTTTGGGAACATGCTTATTATCTGAAGCACCAGAACAAACGCGCCGATTATATCAACGATTTCTGGAATGTTGTCGATTGGACACAGGTAACAAATTGGTATACTGAAGCATAGGAAACCATTCGGTTACATATCTTTTTCTGACCTTTAAAGTCTTAAAAATCGGGGTCTCAGGTAAAATTATAAAGATGGAAAGTTTAAATTCCATTTTCAAATCCACTTTTTTGGATTACCTTTGCACACCAATAAATGGTGATTGTAGCTCAGTTGGTTAGAGCATCGGTTTGTGGTTCCGAGGGTCGTGGGTTCGAGCCCCATCATTCACCCTGAAGGCCGGAAGTTTTTCCGGTCTTTTTTTATCCGGTTTTAGTATATTAAAGGACAAAATTGTTGGTTTTCATACTCCTTTTACTTCCATTTTTAGTAAGTATCACTACATACATCACAAAGAGCGTTAAAAAAAGAATCGCCTGAATTTGTATTAATAAATTGGCGTATGGCCAATGTAAAATAGTAAACAATAGGCCGGTTGAAAATACGCCGAGCCAAACTGCTTTAAGATAATCGGTGATGCCTTTATTTTTTTTGCGCAGGAAATGAATCAGGTAAACGACGGGAATTCCTATCAATCCAATCATTAGTAATAGATCAGCACCCTCCCAATGCAATATCTTAAACAGCATTCCAACTAAAAAAATAAAAATAAATATACCTTGAATAGTTATTAATATTTTTGATTTAATAAAACTGCCCTCTTTAACTAAAAAAATAATAGCTGCCAGACGTCCAAAAGCACTAATAATTCTCTGGAGTGAATCAAATTCATGAACATTAAAATATAGTAGTACTTCGCCTATTACTCCAATGATCAGGACTATTAAAATTATAACAGGCAGTGATAAATTTTTCATTTAGATTTTTAGAACTGAAACTATTTATCAATGATCTCTAATTGCAACAACAACATTTCATTTTCATCCCTGAATGCCTTTTTACCCAACAAATTTTGAACGTCCATAAAAATTTCGCGCAATTTGTCGAGATTGGTTTCGTGGTAGCCAATATCGGTTAAATATTCTAAAGGGGTATTTTTAAAATCATTCATTTTGATGCGTTGTTCGGCAGTTATTAAACTCTGCATTTTTTCGTCGGAAAGTATTTCGTCAAGTATTTTTTTTAACGATGATTCCTTTGATTTGAGTGTTGTTACCGCGGAAGCAGCAGCAACCTTGGATAGATTTTGGGTATAAATTGGATGAAGTGCGTCATTCAATTGTTTAAATACTTCCCCGTATTCGATCATTTTTTTATCGGTTTGGAACATCCTTTGATAGGCGCTTATAAGTTCTTCCTTTTTAATTTCTGAAGCTTTGGTATAGAAAAAATTAAATACGCGTTTATCCTGTTCTAAAAGCTCCGTACTTAAAACTTCCTGTTCCTCCTGCAAAAATTTACGCAGATTCGGGATATCAAATTTTGTATATTTATTACCATCAAACTCAAAGGTTTTTATGGTGTGTCCGGGCATTTCCAATTGCGATAAGATATTCAGATCCGTAATGATACCTTTTATTTTATAAGGAATTTCTAATACAGTATCAGAATAAATGGATGCAAAGGTTTGGTTCGAAGTTTTTTCCGATGTTTTTAAAACATCCTGCAGATCGAATTCTTTGATATCTCTTCCGTCGTAATATCCGCTGTATGCATTATCAAAGTAATTACCTTTTAATTTTTCTTCATAGAGTGATTTAAATTGGACAACATTAAATATCTCCGGGTTTGATTTGAATTTCGCATCAGAATAAATAATTTCTGTGGCTTCTTTTTGCCATTGCTCCGCATGTTGAAAAAGGTCCCAGGCCGGTGAATTATCTGTTTCGGCAACCAAATTGAATTTTTGCAGATATTTTTCCCTGTCCTGATTATCCGGATGAGATGCCCATTGGTCTTTGATAACAATGCGAGAAGTATTAAAACGACTAAAGGTGGAAGAGTCCACAACAGGGTATCCATTTTTTAATTCTACACCCATTTGTGCACTTGAATATTTAACTACCTCTGCCAATTGTGGATATACATTCTCCGGTTTTTTATTGTCAGGTAAAATGCTACCATAAAAATCCATTAATCGCTGAAAACTGGATTGCACCATATCGATCTTGTAAAGTGAATTGGTGATATTGTTTGCGCCACTGGCTGAAGCAGCAACGGTGTCAGCATGAAATTCCATCTGCCTGGATAAACTCAAATGTGCTTTGTTGACCAGGCGATACATTTGTTTTTGCACGAATTGTATTCCTTGCACTATATATACCGTTACGTTCGCTAGCAAAGCGAATATTCCGTGAATTTGTGCCCATGCGTTAATCGTGGAGCTATATCCTTCATTTTCATAAAGCATATTATAAATGATCTTATTTACATTGTAAACATAGGATCCGAGTTTCATACTGTGTTGCGAAAAATGCCCGAATTCATGTGCCAATACCGCTTTTAATTCGCTGGTGTTTAAACTGTTTACAAGTCCCAGACCTATCATGAGGTTTTTGCGCACAGGAAAAAACATGCTCCATAAACCTGAATTATAAAACACTGCGGCATTAACATCTGCAGCGAGATAAACCTTTTTTGGGAAAGGTGCTTTAGTTTCTTCAGAAATACGCCGGATAAATTCAAATAAAACCGGCTCCTCCGTTTCAGTGATCTGTATTAAATTACTTCTGTCAACCTTGTTGGTTGTGAACATAAATTTGAAGATAAAATAAATAAGCATTGCAGCCACAACCATCAATCCTAAGCCTGCGATGATCGTAATAAAATGCAGTCCGGCCGTCATTACCAATATCCCTAAATAAAAACTTAATGCGGATATACCGGCAACAATCGCAATAAGTAAGAGATAAGTTACAATGAATGCAACAATTGCAAAAGTGACTTTGGTGACTTCCCTTTTATAATCTTTGGATACAAATAGTATTGCTGGATCTACATTGGAAGGAGAGGGGGGATAACTGAGCTGATTTTGTGTGGACATGGGTTTGATGTTTAGTCATCCAAAAATAGTAGAATGTTTTAATAATTTGTGTATTTACCC
>JBGAWP010000043.1:9002-33023 GCA_044227505.1 Chitinophagales bacterium | reverse complement strand
AAATATTCTGATCTCCCGGATGCATTAAGAAGTCCTAGGCCGGTGAAAGTGGCCGTTGTTGTTGGTTTCCACAGGCACCACAAAGAGAATGCCGAATATAATACCGCATTGATCCATAAATAAATTTCTATAGTTGTCATTTTCTGAATTTTAAAGTTTACTTTGCATGATGGAATCGTTGGAAATATTATTTGAAGATAAGATTATACTTGTAATTAACAAACCATCCGGGTTAATGGCCGAACGGGATAAGTTTAAAAATCCAAGTGTACAGGATATGGTTGCCGACTATTTTAATACGCAGAAACTTTCGCAAAATACCATATTGGGGATAGTGCATCGAATCGACAGGCCCGTTAGCGGAGTTATGTTGTTGGCAAAAAAAGTATCAGCATTACGCGATCTCAATAAACAATTTGAAGAAGGGAAGGTGGATAAAATTTATTTTGCATTGGTAGAAGAGAAACCGGAAAAAGAGGAGGGAACCCTTTTGCATTATTTATTTAAAGATGTAAAAAATAAAAAGGCGATCATCTATAAGAACAGCAGAAAGAGCGCAGTTAAATGTGAATTGATTTATAAATATAAAGGAATGATCAACAATGTGCATTTACTTGAGATCCATCCCTTAACCGGAAAATATCATCAGATACGAGCGCAACTTGCCTTTATCGGATGTCCGATCATAGGAGATGAAAAATATGGTTCCAAAGCAAAATATAAATCAGATGCAATTTGTTTACATGCACATTCCATCGAATTTGAACATCCGGCCGACAAGAAAAAAATGAAAGTAAGTTGTGAAATTCCAAAGGATTGGAAGTATGTTGGGAATGGGTAGAATTTTATGCTTCCATCAACTGATAGAAGGTCATTCATAAAATGATGCTTCAAAAAAAATAATCGCTTAATTTTTTTACTCGTCTATATTTAATCTCCGATTAATAAAGTGTTCATTAATGTCATGTATTTATGCACATCTAATGTAAAGTTGTAAATTATGGATTTAAAAATTTACAAAAATGAAATATTTTCGTGGCCTATTGCATATATTGTTTAACTCATTAAAAATTAATTATGCCGGGAACATTTTCACAAATTTACATTCAAACTGTATTTGCAGTGCAGAATCGGAATGCCTTAATTTTACCAGATTGGGAGGAGGAATTATATAAATATATAACGGGCATTGTACAAGGTAGTAATCAAAAAATGATTGCGATTAATGGCATGACTGATCATATTCATTATTTAATTGGCATGAGGCCCTCTTGTTGTTTGTCAGATCTGATCCGGGAGGTAAAAAAAGCGTCAAATGATTTTATTAAGGATAAAAAGTTCTGTAAATATAAATTTCAGTGGCAAGAAGGGTATGGAGCTTTTTCATATAGTCATTCCAGTTTAGATAGTGTTATAAATTATATTATGAATCAAAAAGAACATCATAAGAAAATTACCTTTAAAGAAGAATATTTGGATTTTTTAAAGAAATTTGAAATTGAATACAAACCGGAGTATTTATTTGATTGGTTTGATTGATTATTTGTTTATGTTTCAATGACCTTTCCATATTATGTTTTTACATGCGACCCCTTCGGGGTCGGTGGATTATCGGATTTTGTTTTCTATAAACATACGACCCCTTCAGGGTTGGTATTTCGGTCCTGAAATGTTTCAATGAATATTTGATTATTGATTTTCATGAAAAATTATTTGAAATCCAATTCCAATAAAAAATCGAAGACTCTGCCCCCGAAGTGGTCGCATGATTAAGGAAACTTGATGGTATAATTGATTATTTATTGATGTTTCATAGACCTTTCCATATTATGTTTTTACATGCGACCCCTTCAGGGTCGGTGGATTATCGGATTTTGGTTTCTATAAACATGCGACCCCTTCAGGGTCGGTATTTCGGTTCTGAAATGTTTTAATGAACATTTGATTATCGATTTTCATGAAAAATTATTTGAAATCCAATTCCAATAAATAATCGAAGGCTCTGACCCCGAAGGGGTCACATGTTTATAGAAACGCTAAGGAAAGAAGAGCCGACCCCGAAGGGGTCGTATGTAAAAACTCCATAACCCATACGCAAGCTGATCAAAACAACCCACACTCCTTTTAATCAATCATAAAATCCAACTTCCTCAATGCCAGATCTGCTTTTTGAACTTTGATGCGGATGGAATTTCCCAATTCGTAATTTCCTGAATTTGTTAAGCTCACTAATCTTCGGCGGGCTTCATCAAACATTAACTCATCGCGGATATTATCAACATGCACGAGTCCCTCACATTTATTTTCCACTATCTCCACAAATATTCCGAAGGAGGTTACGCCGGTAATTACCCCATCAAAACTTTCACCTACGTGTTTGGTCATATATTCCACCTGTTTATACTTAACGCTTTCTCTTTCTGCTTCCATAGCTTTCCGTTCGGTTGCAGAGGAGTGTCTGCATTTTTCTTCCAGACCTTCCGCATTCGGATACAATAATTTTTCTTTATTTAATACATTTTCCAATACACGATGCACCATCAGATCGGGATATCTTCGGATAGGTGATGTGAAATGTGTATAATGTTCAAATGCCAATCCGTAGTGGCCAATATTTTTTGTTGTGTATACAGCTTTTGCCATACATCTTATTGCAAGGCTTTCCAAAATATTTTGTTCCGGTTTGCCTTTTATTTCCTCCATTAATCTGTTTAATTCCGCAGATACATTTTTAGGAGAATCCAGCTTTAATTTATATCCAAAACGCCTTGCATTTAATGAAAATTCTTCCAGTTTTTTCATATCGGGAGTATCATGAACACGATAAACAAATGGCACTTTGGTAAAATTTTTTGCAAGATGAAAGGCTACTCTTTTATTAGCTAATAACATCAGGTCTTCAATAAGCATGTGCGCTTCCTTCCTTTCTTTCACATATAATCCGGTAGGAACAAAATTTTCATCCAAAATAAATTTCACTTCTTTTGTCTCAAATGAAATAGCTCCGGCACTGAAACGTTTTTGACGTAATAAAGTAGAAACTTTATTTAACGCAAGTATCTCTTCAGCAAATTCACCTTCTTTATTTTCCAATATTTCCTGTGCTTCCTCGTAGGTAAATCGCCTGTCGCTATACATGATGGTTTTTCCAAACCATTCACTGATGATCTTCGCATTCTCATCCATTTCAAATATTGCACTGAAAGTCAATTTATTCTCATGTGGACGAAGTGAACAAACATTATTTGATAATTTTTCAGGTAACATTGGAATAACTCTGTCGACAAGATACACAGAGGTTCCTCTTGCATATGCTTCTTTATCGATTGGAGATTCAGGAATTACATAATGCGATACATCCGCAATATGAATTCCAACTTCAATATTTCCATTGGGTAATTTCTGATAGGAGATGGCATCATCAAAATCCTTAGCATCATAGGGATCAATGGTAATGGTAAATACTTTGCGTATGTCTCTGCGTGCGGCAATTTCCGCTTTGCTTATTTCAATGGGCAATTCAGCAGCCATTTCTTCCACCTCTTTCGGAAATTGATAATGAATTCCGGTTTCTACCATGATAGCTTCCATATCGCTTGCATGATCGCCGGCCGCTGATAATTTACTTACTATTTCACCAATAGGATTTTTCATGGATGGTGGCCAATCTTTAACGCGAATAATTACGCGATCGCCATGCACCACTTTTTTCTTTTTTATTTCCTCATTCGATAAATAAAAATCGTAATTATTAAATCTGTCATCAGTAACTGCAAAAGCGTAATTTTCTGAAATTTCTACTTTCCCGACAAATAATTCTTTTTCGCGTTTTATTATTTCCACGATCTCACCTTCGGGTTTTTTATTTTTTCCCAGCGAAGTTATTCTTACACGAACCGTATCGCCATTAAAAGCGCGGTTTGTTTTTCTGGAAGGAACAAAAACATCATACAAATGACCATCAATTACAACATAGGCATTACCACTTTGGGTCATATCAACGATGCCAACCATGGTATTGATGGGATTGAGTTTTTGTTTGATGCGGAAGGTGTCAGCTTCATATTCTTCAATACGACCACTGGCAACTAAATTTTGAATAGCATCAAATACACCGTCGAGATCGCCGGTCTTAGATACCCATTTAAAGATATTTTTCAGAGAATATCCTCGTTCCGCTTTATTTGCAAGAAAATTGTAAATTTCGTTTTCAAGGTTATAACCGGCCTTTACCAATTGGGTACCGGGCTTCTTTTTTTTCTTTGGCATATGTGTAAAGATACGTTTTGTCTCCCGAATAAGTTTAGTAATTTTCCACCGATTTGTGATGAACCGGTTTAAAAATTACTTCTATATCCTGCTGCTTGGCAGCGTGTTGTTTTTTCCTTTTCTTGGAAATTCACATCTTTTTGATTGGGATGAGATCAATTTCGCCGAAGCATCACGAGAAATGGTGCTCACTGGAAATTATACACAAACTCAGATCGATTTTCAGGAATTTTGGGAGAAACCCCCATTTTTTTTCTGGATGCAAGCGCTGAGTATGAAACTCTTCGGTGTAAATGAATATGCTGCCCGATTTCCAAATGCAATATGCGGGATTCTGACTTTATTAATTTTATTTAAAATAGGAACAAAACTAAAGGATACAAAGTTCGGATGGTTATGGGTACTTTGTTATGCAGGAAGTATTTTACCACAGTTTTATTTTAAATCGGGTATTATTGATCCCTGGTTCAATTTATTTATTTTTTTAAGTATCTATTATTTTATTTGTTATTTGCAGGAACATTTCCGGATAAAATTTTTATTTTTATCTGCATTCATGATCGGGCTTGCAATTTTAACCAAAGGTCCGGTTGCAATTTTTATTCTTGGATTAACAGTTGGGATTTATTATTTAATTAATCGATTCCGGCTTTTTCCTCCGTTTTTGCATATCGTATATTATTTATTTTTTATTGCACTCACTATTTTCCCCTGGATAGGAATTGAAATTGCACAGAACGGAACCTGGTTCATAACGGAGTTTATGCGATATACTTTCCGTCTGGCAACAACAGAAGATGCAAGCCATGGTGGATTTTTCGGGTATCATTTTGTAGTGATTTTGTTTTTCTGTTTCCCGGCTTCTGTTTTTGCTATCAGGGCCTTATTTAAAAAGCAAACGGCAGAGGAACAGATCATCAAATTCAGACAGTGGATGCTGATCTTATTTTGGGTAGTTATGATTTTGTTTTCTATTGTGCAAACCAAGATCGCACACTATTCTTCCATGGCGTATTTTCCGCTAACATTTCTTTCGGCACTTACTCTTTATGCATTAAAGGATCAATGGAGAAAATGGGAATCGTTAACCCTTCTATTTATTGGTTCTGTAATAATTATTTTAATAAGCGGAATTCCATACGTATTGCAAAACCCCGAATTGATCTCTCCCTATATTAAAGATAGTTTTACTAAAGATGCCCTGAATGCCAACGGAAATTGGTCGGGTTGGGAATCGTTGATCGCAATAATATTAGTGGTGGGAATTGGAGTATCTATGTATTTTATTATCAATAAAAAAGTTAATAAAGCAATTATAATTTTATTCGGTTCCTCCATAATTACCATCAACCTTGCATTAAATACCATCACCCCAAAAATTGAAAGATATTCGCAGGGGGCAATGGTTGATTTTTTAGTTGAAAAGAGCCGTGAGGATTGTTATCTTGATGTAATTGGTTATAAAAGTTATGCTCACTTATTTTATGGTGCCCGAAAACCAGAGGATAATAAAAATGAAGCATTTTTATCTTGGTTGGAGGTGCATCACCCAAACACCAAAGAAGATCCCATCGCAATGCGAAAATATTTTAGTGAGTGGTTGTTGTTAGGCAATACTGATAAACCTGTTTATTTTGTTACCAATGTAAGAAAAGCTGAAAATTATAAAGATCAACCTCAATTAATTTTCCTGGAACAAAAAAATGGATTTGTTTTTTTTAAAAAAGAAATTGAACAATGAAAACGATCTATATCATAAGACATGCAAAATCAGATTGGGATGATGCTGAATTGCACGACATTGAAAGACCACTTGCCGACAGAGGTTTAAAAGATGCAAGAATAATGGCGACACTTTTAAAAGAAAAAAAGGTAATGCCTGATAGAATGATTAGCAGTCCGGCTCTCCGTGCCTTTTCAACATGTAGGATTTTTAGTGATATAATTGGTTTTGATAAAAAAGATATTGCTGTTGATCAGGTTTTATATTTTGGAAATATTGCAGAAATCATCAAAATGTTACAATCACAATTACCGGCAACCAACAATATTTGTTTGTTTGGACACAACCCAACTTTTTCGTTACTGAGCTCTGTTCTGTGTCCGGAGTTTAGTGCTGAAATGCCCACCTGTAGTGTTGTGGCACTTCAATTTGCCATTGAGCACTGGAGTAATTTGGAAACCAAAGCGGCTAAGCTGTTATGGTTTGAATATCCCAAAAAAAATCGTTAAATAATTTGGTCCAAACAACCTGTTAAACTTTTTTTGCGTTTATAGTGTATAAAGATTTATAATTTTGCATGTATAACTTGTCCGCTATGCCTGAATTTATGGTAGATGTTAATTTGCACAGTCCTCACAGTGATGAGTTTTTAAAACTTATCCCTAGCCAAAGAACTGTTGTGAACAATATGATGTTTGAAGGAAAGATCACAAGTTATTGTGTTTCGGTTGACAGGTCAAAATTATGGATAACCATAGTTGCTAAAAATGAGGAAGATGTTTTAGAACAACTTTCTAAATTCCCGCTCATTCATTTTATGGATTGTGAAATCGCTCCGCTTTTATTTTATAATTCCACCTATCAGACCTTTTCTCAAATCAGCTTAAATTAAATCCACCGGCAGACCTTCCGGTTGCAGCAGTTCAATTTTTATTCAGGCAAAAAATTCTTAAATTTATCCTTCAATTGCGGATGACATGGCCAAACCTTTACCTATTTTTATAGTAACTGCTTTATTAATTATCGGGATTTATTTTACAGGCCCGATCAATAAGAGTAATCAAAAAGTGAAGGTCCGGGAATCTTCAGGATCTAAGGCCAATGTGGGTTTCGACCTGCTTAGAACAGCTGACCCCTATTCCGGAAAAATTCCTTCAGGCGCTATAATGAAGGCTTTCCGAGAGTTAAAAGCCAGAGGTTATTATGCAGGTAATTCATCCAATCTTAAAACAGATGAGAGTAGTGACGGATGGCAACAAATTGACGATTTTTTTCCTTCGCTTTCGGTTACAAGAATTGCCTATGACCCAAACAACACACAAATTTTTTATTTCTGCACCGGGGAAGGTTGGTATAATGCTGATGCTGTAAGAGGCGCAGGTGTATTTAAATCAACCGATGGCGGTGAAACCTGGGCGCAACTTACATCAACCGATACAACTGTTTTCGATTATTGCCAGGATATCGTGGTGCACCCCGTAACAAGTGATGTTTATGTTGCAACGCGTTCAAGTGGACTGCAGCGCAGCACAGATGGAGGTAATACCTGGCAGAAAGTGCTCGCTTTTGGGGTAGGATCGGTAAAAAATTCTGTTTGTGATATTGAATTAACTTCTGATGGAGGTGTATTTGCATCGATTGGAATATTCGAAACGGATGGAATTTATTTTTCACCTACCGGAGATGCCGGAACTTTCGTAAAACAAACTACCGGTTTGCCAACTACGGGATATTTTCGAGTGGATATGGCAACCGCACCTTCAAATGCTGATGTGGCCTATAGTATTTATTGCAACTCAACAGATTATAAGGTAAAAGGAATTTATCGAACAAATGATAAGGGAGCAACGTGGACTGAATTAAACATGCCGGGTGGAGATGATCAGCTCGCTGCCTCACAGGCATGGTACGATCTTTCCATGGCAGTAGATCCAAATGATGAGAATGTGGTGGCAGTTGGCGGATTGCATATTTGGCGCACCAGAGATGGTGGCGAAAACTGGCAACAATTGACCATGGGTGGTCTTGATTCCGTTTTACTGCGTTATGTGCATGTTGATCAGCACGAAATAACTTTCAAAACTTCAGATGAGGTGTATTTTGGGAATGATGGTGGTATTTGGAAATGCGATGATTTCACCTCCGAAACTCCTTTTATTTATAACAGGAACGATGGTTATAATGTCACACAATTTTATTCCGTGGCCCTTCATCCCTTTGAAAATGTGCAGCAATTGATGGGTGGAACTCAGGACAACGGCACTCCATATGCTTATAATCCCGGCATTGCTGATTTTAAGTTTGTTTCGGGGGCTGATGGCGCTTTTACTGCTTTTAATAAATTCAATCCCGAAATATTTTATACCGCTACGCAGTTAAAACGTTTATACCGTTTTAACAACGGAGGATTTGAACCTCCCGAGGCAATCACAAATCCAAATGTGGAGGATCATAACGTATTGTTTATCAACCCCTTCGAATTAGATGCTTCGGATCCTGAATATTTATATCAATGCAGCAATAAAGGATTATGGCGATTCAGTGGTGCATCCACCTCTGATACTTCAGGTTGGGCAAAGGCTGCAAATCTTGCAGGTGTTTTATCGGCCATCGGAACCTCACCTGCAGCACCGGGAACTGTTTTTATAGGAAGAAGTTCAGGTGTAGGCGATATTTTCAGATTGCCCGATGCATATAATTCTGATGCAACTTCTGTTCCCGCAAATGCAGATCCGCTTGACCTTTTACCGGATGCAGGATTTACAGGAACGATCTATTGTTCAAGCATTGTAGTAGATATAAATGATGCAAACCATGTGGTAGTAACCTATTCCAATTATAACCTGGTAAGTGTTTGGGAAAGTTTTAATGCCCTGGCAGTGGAACCACTGTGGTCAAGTATTGAAGGAGATCTGCCCGATATGCCGGTATATTGGAGTGCAATTCACCCATTATATCAGGATGTTATCTATATAGCTACTGAAATGGGTGTTTTTTATGCAAAAGTGAATGGTAGTCTAACTAATTGGATACCTTGTTCTAGTTTTCCAATTGTGAGAACAGATATGCTTCGGATTCGGACCAACGACCTTACGATAGCAGCGGGAACGCATGGACGAGGCATCTGGCAGGCACAATTGGATCCCGCAGGTGCTGCCAATGATATAAACTGGCTGGAAAGAGGACCAAATAATGTAGGAGGCCGAACCAGAACCATAATGGTTGACCCTAATGATATTACAGGCAAAACGATATGGGCTGGAAGCATTGCAGGAGGATTGTGGAAAACTACTAATATTGATGCAGTGCCGATATCCATTCCTGAGGTTGAAACCAAACCATTTTTAATTTTTCCCAATCCTGCTTCAGATGAGATTAATATTTCATTTCATGCAGGTGTAAATGAACTTATAACTATAGAATTATTGGATATAAATGGGAATATTATTGAAAGAATAATAAATAAAAATTTATCAGGACCACAACAAATAATACATAAATTACCACCTCATTTGAACAAAGGAATATACTTTGTACTTCTCAGGATCGGAAAACAGCAGGATGTGCTCAAAGTTATAGTGGGGTGATGTTACAACGATTTTATAGTTATAAAATCAATTTATGTAACACATAAATTCAAGATGCAAGTCATTTAAATTTTAATGACAAATATCCTTTAAAGAATTCGTGCAAAAATAATTTTAATTATTTTACCGGATGATTCCTAAATGTATAATAAATTAATTTATTATACTTTATATGTAAGGAATTAATGGCTGCGCTTGTTGCATGCGATATTCGCTACTTTTATATCTTGATTGATTTATAAATGGTAACCTCTTATTTCATTATTTTCCATCGGATGAACGAAAACCCAAACGGAGTGTTATAATAAAAAGGTGTATATTTACACAAATTTAAAAGTTCACATAGCCAGGCCGCAAAGTGCGGTAGATAAATGAAGCAAAAAGGGAAAGTGAAATTTGTTGATAAAGATAAAAGCAAATTTTACGCAACATTACAAGCAAAAGTAGAAGAATACTTTAAGTCCAATAATATTTCAAAAAATGCAAACAGCACGATGATAGTTAAGTCTGTCATCCTCTTGAGTGCATATTTGGCAGCCTTTGGTATCATAATTTTCCTACAACCTGTCTTATGGATCAGTCTGCTTTTATGGTTTTCCATGGGTATCAGTGCTGCCGGAGTTGGCATGAGTGTGATGCACGACGCTAATCACGGTGCATATTCCTCCAACAAGAATGTAAATTTTATAATGGGTCAGTCGCTCAATTTGTTGGGAGGGTCAGTATTTAACTGGAAATTACAACACAACATCCTTCATCATACTTATACCAATGTTGTGCATATGGATGATGATATAGATGATAAAGTGGTAATGCGTTTTTCACCACATACAGAAGTGAAAAAATATCATAAATTTCAATTTTTATATGCATTTCTGCTCTATTGCGTACTCACTTTATATTGGGCTGTTGGAAAGGATTTTGTGCAATATGTGAAGTACACTGCTAATGGAGTAAATCCAAATAATAAAAAAGAAAACAGATTCACCCTGGCAGGAATTATCGCAAATAAATTATTTTATTTCTTTGTATTTTTAATAGTGCCTGCATTGGTATTTCATCTTCCCTTTATACAGGTATTGACAGGTTTTTTAATAATGCATGCTGTTGCCGGATTAATTTTAACGGTCGTATTTCAGCTTGCACATACGGTGGAAGGTACGAGTCATCCGTTACCCGGCGAGGATGGAAATATCGAAAATAATTGGGCTATACACCAAATGAATACTACAGTAAATTTCTCCAGAAAAAATAAATGGTTGTCTTGGTATGTGGGTGGATTAAATTTTCAGGTGGAACATCATCTTTTTCCTAAAATATGCCATGTGCATTATCCCATGTTAGCTCCCATCGTTAAAGAAACTGCTGAAAGTTTTGGAGTGCCATACCTAGAAAATAAAACGTTCATGTCTGCATTGCGATCACATATATCTACGCTTAACCGTTTTGGAAAAATGCCGGATATGAATGATGCTATTGGTTGAAAAATGTTTACTCGACAATAAATTTTCCGGTAAGGTATTTATTGTTTTCATGTAAGATGCGGTAAAAATAAATACCACTTTCCCAATCAATTACAGAAACCTGAATGCAGTTGGATCCACTCCAATTTTTATAAACAGATTTTCCTTCGCTGTTAGTTATTAATATACTGAAGTTTCCTTTTAGTCCAATATTAATCAGGGTTGATACAGGATTTGGATATAATTTGTGATCCTGAATATTTTGTTCATTTACATCAACAGAAGGAATAATTTCCGGACACTCTGATATTTGTGATCTGAATATTCCTCCATTTACTCCCATGTCATTAATTATCGTTCCTAACGACGGATATAAAGCCTTTCCCGGAATACCTGCGTCCTCAGGGTCGTTGTAAATAAAATCGGGATTACCTGCATCAACACAAGCAGAAAGGGTGTCCGTTAAAAAACACATTAACGTGTCAAGAAATTGCGGGTCAGCATTAATATTACCGGTTCCTGTCATATCATTTTGCACATCAGAATAATTTACTGTGAAAACCCCGCCTGCGCTGTGAATTGCATTTCCTGTAAATTGATCATTTCCCCAAATAATACTATTCAATACGTTTACTGTAACTGTAAAAACAAAAATTCCTCCACCCTTACCACCATATGCACCTGACCCTTCTGCAGTATTATTAACAATGGTGTTATTTATTATATCAACATGTTGTAAAGGGGCAGCACCGGTTGCCCAAATTCCACCTCCGCCATAATCGTTTCCACCAATATTATTTGCGATCACATTATTACTTACAATGGCAAGGTCGCAATAATTAAAAACAAGTCCGCCACCATATCCTGTTGCTTCGTTGTTTGCAATAAAATTATTAATGATGACTGGGCCACTATCTCCGCATCGCATAGCACCACCTCCTGTACTTAATACACCTGTTTCATTTGTTACATGATTATCTATTATATAGTTATATCTTATAACAGGGGAGGAATATTGCATTAATATTCCTCCGCCTTCACGATATGTTCCGGCACCATGTTCGTCTAACCATATTGTTCCTGCTCCACCTGTAATAGTAAATCCCTGAATGATACAGTTTTCATTTTCACCTGAAATTATCAGTATAGTACTTGCTGTATCCAAATTAACAGGACTACTGCCGTTAATTATTGTATTTTCTATATCGCTGTACGATCCGGTGAAATAATAATTACTGGTCAATAAGATGTTTTTGCCATGTAAATTAATATTTTCAAAATATTCTCCCGGTGAAACTAATACTGTGTCCCCATCAACTGCAACATCAATTCCGGCTTGAATTGTTAGCTCCTCTGAAGGTACATTTATAATGCCAAACGCTTGTTTTTGTATAAATAAGCCAGCAATTATTATAATAGATGTTGAATAAAATTTAGACATATATTCTATTATTTTATGAAATTAATTTTTCCCATTCCAAATAAATTATTTGTTTTGATCACCACATAATAATTACCACTTGAAAGTGATAACTTGTTTAGGTCTAATTCAAATACATTGCCTCCAATTTGCGCATCCTTTATTTCAAAATGCGAAACTTTATTTCCGGCTGTATCAAATAATTGTAACGTGACACTTTCTGATCTCATTAAATTATAATTGATAACTGCAATTGAGGAAGTTGGATTGGGCGAAATTATTAAATTAAATTGGTTCTCATTTAATTGTACAATTCCTGTAATAGTTTCGCCTTCTGTAACATTTAAATATTGTCCTGCATAAACTGTTGCAAATTCATCCACAATTCCCGAAGGCCATTGAATGATGATGGAATCGATAATAGTTGCATTACCTAAACCAAAATGCGCCGGAAGCATATTTTGTCCGCAATAACCCGACTGTGCTGTAATATCACGCATTTGCCAAATCATTTCTCCGTTTATCATCGCCTTTACCTTCACAATTGCTCCAATTGCAGATTTATTTGAAACCATTCCTGTGCAATTTATAACAATCCAATTATTTCCTGTGGTCTCATTATTATATAAGGCATTATTTTGTGCTCCTCCGTAACAATTTGCTACCAACAGATCCATATCGCCATCCTTATCATAATCACCAAAAGCATTTCCGTAGCTCCATCCCATGTCAGTGGTAGTTACATCAGAAGTAACTTCAGTAAAAACACCATCACCGTCATTCAGATATAAAAAATTATTCCATGGACCGCCCCAAAAAGAATTTGTAACGAACAGATCTATATCGCCATCATTATCAATATCAGCGAAGTTGCTTCCAAAAGAATTACCGCCGTTATTACAAACAATATCACTGCTCAGTTTAGTAAAAACATTATCTCCATCATTTCTGAAAAGTGCATCATTTCCCTGATCATTTGCGAGAAAAACATCAAGGTCGCCATCGTTGTCAATATCTCCCCAACTGCTGCTCATTGTAGAACCACCATCGGTTACTAAAGCATTATCAGTTATAGAGGTAAATGTTTCATCGCCATTATTTCTATATAATCTTTCGTGTTGATAGGCTTCATTTGTAACAAAAATATCGGCATCACCATCCAAGTCATAATCCACCCAATTAACACTCCGTGTGCTATCGTTGTCGTTCACCATATCACCTTCTGTTATTTTTAAAAATGTACCATCTCCATTATTTTTATACAAATAATTCTTTCTGGTACCTGCGCTGTTGGATACGTATAGGTCAACATAACTGTCATTATTATAATCACCCCAACTTGCAGTTTCAGAATATCCATTGTCTTCCACAATTGTCCCCAGCAAAACTTGTGTAAAGGTTTCATCCCCATTATTATCATAAAATAAATTATCGATCCCATACCAATTCACAACAAAACAATCTATATCACCATCGTTGTCATGATCGGCCCAGGTAGCACCATCGGAGGGTGCAAGTTCTGATACAATGTCGCCTTCAGTAACTGTTTCGAAGGTTCCGTCGCCATTATTTATATATAACAAATTGTCATCACCCGGATATTTTCCATTGGTTATTTGAACGTCTTGCCATCCATCGTTATTCAAGTCCACCCAGTTACAGCTGCGGCTGTCTGATAAGGTGTTCACAATATCACCCTCGGTTATTTTTGTAAAATATTGCGCAAAAACAGTTTGAGAAAGGAGTACAGGCAAGATCAGGTTGAGTAGGTTTTTCTTCATAGTCGCATAATTTTAGGGAAAGTAAGTATATTTGAAGGGATGCAGTATCATCTGAATGTCAGTTAACAGATTTTAACTATGTTTTGATTGTTGAATTAAAAAAAAATGGGCATATGTTTCATTGCTTAAATCAAAAATATAATTAAAATAGTATAGAAATTATTTTTAGCAATTTCAAATAATAAGGATAGGTTGTTTGAAAATTCAAAACAATTATAAATATTCATTTTACAAGGTTTTAAGCACGCAATTATCAACTATGAAAACGATCTTAATTATTATGACCTTTTATCTGTTTACAGCAGGAATTCCTTTTGCGGCATCTTGCCAACCATATGAAGGGGCAGGATTTACATTCAGTTACGCAACAGGAAAAGGAAATTGGGAGAATTTTGATGCTGTTTTACAGGAACACCGAAATACCTTCACTTACTTTACGGATAATGGTGATTTAAGTGAAAATAAATACGGCCTTTCGTTTGGTTTTTTTGTAGTGGAAGATAAAAAGTTTGTGCAAGCATATTTGGGAGGTATTAAAGCAACAGCGTGGAGTTGTGGATTTGCACCAACAGGATATGATGTTTGTGAAACATATGTTGTAAAATCCGAATACCTCAATGCCACTTTTGGATACTTTTTGTTTAACCGCCCGTGGATAAGGCTTGGAGTTAGTGCGGGGCCATCATTTAATTTTGTCAGGGCAAAATCTTCTTCTGCTTACGAGCCAAGTGTGAAAGCAAAGGAAGGTAAATTTTTGATGATCATTGGCGGCTCTGAAGTAACTGAACTTGAGAAATATTTTTTTCTCGGTGCAGATTTTTCAATACCGATTGCATTCGGCAAAAAATTTACCTTCGGAATTGAACCATATTATACTCTGCCTTTTTGGAAAGTAAACGCAATGAAAATGCGTGATATCATGATGCCAAATTCTACTCCTCAATTTGAGGAAGATGTTTATAAGGGTTGGATGTCGTATGGAGGAATTCGATTTAATATTGGGATTGGTGGTATTCAATTGTAAGTCGTGAATCGTGAGGCGTGAAGCGTGAATCCGCGCTCAACGTGCCTGCCATGGACTAAAGTACGTTGTTACAAGATGCATTGTCCTTCCATGACTTCCCTTCAAATTTTCATCCTTTTTAATCCGCTAAATCCGCGCCATCAGCGTTCCCCTTGTTTTCCTATGTCCTATTTCCTATTTCCTATGTCCTATGTCTTATGTCCTATGTCCTATGTCTTATGTCGAGCGTCCCGCGCCCCGCGCCCTCACCCCTGCAACTTTTTCAATATCTCCGCATAAATTCCATCGGAAGAAATTCCATAACCTGTTACTAAAACGCCTTTCACACCCGTACTTGATTCAATAGCATACACCGTTGCTTCATCTGCCGGATCTGTATTGCCTTCGTAACGATAAACTTCTTTAATATCAAATTCATCTGCAGTGAATTTGCTTCCAACACAACTGATGCAATTTTCTTCCAGATTAAAATCTACCGTATACCCTTGTGATTTTAATTTGGTGAGTGCTTCGGTTACTGTAGCGTAATGGTAGGTTGGTTTCATATTCGTGAGCTAAGTTAAGGAAAAGTGGGGAGTTTGCTTCAGAGCTTCGCTCCCCGCAATGACATCTCTTCGCAAAATCGCAGATGTTTGCCTATTTTTGCCAAAATTTCAGGATACAATGCGGGAAATACGATTTAGAGAAGCTCTACGGGAGGCCATGAATGAGGAAATGCGCAAGGATGCGAATGTTTTTCTGATTGGAGAGGAAGTGGCAGATTATAATGGTGCTTATAAGGTAAGTCAGGGCATGCTTGACGAGTTCGGTGCAAAAAGAGTTATTGACACTCCGATCGCGGAATTGGGTTTTGCAGGAATAGCAGTTGGTGCAGCGATGAATGGTTTGAAACCGATAGTGGAATTCATGACCTTTAATTTCGCTTTACTTGCTATTGATCAGGTAGTGAATTCCGCTGCAAAAATGTTGTCGATGAGTGCAGGTCAGTTTAATTGTCCCATAGTATTCAGAGGTCCTTCCGGTTCAGCGGGTCAATTAGGTGCTCAGCACTCTCAAATGTTTGAGAATTGGTATGCCAATGTTCCGGGTTTAAAAGTAATATCTCCATCAAACCCTTATGATGCAAAAGGATTATTAAAATCGGCGATCATAGATAATGATCCAGTGATTTTTATGGAGAGTGAAGTTATGTATTCTGAAATGGGTGAAGTACCGGAGGAAGAATATTATATTCCGATCGGTAAAGCAGATGTAAAAAAGCAAGGATCAGATGTAACCATTGTTTCTTTTAATAAAATGATGAAGGTTGCATTAAAAGCTGCCGAAGAATTAGAAAAGGATAATATTAATGCAGAGGTAATTGATCTTAGAACAATTCGTCCTCTCGATATAAAAACGATTGTGGAATCAGTTAAAAAAACTAACAGAATTGTTGTTGTTGACGAAAGTTGGCCTTATGGAGGAATAAGTGCCGAAATTGCATATCAATTACAAAAAGATGCTTTCGATTATTTAGATGCTCCTGTTCGCAGAGTGAATGGAGCAGATACCAATATGCACTATGCGCCTAATTTAGTGGCTAATTATTTGCCGGATGCAGGGAAGGTGATCAATGTGGTGAAGGAGATCATGTATAAGTAATTATTACATGAAAATTCGAGTCGGCAGCAGGGGATTGCTTCGGCGCTTCGAGTAAAAATTTGAATGGCATCAAAAGATTGCTTCGTTACTTCGTTCCTCGCAATTTTTTTTCGCGAAGCGAAAAAAAAGCCCCGCGGACTTCGAGCGAAATCTTAGCGGGGCTCACATTTGAAAACCCAATTACCCTATATCTTCTTATAGACTTAACCCATAATTATAAATTTTGTTCGGGAAAGTCGGATAAATTCCTTCAATAATTACATTCTTTCCAGCTTTATCCTGCAAAATTTTTGCCAAATCGTTATAATTTGAAATTTTTTCTTCATCAACGGCAGTAATTATAAATCCGGTTCTTATTCTTGTCTGTTGATATATCTTTCCATTTTTAATTCCTGTTACTTTTACGCCACCATCAATATTATAATAATCGGCTTCTTTTGAATTAACTTCTTCAGTTTCAATGCCTAAACTTTGCACTATTTCATTTGTTTCTCGTTTTACGATCTCGGTATTACCTTTTTGATTTTTTAAAAGGACCACTAAATTTTTTCTATCCTTATTTCGGATCACATTCACATTTACTTTATCACCAGGACCATATTTACTCAATTGTTCCTGTAATTCGGGGAAGGAATGTATCGGTGCATTATTAATATGTGTAATAATATCACCGGTTTCAATTCCTGCATCCTTGGCACCGGAACCATCTACTACTGTAGAAACATAAACTCCACCCAGGTCATCTTTGGTCACGTCAACCTCCACACCCAAATACGCGCGTTGCACTACTCCGTATTTTGTGAGATCAGAAACCACCTTTTTCACGATATTTACAGGAACGGCAAATGAATATCCTGCAAAGGTTCCGGTAGGAGTTGCAATCGCTGTATTTATACCAATAAGTTGTCCCTGCAAGTTTACAAGTGCCCCTCCGCTGTTTCCGGGATTGACCGCCGCATCCGTTTGAATAAAGGATTCAACGGGTGTAGATGCGTTTTCGCCTAAAATGTCGATCTTGCGACCTTTTGCACTTACAATTCCGGCTGTAACTGTAGAGGCCAGGTCAAATGGATTTCCAACTGCCATTACCCAATCGCCAACCCGCACTGAATCGGAATCACCAAATTTAATATTGGGAAGATCTTTCATATCCACCCTCAAAACGGCAATATCAGTGGAAGGATCGCTTGCAACAAGCTCAGCTGTGGCCTGATGTCTGTCGAAAAACACTACCTGTATTTTATCTGCATTTTTAACAACATGGTAATTTGTAACGATATACCCGTCATCACTTACAATTACACCTGATCCGGAAGCTTGTTGATTGCTTTCACCCCAGTTAAAATCATCACCAAAGAATTGTCTGAAAATATCATCCTGTGTTCCGACTGATCCTGTTTGTTTATAAGTAGTTTTCACATGTACTACCGATGGGGTGGTAAGTGCTGCTGCATAAGTAAAATCCACCGGTGCCATACCACTTGGGGCAACAGGAAAATTTGCGCTGGTTAATTGAAAGGGATTTGCAAGAGCGTTCGAACGTCCACCAAAATCCCCGGTATAAAACTTTTCATACATGGCCAATGTTGCAACTGTGCTGACAATTGCAATGAGGGCGGTTACAAAGAGATTTTTTACTTTCATAGATTCTATTTTTATAATTCTTTTTATTAACAAATTTCATGCACAAAACGTTAACTGAAAGATTGTCGTATTTTCGCTAACTATAATTAACGGTTTTAAATGCTTTTAACGTAGATCATGTTATTAAAGTTTTATAAATATCAGGGAACTGGAAACGATTTTATATTATTCGATAATCGCGATAATATAATTGACAGAATTAATGACGCATGGGTTGCAAAAATATGCGATAGGCATTTTGGTATCGGGGCAGATGGTGTAATGTTATTGCAAAACCATAAAGAATATGACTTTGAAATGATATACTTCAATGCAGATGGAAAGGAAAGTTCAATGTGCGGAAATGGTGGCAGATGCATGGTAAATTTTGTCAGGATGATGGGACCGGCAAAGGAAAAGTATCGGTTTCTTGCTGTTGACGGAGAACATGAAGCAACCATTAACAACGAAATAGTTTCCCTAAAGATGCAGAATGTCGGAAGTGTATTTTCTCACCAAAATCACTGGCAATTAAATACAGGCAGTCCTCATTATGTCACTTTTGTTTCGGGGCTTGATAAAATGGATGTAAAATCGATAGGTGCCGGAATTAGATATAATGAAGTTTATATGCCGGAGGGTATCAATGTCAATTTTTTAGAGGAAAAAAACGGCATACTGTCTATTAGAACATACGAACGTGGCGTTGAAAATGAGACACTCAGCTGTGGCACCGGTGTAACTGCGGCTGCGATCAGTTATGCGTTGAAAAAAGAATTCGGTACCGGAACACATAGCGTTGAAATGGAAACAATGGGAGGCACTTTGAAAGTTTCTTTCACCAAAACCGCTTTTAATAATTTTGAAAACATATGGTTGATCGGTCCCGGTAAATTTGTTTTTGAGGGTCAGATTACTTATCCCTGATTTTCAACCGTACATGCCAACTCGCCATTTAATAAGTGAATCTTTGGGGTTATAGATATAAAAGGCTATCTTTGCGCGTCCAAATTTTTAACCGTCCAGATGGAGAGTCATGATCAAATACTACAAAAAATCAGATAATGGGATTGTAGAGATCGAAAAGCCTGAAAAAGACTGCTGGATAAATGTACACCCTCCCTTCGACCATAAACGCCTTGCTACTTTAAGTGATGCCATTGATATTCCGATAGATTATTTATTGGACTCCATAGATATAAACGAACGTTCCCGTTTCGAACAGGATGATAATGTGAAATTGATCGTGATCAATATTCCTATCGAAAATGACATGGAAAATAGTATCGATAACGACGCTTTTTACATTACCATTCCTATTGGTATCATTCTTACTAATGATTATAATATCATTATCAGTTCAGCACAAAATAAAGTGATAGACTGGTTCTTTTCCATTGCAATAAAACATTTATCGCCCAATGAGAAAGAAATGATCGTAATGAAAATATTTGAGAAAAATGTTTTTTACTTTATTCAGTATCTGAATGAAATGAATAAGAAACGTTATCTCATTGAAAAGGAATTGATGCATTCGAGCAGAAATACGGAACTTGCCAAATTATTGAACATTCAAAAATCGTTGGTATACTTTGTAACGGATCTTCGTGCAAACGAATTGCTGATGATGAAAATTCAACGCACCAATTTTCTCGGCATTAAAAACGACGAGGAAAAAAATGATTATTTAAGCGATATCATAATCGACAGTAGTCAGGCCCTCGAAATGGCTACCGTTTATACCAATATATTAAATGGAACCATGGATGCCTTTGGTTCCATTATTTCCAACAACCTGAACTCGGTGATGAAACGATTGACTTCTATCACCATCATATTAATGGTTCCCACATTGATCGCGAGTTTTTTCGGGATGAATTTTATTACGCTTCCATTTGATCATAATGTGAATGGATTTTATATTATTATGTTTCTTGCCGTTTTAGTTTCAGTATTGCTTTATATGGTATTCAGGAAAATTCGGTGGTTCTGAGTTTGGACACAGGATATAGGACATAGGACATAGGACACAGGACATAGGAGAGGGATATAGGATGTGTTGTCATATTAGGATAATTTAATTTTTGAATGGTAAATTAAATTAACTTGGAAAATTATGATGATTTACTTTTCGTCAATTTCTTCATTTAAACTTCATGTCCTTCCCGCTTACTTCCCGCTCTTACCGACTTACCGGCTAGAAATGAAGTAGGATATAGGAAATAGGAAGTAGGATATAGGAAATAGGAAATTAATTATTTGCTGATAAATTATTTCCGCGCAGGAAATCGGGGGTGGCCATGCGTTTTTTTCCTTCTGATTGTAATTCTTTTACATTGATAAAACCATCTGTAGCAGCAAACTTAATATAAGATTTGTTATCAGTAATTAATTTACCCGGAGTTTCATTGTGGGAGGTTATTTCTTTTTCTGCCTTGAATATTTTTAACGACTTATTATTTACAATCGTATAGGCAGCGGGATATGGCGATAATCCGCGAATAAAATTTCTAATATTTTCAGTTGTGTCATTCCAGTTGATCATACAATTTTCTTTAAATATTTTCGGTGCAATTTTCTGGGAGGATGTTGATTGTGGCACCGGTGTATAATTATTTGCTTCAATTGCTGTAACAGTTTTTAATATCAGATCTGCACCTAAATCCATTAATTTATCGTGTAAGGTTCCCGCATCATCATTTTCTTCAATATTTATTTTTTCAGAAAAAATAATATCTCCTGTATCTATTTCATGTTTCAGAAAAAAGGTGGTGGCACCTGTTATTTTCTCTCCATTAATAATTGCGTGATTTATTGGTGCTGCACCTCTGTAATCGGGGAGGAGTGAAGCGTGTAAATTAAGTGTGCCTAAAGGAGGCATGTTCCAAACAATTTCGGGTAACATTCTGAAGGCAACCACAACCTGAAGGTCAGCATGATAAGAACGAAGCGAAGAAATAAATTCCGGATTTTTTAATTTTTCAGGTTGTAATACAGGGATATTATTTGACACTGCAAATTGTTTTACCGGCGATTGTTGTAAATGTAAACCTCTTCCGGAAGGTTTATCGGGAGCTGTAACTACGGCAACAATATGGAATCCATTTTCAAGTAATATTTTTAATCCCGCAACTGCAAATTCGGGCGTTCCCATGTATATTATTTTCAGCGTATGTTGCATTTATTCGAAGTCGGGATAAAGTAAATATTTTTTTCTGATCTGCTTAAACGCCGTAAGATCCTCTTGCCAGGTCATTCGAATTTCTTCGTCTGTTAGTCCGGCTTTAATTTGTTGCAAAAGCTCATCGTTGCCGGCTAATTTATTGAAAAAGTTATTCGGGAGGAAGAATTTATTTGCATCGGTGAAATTTTCGTACGTGTAAGTAAGATCATGTAACCTCAATTGATCACGGATAATTAGATCTCTTAATAAAGGAATACGCATATCAAAATAAAATCCGTTACATTTTTCATTCATAAAGATAGGTGATTTTGCACCAGGCATTGACTTGGGTGTGAATACATAAGTTTGTTGGTCGTCAATAGGCGCAATTTCAGGCAGAAAAGGAGAACCGTAACCTTCAAAAGGTTTTTCGGTGCCTCTCCCCACACTCACATTCGTTCCTTCAAACAAACAAAGCGATGGATACAAATAAATTGCTTTCATCGATTTTAAATTCGGCGAGGGTGCAATTTTTACTTCATAATATTTTTTATGGTCGTAATTTTTGCATGGAATCACTTTGAGATCACATTGTACACCATTTGTTAACCACTTTTCACCATTGATCATTTGTGCATATTCTCCGATCGTCATTCCATGAACAATTGGAACAGGATGCATTCCTACGAAGGATGAAAACTCTTTTTGTAAAACCGGACCATCCACATAAAAACCATTGGGGTTAGGGCGATCAAGAATAATAAGTTGTTTTTTATTTTCTGCACAGGCTTCCATCACATAGTGCAGTGTTGAAATGTAAGTGTAAAATCGCGCACCAACATCCTGAATATCAAAAATGATTATTTCAGCATCCGCAATATCATTCCATTGGGGTTTTTTGTTTGCGCCATAAAGCGAGATAACCTGAAGCCCTGTTTTAGTATCTTTTGAGTTTAAGATTGTTGCACCTGCATCCTCTGTTCCTCTGAAACCATGCTCAGGCGCAAAAATATTGACCACATTTACACCGGTTGCCAAAATGGAATCTACAAGATGTGTTGTGCCTATCACCGATGTTTGATTCACAACACAAGAAATATATTTTCCCTTAATGAGCGGAAACCATAGTTCGGTCTGTTCAGCTCCGGTTAATATATCTGTTGCATATTGAGCACTGGAGTCGTAAGGTAAAGTATTAGCAGCACTGTCTGAATTTATATCAATTGCAGATTCCCTATTTTTACAGGCGTTTGTGAGAAGTAAACAGAGTATGGAAGAAAAAAGTACATTCATGTAGTGGTCTATTTCAAAACTAACGCCAAAGTTATAAAGTAATTGCTGATGTGGTTTGAATTTTTTGTTACTAAACGTATCCTGCATAATAAAGAGCGCTCATTTTCCCGGTTAATTATTGGGATAGCCCGCGTTGCAATAGCTTTAAGTCTCACAGTAATGATCATTTCCACATCGCTTGTAAATGGTTTTCGTGCAACCATTTCAGATAAAGTATATGGTTTTTGGGGACATGTAAATATTGCAAAACAAAGTTTGCGCAATTCTTTTGATGATGAACCTATACCATATAAACAGGAATTTGTGGATGAAGTGATGGAAATTCCCGGTGTTACCGGAATTCAGATATATGCCAGAAAGGCTGCGATTATAAGAACCAAAACGGATATAGAAGGTATTATCTTAAAGGGGATAGGAGAGGATTTTAACTGGGAGCAGTTTGATAAATACATGTTACATGGAAATGGAATTACTCTGACAGATTCTCTTATTTCCCGCGGAATGGTTATTTCAAGATCAACTGCCGACCGGTTAAATTTTGTTATTGGTGACAGTGTTTTAATTCATATCATCGATCAAAAGGAAAACGGCGATTATGAACAAATGTACAGAAGATTAAAAATTGAGGGTATTTATAATACTGGTCTGGAGGAATTTGATAAATTATTTGTTTTGGTTGATATACGTCATATTCAACGATTAAATAATTGGCAGGCTGGCCAGATAGGAGGTTATGAGGTTTTTGTAGATGATCCCGATAAAATTGGAGCGATTGAAAAACTGGTTGATAAAAAAGCTGATCCATTTTGGGATGTACAAACTATCCAACAAATAATACCAAGTGTTTTTGATTGGTTGAATCTTCAGAAGGTTAATGAATGGATCATATTAACTTTAATGGTGTTAGTGGCATTAATTAATATGGTCACTTCTTTGCTCATACTTATTTTGGAACGCACAAACATGATTGGTGTTTTAAAGGCACTTGGTTCTAACAATGCATCCATCAGAAAAATATTTTTACTCAATGCCTC
>JBGAWP010000043.1:0-8992 GCA_044227505.1 Chitinophagales bacterium | reverse complement strand
TTTTACGCGGAATGTTATGGGGAAATATAATTGGATTAGGATTGTGTTTACTTCAGCAACAATTCGGATTTATTAAATTACCGGAAGAATCCTACTATGTATCCACTGCTCCGGTGCAGATCAATATTTTATGGGTGCTCGCACTAAATATCGGAACCTTTATTATTTCCCTGATTTTCCTGATAATTCCTTCTCTCCTTGTAGCTAAAATTCAACCGATAAAAGCAATACGATTTAATTGATAATTGATTGTTGATAATTGACAATGATCGTCGCCATGATAATTATACTACGGAGTGAAATATCATGATGGATTTGAGACTATAAAAACCTGGAGTAAGTTTTAAAAAATTTGACCCGATAAAATTATTAAGCATTTAGTTTACTTGTCCTAAGTCCCATTCCCTTGTCCTATGTCAAGTCCCGTGTCCCGTGTCCTTTGTCCTGTGTCCCGTTTTCCGAACGGGCAATGCAGACACCCATTCCCGCAACAATATCCTCTTTCCAATAAATATTTTGCCGTGAAAACGAGGAGCCCGTCTTTATTGATATAATAATCGATGTTTTCAAGCACTTTTTTTTCTGACATGAACTTGAGTAATTATTTTCAATTTGTTAATTGTCAATTTTGTAATTAAACAGCCTTAAGTATTTTCAATTTGATAATTTTCAATTTATTAATTGAACAGCCTTAAGTATTTTCAATTTGATAATTTTCAATTTATTAATTGAACAGCCGGGTTAACGATATTTATCCGGCTATCGATTTCCTGATACCTGATACCTGATACCCGATACTCTACTCAAAAGTACCGCATTCCGGTATAATTAAACGGACTGATGCCTCTTAATTGTTCTTTAATATCTTCAGTTACCTTCAGACCATTAATAAATTCAAGCATGGTTTCTTTAGTTATTTTTTCACCATTACGGGTAAGATCTTTTAGAGCTTCGTAAGGTTGCGGATATCCTTCACGGCGTAAAATAGTTTGTATGCCTTCTGAAATTACTGCCCAGTTATTATCAAGATCCTCATGAATTTTTTGTTCGTTCACCTGCATTTTTTTCAATCCTTTTAAAATGGATTTGAATGCAATAACAGAATGTGCCATCGGCACTCCGATATTTCTTAAAACAGTGGAATCGGTGAGATCGCGTTGTAATCTGGAGATTGGTAGTTTTGCCGATAGGTGTTCAAATAACGCATTCGCAATTCCGAGATTCCCTTCTGCGTTTTCAAAATCGATCGGATTTACTTTATGTGGCATTGCAGAACTTCCCACTTCACCTTTATTTATTTTTTGTTTAAAATAATCCATGGAGATATAGGTCCAGAAATCGCGGCACATATCTATTAAAATAGTATTGATCCTTTTTAAACCGTCGAAAGCTGCCGCAAGGTTATCATAGTGTTCTACCTGTGTTGTGTAACGGCATCGTTCTAAACCTAATCGGGCTGAAACAAATTCATCTGCGAATAATATCCAGTCGATTTCCGGATAAGCAACAAAATGTGCATTAAAATTTCCTGTAGCACCGCCAAATTTCGCGCTGAATGGAATTGAATTAAAAACATTTCTTTGTTTACTCAGCCGTTCAATGAACACCCTTATTTCTTTTCCCAACATTGTTGGCGATGCCGGCTGACCATGTGTTCTTGCCAGCATCGGAATTTTAGTCCAGGCAATTGCCATTTCACTCAACATATTGATCAGTTCCTCCAAAAGGGGTGCGTAAACATCTATGAGTGAATCGCGGAATGATATCGGGATTGCAGTATTATTGATGTCTTGTGATGTCAATCCAAAATGAATAAATTCTTTCCATTTTCCAAAACCAAGATCCTCAAATTTATCTTTTAAATAATATTCAACAGCCTTTACATCATGATTTATTTTTTGCTCCGATTCTTTTATTAATTTACATTCCTCAATGTTAAATTTTTTATAAATTTTTCTTAATTTACCTCTGTTGTCGCTATCAAAATCCTTCAATTGTGTAATGGGTAATTCTGTAAGCGCTATAAAATATTCTATCTCCACATAAATTCTGAATTTTATCAGGGCGTATTCAGAAAAATAGTCAGATAATTCAGATACTTTGGAGTGGTATCTTCCATCAATAGGAGAAATATTCAGCAATGCATTTTCGTTCATGTAAAAAAACAATTAGGGTGCAAAGTTACGGAAAATCCACTGAATTATTGCCTCGCAGAACCTATGAATTACAGTGATTTACAGCGATTTAAGCGAACTCAGGTCGTTTTCGACCATACATTTAAAATGACCTTTCGGACAGGCGTCAAATCCGATCTTGGAACAAGGGCGACAGGAAAGCCCTTTTACTTCCAGGATCCTATTTTTCGTTCTTTGATCCTCGAGGGTTAGTTTATTTCCATAATAGGGGAACATTCCAAATTCCGGAATTGTGTTACCCCAAATAGATATGATATCCTTTTTTAATGCTGCAGCAATATGCATCATTCCCGTATCGTTGGAAATAACGAGTTCTGATTGGGCTATGATCGATGCGGATTGGTTAATATTGTATTTTCCACACGCATTAATAATTTTTTCAGGATTTGTTGAGGCAATTTTTTCACCGGCCTCAGCATCTTCCTTTCCTCCAATTAAAACTACCGGTTTGGAAATTTGTGAACAAATTTCGATAACTCTTACAATCGGTAATTTTTTGGTGAAATGTTTTGCACCAATCACAAAAACATAATATCCGATTTGAAATTTTCCAGGAAATGAATCCATTTCTATTTTATCCTTTTCCGGTATGAAATGATCTAAACCTTTTCCATCATTAATTATTCCCAATTCATTTGTTGTATCCAAATATCGGTCAACTATATGTTTCTTCGGAAGCTTATTCATTTTAAAATTAACCATCAGCCATTTCTGAAAATTAATTTTATTAAATCTGCGCGATTCTATATTGAGATTGGAACGTATTAAAAAGCTGCGCAAGTTATTGTGCAGATCAAGAATCAGATCAAATTTCTCGTCAGCAAGTTGTTGTAAAAGCGTCGGTAATTTTTTATCTTCAAAAACATGTATTTTACTGATATAGGGATTTGCTTCTAATATGGAAAAATATTGTTTTTTGGTAGCGTAATGTATTTCCACATCCGGTAATTGTGTTTTAAGACAGCGCAGTACCGGAGTCGTAAGTACAATATCTCCAATAGAACTAAAACGAATGACCAGAATCTTTTTCGGCATTTGTAAATTTGCACAAATATCTTAAATGTTAGGATTAAAATTACCTACCGACCCGCGTTGGGTGCACCTTGCCGAAATGAGTTTAGCGGAAATCCTTACCGACCATGCTTATTGTGAGCAAAAGGCTGCCTCCACTGTTATTTCGATAATACAACAATATCCTTACCGCGAAAGACTTGTTGAAGAATTGGCTCCTATAGTAACGGAGGAATGGGGGCATTTCAGAATGGTATTAAAGGAATTAAAAAAAAGGAATTTGAAATTGGGCAACCAGCGCAGTGATGAATATGTGGCGCAACTCGTAAAATTTCAACGCAAGGGAGGAACCAAGGAAGATCAGATGCTCGAAAAATTATTATTTGCAGCCTTAATTGAAGCGAGAAGTTGTGAGCGGTTTCGATTGCTGAGTGAGGGATTGAAAGAGGAAGAGCTGAGAACTTTTTATCGCGAATTTATGATCAGTGAAGCAGGACATTACAGATTATTTATTGATTTGGCTAATGAGTATGTCGGGACAGAAAAAGTAAAAAAACGATGGGCCGAATGGCTCGAGTTTGAAGCAAAAATTATGAGGGAATTGGAACTTAGCGGAAAAAGAATGCATTGAATTAAATATTACAGCTTTAAACTTTTATCGTTTTTACCTCAAAACATCAATCTTTTAATCATTCCATTTGCAACCTTGCCTTCAATAAAATATCTTTGCAACTCCAAAATCAAAAAATTGGCTGATAGTGTAACTGGCAACACGTCTGATTTTGGTTCAGAAGAGTCTAGGTTCGAGCCCTAGTCGGCCAACAGCAACCCCGGTAATTGTTATCGGGGTTTGTTATTTTTGCCGCTGTTTCACCCATCACGGGTTGCACAGCCTAATTTATTTAGAAATAAAACATACAAGTAGCATGGCCATTAACAAAATTGTAAGTCTGCTCGGCGACAAAGCCGATTATCTCTTAAACCACGAGAGCAAGACAATATCTAAAGAAAGTATTCACCTGCCCGGACCTGATTTTGTCGATAGAATTTGGATAGGTTCTGATCGCAATCCTCAGGTTCTCAGAAACTTACAGCAAATGTACGGAACCGGTAGGTTGGCCAATACAGGTTATTTATCCATACTTCCTGTTGACCAGGGTATAGAGCACAGTGCCGGTGCTTCCTTTGCAAAAAATCCTATTTATTTTGACCCGGAAAATATTGTGAAACTCGCCATGGAAGGCGGTTGCAATGCAGTGGCCACAACCTTTGGCGGTTTGGGAATGATTGCGAGGAAATATGCACACAAAATTCCACTTATCGTGAAAGTGAATCACAACGAATTTTTGACCTACCCGAATAAATTTGACCAGGTGATGTTCGCCTCTGTAAAATCTTGCTGGGATCTTGGTGCTGCTGCTATTGGAGCAACCATTTACTTTGGTTCTGATGAGTCAACCCGCCAATTACAGGAAGTGAGAGAAGCCTTTGAATATGCGCATGAACTTGGTATGGGAACCATACTTTGGTGTTATCTGAGAAATCCCGCCTTTAAAAAAGATGGAGTGGATTATCACCTGAGCGCGGATCTCAGCGGACAAGCGAATCACCTTGGAGTTACCATTGAGGCTGATATCATTAAACAAAAATTACCGGAAAACAACGGTGGATATTTAGCATTGAACACCAAAGAATCTGCTTACGGAAAGAACGATAAACGCATATATGATGAATTAACCAGTTCACATCCTATTGATCTTTGTCGTTATCAGGTAGCAAATTGTTATATGGGTCGTGCAGGTTTGATAAACTCCGGTGGTGCATCTTCCGGTGAAGCGGATATTAATGAGGCTGTGATCACTGCGGTTATTAATAAACGTGCAGGTGGAATGGGTCTTATTTCAGGTAGAAAAGCATTCCAACGACCAATGAAAGATGGGGTAGGAATTTTAAATGCCATTCAGGATGTTTACTTATCGAAAGAAGTTACGATTGCGTAATTTCGTTTAACCAAAAATTTAATTTGCTTTTGCTAAAATTACATTTTTAGCGCGCATAAAAAAGGGATTGCATGTCTGAACAAAAACCCGAAAAAGTTAGCTGGTTCAAACGCAAAGGACGCGGAATTGAAACGCCAACAGAAGAAAAACTGGATACGCCGGAAGGTGTGTGGTGGCGATGTCCTGAGTGTAAAAAAACTACTACAACGGAAGAATATAAAGATAAACTTTGGTGTTGTCCTGCCTGCAATTACCACGGGAGAATTGGTTCCAATGAATATTTTTCGATCTTTTTTGATGGTGGTGAACACCGCTTATTATTCGAAAATATCATGTCGAAAGATGCTTTGAATTTTAAGGATATCAAAGATTATGAAAGCAGATTGCAAGATGCTCTTAAAAAATCAAATTATACGGATGCATTGAGTGTTGGAGTGGGAAAAATTGACGGACGTGAAACGGTGATCTGTTGCATGAATTTCGAATTTATTGGTGGAAGTATGGGTGTTGTGGTCGGAGAAAGAATTTCCCGGGCAATTGATTATTGCGTTAAACACCATTTACCGCTCATGATCATTTCAAAATCAGGTGGCGCCAGAATGATGGAAAGTGGATTTTCCTTAATGCAAATGGCCAAAACTTCCGCAAAACTTACCTTATTGTCCAAACATAAATTACCCTATATTTCACTTTGCACCGATCCTACAACCGGAGGAGTAACTGCCTCTTATGCGATGTTGGGAGATGTAAATATTGCAGAACCTAAAGCGCTCATCGGTTTTGCCGGACCTCGTGTTGTAAAGGAAACCATCAAAAAAGATCTCCCTAAAGGGTTTCAATCTGCCGAATTTGTGCTGGAAAGTGGATTTTTGGATCTTATTGTAGAGAGAAAGGATCTTAAGAACAAAGTTTCGGTGTTGATCGAACATATGATGGGAGAGTAGCAGTCAACAGTCAACAGTGGGCAGTTTATAACATTGGTGATGGTTCCTTCCAATGGATGTTAACCTTCCCTCCTTTTTCATCCTTAGTGCATTTCCCCTTCTCCCTTCGAATCTTGCTAAACTGCTTTGTAATTCCAACAATAACCTCTATCTTTGCTCCTCAATTCAAAAAGCAATTATACAATGCCAGTAGTATCATCAGAAAAGAGGAAAGAAATTTTTAAGGAACACGGCGGTTCCGAAGCAAATACAGGGTCTGTAGAAGCACAGATAGCGCTGTTTACAGCTCGTATCAATCATCTTACAGAACATCTGAAAGAAAACAAAAAAGACTTCGCAACAAAACGCAGTTTATTGATGTTGGTTGGTAAACGCCGTAGGTTTTTGAACTATATGATGAAAAAAGATATCGTTGGATATCGTTCATTGATAGAGAAGTTAAATATCCGCAGATAATTTTTTTATGAACATATTCTTGGGCTATGAGGAAGTATTATTACCCCATAGCCCATTTTTTATTTTACGGAACCGGGAGGAGTCACAGTCGCAGTCACAGTCGCAGTCACAGTCGCAGTGGCAGTGGCAGTTGCAGTTTTCGAGTTCTATTTTTTAACCTGGGTGTGGAGTTTGATTAAAAATATTTTCCCTGATAAAACAACCCCAAAAATTATTTCAAACTCCTGCTCTCAAATTTTAATTAAACAATGAAACCAAATCCGATCACAAAAACCATTGACCTGGGTGGTGGAAAGATAATTTCCATAGAAACGGGAAAATTGGCAAAACAAGCCGACGGCTCCGTAGTAGTGCGTTGCGGCGAAACGATGTTGCTGGCAACAGTAGTATCAGCAAAAGAGGCAAAAGCAGGAGTAGATTTTATGCCACTTACAGTAGATTATCGCGAAAATTATGCATCTGCAGGAAGATTACCCGGCGGATTCTTAAAACGCGAAGCCCGACCTTCGGAATATGAAATTCTGGTAAGTCGTTTGATAGATCGCGCGATGCGCCCGATGTTTCCAAGTAATTATCATGCGGAAACTCAAGTACTTGTAACCTTAATTTCACTCGACAAAGAAATTCTTCCAGATGCATTGGCATGTTTTGCAGCAGCGGGTGCTATGGCAGTTTCCGATGTTCCATTTAACGGACCAATTTCAGAAGTAAGAGTGGGTAGGGTGAATGGAAATTATATCATCAACCCAACTCGCAGTGAACTTGCATTATCAGATATAGACATGATAGTTGCTGGTAGCCATAAGGATGTTGTAATGGTGGAAGGGGAAATGAAAGAGATAACCGAAGATGATATGTTAGAGGCAATTCGCCTTGCACATCAGGCAATTCAGATGCAATGTGAAGCATTATCTGAGTTTACTAAAATGGCCGGAAAAGAAACCAAACGCGAATACAATCACGAAACACATGACGAAGAACTTCGCGAAAGAATGTGGAGGGAGTTATATGATAAAGTAAGTTATGTTGCACATATGCCTTCTAAAAAAGAAGAGCGTCATGAGGCATTTAAAAAGGTGAAGGAAGAATTCAGTGCATTATTTACGGAAGAAGAATTAGCAGAAAAAGGAGCCTTTATTTCTACCTATTATCACGACATTGAAAAACATGCAATGCGCGAAATGATCTTAACGGATAAACAGCGTTTGGATGGCAGAAAAATGGATGAGATCAGAGATATCTGGTGTGAAGTGGATTATCTTCCATCTGCGCATGGCTCAGCTATTTTCACAAGAGGGGAAACGCAATCATTAACTACCGTAACACTTGGTTCAAAAAGAGATGAACAATTAATTGACGGAGTGGTACACGAAGGAACAAGTAAATTTTTACTGCATTATAATTTCCCGCCATTTTCTACCGGTGAGGCAAAACCAATGCGTGGTCTGGGAAGAAGAGAAGTTGGTCATGGTAACCTTGCAATGCGAGCATTGAAATGGACCTTGCCGGAAGATAATGTTTATACCGTTCGCGTAGTTTCCGATATTTTAGAATCCAATGGATCTTCAAGTATGGCAACGGTTTGTGCAGGAACTTTAGCATTAATGGATGCTGGTATTCAAATTAAAAAACCGGTTGCAGGTATTGCAATGGGTTTAATATCTGAACCAAATATGACTCGTTATGCTATTTTAAGTGATATCCTTGGCGATGAAGATCATCTTGGTGATATGGATTTCAAAGTTGCCGGTACCGTAAATGGAATTACCGCAACTCAAATGGATATTAAAGTGGATGGATTGAGTTTTGGTGTTGTGCGTGAAGCATTATTACAAGCTAAAGCAGGAAGATTACACATTTTAAATGAAATGGGTAAAACAATGACTGCTCCGCGTGCTGATTATAAACCACATGCACCTAGAATTGTGATGATGCAAATTCCTAGAGAATTTATCGGAGCTGTTATAGGACCTGGAGGAAAAATTATTCAGGAAATGCAACGTGAAACAGGTGCTGAAATTTCTATTGAGGAAGTTGGTGAATTTGGTATCATAAATATATCATCTCCTAATAAAGAAAGCATAGAAGCTGCAGTTTCTAAAATAAAAGGAATTACAGCGGTACCTGATATTGGAGATGTATATGATGCAAAAGTAAAATCCATCATGCCTTACGGAGCCTTTGTTGAATTTTTACCGGGTAAAGAAGGATTATTACATATTTCTGAAGTGAGCTGGTCACGCCTTGAAACTTTAGAAGGTGTTTTAAAGGAAGGTGATAAAATAAAAGTGAAATTATTGGACATCGACCGTAAAACAGGAAAATATAAATTATCCAGAAAAGTATTAATGGATCGCCCGGAAAGAGAACCGAGCGCGAATAATTA
>JBGAWP010000042.1:0-33699 GCA_044227505.1 Chitinophagales bacterium | reverse complement strand
TGGGAAACATAACTACCTATTGAATCGCCTGCAACGAGGTCACTTTCAGTAGCAAGTCCGGCCCATTTTCTTGAATCGCGGCATTCCTGTGCTTTTTCTGTAATAAATGCAACGTCATTTGGGAATAAAAAGGATAATATTTTTTGAGCTGAATAAGCAATTGCAGCATCTTCAGATGGATAAGAAGGAATATTATTTTTTGGATATGCCTGCTCAATGCTTCCGTCAGTTAAATAAATTGCCGGGCGGTTATAGGTAAATTTATAATGCCAGGCACTTATAACTGCATCGTAAAAAGATGCACTAAGGTGAGCATACATTCTATTTGCGAATGGTGGATGTGCAAATGGGAAATCGCTCGTGAGCGGAGATGCCGTAGGTGGAGGATAATTTCCTTCCGGACCAGGATCAGGAGGCAAATTATATTTTGCTACCAGTGTTTCCGCAATTTCCATCCAACGCACTGCCGTATTATTTCCCCAATAATCAACTATTTCTTGTTGATCTGCAGATAGAGAGCTGCTTAATGATTTTACTTCCGCTAATTCCGCCAGATATTCGGAAGATGTAACATCTGCTGGAGCCGGAATTGCAACATCAGCACCTGAGGTAAGTAAAATTGGTTTCCAATTTCCACCATCTTCACTAAGTGAGCTAAAAGTATAGGCTTCATAACTGATACCACCTGGTATCTCATTTTCACAAGAAGAAAAAATGAAAACACTTGCCGAAATAAGTGTAGTCAATATTAAATTGTTTTTCATATTATTTTTTTAATTGATAATGTTTAAATAAATAAATTATTCTGCAGGAGTTTTTTCTTCCTTGTTCCAAATATTGAAGAAATAAGTAATTCCACCGCCAATATTGAATGTTTTCCAAACATTTCTGCCGGATAATGTATATGCGGTATTTAAGTGTAGACCAAGACCTTTTGCATATTCAGGAATGTATTGAAAATTTGCTCCAATACGCATGGCATCCATTTCATTTGATGGAAAACCTTGATCCCATGGACGAATATCAAATCCACCTAATGAATTAAAGGTTGAAAATTCCGCCTCTGCTTTGAAAGTTAAATTATCTTTTGTGATATAACCTACGGTAGCAGAATAATCGATAGCACTTGGCATATCAACTTTGTTGGAATAAAATGCCTCGTCATACGTATAATAATATACTCTCACCAATTCGGAATTTCCGCGAATATGGTAGCCGCCTTGCGTTTTTGCGAAAATGCCCATGTCTGATTTATATGCCAGGATCAATCGGCCAATTCCATCTGCACATCCTAAACCTATAGAGTAGGGGTGTTCAGGTATATATTGGGAAGCCGGTAATGTTCCAGTTGCTGAAATCAGCGCATTGAAATTACCCGCACCAATTTTTTTATCCAAAAATTGATATTTGGCAGCGAGCATAAAATCCTGAATTCCGGAGGTTCCTTCCACAAAACCAGCACTAGGGCTGTTTTTTACCCAGGGTAAACTGGCATACATATTAAGATTTTTTATTATCCCAAGTGTAAAACCTGCAGAAATGGACTGACTGGTTAAAGTCCCCACATTTCCGTTTTCCAATAAAGAATCTCCTTGCCAATATTCGGATGCAGAGGAGTTGTTATAAAAAATACCTCCACAGAACTGACCGGGATTCATCAACACGGCATCTGACGGGGTTTGCGCACTCATTTCGAATGAAATGACTGTAATACATAGTAATAAGTAGCTTATTTTTTTCATTTTAACTTTTATGGTTGTTTGTTTTCTTGTTAATACCTGAGCAAAAATATAAGTACATGCTGCTAATATTTTGCAGTTTTAAAAAAATTTAAAGTATTTACGAATTATTTACAATCTTTCAATAGCCCCCGGCTGAAGCCGGGGGCTATTGATTATTCAAAAAATAAATATTCATATTAAATAAACCCCCGGCTGAAGCCGGGGCTATTGATTATTCAAAAAATAAATATTCATATTAAATAAACCCCCGGCTGAAGCCGGGGGCTATTGATTATTCAAAATTTAAATATGCATATTAAATAATAACCCCCGGCTTTAGCCGGTTGGATTAAATCACCCACCTCACATCGGGCTTTAGCCCAAAACGGTTTTGGTTTTTGATTTTTATACAAAGACCTGAGGTAAGCGTATTGGATTTAAAAAATACTGAATAAATTAAACATTAAGATGAAAATTTATGATTAATAAAAAATAATCGCTTAATTTTTTTTAATCGAATTATTTAAATCTGTTAATAAAATTCTTATAAAAATAGCAATACTAAAGCGTTTCAGCTGAAGGTTATTTTTTTTGAATTAATTCTAAACTCAATAATTTACATTTTATTAATGATAAGACATAAAAATATTTTCAATGAAATTTGATTATTAATAATATCTTTTATTTTTGTATATCTTAAAAACAAAATTATGTCATTTATAGAAATCTACATACATTTCGTATGGGCAACAAAGAACAGAGAAAAGTTACTTCCAACAAAACAAATACGCGAGAGAGTATGGGAGCATATAAAAGAAAACGCCCAAAAAAAAGGAATATTTATTGATACAATAAATGGACATTGTGATCATTGTCATTGCATTGTCTCTTTGGGAACAAATCAAACAATACGTCAAATAATGCAATTAATTAAAGGGGAATCTTCAAATTGGGCGAATAAAAATAAAATAATAGATAAAAAATTTGAATGGCAGGATGAATATTATGCAGGGTCAGTTTCCAAATCTCGATTGGATGTAGTTAGAAACTATATTAAAAATCAAGAGGAGCATCATAAAATTAAATCATTTGAAGAGGAATTGGATCAATTTATTAAAAGAAATGGGTTTAAAAATAACTTAGACTAAACCCATTAAATAGTCCAAGGTTGGAACTAGATGCTATTAAAATTCAAAACCCCGGTTGAAGCCGGGGGCTTTTACATCCTTTCCGGTACCGAGATCCCCAATAAATTCAATCCATGTTTTATAACACTACTTACATTTTCTGCGATATCCGCACGCAAATGTTTTTTGGATTCTGTTTCAGCCTTGGCAATAGAATGATCCACATAAAAAGTATTAAATTTTTTTGCCAATCCATAAATATAATTTGCCACCTCTGCAGGTGAATAAGTATCTGCTGCAATTTCAACAATAGAAGGGTATTGATTTAATAAAACCACTAACTCCTTTTCGATGGCATCCAACGATTCAAATTTATCCGGTGAAATTTGAAAATTTTCCTCCTTCAATTTTCTGAAAATGGATTGAATACGCGCATAGGTATATTGAATAAAGGGTCCTGTATTCCCTTGCAGATCAATACTTTCTTTCGGATTAAACAACATGCGCTTTTTGGGATCCACTTTTAAAATGAAATATTTTAATGCTGCCAACCCAATTTTATCTGCTAATGCAGTTTTTTCTTCCAAACTCAATTCAGCCGATTTTTCTGAATCAGACAAAAATTCCAATGCTTCTGTTTGCATTTCAGCGATCAATTCATCTGCATCCACCACTGTTCCTTCACGGCTTTTCATTTTGCCTTCCGGAAGATCAACCATTCCGTAATTCAAGTGATAAATTCCATCGGCAAATGGAACCTTTAATTTTTGCAGCACTAATTTTAAAACCTTAAAATGATAATCCTGTTCATTTGCTACAACATAAACAGAAGTATCCATTTTAAAATCGGCATATCGCGCCATTGCTACCGCTAGGTCTTGAGTAATATAAACACTTGTTCCATCGGCCCTAAGCAAAACCTTATGATCTAATCCTTCATCCGTAAGATCCACCCAAATACTTCCATCTTCTTTTTTGTAAAATGCATTCTTTTCAAGTCCTTCAAAAACAATATCTTTCCCTTTTAAATAGTAATCGCTTTCCTTGTAATCTTTCTCGAAATCTATTCCTATTTTTTTATAAGTTTCTTCAAATCCTGCATATACCCAATTGTTCATAGTATTCCACAATGCAATTACTTCGGGGTCGCCTGCTTCCCATTTGCGCAACATTTCGCTCGCTTCTAAATAAATAGAACATGTTTTTTCCGCTTCCTCTTTAGCGATATTCGACATCTCCAGTAATCCAACTTCCTGTTCAAATATTCTTTGATATTCCACATAATATTTCCCAACAAAATGATCGCCTTTAATACCTGTTGAAGCAGGGGTTTCCCCATTCCCTACGCGCAGGTAGGCCACCATACTTTTACATATCGCAATTCCTCTGTCGTTTAAGATATTTACTTTGTGCACTTCATGTCCGGCAGCCAATAAAATATTTGCAACGGAGTAACCTAATAACACATTTCTTACATGCCCTAAATGAAGCGGTTTATTTGTATTCGGTCCACAATATTCAAGCACATATTTTTTTCCAGTTGGAGATAATTCTCCATAATTTTCAGCAGAAGAAATTTGTTTTAATACTGATATCCAATAAAGGTCAGTAAAAGCAATATTCAGAAATCCTTTTACCACATTAAAAGATTCAATTATTTCTGATCTGTTTGTTAAAGCCTGTCCAATCTCATTAGCAGTAAGCTCAGGGCTTTTGCGACTGATCTTCACAAACGGAAATATTACCACTGTTAATTCACCCTGAAATTCTGATGGAGTTTTATCAATTTTAACTATTGTTTCATCAATGGTTTGAGCATATAATTCCTGAACAACTTCCACTACAAGTTGTTTCAACTTCGCTTCTAAATTCATAACCGTTTTTCTATTTCGCCTGTAAATTGTTCCAATATCTCTAATGCAATTTCCGCCATTATATTCTTTTTGTTATCAAGCGTAGGATTTATCTCAGTAATTTCCATACAACACACTTTTTCCTGTTTTGCAAGACAACTCACCAATTGAAACGCCTCACTTTCGTATAATCCGCTTTTAACTGGTGTGCCCGTGCCTCTTGAAACATTTGCATCCATGCTGTCCACATCAAAGGAAACATAAATTCTGTCGCAATGCGCCAGTCTTTTCATTGCATCATCTATTACATATTGAATACCGGTTTCGCGCATTTTTTGGACCGAATAAATACGAACATTATTTTTTTTGAGGATAAAACGTTCCGCTTTTTCCATATCACGAGTGGCGATATAAATAAGGTCTTTAAACGTGATTTTAGGAGATATTCCACCTAATTTCTTAAGTTTTTCCCAGGCCTCTATTGTTTTCTTTTCCGGTTGATTTATCTGGCAAACCTTATTATCTAAAGCAGTAGCAGTTGCCAGGGGCATCCCGTGTAAATTTCCCGAAGGAGTGGTGTAAGGCGAATGGAGATCAGCATGTGCATCGATCCAAATTACACCGAGCGTATCTTTTGGAAAAGCCATTTTTATTCCAGCAATAGTTCCACCGGCATTGCTGTGGTCGCCAGAAATGATCACGGGAAACTCCTTTTTTTTCATACATGCCATCACCACCTCAGCAATTTTGTTGTACATCTCCACTATAAACTGAATCTTAACGGAGTAGGCAGTTTCAATATCATCGAGCACCTCATCGTTGTTACTTTGCAGGATCATGGGAGGGTGTTCCTTGAAGTATCTGCTTCCTTTGGTCCACGCTGCTACGCGTATGGCATCAAATCCTAATCCCGAACCTCTTGTGCCGGCACCCAATTCACTGTTAACAGAAATAACCTTTACTCGTTTCATATATGCAAAGTTATTATTTTTGTGCCGCTAGAAAAATTTATCCTTTTACAATCTAAAACGAATCTAAAGAATTGAAAAATACCTATCTTGACCTCATCCAGCAAACCTTCTATTTTCCGCAGGATGGTTTTGAAGTGAAAAATAATTATTTATACTTTAACGGAATCCCTCTCAAACAGCTCATAGATGAATACGAAACCCCCATGCGTATCACATATTTGCCAAAGATCTCTGAGAATATACAGCGAGCAAAAAAATACTTTAATGATGCTATCAAAAAATTAAATTATCCCGGAACATACAATTATTGTTATTGCACTAAAAGTTCACACTTCGCGCATGTTTTGGTGGAAGCTCTTAAAAATGATATTTATCTTGAAACATCCTCCGCTTTCGATATTGATATCATTGAAAAGCTGTACCTCAACAAAATGTTGTCGAAAGACACTTTGATCGTTTGTAATGGATTTAAAACTAAAATTTATACCCAGCGAATCAGCAAACTGGCAAACCTTGATTTTCGCATCATGCCGGTGTTGGACAATAAAGAGGAGCTTGATGAATATGAAAACACAATAATTTACGAATGTGATCTTGGGATCAGAATTGCGGCAGAAGAGCAACCGGAGTTCCAATTATATACCTCTCGACTAGGAATACGATACAAAGAGATCAAAGAATTTTATCTAAATAAAATAAAACCCAATCCAAAATTCAAATTAAAAATGCTGCATTTTTTTATTAACAGCGGCATTCATGATAATATTTATTATTGGAACGAATTATCAAAATCGCTTAAAGTATACACCGAACTTAAAAAGGTTTGTCCTGAATTGGATTCACTTAATATTGGAGGTGGATGGCCAACCAGAAGTTCACTCGGATTTGAATATGATTATCCTTATATGGCGGAGGAGATCTTAAATAAAATTAAATTAACATGCGAAGAAGATAACGTTCCATGTCCTAATATTTATACCGAATTCGGAAGTTTTACTGTTGCGGAAAGCGGAGCATTTATCTTTCAGGTTTTATCGGAAAAACATCAAAATGACAGCGAGAAATGGTATATGATAGATAATTCTCTCATGACCACCATGCCTGATGCCTGGGGAATTAATTCCAAATTTATTTTATTGCCGGTTAATAAATGGGGTAATGAAGTACAGCGTATCAATATAGGCGGATTAACCTGTGATCAAATGGATTATTATAACTCGGAAGCACATACCAACGAATTATATCTTCCGCTTGTAGGAACCGGCGAACCATTATATATCGGATTCTTTCACACGGGAGCATATCAGGAAAGTATTTCAGGTTACGGCGGTACAAAACATTGTCTCATTCCATCACCAAAACATATTCTTATACAAAAAGATGCAGAGGGTAAATTGAGTTATGAAGTTTTTGCTGAAGAGCAGACCGTTAACAGTATGCTTACTATTCTTGGATACGATAAATTTGACGAAGAATAATCTTTTTATTGCGGCATTAATTTACCTTTTCAAATCGGAAATTTTCATACTTCAGAATCGTGACATTGCTGTTCTCAATAAATTGAATCTGTTTAACAGGGGAATAATTGATAGAGAATTTAAGCGGGTAGATCATATTTCTCATTACCGGATTTGGTTTATCAATTTGTGCATCTATTGCTGGTCCATAGTTTGCTAACACAGCTCCGAAATACAACATCAGATCATACCCGCGATATGCGAAATCAGAGGGCCTTATTCCATATTTGTCAGTAAAAACTTCATTAAAGCGTTTTACCCTGGGAGCGTTCTGATCAGCCCAATAGGAGGTAGGATAATGAAAATGGAGTGTTTCAAAATAATCAAGAGAAATTGATTCCAGCGATAATAAATTTTGCATTCCCAATAAAGTTATAGCATTATTGCGTGATGATTTTGAAAGATCGCGAATCAAACCGTTTACATATAATTCATCATTGGATGCTAGAAATACATAATTTGACTCCTCATTCAGATTTTCTGTAATACCCGAGATGGAATATGCTTCTTTTAGAGTTGCAGTTTTATTTTTATTCAGGAGCTCAAATTCAGTTTTAAATTCTCGGGCAACTTTTAATTCATGGGGTTTATCAGCCCTATAAACAACAACAAAATTTGCACGCAAATTTTGTTTCATCACATATTCTATTGTTTTATTTAATTGCGTGGAAATAGGCGCATTTGCCATTAAATAGAATTTATTATCACCGTTAATATTAATTGCAGGGGAAAGTGGTGAGATGCAAAATAATTCATTGGTTTTTGCGATCTCTGTAGCTGCTTTTAATCCCTCATTAAATACAGGGCCGATAACAAGATCCATTTTTTTAAATTCATCACCACGCAATAATACCGCTGTTGACAAGCTATCTTTTTTTGAATTATAAACCGTTACATTTAAATTGACACCTAATTTTTTTAAGGTATCTAAAGCCAATAAAGCTCCTTCATAAAATTCCAACGATCCTAAAGGTTGATACCCGGTGATATTTTCTTCTTCCATTAATTTATCTAACTCAGCTTCATCAATTGAAAAAGGAAGTAACAATGCAATATTATAACTGTCTTTTTTTTCCCAACTCTTACCTTTTGTTTCAGAGGAGATGGTATCTGGTGTTTTTGTATCAGTTTCTTTTGTATCTGATTTATTATCGTCAGTAATTACTGTAGTTTTATCATCTTTAGGTTTATCATGCGTGGTGGTTGTAGTTTTTGTAAACAAACCACACGACGATAAAGTAAATATCATCGCTACAAAAAATAAAAATTTTATTTTATTCCCACTCAATTGTTGCAGGTGGTTTTGAACTGATATCATATACAACCCTGTTTATTCCTTTTACGTGATTAATAATATCTGACGATATTTTTGACAACAGTTCATGAGGCAAATGACTCCAGTCGGCTGTCATGCCATCTGATGAATTAACACAACGCAAAGCTATCACATTTTCATATGTGCGTTCATCGCCCATTACCCCAACGGTTTGAACAGGTAACAAAATTGCTCCAGCCTGCCAAACCTTATCATACCAGCCTGACTCCTTCAAATGTCCGATAAAAATTGCATCAGCTTCCTGGGCTATACGAACCTTTTCTGCAGTAATGGAATCTATTATTCTGATCGCAAGGCCTGGTCCCGGAAAGGGATGACGATGTAAAATTTCATGTTTCAGCTCTAACGTTTCTCCAACTCTTCGCACTTCATCCTTAAACAAATATCGCAATGGTTCAATTACCTTCAGGTGTAATTTTTCAGGTAATCCACCCACATTGTGGTGCGATTTAATTGTTGCCGACGGGCCGTGTACCGATATGGACTCAATAACATCAGGATAAATGGTTCCCTGCGCCAGCCATTTGGCATTCTCTATCTTTTTTGATTCTCTTTCAAAAACATCGATAAAAACTTTTCCAATCGATTTTCTTTTTAATTCCGGGTCGGAAATACCTTTTAACGCATCTAAAAATTCATCCGCTGCATCAACACCAATTACATTTAAACCCATATCCTTATAGCTGTGCAAAACGGTTTCAAATTCACCTTTTCTCAACAGTCCATTATTAACGAATATGGAAATCAAGTTTTTACCAATGGCTTTATTCAATAAAATTGCTGCTACGCTTGAATCAACACCACCCGACAAACCAAGTATCACCTTTTCATCCTTAACACTGTTCTGAATAGAAAGAACCGATTCTTCCACAAAAGATTCGGGGGTCCATGATTGTTTGCATCCGCATACATTTACAACAAAGTTCCTTAGTATGGTTTTGCCTTGGGTGGTATGTGTTACTTCGGGATGAAACTGTATACAGAACACAGGATATTCGAATCTGCCCGGGTCACTTTTATAGGCTGCCACATCAATACTCGCAGTTTTAGCGGTGATATGAAATCCCGGTGGAATTTGGGTAACCGTATCACTATGGCTCATCCACACCTGGCTTTCATCATCCACACCATAAAATAACTCGTTTTCTTTTTCCAGAATATGCAGAAATGCCCTGCCATATTCGCGTTTTGAAGAGGGCTGCACCTTCCCGCCAAAATAATTGGCCATGAACTGAGCTCCATAACATACTCCAAGAATAGGTCGTTTATTCAGTATCTTCTCTATATTGAAGGCCGGTTTATCAGCTGCTGAAACGGAAAAAGGACTTCCGGATAGAATTATACCTTTAATATCATCTGTAAGGTCTGGAATTTTAGTGCAGGGAACGATCTCGCTGTATACATTAAGCTCTCGAATTCTTCTGGCAATTAGTTGTGTGTATTGTGATCCGAAGTCAAGGATGAGTATTTTCTCAGTCATGCGCAAAGATAAGCTGTGAATGCAGCAAAAATCAAATTTTAAATGAGCCGCCTCTATTTAGTGAACATTTCACCAACTTGAATTTTTTTTATCAGTTTTTATCAAGAAAAAACTACCATACCAAGGTGGGAAATCATTTTGAGGAATTGTTCCACACTTTTGAGGAGTGATTCCCCAAACTGTACCACAATACCCATTTGGTTGCGCAAGAATTTTCAACAAATCTTATTTAGCAACCTTCGAAATCAAGGGAATGTGTGTCCATTATACCTCTGATTTTTAATATAATTTGAACAAATATCGATCACATTTTAAAAATAAGAACCATTTAAATACAAGTAAACACTTGATTTTATTGATGTTTAGACATATAATTGAAAAATGTAAGCAGAGGTGAAATATTTACATAAAAAAAGCAGAGTTCACCGTTTTGGTTCCCTCTGCTATCCCCATGAAAACACACACAATAATATAATAGGCAATTGGTATGCCAAGCGATTTTAATTCCCGAAATAGTGATCAGATTATATTAAAACAGGAAAGTTTAGATGCATTTCCTCAGGATGGTGCAGATCCTATCAAATAATTAGAAAAAAAAAGCAGAGAAGACCGTTAAGGTAATCTCTGCTATCCCCATGAAAACACACACAATAAGCATTATGCAATTGCTGTGCCAAATCATTTTTTTTCAGAATTTGGGCATTTGGTATGCAAAATTTTCAGAAATTACAGTTTTGAGGGCAGTTTATTGAAATAAATGCTGAGAATTGCATGGTTTTAGTTTTTGTGATCCAATTACCTCGCCATCAGAAAATTCGGAAATAGCTGTTAAACCACATTATGGCTTAATTAATCCGAATTATTGGAACATTTTACAATTAGAAATACCATACCTGTGAATAAGTATGGTATAAGCGGAGATTACTTCCAGCTGTAAATTATTTCACCCAGGCATCGTTCTTATACTCGCCTAAAATAACCACATCCTTGCTGTTAGCATAGCGTTTAGCAGCATCTTCCATCTCAGCTTTTGTCTTGCTTCTGATTTTTATGCCTCTTTCTTTCTGACCTTTGTTCATCACCTCAATATAAAATCCGTCAATCAATTTCGCCGTTCTGGTAGCCGGTCTTCCTTTTCCTTTGGTATTCATTCAATTAATTTTTTTCGTTAAGATACAGCTTTTGAAACAAAAAACAAGCATCGAGAGTTCATAACACTGTGAATATTGCTCAAATCTTTTATACAGCAAGTGTTTCAACCTTTTGTAACTCTGTGGATTATACCTTTGCCTAAATTTGTCAACTCTGTTTTTTGGCACTTTTACCTCAAACGTAAGATTCAGTAAAAATATTTTTTTTCATAACTGTAACTTTCTACCCCTCTTCACATTATATAGAAAAACTACAAAATGAAACGATCAAAATTTAACGCAACATTCATTCTATTTGCCATGGTTCCTGTTTTTCTGGGTTCCTGCGGTGGCGACAAATGGCCCTGTATCAATGGATCGGGACCAATAGTAACCGAAACACGTGCTGAGACAGGATTTACTGCTGTTTCCAGTGAGATAGAAGCTACTGTTTATATCACGCAAGGTGCCGAATTTGAGGTAAAACTCGTGGCGCAACAAAATGTCATAGATAATATTGAGACCAATGTTATAGGCGGAGAGCTTGAGATCAAGTCGGATCATTGTATCAATAATTCAGAACCGGTGGAGGTTTATATCACAATGCCGTCTGTGTCGTCATTAGCAATGAGTGGGTCAGGGAATCTGATAACACAGAATAAAATAACAACGAGTTCCATTTCCTTCGAGATCAGTGGTTCAGGTTCAGTAACTACCATGGACTCCGTGCTCACCTCTTTCCTTAACCTGGATATAAGTGGATCCGGAGATATGGATTTTATTGGAAAAGCAACAACAGTAGATGCCGATATATCCGGTTCCGGAAATATGACCATGCAAGGCTCCGGTTCAGATCTCAATTTTGATATCAGCGGATCCGGAGAATTACACGCATTTAATTTCCCTGTGTTTGATGCCGATCTCACAGTTAGCGGAAGTGGTAACATTGAAGCAAATGTGTCAACTGACTTGTATGTTCGTATAAGTGGAAGTGGAAATATTTATTACAAGGGTACACCTGCCGTTACTGCTGAAATTTCGGGAAGCGGTGAATTAATTCATGTTGATTAAGCATGTTGCAATTATAAAATGATGCAAGAGCAGGAGAGGATAGAAGCAGCGAAAAAGGATCCTAAAAATTTCAGATATTTTTATGATCTCTGGTATAAACCGATCTATATTTTTATTTATCGCCGTACGGATGATGAAGATGTAAGTGCCGATATTACTCAGCAGGTATTTTTAAAAGCAATGCAAAATATTGCTAAATATGAATACAGGGGCTTTCCAATTTCTTCCTGGTTGTATAGAATTGCTCTTAATGAATTAATGCAGTATTTCAGAGACCAAAATAAAATACGCGTGGTATGTGTAGAAAAAACAGGTCTTGCTGAAATTTTGGAAGATGATGTTGCAGGATATGAAGTGGAAAATCGGGAATTGATTTTTAAAACACTTCAAAAATTAAAACCGCAAGAACTCGAATTGATAGAAATGCGATATTTTGAGAAACGTACTTTTAAAGAAATAGCTGAAATAATAAATATCTCTGAAAATACTGCAAAAGTAAAGGTGCACAGAATACTGGAGAGATTGCGTAATTTAATAACAGTTCAAGCATAAGCAGCCATGACAAAAATAAAATTTAAAACCGAATATAAGCCATTACCCGACGAGGTAATTAACAGGCATAAAAGTTTTGATGCGCTGATGGCTGCTTATGTTATTACACCTAAATTAAATTTTTTTCAAAAATTATTAAAAAATAAATGGACCATGTTTTCAGGAGGAATAATAATAGGAACAGTAACAACACTTTTGGTAACCATGTATAATTCCGGTTCAACTGGTAATATACAGGCAAAAGCTGATGATCAGATTAAAGAAATAACTTCAAATAATCCAATAAGTGAATATACCACCGCGGAAAAAAAAGATCATGAAAAGTTATCGGGAGAAGAAACCACAATAGAAAATAATGGAGTTGCAAATAAACTATATTCAGATCAAAAAGGTAATTCGAAAATATTGATCGATGACAAAAAAAATGCGGATAGAAACGAAAGTAATAATTCCGGCATCAATAATGTTGGTAAATCAAACCTAATCGCAAGTAATTCGGATATTGATCCAACTTTGGAAGATAAGAATCACGCCTATGATGAATTAAATTCGGAATTTACAAATAATAATGTGGATGAAAAAACAGAGCAGCAAATTACTGATGATACCAGGATCGCCGGTGAAAGTGGTCACATTGCAAACACCATCAGTAATCCCAATGCCCTGGATTTCACGGTAGATCCAACACCAGCAGTGGACACTACTAAAAAAGAAAATTTATTATTTCAGGAAACGATCACAACAGCGGAACCTGACAGAACAACTTCTAAAAATGAAATAATTCTTCAGGAGGAAATGATGGCGCAAGAAACTAATAAGAAAGGTGGCATTGTGGAAAACGAACCAATCATTAAAACAGAAGAAATAAAAGATAAAACAAAGGAAAAGGAAATCACTTTTCTGGACAAAATCTTCGAGAAGAATATATTTAATAAAGACACTATTGTAGGCCTTTCAAAAAATAATTCAGATAATAGTATTTCAAACGCCATTGTCGATTCCAGTGATTTTGTTGACAGGTACGCACAACTTTCCTTTTTTACTCCGCTGGGAACGAATGGGCTCGACAGTTATAAATTCAAACATCATTTTTCAGTAAATATAATTCAGGGATATAACGGTGCAGTGCAGGGACTTGAAGTTGGAGGTGTTGCTAATTTGGACAAAGGTTATATGCAGGGTGCACAATTTGCCGGTGTTACAAATATGGTGGCAGGTAATGTACTGGGGATGCAAGGTGCTGGAGTTTTTAATGCCGGCAAGTCGTTAACAGGTGGGCAATTTGCAGGTGTAAGCAATTTAAGTACCGGAAAAGTAAGGGGAATGCAGGCTGCAGGTGTAATCAATTTATCTTCCTCCATTAAAGAAGAAACAATTATTTTCCAGGCTGCGGGTGTAGCAAATATTTCATTATCAAATAATGCAACCGGATTTCAAACTGCGGGAGTTTTAAATCTTGCAAATAATATTGAAGGAGCACAAATAGGATTGGTGAATGTTGCTAAAAAAGTAACGGGAACTCAGATAGGTCTTGTAAATATTGCAGATACGATTGAGGGAGTTTCTATAGGGTTATTAAGTTTCAGCCGCAATGGAATATTTGACGTGGATGTTTTTAAAAGCGATATTTTGCAAACAAATATCGGACTCAGAGTCGGCAGTAAATATGTATATAATATTTTTGCTTTTGGCGTTTCTCCTTTTTCCGATTCTTTCCGATATGGATATGGTTTAGGAATTGGAGGACATATTCCTGTATATCAAGACCTATCGATAGATGTTGATGCAATGGCATGGAATACTTTTGAGGATAATTTTGATTTTAGTTATAACCAATTTCATATGATAAATCAATTGCGTGTAACTCCATCCTATTCTTTTGCAAATAATAAAATATCAGTATATGCCGGACCAGTATTGAATGTAGAAGTTTATGAAGACAGTGTTATCCCTTTGAAAGAAAATACGATCAGGGAATTTGGTGGAAATGGATTTACTACGGCATTATCGCTTGGATATGTTATTGGAATAAGATTCTTTTAATATAATCAACTTTTTATTTCTTTTTCATTTTAAAACTTCCAATGAAATAATTAGTGTAACTTTCACCATTATTTTAATTTGGATAAGTGTAAAATTTTATAAAAAATGAAAAGAATAGAAGTACTCCTCTCAACAATTTTAATTTCCGGTATGTTAAATGCACAATCCGGGGAGCAAATTTTTACTGCATCAGGAACCTTTACAGTGCCTGCTGATGTAACCTCTGTTACTATTGAGGTAATGGGCGCTGGTGGTAATGGGGGGTTTAATGGAACAGGTGGAGGAGGGGGTGGTGGATTTGCAAAAGGCGAATACTCCGTAACTCCGCTAGATGAAATAAATGTTAGCATAGGATATGTTGGAGCAGGAGCAGTGGCAGGCACAACAAGTGTGTCAGGATTTTTATCTGCTTCAGGAGGTGAAAACGGTGTTTCTGTACCGAATCCCGAAATTGGAGGTGGTGGTGCACCTGGTGTAGGAACCGGAGGGAATATCAGTAATTATACCGGTGGAATTGGTGGAGGTGGATATTACACTTATTTTGGCGGAGGCGGAGGAGGAGCTGCTGGTCCATTGGGAGATGGTGGTGCGGGTGGAAATACTATTGCCTGGACAGGCATTTGTTTAACTCCAGGTGGTGATGGTGGAATAGGTGGTGGAGCGCCGGCAGCTGACGGCGGAAAAGGTGCAGGATTTACTGATGCTTTTTGCAACGTAACTGATCCCGCCGGAACTTCCGCTAATTACGGTGGAGGTGGAGGTGGAGGAAATGGAAATGGTGGCGGACCTGGTTTCGGTGCTCCGGGCTATTGCAAAATAACCTGGTGTGCAGTTAATGTTGGAGTAACCTCGAATATGGAAAACGGGTTTATTGCCGATGCAATTGACGCAACATATCAATGGATAGATTGCGCAAACGGAAATACTTTTTTGGAGGGTGAAACAAATCAATCCTTTACAGCTACCGTTTCAGGATCATATGCAGTTATCGTTAGTGATGGAATTTGTTCTGATACTTCTGAGTGTTTTGATGTAACAATAATTATTGACGGAATTAATTCACACAATGCAGAAACACTTTCCGTTTCTCCAAATCCATTCAGTTCTAATATTTATTTGAAAAATAATGTTGCTACTTATAATTACACATTAATTAATTCCATAGGTCAGATATTGTGGTCAGGAAAAAATATTGAACAACATGATTTTTCTTATTTAGAAAATGGATTTTATTTTCTGAAAGTGGAAGATGAAAATGTAAATCAAACAATTTCTCTAATAAAATAAAAATAAATTAAGCCACGAATTCACAAATTATCTAATTCGTGAATTCGTGGCTTTTTAATAAATCCCCCTAATTAGTTTCGCAGAAACTAAACCTCCTCACTCCTTTCTCCTCTCTCCTTACTCCTCTCACGCCTCTGTAAGCTCCTCCTTATGACTACTCATCAGTTGTTGCTGTAATTCAAACGGCACCGGAGCATATTCTGCAAATCTGCGGGTAAATTTTCCGCGTCCCTGGGTTAATGATCTTAATGTTGAGGAATAATCATATAATTCGGTTAAAGGAACACGGGCAATTACTTTTTGATAATGACCATCGCTATCCATTCCCATTACAATTCCTCTTCGTGTTTGCAGATCTCCAATTACTTCTCCCATATAATCACCCGGAACTAATACTTCCAGATCGTATATCGGTTCCAATAATTTTGGATCCGCTTCGCGGAATGCATTTCTGAAAGCCATCATTCCTGCTAATTTAAATGCCATATCGTTGCTGTCAACGGGATGCATTTTACCATCATAAACACTTACACGAACATCGCGCACGTAAGAACCTGTAAGCGGGCCATTTGTCATTTTTTCCATTACACCTTTTAATATAGAAGGTAAGAAACGCGCATCAATAGCACCACCAACTATGCAATTATAAAACACCAATTTTCCTCCCCATTTAAGATCATGTTCTTCTCTTCCGCGAACAGTAACATCTTTTGGATCAGGCATACCTTCATAATAAGGTTCCACTATCATGTGCACTTCTCCAAATTGGCCGGCACCACCGCTTTGTTTTTTGTGGCGATAATCAGAGCGCACTGATTTTTGAATTGTTTCTCTGTACGGAATTTTAGGTTTAACATAATCGAATTTAATTCCATATAAATGTTCTATCTTCCATTTAATTACCTGCAGATGTAATTCTCCCTGCGCATTTACCAAAGTTTGTTTTAATTCCATATTGTGATCTATGGTAACTGTTGGATCTTCTTCGTGTATATGATGTAAGGCAAGTCCCATTTTTTCTTCATCACCTTTATTATGTACTTCAATTGCAGCCTGTACTTTGGGTTCAGGAAAATGTATTGGTGTAACCTCAACATCCTGGCCTTTTGCCGCAAGCGTATTATTAGTATGTGTCTTTTTTAATTTAACGGTTGATCCAATATCACCGGCCATTAATACATCAACATTTTCCCGTTTTTTACCTTGTAAAACAAATAGCTGACTGATACGCTCATTATTATTGGTATTCGTATTATTCAGATCCATTCCGGTGGTTATTTTTCCGCTGCATACTTTAAAATAACTCATGTCACCGAGATGAGGTTCGCTAACTGTTTTAAAAACAAATACTACAGTTGGATTAGATGAATTACACGGAAGATCTTTTCCATTGGTTAATTTTTCCGGCTGCATATGTGCAGCTGAAGGGCAACATTTGTCAATAAATCCCATCACACGACCACTGCCCATATTATGTTTTGCAGAGATACAGAAAACAGGAAAAATTTCGTGATTGCGAATGGATAACATTAATCCTTTTACCATCTCATCTTCTTCCAGTGTTCCTTTTTCAAAGAATTTTTCCATTAATCCTTCGTCATTTTCTGCAATGGTCTCGATCAGGTCGTTGTGCAGTTTCATCGCTTTATCCATTTCCTCTGCAGGAATTGGTAATTTTTCAGGTTTTCCGCCATCAGGTTTGAATTTATACATCACCATATTAAGTACATCTATTATGGCATTAAAATCAATTCCCTGATTATAAGGATATTGAACTACGGTAACTTTTTTACTGAAGCGTTCTTTTGCCTGTTCGATTGTATTATCAAAATCAGATTTTTCTTCATCCACATGATTTACGATCAAAATCATTGGTTTTTTAAGATGGTCGGCATATTCCCAAATTATTTCGGTTCCCACCTCAACACCATGAGCGGCATTGAGCATTAATAATCCTGTATCGGCAACTTTAAATGCGGAAATTACTTCTCCGATAAAGTCATCCATACCCGGTGTATCTATAATATTAATTTTGGTGTCTTTCCATTCCACATGCATCACTGAACTGAACACACTATACCCTCGTTCGTGTTCCAGTTCATTAAAGTCAGAAGTACTGTTTGTATCGGCAACAGTTCCGCGGCGGTTGATAGCTCCGGCTTCAAACAACATGCATTCGGCAAGTGTTGTTTTGCCGGAGCCGGAATGGCCCACCAGCACTACATTCTTGATGTTCTCGCTGTTATAAGTTTTCATCTTATCCTCCTTTGTTTTAGAAGTTGCAATATAGGAAATGTTGAATAAAGAAGGAAATAACGAAAATTATTTTTCAGATGAGAGAAATCATGAGAAAATCGTGAATTCGAAAAAGGAGAGAGGAGAAAGGAGTAAGGAGTAGAACCTTCGGTTCTGGAGTAAAAGCATTCTGCAATCGAGAAGTAAACTCACGATTCACGCCTCACGAAAAAAGTCAGGAGTCATTAATCATGAGTAAAGTATTAGGCCACCGAGAAGTAAACTCACAATTCACGCCTCACGCTTCACGAAAAAAGTCAAGAGATTAGTCAGGAGTAAAAACATTCGGCTATCGAGGATCAAACTCATTACTCCCGTTCGACCGGGTCATCCAGGCGGGCATAACTCATTACTCATTTACCTCAATCGTCAATCGTGAGTTAAAAAATAGGGGACGCAGATGACGCTGATCGGGCGGATTTAAAAGGATTTTTTTGTGGAGATAATAGAAAGGATTACATTGCATTATTAATTCTTGATGCTCACAACCAAATAATCAACCATTCTAAAATGTTCTTCGTAGAAAATTGTTCTTTTAGTAGAGACGCAATGCATTGCGTCTCTACTAAAAGAACAATTTTCTAACGTGAATCCCTTCTGATATACATTGCATATTAATAAGAAAATCAACTTTTCGGCTAAGGGGATCAAACTCATTACTCCCGTCCGACCGGGTCATCCAGGCGGGCATCACTCATTACTCATTTCGTGAATATTCAATCGTGAGCCTTGAACCCATCCCAGTCTGCCTGGATTATTAATTAGAAATTCCAATTTCAGGCTAAGAGGATCTTACTCAGCACTCACTACTCCCCACTCACCTCCTCACCCCCTCGCCCCCTCGCCTTAACAATAAATTCCTAATAACAAAATACCCCTTTACTTATCCACAAGGCACTTTTTCCCTGTTTAAAAGTTTGTGCCTGTTTCGTCGATTACGGATTTGTAAGGGTTTAACTTTACACTTTAATTATTAGGTGTAATGCTGGTAACTTATTTCGGACATTCGTGCTTTCAGGTAAAAACAGGTGGGAAAACTATCCTTTTTGATCCGTACATTACAGATAACCCCTTAGCAGCAGCAATAGATGTAAAATCTATAACCCCTGATTACATTTTTATTACCCATGCACACAATGATCATATTGCAGATGCGTTGAAAATTGCAAAGTTGAGTGGTGCTATGCTGGTTGCGAACTGGGAAATTTATAGTTGGGCAAAAAGGCAAGGGCTCACAAATCTGCACCCAATGAATATGGGAGGGGTCAGGAGTTTTGATTTTGGTAAGGTAAAAATGGTAAATGCAGTGCATTCCAGTTCATTTGCTGATGGATCCTATGGCGGCAATCCAGTGGGATTTTATTTTGAAACTGCAGAGGGCAATTTTTATTATGCCGGTGATACAGCTTTGCACAACGATATGAAATTGTTGGGAAAACATTTGGAAATTGATTTTGCATTTCTTCCCATAGGAAATAATTATACAATGGGAGTGGAAGATGCACTAATCGCTTCAAAATATATTAAATGCGATAAAATAATAGGCATGCACTACGACACAGAGGATCTCATTAAAATAGATCATGAAAAAGCGATCGCTATTTTTGGATATCAGGATAAAAAATTAATTCTGATGAAAATAGGAGAGGAAGCAGATATTAAATAAATCAACGTTATAAATAAGAACCTAAACCGCAAATTACAAACATGGGAAAAATAATAGCAATAGCAAATCAGAAAGGTGGAGTTGGTAAAACAACATCTGCCATCAACCTCGCTGCAAGTCTTGCGGTACTTGAATTTAAAACTTTATTGGTTGATGCAGATCCGCAGGCAAATTCTACCAGTGGAGTGGGTTTCGATCCTAAAGAAAATCGTATCAATATTTACGATTGTCTTATGAACGACAAACAGGCAAAAGATGCTATTGTGGAAACAGAAACTCCAAATTTACATTTATTACCATCCCACCTTGATCTGGTTGGTGCAGAAATTGAACTTATTAACCATCCTAACAGAGAGCGTATCTTAAAAACAATTCTAGACGAGGTAAAAAACAATTACGATTATATTTTTATCGATTGTTCTCCATCTTTAGGTTTGATCACTGTAAATGCACTCACAGCTGCAGATTCGGTTTTAGTTCCTGTGCAATGCGAATACTTTGCCCTCGAAGGTTTGGGCAAATTACTCAATACAATAAAAATTGTGCAAAATCGTTTAAACAATCCATTGCAGATAGAAGGAATTTTGTTGACCATGTACGATGCCAGGTTGCGTTTGAGCAATCAGATCGTTACTGAGGTTAAACGTCATTTTTCAGAAATGGTATTTGATGTCATCATCCACAGAAATACAAAATTAGGGGAAGCCCCAAGTTTTGGTAAACCTGTTATAATGTACGATGCAGATAGCACAGGAGCAATTAATTATCTGAATCTGGCAAGGGAAATTTTACAAAATAACGGCGGAATTAATCCTACCCATGCTAACGAATTATTGAATATCAATCAAAATTGATTAAATTTATATTGTAAAACATTCCTCAGTTTCAACTGCGGGTTGGAGTATTCTCCTGAATGGGAGCTTTAAAATGAGCCAGAAAAAAAACGATCTCGGAAAAGGAATAAGGGCATTGCTCGAAGGTATGAATTCTGATGCCTCAGGCGAATTCCTGCAAAAAAAGGCAGTGCAGGAAATGGCATCCATAAATAATATTCTGCTCGAAAATATCGCATTAAATCCATTTCAACCTCGTGCTGATTTTGATGAAAATGCTTTACAGGAACTCAGCGCTTCCATTAAAATTCACGGTGTTATTCAACCAATTACCGTACGCAAAGTTGGAACCAATAAATATCAGCTCATTTCCGGAGAACGCCGTGTTCGTGCATCCAAGCTTGCAGGACTAAAAGAAATTCCGGCATTTGTTCGCGCCACCAACGATCAGGAAATGCTGGAAATAGCATTGATCGAAAATATTCAAAGGGAAGATCTCAATGCTATAGAAGTTGCTATTCATTTCAGAAGATTATTGGACGAATGTAATTTAACCCATGAGGCATTGGCCGAACGTGTTGGAAAAAACAGAGTTACAGTTACCAATTTTTTGCGGTTATTAAAATTACCTCCCGATCTTCAACGTGGATTAAAGGAGAAAAAAATTACCATGGGCCACGCACGCGCTTTATTGGCACTCGAAGACCCAGCCGGACAAATTGCAATTTACATGGAGATATTGTCGAAAAACCTGTCGGTTAGAGATGTGGAAGAAATGGTGCGCAATTACAACAATAAAAAAGTTAATGTAAAACAAAAAGCAATAAGTGCACTGCCATACGAAATCAGAAAAGTACAGGATGCTTTGGCATCACGTTTGGCTACCAGAGTGCAAATTAAAAGGGATAAACAAGGTAAGGGTGAAATGGTGATCTCCTTCTTTTCAGATGACGATCTTTTCCGATTAAAAGAATTAATTGAAGATTAATTACTGCGTGTGAAACATGGAAAATTATTATGTATCTTCTTTTTATTACTCTCTAAACTCGGCCTTGCTCAGGTAGATACTTTTTCTGTTCCGGTAACGGATACGATTTCAATTACATCAGATTCCACTTCGCTGGAAATTACCAGCGATTCCATAAAAACTCCATTCTATAAAAATTTATGGTCGCACGAACCACATTCCGTTGGAAAGGCTGCATTATACAGTGCGATTGTGCCCGGATTAGGACAAGCTTACAATGGAAAATATTGGAAAATCCCTATCGTATATGCAGGCTTAGGAACCTCTGCGTATTTTGTGTATTACTGGAATAGTTTTTATAAAGAATTGCGACAAGAATATATTTATCGCACGGATGGTGATTCAACAACAAATGCAACCATTTATAATTATATCACCAGCGATGAAATTTTATTGCAATATGTAGATAATACCAAACGTTATAGCGATCTGTTGGTGGTGGTAACTTCTGTAGTATATATTTTGAATATTGTGGATGCAGTTGTTGATGCTCATTTATACGATTTTAATGTGAGTGACGATCTGAGTTTACATATACAACCATACATGTTACCTAAAGGTTATTTAACACAAAATGATTTTAATACTTTTGGTGTAAATCTAAAATTAAGTCTCAAATGAAAATAGCATTGTTGGGATATGGCAAGATGGGTAAAACAATTGAGGAAATTGCAAAGACTCAACAAAATTTGGACATTGTCCTAATTATTGATAAACACAATCTTCATGATCTCACAAAAGAAAATTTGCAGAAGGCGGATGTGGTTATTGAATTCACAACGCCTCAAACTGCTGTTCAAAATATGCACACTTGCATTAATGCCGGTGTACCCATCGTAGTCGGAACTACGGGTTGGTATGAAAATCTGGAAGCCGTTACGGAATACGTTCTTGCAAATAACGGAACATTGGTACACGCCACTAATTTCAGTATTGGAGTAAATATTTTCTTTGAAATAAATAAGGTTCTTGCAGAAATAATGCATGATCAGCCACAATATGAAGTTGCTATTGAGGAAACACATCACACGCAAAAATTGGACGCACCAAGTGGAACAGCAATAACGCTTGCTGAAAAGATTTTGAGTAAATTGAAAAATAAAAATAGTTGGGTAAATAAAAAAAGTGAACTAAGGGAAGAGTTGGAAATAATTTCACATCGCATTGAAAATGTTCCCGGTACACATGAAGTTATTTATTCCTCAGAGGCTGATGAAATTAAATTAATTCACACGGCAAAATCTCGCAAGGGGTTTGCAGAAGGAGCATTATTTGCAGCAAAATGGATACAAGGTAAAAAAGGCATTTTTACCATGAAGGATGTACTTGGTATTTGAATTTCCCGACATTTACGATTTTAAAAATCACATGAAAAAAATATTTTTTTATATTCTAATTTTTAGCACGGGATTTTCATTGAAAGCCCAATTAAAAATAGATTCCATAGGACTTAACCGACTCAACGGAGGAATAAAGGCATTGTCGCTTGATAAAGATCTTGTTCATGCGAGCTGGGGTTTTTGCTTGTTGGATCCGAAAACGGGTAAAATCATTACGGAATTTGATTCTGAAAAAAGTTTGGTACCTGCTTCCAGTATGAAAGTGGTTACAACAATTTCTGCATTAAATCTGGTTGGTGAAAAATACAGATATAAAACGGTAATTGAATACGATGGAACCATATCAAAGGATAGTATTTTGACAGGAAATTTATATGTGCGAGGTTCCGGTGACCCAACTTTGGGAAACAACAGGTTGGATTCCACATTGCGTTTTGATTCTTTATTTTCTGTTTGGGCTTTAACAATAAAAAATAAAGGCATTAAAGAAATAACGGGAAATATAATTGCAGATGCAAGTGTTTTCGAAGATTATGCAACTCCAGGTAGCTGGAACTGGGATGATATAGGACAATATTATGGTGCCGGACCGTACGGATTAAATGTATTTGAAAATTCTTATACATTATATTATTCTTCCACAAGCACCAAATCAAAAATTGACAGCATATTTCCGGAAATAGAAGGTTTAACAATATGGAATGATGTTAAAGTAGGAGGGAGTGGGGATGAAGCGTTTATTTATGGTGCACCCGATAATTATTACAGGTATGTTGTAGGCACTATTCCCGCTAACAGAAAGGCTTATACTGTTGATGGTTCTATGCCTGATCCTCCCTTATTTTTGGCGTTGGAATTAAAAAAGGCACTTTTAAATTATGGAGTAAAAGTAAACAAACAAGCCACTACAGTGTATGCAATGAAAAGGGAAAAACAAGAAGTGAATAATATTAGGAAATTTTTATTTCAATATACTTCACCACCTTTAAGCGAGGTTGTTTTTCATACAAATCAAAAGAGTAATAATTTGTACGCTGAAACATTATTAAAAACAACGGGAAAGGTTATTTTAAATGATGGCAGTACCACTTCCGGAATAAAAGCAGTGGAAAATTATTGGACCGGTAAGGGAATCAATCTAATAGGATTTAACATGGAAGACGGTAGTGGACTATCGCGTTTGAATGTGATCACACCGGAACAAATGTGCAGAATGTTGAATTATGAATTAACGCAACCTGAATTTTCTGTATTTAAAAATTCGCTACCCATTGCAGGTCAGACCGGGACATTAAAAACAATAGGCGCAAATACTTCCGCAGAGGGAAAAATAATTGCAAAAAGTGGTTCTATGTATAAAGTGCGTTCATATTCAGGTTATGTGAAAACAAAGAATGGTGAACTTCTTCCTTTCTGTATTATAGTGAACAATTATACCTGTGGCAGCGCAGAAATAAAATCAAAGTTGGAGAAATTGATGGTTTGGATGGCCGGGCTGTAGAAATTGACAATTGACAATTGACAATTGACAATTTTTGCTAAGAGTTTGGGTGTAAGTTTTCACTCCTGTTTCAAACGTATATTTCTAATTGTTAATTAGAACTTTGATTGCAGGTTGGAATTCACATTTCTACATAAATTTTATGTGAGTTAATAAAATTTCAAATGATTGCAGGAGCAACATTCATTGCTAATAACTCATTACTCATTTTGTCCCGGAGTATAACCTATGAATTTATGTAGTTTACCCCAATTGTCAATTGTCAATTATTACAAGTCCCGATGATTATTTACGTACAAATTCAACCACAGCGATCTTGAAAATCGAAAAAGATAAGGCGAAATTCCGATCCAGATAACAGCCACCATTGCAAAGGCCCAGGTGGTTGTGATGCCGAAAACAAAATTAAAAATGCTGAAAAGTATAAGACTGGAAAAAACCCCGATAGCATAACTCAGATACATGGCACCATAATAAAAACCAGTCTCAGGTTCGAACCTTTGGCCGCAAACACTGCATGACTTATACATCTTTGCCATATCGCTAAAATGATATGGATTTTTATTAACGAAAAGGTCAGTTTCACGACATTTGGGACATTTTAATCGCACTATTGATCCGAACCTGGATATTTTTGAAGGCATATGCAAAGTTAATTTAAAGCTTAGTACTTTAAAGTGACTTTTGTTACTTTAATCGGGAATTGGGTAAATTATGAATGGTAAAATATAATATTATTTGGTTTGGAGGAAAAATATTCAATTTCAACCAAAGCATGGCAATTTTTTTTCAGTGCAGCATTTTAAACAGAAGTTTGATCAAATACACAGGATATTAAATTGCAGATTCAAATTACCCTTTTCAACCTTGAATTACGTTGATTTTTTTTGTGTCGATAAATCATTATCAACTCCAACGCATAAAACAATCTCAATAATTATTCGACACTTATATCATCCAATCTTCTTTTTTGTTTACCTTTGCAGCGGGCAAGTCTTATACGACCAGCTCCTGCTGAATCCCCCAGGCCTTGATCGGAGCAAGGGTAGGTGGTCGTAGCGGTGCGATGTAAGCAACTTGCCCATTTTTTTTCTTTCCCCCCAGGCCGGGATAATTTTGGAAAATTATTTGTGGAAAAGAAAATGTTTTTTTGCCTTTTCAAATTTTAATTTTACACTTTCAATCTCAAATACCAATTATTATGAAGTTTTTTATTGATACCGCTGACTTAAATGAAATAAGAGAAGCAGCAACGTTAGGGATTTTGGATGGCGTTACTACAAACCCTTCTTTAATGGCAAAGGTAGGAATCACCGGTGCCGATAATATTAAAAAACACTATGTTGATATCTGCAATATTGTTGATGGTGACATTAGTGCAGAGGTTATTTCTGTAGATTTTGACGGAATGGTTGCAGAAGCAAAGGAATTATCTGCCCTTCACCCTAACATTGTTGTTAAGATCCCGATGATAAAAGAGGGTATAAAAGCGATTAAATGGTGTACCGATAATGGCATCAGAACAAATTGTACCCTGGTTTTTTCAGCAGGACAAGCAATTTTAGCAGCTAAAGCAGGGGCAACCTATCTTTCACCGTTTATTGGAAGGGTGGATGATATGAATTGGGATGGTGTTAATCTCATTGAACAGATAGTGCATATTTATCGTGTTTATGGTTTTGAGACTGAAGTATTAGCTGCATCCATCAGAAATCCATTACATATTGTGCGATGTGCAGAAGTTGGTGCCGATGTGGTAACATGCCCTTTAAGCTCTATTATGGGCCTTTTTAAACATCCATTAACCGATTTGGGACTTGCACAGTTCCTGGCAGATTACAAAAAAGGAAACAGTTAAGAAAATATTGTTTAAAACTAGAAATGCCTCTTCCACAAAGAAGAGGCATTTTTGTTTGTAATTTGATACAATTTTTTATTAAATAATGCGTTTTACTTAATAAATCACCATAATTTTTATTAAATATGATAATGAAAGGATTAGTTGCCACCCTGATCACCACAACAATTTTTTCTTTTCAATCGGCATTTGCTTTTTCTCCGGAAACAACAGATACTACTTTTAAAAAGGATAATCCTAAATTAATTTATACCACCCGCGATTTTTATATCGATCTCGATCCGGATTGTTATAGTACTAATATCTGTTTACAGGATTTTTCTTTAATACTCACTTTTAATATCGGAATGAATTATTCGCAGGAAGTAAAACAGATCGGCTTTAAGGATGCTGAGTTACTTTTCTCTTCTAAAGGTTCAACAGACAAAACATATGTTAAACAAACCTTTAAGAAATACGAATCAGTTTCTTTGGAAAATGGATGGAATGTAAAAGTGATATTTTATCCTGATAAGTCCACCACTGCTGCAACTCAGGCTGTTAGCAAATTTGAATTCAACGGTGTGGTAAAACAAAATTCCATTTCCGGTACACTTACATTTTACTCAAAAACCGGACAAACGGTTGTTACTTTAAATTAATATCCTCCATTTTTTTGGGAGCTGTTCATATCAAGCATAAATGGGTATGTATGAATTAAAATTAATTCTAACATACCCATTACAGTTTAATTAATAAGAGGTCAAAATTCCGATAACGTTTTTTCAATTATCCTGAGACATTCATTTATTTGGGTTTCATTAATTACCAATGGAGGAGCAAATCTGATCTTATCTCCATGTGTAGGTTTGGCCAGCAATCCGTTATCCCTTAAGGAAATACAAAAATCCCATGCCGATTTTCCCTTGTAATTATCCTGAACTACAATTGCATTTAATAAACCTTTACCTCTCACGATCTTTATGTATTCATGATTCAGGTCTAATAATCCCTTTCGAAGTATCTCACCCATTTTTTCGGCATTCTCTGCCAATTTTTCATCCAATAAAACTTTTATGGAGGTAATTGCAACGGCACATGCGAGTGGATTTCCACCAAATGTTGACCCGTGTTCGCCCGGCTTAATGGTTAACATGATCTCATTATCGGCTAAAACCGCACTAACAGGCAATGTTCCGCCACTTAATGCTTTACCTAAAATTAGAATATCAGGTCTAACATTTTCATGATCGCAGGCGAGCATTTTACCTGTTCTGGCCAGACCCGTTTGAATTTCATCCCCAATAAATAACACATTTGCCTCCTTGCACATCGCATAAGCAGCGGATAAATACCCATCATTCGGAACAAAAACACCAGCTTCTCCTTGTATTGGTTCCACAAGAAATCCGGCAACATTTTTATCTTCAAGTGCCTGTGCGAGGGATGCAAGATCATTGTATTCAATTATTTGATAACCAGGCATATACGGTCCAAAACCTGTTGTAGAATCAGGATCGCTGCTAAATGAAATGATACCTGTTGTTCTCCCATGAAAATTGCCGCTGCAAACAAGAATTTTGGCGTTATGCGGGGCAATTCCTTTCACATCATAACCCCATCTCCTGCATAGTTTCAAGGCTGTTTCCACGGCCTCGGCCCCTGAATTCATTGGCAATAACTTGTCGTAGCCGAACAATTCAGTCATAAATTGTTCGTATTCCCCTAAAACATTGTTATAGAAAGCTCGGCTGGTAAGTGTTAATTTTTTAGCCTGATCGATCAGCGATTGTATAATTCTTGGATGACAATGCCCTTGATTTACTGCGCTGTATGCAGAAAGAAAATCGTAATAGCGATTGCCATCCACATCCCAAACATAAACCCCTTCGGCCCGCTCAATAACAACGGGCATAGGATGGTAATTGTGCGCTCCAAAAGTTTCTTCTTTTTGTATATAGGTTAGTGATTTGTCTGTAAGTGATTCAAGCGTGGTCATATTAATAATTTTTGAAAATTAATAGTAAGGTTTAAAATACAGTGAAAACATGGGATTTGTAAGAGTCCGACAACAATAAAAATTGGGCTATTTACCCTCTGGGATGGTCCAGAAAATCAAGATTCATATCGAGAAAATGGAATAACATAATACAAAGTTAGCGCTAATCGGCCATATTATAAAAAGTGCGGGATTTCATGCTATTTTCCCCTTTCTACAAGACCGTTTTATGCATAATCTCATCAAGTTCAGGTAATAAGTTAAATAAATAGTCAATTTGCCCCTATCTAATCTGTAATACAGAACATTTTGCCCTAATTTTGCATTATATTATAAAAAAACCATAATAAGTGAAAAAATCGCATATCATTTTGCTCATCCTTATTGCAGTATGTATAGGAGTTTTCGCTTCTAAACTTGGCAATGTGAGTTCATATTCAAGTTATGAAGATGCTGTTGGAAAGGAAGGTTCCACAGTTCAACTCATAGGAACATTGGCAAAATCTCATCCGGTGAATTATGACCCTGTAAAGGATCCGAATTCATTCTCCTTTTATCTGACAGATCGTGATGGAAAAGAAATAGAGGTGGTTTGTTTTGATGATATGCCTCGTGATTTCGAAAAAAGTGATCAGATCGTTTTAACCGGGGCTATGAAAGGAGAAACTTTTTATGCTGATGACATGCTGGTTAAATGCCCTTCAAAATATGTAGAAAACGAAATTAAAAAATAGGGAACAGTTACATGGACGAATTAACGCATCAACATGCTGTTCAATCTATAAATCCGCTTTTCGGACAAGTCGGGCATTTATTTGTGATCATCGCATTTATCACCGCTATTTTTGCAGCGGTTTTTTATTTTTTGTCGGTTCAATCAAAAAATGATATCGATAAACAACAACGCAGAAAAATTGCACGAACTTTTTTTATCTCACATGGCGTATCCGTAATCGGGATTGTTATTACCTTATTCATAATGATCTTTAATCATCATTTTGAATATCATTATGTGTGGTCTCATTCCTCTTCAGATCTTCAAATGAAATATGTGCTTTCCTGTTTTTGGGAAGGACAGGAGGGGAGTTTTTTATTGTGGAGTTTTTGGCATGTAGTGTTAGGTACCGTATTGTTATTTCGGGCTAAAAATTGGGAAGCCCCTGTAATGGCCATTGTTAGTTTAATGCAGGTTTTTTTATTAACCTATTTGTTGGGAATTTATATTACTGATACAGTGCATATTGGAAATTCGCCATTCCTTTTATTAAAAGATAAACTTACTGCCGATCCTGTTTTTTTATTTACTGATTATATGCGATTTATTCCGGATGGAACCGGATTAAATGCGCTGCTGCAAAATTATTGGATGGTGATCCACCCACCGGTATTATTCTGTGGATTTGCTTCCATTACAATTCCATTTGCCTTTGGAGTAGCAGGGTTATGGACTAAAAAATATACCGAATGGATAAAACCTGCAATACCCTATGCATTGTTTGCAGGTATGGTTTTAGGTACCGGAATATTAATGGGAGGCGCATGGGCCTACGAAGCTTTGAGTTTCGGGGGATTTTGGGCATGGGATCCTGTGGAAAATGCCTCCTTGATTCCGTGGTTGATCATAGTTGCAGGATTACATAATCTCGTAATTGCAAAAGCAACAGGTCACGCAACACGGTCGAGTTTTGTAATGATATTCCTTTCCTTTTATTTCGTCTTATACTCCTCTTTCTTAACCCGAAGCGGAATATTAGGTGATACCAGCGTACATGCCTTTGTGGAGGAGGGATTAACCAATCATCTTCTTCTCTTTTTGTTTGTTTTTATTTTTATTTCGCTTATCCCATTGATCAGAAACTGGAAAAAAATTCCTGTTAAAGAAAAAGAAGAATCATTATCCTCACGCGAGTTTTGGATGTTTGTTGGTTCACTCGTATTATTATTTGCGGGTATTCATGTGATATTTTTTACTTCCATTCCTGTTTTTAATGTATTGTTAGGACATATTAACGACCTGTTTGGGAGTTCACTCCCCGCTGATATGAGCAAGCCGGATGATGAAATTCATTTTTACACCGGTGTTCAGATTTGGGTAGGAATATTAATTGCGTTTTTATCAGCCTTTGCACAATTCCTGAAATACAAAAAAACAGAAGTTAAACAATTTTATAGAAGTATTGCTAGCTCCTTAATTTTTGCCATTGTAGCAGCTATAATCAGTTCAATATTATTAGATAATCTATGGGATATTACTGCAGAAAGGGGAATATTTCATTTAGTGACAAAATATTCCATTTTGTTTTTTGCTGGCTGGTTTTCTGTGATTGCAAATTTTCAATATTTGGTGCGCGTATTAAAGGGCAAAATAAAAATTGCCGGAGGATCTATTGCGCACATCGGATTTGGTGTTTTGTTATTGGGGATATTGATCTCGAATGCAGGTCAAAGAGTGATTTCTGAAAATACCTTTGGTGTTAATTTTACCGGGGAAGGAATGGATAATACATTCCAACGTGAAAATGTGCGCCTTATCAGAAATGCACCGCTTCCGCTTCAGGATTATCTGGTAACCTATCTTGGTGACAGCATTTCAAATGAGGCGACATATTATAATTTATTGTTCAGAAAAATAGATCCTGAAACACAAAAGATCGAACAGGAATTTATGTTGCATCCATACTTATTAATGGATAAAAAAATGCAACAACTTGCACCGAATCCGGATACAAAACATTTTTTAACTTATGATGTATTTACACATGTAACATCACTTCCGGGAGAGGGCTCAAAAAATGCGCAACCACAGGTTACTGTTGATACTGTCTCAATAGGGGATACAATTAAATTTAATACCGGATATTTTATTTTAAATGATATTTCGCGATATATCGGTTCGGGTGATTCAATAGGGGCCGGAGCGCAACTTTCAGCGCATGTAGGTTCAGCAAATGAAAAGCTGGAAGCACAATATATTTTATCGATGAGCGATAGTACGGTGATGCAGGGTACAGCTACAACACAAATTGCAAATGTCAGCATCACATTCAGTGGAATTTTACCTGCCCAACAACAATTTATCTTTACAACTTCCGATAGCACTTTAAATGATGACTGGATAGTAATTAAATCAATCATTTTTCCGATGATCAATTTAGTTTGGATAGGTACTATTGTTATGGCGCTTGGATTTCTTATTAGTTTAGTTAAACGAGTAAAAGAAAATAAAACGGTAAAGAATTTATCATGATGCCAATCAAAAATATTTCAATAATTGGAACCGGAAATGTTGCCTGGCATTTGGGAAATGCTTTTGCAAATGCCGGTATTGAAATAAAACACATTGCAGGAAGAGATAGCGAAAAAGCCAAACTACTGGCTGATCAATTAAGGTGTAAGAGCTTTGGATCAATGGAAGTTGAAATTCCCGAATCTGATATTTATTTGTTGGCAGTGAAGGATGATGTGATCAGGACAGTTTTCGAAAAAGTGTATAAAAAGGGGAGATTTATTGTGCATCATGCAGGTGCAATTAAAGGTGATATTTTAGAGAAAAATGGTAATAATTATGGTGTTGTTTGGCCAATGCAAACACTAACAAAAAATAACGACATAGACCTTGGCCAAATCTTAATTGCTGTATCGGGAAATTCTCATGAATCACAGGCGCTTTTAAAAGAGCTGGCCTCTAAAATATCATCCCGAATAATTGAAGTGAGTGATGACCAAAGAGCTATAATGCATTTATCTGCTGTGTGGATCAATAATTATACGAACCACATGTATGATATTGCTTACAATTTATTAAAAGAGAATGATCTGTCTCTTGAACTATTTTATCCTTTAATGGAGGAACATTTAAAGAAAATTAAAGAAATAGCTCCAGATCAATTACAAACGGGTCCGGCAATTCGAGGCGATATGGCAACATTGGCAAAACATAAAAACATGTTGAATGGTCACAAGGAATGGAAGGAATTATATGATACTTTAGCAAAGAGTATTTTGCATAAATACATAAATAAATAATTTTCTATTATATTCAGGTATGGTTACTATAAAATTTATTTTTGAGGATGGGAATGAGGATAGACAAGTGGAGATCGAGGCAGGTCATACAGTTCTCGAAGCTGCATTGTTGAATGATATAAAACTCAATCACAATTGTGGTGGCGTATGTGCGTGTAGCACTTGTCATGTTTATATTGAAAAAGGAATGGACAGTTTACCGGAAACAACTGAAAAAGAAGAAGATTTTATTGATAGGGCACGTGACCCAAGATTGAATTCGAGATTAAGTTGCCAATGCGACTTGATGGAAGATGATACTTATATAGAGGTTGTTGTTCCTGATCAATCTACCATTATTGCATCATAATTAACTAACATTATTCGTTTACACTATGAGTCATTTTGAAGAACCTCCAATTTATTGGAACGACCATGAAGACATTGCCCTTAAATTACACGAACGTTTTGGCGACGATTTCGGCGAATCTCAAATTTATAGAATTCGTTTTACAGAATTGATCGAATGGGTGCTTGAATTGCCTGATTTTAAAGGAACACGGGAAGAATGTAATGAAGGACATTTGGAAATGATTCAAAGCGCCTGGGTGTATGAGTGGAGAGATGCGAGGAAGTAGGTATAGTTGCAGTCGCAGTTGCAGTCGCAGTCGCAGTCACAGTCGCAGTCACAGTATTTAACCCGGAAACCAAAATTGAAAATGCAGCACTGGATAAAACTCATTCGGCCGATCAACCTTGTTTTACTTGTTGCAACAATGTATTTTATTGATGCATTTATTCTGCAGCCAAATTTTAATACTTACGGAATAACTTTTACTCTTACTGAATTTCAGTTCTTTTTGTTGGTGCTTTCAACGGTTTTGATCTGTGGTGCCGGATATATCATAAATGATTATTACGATGTTGAAATTGATGCCATTAACAAACCGCAAAAACAGATAATTGGAAAGTTAATTTCACAGAAAAAAGCATTTACTGCTTATCTGGTATTATCGGGCTTGGGATTGGCAATAGGTATATATTTAAGCCTGGAGATTGAATTCTGGAAACTTTCCACTCTATTTGTGATCGCTATTTTTTTATTATA
>JBGAWP010000041.1:0-34722 GCA_044227505.1 Chitinophagales bacterium | reverse complement strand
GTCGCATGCACAAATGCAAATTCAACGACTGTTTACACATCAACGAAAAAGGTTGCGCAATAACCGAAGCATTAGAAGCCGGAGAAATTGCCCCAACCCGATATATCAGTTATTTAACATTTTATGAAGAATTAAAAGGGAATAAAAAATACTAGAGCGCCCCCTTCGAAGGGGGTTGGGGGATGACAATGAGAGCAATTATCCAAAGAGTAAAAAAAGCAACCGTAACAATAGAGGAAAAAAACCATTCCTCTATTGCTCATGGTTTATTAATTCTATTAGGCATAGAAGAATCCGACACTCAGGAAGATATCAACTGGCTTTCCCAAAAAATTGCCCAATTGCGAATATTTGCCGATGAGAATGACCTGATGAATCTGAGTGTGATCGACATTAAAGGCGAAATTATGGTAGTTAGTCAGTTCACCCTCTTAGCATCCACCAAAAAAGGAAATCGCCCCTCCTTCATCCGCAGCGCAAAACCGGATATTGCTATACCTTTGTATGAAAGTTTTATTTTATCCATTCAAAAATTAATTTCCGCTCCGGTTCAAACCGGAGTATTTGGCGCAGATATGCAAATAGAATTAATTAACGACGGACCTGTAACCATAATAATTGACACAAAAAATAAAGAGTAAATAAAAATTTAGATTCACAATTTATAAACCTTTAGCGATCTTAGAGTCCCTGCCTGCCGGCAGGCAGGTTCGTGGCAAAACCCCATATGAAGAAATTCTTTTCAAAATATTTCGAATACATCCTCATCGTTTTAACGATATTATTTCTTTTCCTCAAACCCAATATGCGCAGTTACGGAGAAAGAATAAGTATGATATTTTTTGCCTCGCTTTCTTTTTATTACCTGGCATCCGGAATTCTGGTGTTTTTAGATAAATTAAGAGTAGGGCGTATCATGCGTTTAATGTATTTATTCGGATTGTGGTCGGTTTCCATTACGGTAATTGCGGTAATGTGTCGCACCCTATTAATTCAAATGGATAAAGAATTATTAACGGTTAGTATTTCATCAGGAATTGGTTTGATGATGTTTATATATTTATATTATAAAAAATTAAAGCCGGAGGATAAAGAAACTTTTCAGCAATTAATTCAACCTCTTTTTTTCCGTTCTCTTTTATCCATTTTTATTGCAGTGGCACTATTAGTTGCCGGCAATTATGGAATTTACAGTTTATTTGGCACACATAAACGCGATAAAGTATACACAGAAAAAGTAGTAAATGCATATGAACACCCGGATGATACGCTTATTGTAAACGATTTTAAAAATTACGATGCAGGTCTCCGTGCAAAAGATACTATTAAAACAAAACCGGAAATAATAAAATAATTATCATGACAATTGAGCAAGCCCAAAAAACCGTTGATACATGGATAACAACCACCGGTGTAAGATATTTTAACGAACTCACCAATATGGCCATGCTCACCGAAGAAGTAGGAGAAGTAGCCAGAATAATTGCCCGTAAATACGGAGAACAATCCTTTAAAAATTCAGATAAGGATAAAGACCTCGGTGATGAATTGGCGGATGTATTATTTGTTTTAATCTGTATAGCAAATCAAACCGGTATTAACCTTACTGAAGCTCTTGAAAAAAATTTAGAGAAAAAAACAAATCGGGATGGAGACAGGCATTTGAAGAATGAAAAGTTATATTAAAATGTATTACAATTTTTACTTTAATTCGAATCTACAAACTAAAATCTTAACGGCTAAGATAATATTTACATTATAAATGATCCCGTTAACCCTAAAAACGGAAAAGTTATTGTTTGCATTTCCCCTGGATTAAACAAGTGTAAAATTTCCGAAATTTTTTATTGCGTTGACTATTGTAATTTTATTCGTTGGCATAATTAATTCAAATATATTTTTTTAATAAATTTTCCTTCCTTAGCAATTATCTCAACAAAATAAATTCCTGTTGCAACATCAAGTGGTATTTGGGTAAATTGATTTTTCAGCTCTATTTGATATATTTCTTTACCTTCCAAATTATTTAATCGCAAAACAGCATTATTTAGCTCGACATTTACAAAAATAGTATTATTAAAACTATACACTTGGGCAACAAGGGTATTTCCATTTTCGATGCCAACATAACTTTCTTTACTTCCTGCGGCAATCGGATAATCACAGGTCAACTCATAAGCATAATCCTTTACAATTAACCGTTTACAAGAATCTTCAATTTCGCAGCGTATCCATCCATAATGAATGCAATCTTCACTATCTGAAAATCTTACACCAAGGAATCTATTTGTACCTTCTAATGTATTCCAAATTGGAAAACCGAATCCGTAAAACCAATTTCCGGTTGGTTTATAAAATCCAAACGACATTATCTGCAAACTGGACGTTTGAAAATACTTTTTACTACTTATTAGAAAGCTAGAATCCAATGGAGGCGCAAGATTATTAAAACTGTTACTTGAAGTTGCTGGCCCACCAAGAATGCCATCAAAGGAGTTATCAAAAGGAACTACCCAATCTGCTTGTCTTAACCGTAGCTCAGTCCCGAAATAATACGTATAATAAGTCCCGGAAGTTCTTAGGAATAAAAAATCAACAACCCCATTATTATCCAGATCAACTCCTGCTGTTTCGTTATTTATTAGCAATTCAATATCTGGGTCAAGATCAGTATAAATTACTTGTGCTTCTGCCTTTACATTATATAGTAGTATAACTGCTGCCATTTTTGCATATTCAGCTAAAGTAAATCCATTTCCTTTCATATTTAGTTTGTTTTTATTAATCTTTTGGTAACTGAAATATTGTTTGCACATTGAATCTTAATAAAATAAATACCGTTAGGCAGGTTGGAAATGTTTATTTGCTCATTTTCACTCGCTTTAATTTGAATCGTTTTTGATCCGGAAAGTGTATAAATATTTATTTCAAGTTCTCTAATCAATAATCCGGACATGTCACTTCCAACTTTGAAATAATCTCCAGAAGGATTTGGATAAATCTTTATCAATTTCTCAATATCATAAGCATCCGTTTTCAATTCTACTGACTGAATTGGTATTTTAAAATATCCAACCGTTAGCCTTGGAACAGTTATACATATTGCTCCACTCGGCATGCCATCTGTTACCTCCGGAATATTTTCGATTGGACCGGTTATGCCTTGTATTTCAAACGGGTGAAGGTTAGTTGCATTATAACAGGTATTTATTTTAAATAAATCGTTTTTTCCTGAGGAGGAATAGGGTTGGTCTGCTTCTAAATAATATAAAGTTGCGTTTTCGAAACCCACCGCTGTGCCTTCCGGAAAAAGATCTATTAAATGATGGGGATTTACAATATAACTTTGCGTGTTGTCTTTCATGTTAGAGAAATATACATATAAACAGGATTGGTCATCGTTAATAAATATAGTTGTCTGTATGTTGGGATTGCTTAAATAAATAAAAGAGTTGGAGGGAAGATATTTCAAATTGTTTTTTGATATTTCACCAAGCATATCCATAATATAATAGATTGTTCTTCTTAGCCAATGGGTTTGACCTGTATATACATTCGGATCAATTGTAGGAATATGGTTTACAAAATCTCCTTTGTCGGCATTAAATAAAAGCGACCTTGGTGCTCCTCCAGCAAAACCATGTACATGTGAATAAGTGAAGAAATTTTCTTTATAACTTGGATTAAAATTGAGCTTCAAATTTTTTAACCACCATTCCTGTATTAATAATCCATGCGCAAAACTATTTGTACAACTGCTTACAACGGCCTGATCAGTTGAACTAAGAGTTGGATGTATATCTTTAATATTCCATTCCGTTGTCCATAACTCCTTTCTATTGGTAGTGGTGAGATAGAATTTAAAGCGTGCGTTTTGTTCATCATAAGACTCGATATATTCTTGTTTTATTAAATTGCGGAAACATCCTGATGGTGAAAAAGCAGAAGTTCCTAAAAGCTTCCAATATGCATCATGCAAACGAATATCTGTGGAGCCGTATTGCCACTCCTCCGCTGTCTCATCGGTACATGCATGCCAAGCGCCCGCTGTTTCAGGATATTTATCCCATAAATTGTCGAGCATGATATCCTCCCAATTTTTATCAGATTCATAATATGGATGCAGAATTATAGCATCAAATTTATATCGAGTTATATGACCTGCATTAATGGTTGCATTATATTTAGAGGAATGCGAAAGGGATGCATTCCAGTCGGTGGTATGTGCGTAGTCGTCTGATTCTCTGAAAACAAAATCGCTGCTATAAGGTAAATTATCGGCAGGTAATCCAACTTTGCACTCAAATAAAGGATCTCCCTTAAAGGTTTGAATATAATCATGGTCAGTGGCAATTTCACCTTGAAAAATGTAGTCGTAAAATGCTGTCGTCCATGCAGTATTCGGATTTGCGCCATTAATATAATTCCAGTAATTAATAAAGGTGTTGAACCCCATCATTAAAATTGCCCAGTCAAAATACATTTCATTACCCATCTCCACTCCAACTACATTAACATTTACCCCATAGTTATTTCCATCCTCGGAGCCATCTCTTAAATACTGTACAATTTTTTTGTTTTGTGAAGCCGATTCGCTCATAATATTGAGATCAAGTATAACATCTACAACATGACCCGGGTTTTCGTATTGTATTTTTTTTATTAAATGTACAAATTGATCTATATACATTACGTTAGGGTCTTCCTCCTCAAGCATTTGTTCGTCGCTCCATTTTTTGTATAAGTCTTCAAATTGTTCCTTGTAATTTAAATATGGTTCTGGAGGGGTGTCCTCAGTTTCAAATTTCATCCAATTTTCAAAACTTGTACACTCACCATCATTTAAAATCAAATCGTCCATTATATATTCTACAAATAATGGATCAGCAGCATCAATTACTCCATCTGTAATATCATAAAACCTAATTATTTCATAAATATCATATCCATATCCTTTTATAGGATCATCAATATCGTCTCCGTCCCGGTCGTAGGGAAGCAAATGCACCCATCTGTCGCTCGCTCCACCCGGAAAACGAATTGATTTAGGACATAGCTGGCTGATCCAATTCCAAGCATTAGGATTAGAAGCATCACCTTCCGGAATTTTACCTTTGGCGAATATTCCTTCAATTGCTATTCCCAATAACCCATTATTAATTGTATTTGTGGTACCGCCAATATTTATTTTAATATCATTCGTTACATCATAGGTTCTTAATTCTTCAGCTAAATTTTCACTTGCAGTTGTATCTTCATATAATACAAACATAGTATCCATACCGTCAGGCATTATTGAAACTGTATCTCCAAACGTATATTCTATGGTTGAAGTATCTTCAAAAACACTATCCGGTAACATAACTATAGATTCCTTATACACAATTCTTATTAGCTCCTTATCTCGCCCTAATACCCTACTCATAGTAAATGCAGTGATTAACAAAACAACAAAAATTTGTTACAAATTTTTGTACGATGTACTTTTTTTTGATGGAAGCAAAAAATTTTGATTTTTCATAGTTACAGGTTTTAAGTTTGGAAAAAATTAAAAACCTAAACCGGAGAGGATTGGCAAAATGTCAAAAGTCAGGGGTTTGGTGCTTTGAGGTTATAAATGTAAAAAACATTTTTTAAGATTCCAAATTTTAGTGTATAAATATTAACTCTACACGAAAAGCCAGATTTTTGGCATTAATGTGATGGTTAGGCGGGAGCTACGATAAAAATTCTAACAACTAAATTTAAGACCTATTACCTTAAAAGTTAAACTAGAATAAATTATTACAATTAAATAACCTTTTCCGACGCTTTTCTTTTATAATTTCACTCCGGATCCACATAATACAATATCTCCCTTATCTCCTCTTCTGTTAATTCAGGAAATGCAGGCATTATACTATTGTATTGTCTGAAAAGGTCATTGGCATATTTATCACCCGTTGACAAAAACGATTGAGAGTTTTTTATCCAGGAATATAAATGTGTAGAATCGCTCCATCTGTCTTTTGTATTCATCAAAGCGGGTCCGGTCATTTTTCTATCTACCAGATGACAACGCTGACATTTAGATTGAAAAAGTTTTTTACCTCTCTCCGTACTTCCGGTTTTGTATGCCGGTTCAGCACTTACCAAAACTGCATTTGTAGAATTATCCTCAAGATCCAGTTTACTTACCTTCTTAAACTCTCCCCATAAAAATCCTCCCGAAAAAATTAATAAAATAATGAGCGTGGTTACCGCAAGATTTTGCACCGATTGAAGTTTTTTCGGGTTCATAGCAGTGGTTTTAGTTGTGCGGAAACAAAATTACGGCTTTCGCGATTTAATTTTACATCTTACAGAACTAAAGAATTTTTGACTACAGCATCTCCACTCCAAAATAAGGAATTCCGCTACTTTCTGAGTATGCGGGTCTTCATCACTTTTGGTTTTTTGATCCAATATGTTGTGGCGGGTTGGGAGATCTATTCCATAACAAAAGATCCCCTTTCGTTAGGGTTAATTGGTCTGGCAGAGGCAATTCCGGCTATTAGTATCGCGCTTTATGCAGGTCATTTGGCAGACATTGGCAACAAACGCAATATTTTGATCGCCGCCATGATCGGAATGTTTCTATCTTCTCTTGGTTTGACGATTTTCACCTCTCAATACATGCGCGAGCTCAACAGCGATACCATAACGGTAAATCTGATGTATCTCTGCATTTTTACAACGGGACTTGCCCGAGGTTTTTATGGTCCCACCGCAACTGCTTTTATTTCTCAGATCGTAAATACAAGTGATGGAAAAAAGGTTTATGAGGATGCACAAAAAAATATTGTTGATCCAAATATTCTCGACAATATTGATGAAGAGGAATTAAGAGATGGAGAATCGAAAAAAATAAAAGATGTAATGCTTATTAAAGCATCCACCATGAGTTCTACCGTTTGGCAAATGAGCGCAATTGTTGGTCCTGCTTTGGGAGGTTTTATTTATGCCGGGTTTGGAATGACATTTTCGATGTGCACAATCCTGTTTTGTATAACTCTTGGTACCATCATGATGAGTTTTATAAAATCAAAACCTATTGTCCAAAAAAATAATACAGAACCCATTTATGGAAGATTAAAAGAAGGTCTTCAATTTGTTTTCAAAAATAAAATTATTCTGAGCGCACTCAGTTTAGATATGTTCTCTGTATTATTTGGTGGAGCCGTTGCCATGTTGCCGGTTTTTGCAGATACCATTTTACATTGTGGTCCGGAGGGACTGGGAATTTTGCGCGCCATGCCATCCCTCGGTGCTGTGGTAACAATGACTTATATCACATTAAATAAAATGCCCGGAAAAGTGGGAATAACTTTATTGTACGCCGTAGGTGGATTTGGAATTACCATTATTTTATTCGGACTTTCCACCAGTTTTTATTTATCGCTTTTTTTATTATTTCTCAACGGAGCTTTTGATAGCATAAGTGTAATTATAAGAGGAAATATTATTCAGATACTTACTCCCGATTCTATGCGGGGAAGAGTGAGTGCGGTTAATACTATGTTCATTGGCAGCAGCAACGAACTAGGTGCCTTTGAAAGCGGAGTGGCCGCCAGAATTTTGGGTTTGGTGCCAAGTGTTGTTTTTGGTGGATCAATTACCTTGTTAATTGTGGGGGTAACTGCTATTAAATCGAAGGCGTTGAAGACGTTTAATTATTAATGATGTACCGATGTTTAGATGTACCAATGTACCGATGCCTGCCCGTCTTTCGACGGGAACAGCCGGACTTCGATAAATTTGTGAAGTTTCAGACTTCCAAAATGATAAATGTAACACCAATATTTAATTAGCAAATTAGCAGCCAGACCTTCGGTCTATTAGCACCCGCCTGCTTTGCATTCTGGCAGGAATTAGCAAATGGAACAGCCAGACTTCGATTAATTTGTGAAGTTTCAGACTTCCAAATTAATAAATGTAACACCCGGGTGAGCATCAATCCGCCGCGTCGGACAAAATACCAGATTATCTAATTACAAAATGCTCTTCTTAGCGAAACTTCGCGCCCTTTCCGTATTCGAGGCCTAAAAGATACACATCTTCTTTGTCAGTCACTACACTTGCTTTGTTGCAATTTTTTTCAAACTCTTGCTCATATCTTTTATGATTTGTCCCCATCACCCTATCCCAAATATTAAAATACAATCCGTAATTTCCTTTAGTATAATGATGATGCATATCGTGATGGGTTGTAGTATTAAATAATTTTCCTATCGGTCTTTTTAAGAAATTTTTTGGAAATAATTCATAGCCTAAATGTCCCAATACATTTATAATTGTCATGGCAAATGCGAATACAATAAAAACAAATATATGCACAGGTAAAATAAACACCACCGGAATAATAAAAATAAATTCCAATATTGCTTCCACCGGATGAAAAGAGAATGCAGCCCAGGGTGTGGGCGATTTTGAGCGATGATGGTGCGCATGAATATGTTTAAATAATATCGGAAGGTGCATCATTCTGTGTATCCAATAAAAGTAGGTATCGTGAATAATTAATAACAAAATAAAACTCAAGGGTAAATACCAAAATCCGTATTGAAATATATCAGCATAAATTCTCGTATATCCCATTTGATTAAAAATAATGATCATCGCCATAAACCCTGCAAAAATGATGAAACTCACTACTGACGAGGATATCTCCGTTTCTATAACCTGTTTCTTTATTCTTCTCCCTTGAATTTTTTTTGAGAAAAATGTTTTCGGAAATGCAATATAAAAGATCAGAAAAGGAATTCCCGCAATTATTAAATATCGAATCATCAATATTGCGAAAGATATTAACCAGTTTGACCAGAAATCGTATAGTGGGAAAATTATCATAATGTACCAATTTAAAAATGTACCAATGAACAGCCGGACTTCGATTTATAATTAAAGTATCAGACTTACAAAATAATTAATGCAACACCCAAGCATATATCAATCCGCCGCGGCGGACAAATTAGCAGCCCGACCTTCGGTCTATTAGCAAATTAGCAAATGGAACAGCCGGAATTAACCTAACACCAGAGCGATTATGCAATGGGTTGAAACTCAATTATCAAATTACCAGACTAACAAATTACCAAATGATACCGGTGCGGAGGCTTCAATTCCGCACCTGTATCAGCATAACAACCATCAGGGTAATGTGTAGGGATAATTTTTGAGGCCGATTTGGATTACAATATCTTTATCGCAATCTCCGTCACCATAATTAATTGATCTGTTTATGGCATCGGGAAAATCGAGGGTCCATTCGCCACTTACGGGATAATAAATTCCGTCGAGCCAACACATCGATTTAAATACTACGGGTTCTGTTATTTCCCCACTGTAAATGGATCCATCCACTGAACCGGAAAAATTTCCTGTCGTTTCGAATACATCATCATACAAGTTTTCACTTCCGGTTCCTGCTGTCCAGGTAACTGTGCGGCTGCATTCGAGTGTTACAATACTTCCATCGGGTTCGGTATATTCTCCGTTTTCAATGGAATAGGAAATCTCCAGATCTCCTTCACCATTATAATTTAATGTATTGTAGTTTAATGTGCCGGATACGGAATATCCATCAACCGAATATCCATCAAGCGTAATACTCAAGGTGGAGCCCGGTTCGCGGGGAATACCATTGTAATCGACAATAATTTTTCCCATGCGTGTGCGTCCGTCTAATCCCGTGCAACCTGTCGTGCCGAGATCAAAAGTGAGAATCGTATTTACATCGTCGTGCAAAACAATAACACAAGGCCCGAATGTATAGGAATCATAATTCGGATCTTCCATATACATTAAAGTCGCTTCCTCGGTCATGGTTGCCACATCATCATAGGTTTTAGTTGTTTCTGCAACCATTTTTGCCGAACCCGGATCGGTATTGTCATCAACGGGTTCCTCCTTTTTACAGGAAATTACACTGAGACTGATCAGACTCAGGAATACAATTGTTTTCAGATTTACATTTTTCATATAATTAGCGTTTTTCGTTTTTGTTAAGGCAAAGTTGTATCTGATACATTGGTCGGAAAAATATATTCTATACAAATACAGCATGTAACTACCAAACCATATAATCTCTCCATAAGTGGATCAAACGAGACTCCTAAATTTTAGTAGGCCGGCAATTGCTGTTTGCGGGAAAAGTGTAGCTGTTTATTGAATAATCAACCAATTAAACAGCTATTCTTTATATGTTTGTTGCATGAACAATATTCTGAAAAAATACGAGCTATTATGGCATATATTGTTCTGGTTATTTTATCTGATAGTGCTCACCATGGTGTTTGCCCGATTTTTAGGATTTGAACAGGCCATCCTGAGAAATATTGTAAATGCTGCGGTGCTTGCTCCATTGGTTTATTTTAATTTGTATTTTTTGGTTGGTAAATATTTATTTAAAGAAAAATATATTCAATATGCAGCTGCTGTTCTTTTTCTTATACTTGCAACGTCTCCTTTGCGTGCATATATCGACACCTTTTTCAGCAATTCACAAAATAACCCATTAGTGATGTATTCTGCTGCACATTACGGAACCATTTTTTTGAGCAGTGTTATTATGTTGGGAATTACCACCACATTAAAACTTCTCGAAGAATGGTACGATAAAAAGGAAATGGAAACCGAACTTTTGCGACACCGCTTCGAAGCTGAATTAAAATTTTTGAAGGCGCAGATCAATCCGCACTTTTTATTTAATGTATTAAATAATATTTATTCATTGACCTATCTTGAAGGTAAGGCCGCTGCGCCGCAAATATTAAAATTGAGTGGATTAATGCGTTATATGTTATATGAAAGTGATGAAACAATTGTTGATCTGAAAAATGAAATTGATTATATCAAAAATTATCTCGACCTGCAGCAATTAAAGTCGGAGTCGGCTAATAATATTGTTTTTAATCTGGAAGGAAATACTGACCAGATAAAAATTGCCCCATTATTATTTATTCCGTTTTTTGAAAATGCTTTTAAACATGGAGATGTGCTTGATAATAAAAGCGGTTATATTAAGGCTTCCATAAAAGTGACAACAGAGGAATTAAATTTTCACATGGAAAACACTATCGCACCTGCGGAAACCAGAAAAGATACTGTTGGAGGCATAGGTTTGGACAATGTCCAAAAACGATTGCAATTGTTATATCCTTCCAAACACAGCTTATCCATTTCAAAAGAAAACAATATTTTTATTGTTGACCTAAAAATTCAATTCGCATGACATACACGTGTTTAATTGTAGATGATGAAATATTAGCACAGCGATTACTTGAGGATTATGTATTAAAAATGCCGCAACTCAAGATTATTGCTAAATGCAGCAATACCTTAACTGCGCTTGAAATTCTGCAAAAAGAAAATATCGATATTTTATTTCTGGATATTCAGATGCCCGACCTTACCGGAATTGAATTATTGAAGATCATAAAAAATCGCCCTGCTGTTATTTTAACCACTGCATATAGCGATTATGCAATAGAAGGCTTTCAATTGGATGTGCTCGACTATTTATTAAAACCCATACCCTTTGAAAGATTTGTACAGGCTGTAAACAAAGCATGTGAGTGGACCAATTATAAAAAACTGTTATCCTCCACTTCACAATTACAACAAGTGCCGTCTGAAAAAACACAGGAACTTAAGGAAGACCGCTTTTTCTTTGTAAAATCAGATTACAAACAAATAAAAATTCTCTTTGATGATATTTTATATGTGGAGGGCTTGAGGGAATACGTAAGTATTTTTACCAAAGAAAAACGGATTATAACATTAGAAACCATGAAAAACATGGAAATAATACTTCCTTCAAATGACTTTCTTCGCATTCATAAATCTTATATTGTAAACCTTCAGAAAATTGATGCGGTAAATGGAAATATGCTGGAAGTTGGGAAGGAAAAAATTCCCATAGGAAAAAGCTATAAGGAGGAAGTGATGCAGGTTTTGAAATTGAGATAATTTTCTAGCGATGTTACGTTGAAACGGCAAATCCTTGTAATAATATTTTTATAATTTCACAAAACTTCCTCTCAAAGTACTAATATCATTTTTAATTTCGATAGTATAAATCCCTGATCTTAATTTATGGACATCCAAAGTATTTTTATTCATGTTTCCGGATGCCACAATTGATCCTTGCAAATTGTAGATATTGTAATTGTAAAGAGCCCAGCTCAAATTTTTAATATTTATAATATCCGAAGCGGGATTAGGGAAGACCGAAATAGGATTTGAATGAATTTCATTAATATTTATGGATTCAAAATCTGTATTTCCATATTCCACACCATTAATGGTGTATCCCTTTAAATACGAAATTGTAGAAGCGTCTCCAACACTATAATTGGAATAATTTATTCCTGATTTTGTGTCCGCATTAAATGCGATCACAATATCATACTGCTCGTCGAGGATACAGGCTGCGGTATCTAAAAAATAGGTGCCTGTTTGCATTTTTCTCAGTGAAATTGTATCTAAACCTTCAATGAAAATAAATGCATCAGCGGGCCACCAAATAGATATATTATCCTCATTGCCGGGGTTAAAAGGATTATTTGCAACAACCAGCCAATTCGGATATCCTTCTAATAAAGTTTCAAATCCTCCTTTCGTATATACAATTTTCAAATCATAAAAATATGTTAGAACTGCATCTGTGTCTTTTTTGATTCTGTCAAATGTATAAGCAATACTATCAGCATACACTAGTTTTTCAGTAATAGAATCCTGGTAATAGACATTATAATCAAAGTAATTATATGGCCAATTAAAGAGTTCATTTACTTCCCATATCCGAATATCTCCTGCGGCGTAAGGAAAGTATTCCTGCCAGTCAGGAATTTTATACGCAATATTCACAATATCAGTGTTAATTCCAATTAACGAATAAAAAGCTACTCCAGATCCTTCAATATAATTTGCAAGGTGATTAAAATCTATAAAACTTATCAGCCCGTAATTTTTGGATAATTCAATAATATAATCATTCAGTGCCGTAGCGCCATCATCACTATAAAAACGAAATTTTTTAACGCTATCTGTCACACCTAAAAAATCTGATATTCCGGAGAAATAACATTTCAAATAAATATTCCCGTTCTCCTCCGACAATAAGTGAAAGGTGTCGAGATATTGCGCGTTATTATAAAACTTAAAATCGAAATCAATCGCATTGGAATATAAAGTAGAAATTCCATTTTCAAAAAGAATGGAGTCCATTCCCGGAATTAGCTCCGAATAAAAATATTCAAAACCAAAATTCTCCTGCATTACCGAATCACAGCCGTTCCAATCACGAGTAATATCATTATATATAAAATACGAAGTGACTATTTCTCCTTCCATTTTTATGGAATCTGAAACTGCGATTTTTACAGTTTTTTCTGTAACTAAGTTGTTATCACTTTCAAAATAAGACCTTTGCCCATATGGAAATAATGCCCAATCCTGCGCATTTGCTAAAAGCGGAAATAATAAAAGAAGCGATAAAAGTTGTTTCATGAAAAGGAGAATTATACTAAAGTTAGTAATTCTCTATGAAATACTTTGCATTTGAATATAAATATCCTGATCAGAGTTCCCTCACAACCTCACAAACCCTTCTCCATCAAATATCGGAACCACATCGTACTCCGGATTGCTCATGCAGAATTTAATATCGTTTTCGATACCGAGGCGAGCTAATCGTTTAAAGTGGGTTGCCTGTTTTATGGTGCGCAACATATTTTCGCGCACGTAGCGGTATAATAATTTAGTGCTTAGGGTGGAGTCGTCGATAATGCGATATTCTTCTGCAAGTTCGCGCACTACTGCGCCTGCAAAAAGTGCATCGTCCATCACATAATGATCTTTCCATCCCGCACAAAATAAAATGGTGTTGCGTTTTTCTTTTCTTATCCAATTAAATATTGCTTCCTGATTAACAAAACTTCCCGCTACAATATTTTTAGCGCCTTTACTCATCAAAACGCATCTTGTTCCATTGGTGGTGGTATGAATAATTTCTTTTCCCTTCACCTCATCCCCCATAAATTCAAAAGGAGAATTTCCGAAATGAAAATGTGGAATTTTAACTCCATCGCGTTCACCGGCAACCAAATATCCTTTTTGTAAATAAGTATTTGCTTCCTCCACGGTTTGAACAGGGATCATTTTTTTTACCCCGTGATGAATAGCAGAAGCAATGGTAGAAGTAGCGCGAATAATATCGATCACCACCACATTTTTATCTGTAGGGTCGTGTTGATACCATAAAGCCGGAGTAAGACATACTTCAACTATGGGCCTGGTGTCGTTTTGTGTGTTTGCCATATTTTAAGCAAATATCGTTTTCACGAGTTTGCCGATCAATTATTAGTCAAAAATGGAATCTTTACCACCTTGGCTTTCACAGGTTTTTGGCGAATATCTATAAAAATTTCTGAATCCGGGGCAGATTTTTCTAAAGTTACATATCCTAAACCAATTGCTTTATTTAAACTCGGGCTCTGAGTGCCTGAAGTTACCTTTCCTATTACATTGTTATTTTCATCAACAATGGGATAATCATGACGGGGAATTCCTCTGTCCACCATCTCAAAACCCACAAGTTTTCGGGTCAAACCGGCTTCTTTTCCGGCTACTATTTTATCTTTTCCGACAAAATCGTTGTTTGCAGCCTTCATTTTGGTTATCCAACCCAATCCCGCTTCCAGTGGCGATGTGGTATCATCAATATCATTTCCATACAGACAAAAACCCATTTCCAATCTCAAAGTATCTCTGGCAGCAAGTCCTATCGGTTGAATATCAAATTCTTTTCCCGCCTCAAAAATCTTATTCCATATTTCAAGCGAATGTTCTTTTGGAAAATAGATCTCAAATCCTCCTGCACCGGTATATCCCGTTGCAGATATAATTACATTGCCAATTCCGGCAAATTTATGTTTTGTGAAAGTGTAATAAGCAATTTCCGAAAGGTTTACATCGGTAAGTTTTTGCAGTGTTTCCAAGGCTTTTGGTCCCTGAACGGCCAATAAACTGGTATTATCTGAGATATTCACCATATCCACACCGTCAGTGTTATATTTCACAATGTGGTTCCAGTCTTTGTCAATATTTCCCGCATTTACCACAAGCATGTAATTGCCATCTTCCAGGTGATAGACCAAAAGATCGTCCACAATTCCGCCGTTTTCGTTTGGCATACAACTGTATTGTGCTTTACCCGGTGATAAAGCATACACATCATTTGAAGTTACCTTTTGAATCAAAGCCGCTGCTCCTGGGCCTTTCAGCACAAATTCACCCATATGGCTTACATCAAATACACCAACTGAGTTGCGCACCCTGTTGTGTTCTTCCACCTGACTTGTATAAACAATAGGCATTTCATAACCCGCAAACTCCGCCATTTTGGCCCCGAGATCCTTATGCAGTTGAGTAAGAGCAGTTTGTTTCATCGGGCGCAAAATTAAGGATTAAAAATATAACCTTTGCCTATCTGTAAACCACTATTTGCGCTGTTTTAACTTTGCCATTATACAATAAAGTGAAATAATTTATTCCGGATTGTAAATTAAGATCTTGCATATTCACCAATCGGCTTTCTCCGTTCAGCACATATTTTTTTTCTTCCTGAATTATACCTGCATTATTGTAGATCTTTAAAATTAAATCGCCATAAACAGGTTCTGTTAAATTTACGCTTACAATTCCTGTTGTAGGATTTGGGTAAAACAATAATTGCGATTCAAGATCCTGGGAATTTATACCAATATTCATAGTATCACAACGCGTATAAAAGGTGTCGTGCAAAGATTCAATTTCCGTAAAATCGGCACAAACCGCAGTAATGTAAAATTCATATCCTGAACAGGAATCCAGCGAATACAAGCTGGCAAGAGTCTCATCTGCAACACTTACAGCATAGGTAATGGTATCCGTTAATAAACGATAACTAACCTTATAGGATATTGCTGAAGGACTTGCGGTCCAAACAATATCTGTACTGTTATTTGTTTGATTTATTGCAGAAAACACTTCAACAGCGGTGCACACTGCACCTGTTTCGTTCAATTTAGATACATTGTTTTGAGCATTCGTAATGCCCGTAAATAACAGGCAATAGAAAATTAGGTATATACTTTTCATAATCTTACTTTTACCTGTTAAGAATCAAAAGTTATACCTCCCCTGTTTTAAAGGGTTAAAGTTCAAATATGCAGATCAGATTATAGAAAATTTTACCCAACATGAGAAAATATAAATTAAAATGAACATACTTACCTTTGCGTTATGCAATTAAAAGACCCTATTTCCCTGCAGGATTGTGCCACCTTTCTCAACTGCCGCTTTGCGGGAAACGGCTCTGCTATAATAACCGGAATTAATGAAATACATAAAGTTGTTAAAGGGGATCTGACCTTTGTTGACTTTGCAAAATATTACGACAAAGCATTAAACAGTGCTGCCACTTTCATCATCATAAATAAAGAAGTAGAAGTTCCTGAAGGAAAAGGTTTATTATTTTCCGACGATCCATTTCGTGATTATGTAAAATTGGTAAAACATTTTTCTCCATTTAATCCCTCGTTAAAAAATATTGCGGATAATGCTGTTGTGGGGGAAGGAACATTATTATTTCCCGGAGTATATATCGGCAACAATTGTATCATCGGAAAAAATTGTATTCTGCATCCCAATGTTGTTATTTATGATAATACCATTATTGGAGATAATGTAATTATTCACGCAAATACGGTGATCGGTGCCGATGCATTTTATTTTAAAAATCGGAAAACGCATTTCGATAAAATGATAAGTTGCGGAAGAACTATTATTCACAACGATGTGGAAATTGGTGCCTGTGTAACTATCGATCGCGGCGTGAGTGGTGATACCATTATTGGTGAAGGAACCAAAATGGATAATCATATTCATATTGGTCACGGAGTGGTTGTTGGAAAAATGTGTTTGTTCGCAGGCGGAGTTATGATAGGCGGAAAAACGACCATTGGCAATAATGTAATTCTTTGGGGGCAAGTTGGCATCAGCAAAGATCTTATCATCGAAGACAACGTAACCGTCCTCGCCCAAAGTGGTGTAGGCATGCAACTCGAAAAAGGCAAAACCTATTTCGGATCCCCCGCAGACGAAGCGAGAAAAAAAATGAAAGAATTGGTTGCGGGGAAGAATATGGTGGAGATTTGGGAGAAAATGAGACGATGATGTAGCGATGAACAGCCAAAAGAAATGTACCAATGTACCGATGAACAGCCAAAAATAATGTACCAATGGAAAAGCCACATTAATGTAGCATTATAACGAATAACTTCCGGTCGACAATAAATTACCAAATTACCAGACTAACAAATTACCAAATGTTCACAACCGGCATTTATTTAGCGGTGGAAGTTTAAGGACTTCCTAAATTATTTCATTAAATTTGTACCATTGTATATTTATACTCAGTGTCAAAATTATAAGCACAATTATAACGTTAACGCTGGCTGTTCATTGGTACATCGGTACATTCATTTAATTGGTACATTATATATTAATACTCAGCATTATAATTATAAGCAGAATTATAAGGTTAACGCTGGCTGTTCATCGGTACATTGGTACATCATTTTTAATTGGTACATCAACGCATGCGTCAAAACTTTTCCTCCGGAGCAAAATGGGAAGATATCGTTGGATATTCCCGGGCTGTTAAAGTGAATAATCAGGTATTTATTACCGGCACTGTTGCTGTGGATGCTGATAATAATTTGGTTGGTGGTGATTCTGCTTATTTGCAGACACAATTTATTTTGCAGAAAATAGAAAAGGTTTTACATCAATGTGGCGCTTCATTAAGTGATGTTGTAAGAACCCGATTATTTGTTACGGATATTACGCGTTGGGAAGAATATGGAAAGGCACATGGGGAGGTATTTGGTACAATAAAACCATGTACAACCATGGTAGAAGTTTCCAAATTAATTGCGCCGGAATATTTGATCGAGATAGAGGTGGATGCAGTGATTGACTAAAAAGATTAACATGAAAATAAAAAAGTTTTTTTTCGTTTGTGCAACTATTCTAATCACTACTAACACTTTAAAAGCACAATTTTATTCCGACACCACAACAATCGATATTAGTCTGAATGACTGTCTCGCCACCGGCGAAAATCAAACTACCTATGGTATGATACAGTGTATTGATACTGCGTATGCTGCATGGGATATGGAACTCAATAAATATTATAAATTATTGATGTCCGTTTTAAATGAAGAAGAAAAAGAAAAACTAAAAACCGCTCAAAAAGCATGGATAACAATGCGCGATGCGGATATAGCATTTATCGGATTATATTCTGAAAATCTGGAGGGTTCCATGTATCGCGTTTCTGCCAACTATCACACGATGGAAATTGTGCGGCTGAGGGCATTGCAGCTACAATCATTTTATACGGAAATTTCGGAATTGAGGGAATAGATTTACTTAGATTCTATTTAACATAAGGTATTTTTTTATCAAATTTATTAAATCAAATTTGTATTAATTCTTCTTTTTTAAATTAAAATTAATTATATCACGTATGTTATCATAAGCCATGGAAAGAGTGCCATAATCGAAATATGTTTTAGTTAAAAAATAATCTTCAAATAAGTAAATATGATAGGTTATAAACTGACCATTATAAATTAAAAGGGGATTCCAGGTTTGATTGTCATCAGAAAGTTCCATATACCAAGTTGTACTTAAAGTTCGGTTTGCGGTTTCGCCTACTAAGGTTATCAATGCTAAAAAATTTGTGTCTACAAATTCGGTAAAATTATTTTTTTCAAGTATCAATGAATCAATTCTCTTTAGTAAATCATAATTAAGTTCCAATTCTACTTCTAATTGTAATTTTATGAACAAATCTTTAATAATTGAATCAGCATGTTCAGGTAAAGTTTGTCCATAAGGATTTCGATTTGCTAAAATTTCTTCTCCGTGACTATCAAATTGAAAATTGTCAATATTTTCCATGTTGACTAAATTGAAATTTGTTATTATGTCGGATTATTTAAACAAAAAAGAATTAATCAATTTTTAATATTATCACAAGATTTGATTTAAAGAGTTATTTATTAACTAAACAACTCCGGCTCCGCCAACAATCGAAATGTTTTTCTATGATATTGTGTATCCCCAAACTCCATAATTGCCTTCCTATGTTCTTTGGTGGGATATCCCTTGTTTTGTTTCCAGTTATAATGAGGTAATTGTTCGTGCAGATCAGACATTAATTTATCGCGATATGTTTTTGCAAGAATACTTGCAGCTGCTATCGACATATATTTTCCATCACCCTGAATAATGCAGGTATGCGGAATTTTTTTATATTTATTAAAACGATTTCCATCAATAATTAAATGTTCTGGTCTCAGGGTAAATTGATCCAGCGCTCTATGCATCGCTTTAAATGATGCTTTTAAAATATTTATTTTATCAATTTCGTGGTTATCACAAATTCCTATCTTCCACTCAATTGCATTTTCTTTAATGATCGGTTCCAGCAAATTTCTGTTCGCCTCCGACAACTGCTTTGAATCATTTAACAAAGGATGAAAAAAATCTTTCGGCAAAATAACAGCAGCCGCAACCACAGGTCCCGCAAGGCACCCTCTTCCAGCTTCATCGCAACCGGCTTCAATTAGATTATTTTGGTAAAAGGGTTCCAGCATTCTTATTCGTCGTCAAATTTACGAGAAAAGGATTTGTGATGTTATTACATAATGTGGATTAAAGAGGGAACGCTGATGACGCGGATAGGGCGGATTAAAAAAGGATAAAAAATAAGGGAAGAAGATAATTTCATGTATTAGACAACTTCCAGTCCGCCGCGGCGGACGACCCATCTTGTAACAACGGACCTTAGTCCGTTTTAGCGGATCAATCCCCTCCTGTTGTTGGTGAAAAACACCAAACCACGGCGTACGTGTACAAGCCGGGTTCACGATTCATATATCCGCCGTAGCTTAATCGAAGGTTGACAATTCACAATCCCCACCAGTGGTTGGTGAAAAACACACAATCACGGCGTTTAAAATTACGTCAGAAATTTAAACTCCTTTTTTTGGTATCAAGTATCAGGAATCAGGTATCAGGAAAACAAACTGTAGATGTGCTAAAATTTCGTCAGAAATTTAAACTCCTTACTCCTCTCTCCTCTCTCCTTTTAAAAACCCGTAGGGTTCAATTAAAATTTCGCCAGAAATTTAAACTCCTTTCTCCTCCCTCCTCTCTCCTTTTTTCCCTTACTTTTACGCAAAACTTAAAATCTTGGAAGTAATACTATCCACCAGCGATCTCAAAAAACACTATGGCCCTATTAAGGCTGTGAATGGATTGAATCTGCGGGTTGAAAAAGGCGCCGTTTACGGTATACTTGGACCAAATGGAAGTGGGAAGACCACCACACTTGGTATGTTGCTAGGAATTATTCACCCGAGTTCAGGCAATTTTTCCTGGTTCGACAATGGGAATAAGGACGAGAACCGACATAGAATAGGTGCATTATTGGAACAACCCAATTTTTATCCTTACTTATCGGGTGAACAAAATTTGCGTGTTGTTGCAAAAATAAAAGGTGTTGATGAAAGGGAAATTGAAGGGGTGCTAAGCTCTGTAAATCTGCTCGACAGAAAAAAAAGTGCCGCTAAAACTTATTCTCTGGGTATGCGTCAGCGACTTGCACTCGCCTCTGCATTATTGGGAAATCCCGATGTATTGGTTTTAGATGAGCCCACGAATGGTCTCGACCCACAAGGGATTGCCGAGGTGCGCGATTTTATTACAAAACAATCGGCAGGTGGAAGAACTATTATTATTGCTAGTCATATTCTCGATGAAGTGGAAAAAGTTTGTACGCACGTCAGCGTAATTAAAAAAGGAAATCTACTCGCCGAAGGATCTGTTGCGCAATTAATTAAAGGAGAAGATCAATTGGAGATTTCTGCAGAGAATATGGAATTATTAATTTCCTCCCTCAATAATTATCGCGGTATCAATAAATTAAACCGCGAAAATAATATTGTGGTATTAAATGTTGCTGCCGATTTTTCTCCTGCAGCATTAAATAAATATCTGCACGATAATAATATTGCAGTGAGTCATTTGAATGCCCGCAAAAAACGTCTTGAAGAACAATTTTTAGAATTAACCGCCGAATAATATCTATGTTACGATTATTAAAAATTGAATTATCGAAATTACTGCCTTACAGAACTTTTAAAATTCTGTTTATCATATATTTATTATTAATGGTACTTGTACTTCTTGCAGGAAAAAACCTGGGTGGAAGTGAGAACGAAGGTTTAACCTCCGATAAAGTTTTAGGATTTCCCAATATTTGGAATTACTATACTTTATACGCCTGTTATTTTAATATCATTCTTGCAATATTGGTAATATTTGTCACAGGTAATGAATATACCTATCGCACACTTCGCCAAAACGTAATTGATGGTTTACAGCGCAAGGAAACTGTTATTGGAAAAATATTATTAGTTGTTTTACTTTCTGTAATATCTACTCTCATTTTATTTTTAAGTGGATTAGTTGCAGGAACAATTTATTCCACACCGGAAACAAGATCCGATATGTTTGGACACAGCGGATTTGTTATTGCATATTTTGTACAGTCACTGGGATTAATGTCGATGGGATTTTTATTTGGAACACTTTTTAAAAGAACCGGACTTGCCGTAATAATTTTCCTGCTCTTTTTATTTCCTATAGATGTTATTCTGCGTGAAGCAATTTTTCCTGATGGATTCGGCGATTATATGCCTGTTGCAACCTACTTTTTAAAACTTGTTCCCTTCCCTTTGGACCATGTTATGAGCGGAGGTATGGAGGCGCCGGCTGCAGCTCCAACAGCACTCGCACTGGGCGTAGGTTTTGGTTATGCTGTTATTTTTTGCCTTTGCACCTGGCTCATCATCAAAAAACGCGACCTCTGATCAGCGCATTTCCGTGATCTCCGCTATCTTTAATTGCAACCATTGTTTATTGGCCAAAATGGTGGTGGAGTCTACCTCCTGGCGCAATGCGGTAAATAACTTACCCCATTTTTCTGCATTTACTATCCCTTTATTGATGCGCAGCTTATAAAGTTTAATGGTATTGTTGAATAAGTTTTTATAAAGTGCCCGCTGACTCTTACTCAATTGTTTATCGCGCAGCAAATAAATTTTCACGGTATCCTTTAGCGATAATAGTGCTTCGAATTCCTGGTGATCATAAAATATTTTTAATAAAATACTTTTTGCATCCAGATAATAATTAGGATCGGTAAAATGTACGCGATTTAATAATTGCATGGCTTTATCAAAATCCTGTTTCTCATAATAATACACAGCAAGATTATATTGATATGCATTATCGCGTTGCTCGGGTGCAAGTTTGGTATAATATCCGTGAATAAAATTTTCCGTCCATTCAAATGCATGCAAACGAACCCCAACAGTGATAATATTCTTATAGGTCCACTCCGAAATATATTTATTGTCGTTTAACAGATCCAAGGGCAACATAAATTGTGCTATCTCAAACCACTCCTGCAAAAATTCATTTCTCCCCTGATTAATTCTTTTAACACAATAATTCTGAATATATGCAACAATATCCTTCGCTTCGCTTTCCGGAAATTCTTTGATATGTAAAAATAATTTTTCGCGAAATCCTTCATACCAACCATCACTATCTGGATTCTTTAACCATAATAAAATCGGATAATAAATACTTACCGTAGGATAATGTGCATAATCCGATAAATTATTTTCCAAAAAATGAATAAATCGTTCAAATTTAATATTGTCGTATTGCAACGCGAGAATATTCGAACGGTTCATTAATTCGCACCATATCTTTAATTGGTTGCTTAAATAATAAATGTCGAGAGCTTCCTGACTTTTTATCAAATGTGTATTATTTCCTTTTCGCGATAATTGAAAATAATATTGATCAGCTAATTGATATAATTTGAAATTGGAAACAGCATCCGTGCTTTCTTCCTGCTGCGTTTTTCTTTTTATGATCTTTCCTGCGTTTTCGGTGATCGCTGTTTCCATCAGATTTTCAATTACTAACACATCCTTGCGGTCCTGATGTTTTTCAAATTGTTTCCACGCAAGATATTTTTCCAAAAGTTTATATAGGTCGCTCAGTAAGTTGTTGATCTGAAATTCATCCGTCTCCTTAACTCCAAAAATTAATTGATGTGTCGCCGATTTATCCCATGACCCTGTGGCTCCGGTTTTAAAGGCATTTTCAATGATATCCAGTAACAGTAGTATCTTTTTTCTTTTATTATTATAGGGACTTCTTACAAAATCGGCAAATAACTCTTGCTCACGGCTGCTTAATGCTTTATAAATTGTTATAATTTTGGGTAGTGCCATGCCTATAAAATTGTGCTATTTAATTTATAATTCTTTGATAATCAATATCTTAAGTGTTAATCAAGAATTATAATTCCCTATAAAAGTAGTGAATTTGTATTTCAATAACAACTCTTGCCATTCAATCTTTGCAATACTGAATTTTATAACCACTAACTTTATAAGTGTATGAAAAAGTTATTACTCATTACCTCCTTGATCAGTACCGTTTTTTGCCTGCGGGCGCAGAGCTGGTCTTATGCCAAACCAGGCACTCCAACCTGGATGGGTGCAAGTGCAAAAGACATTTATGTTGACGCAACGGGATCGGTTTCTTTGGGAGAAATTGGCCTTATCGATATTTTTGAAGGGGAAGTTTATGTTGTAAAACATGATCTTTCCGGAAATATCCTTTGGGAAAATTCTTTTGATCACCCGGGCACCATCGAAATTACAGAGCGTATTGCCCCGGTTCCTTCTGATGGCGGATACTTACTATCTTCCATTTTGGCGGATGGGTACAGACCCTGGATCATTAAAACCGATGCTTCGGGAAACCTTGTATGGTCAAGCGAAGCGTGGTCAGACCTGCTACCTGAAAACTCAGGAAGTCAGGTTTATGCATATCAATTACCTGATGAAAATATCGCAGTTGTTGCGCCACGCGACGTAGAAAAGAAAGTTTATTTTTATACCGTTGACAATGCTACCGGTGCGCTTATTTCTACCACAACTATTGATTATAATGATGTAATGCCGGGTTGTATTATTGGTACTGCTTCCGATATTACAAGCGATGCAGGTGGAAATTCCCTTATAGCATTTCATTTTGTTTGCACCGATAGTTTACCTGCAACACTTGCAAGATTTTCCACTTCATTTACTTTGGCAATGTCGCAAACTTGCGGAGGTTTAGGTACATCTTATCCAATGCAAATTGAAGTTGCCGCTGGAGGATATTACGTTGTTGGCTCACAAAATACAGGTGGCTTTTTTGGTGATCTTTGGAGTCCATATGTTTGTTATGTTGATAATGGCGGACTTTTTTATGGGTCTGTTGCTCATCCCGGTGCTATGTATAATTCAACCGGATACGGACTTACGACGGTGGGTTCAGAATTAAAAATGATCCGATATAATTTTAGCGGTGATAGTTATGGTGCAACTCCGGGCGATTACATGGAGATTGTAACTTTAGATGGTTTTGTTACAGAAGTTTCCGCTGTTACAATTGATTACGCTCCTTACAATACTCTGGAAGTAATAAAACCTTATAACGATGGTTATATTGTTGGCGGAACTTTCTGGGAAATTGGAACACCTTCTTATTTCACCATAATTGCCAGCGACGATCTGGAAAATTTACCCGCTTGTATATTTAATTGTGTTTGGCCGGGTGATGCCGACAACAGCGGACTAACCGATATGGACGACCTGCTTGCAATTGGTTTGGGATATGGTTCCACCGGTGCTGCGAGAGCAGGTGCCACCATCGATTGGACAGGTCAAAATGCCGAAGAATGGGCAACCGTATTACCCGACGGCACCAATCATAAATACACCGACTGTAATGGCGATGGAACAATTAATGATGATGATACTACGGCAGTGTCTGTTAATTATTCTTTCGAACACGCTGTAAATACATTAAGAACAGATGCAGGTGATATTCCATTAAGTTTTGTTACTGATGGTTCTGCAACGATCGGATTAAATACTATTCCAATTGTTTTAGGTGATGCTGCAAATATGGTGGATGCAATTTATGGTATTCGTTTTAATGTTGTAGTGGAAGGTGAAGATATTGAACCAGGATCTATTAAAATTAATTTTAATGATGGCTGGATGTTGGATGCGGATAATTATTTACAATTAACAAAAAATAATGGTGTTGATTTAAATGCGGACGGTGGCGCAGTAAGAACAGATAATGCAAATGCATCAGGATATGGTGAAATCGGAACATTGAGTTTTGTTGTGATAGATAATATTGCAGGTAAAGAAGAAGCAGAAGAAATTGAATATAATTTCGAAAATATTCGCGCAATTAATTTGGATGGAGAAGAATTATCTGTTGTCGGAATTTCTTCCAGCGAATCAAGTCCAACAGAAATAAATGATTTGAATAATATCGCTTTTACCATCTCTCCAAATCCTACATCCAATTATTTTTATTTACAAACTAATAATTCCATCGAAAATATTTCCATCTATAATATCACAGGAAATAAAATAAAAGAAATAAAAAATGTTATTGGCAATTTAAATTATATTGATGTAAATGAAATACCTGCCGGACAATATTTGGTGGAAGTAATTGCCGATGGAAATGTATTGACACAAAAATTATTGATCATAAAATAATTACAGTTAACAATTACTGTATTTGAGTTTCGGAGACTCAAAGGATCCCGACCCAAAAGGTCGGGATTTACTTTTTTCTATATTCTGACCACAATATTAATTATATGTGATTGATTTATAATGTTTTATGAAATTATATTGACGAAATAACCAGCTATAATGCCTTTTTTTTGTTCTTTTGAAATCGTTTGTGTATTCAGATATTTGTAGTTGTATAATTGTCTCCGATAAACTTAGATACTTATGAATAAAATAACTACTCCTCTCGCCATTTTTTTAGTGGCAATTTTATTTTCCACAGCCATAAATGCACAAACCTGGGGCTTTGGTCAATATGGACATTGGACACAGGATGTTGCAGTAGCCGGTGACGGCAATATTTGGGCTGTTGGTTATGGTGGCGACGACCCTGGATTTATGGATGTTAATTCCAACTATGTGGTAAAACTCAATAGTGATGGTGAAAAACAGTGGGGTTTGAGCCCTGCCGGTTTGCCATGGCTTTATGTAACCGCAATGAATGTTCTGCCAACGGAAGATGGCGGCGCGGTAGTATATGGAGCTACGGACTCCTATGCACCCGGTTTATATAAATTAGATGAAGACGGTGATCTGCTTTGGGAAAATTCAGCTTTTGTTGGAACCTATTATATGTATGGAGGACAAGCAGTGCAATTGAATGACGGTAGAATTATCACCGGTGGTCTTACTGATTTCTATCATAACTTTTATGAATTTGATGCTTCGGGTGATAACCTTTCCAATTTTACAATTGCCCCTGATACTATCGGCGGTTGGGGTTGGAGCTACTGGAACTATAAAGAGACAGGAATGGTGGCAACCGACGATGGAGGATTTGCATACGCCACGGGAAGTGACACTAAAAAGCTTGTTTACAAATTCGATAGCGATCTGAATCTTGAATGGACCGGCGAATACGATTTTGTTATTTCTTGGGAGTACGGATATGGTAACAGTTTAAAAACAACTTCCGATGGCGGTTTATTATTAAGCGGCTCGGGATCTGACATTTTGGGATTTTATTCCGGAACAGTAAGAAAAATAGCATCCGACGGTACTTTGGAATGGGTAAATACCTATAACCATGGATATGATTGGGAAGAAGGTGCCTGGGCATTGCCTCTTGGAACTGACAATTACATTGTATGGACACAGGATGGTGGTGATAACAGCACTAGTGGATGGGTTACTGATAATACAGGTGTGGAAACAGGTGCGATAACAATACCAATTGTTGCTGCAATGGGAATATCAAGCGGCATGGAAGTGTTTGATGTGGAAAATACCCCTGATGGTGGATACCTGATCGCGGGCAGACAATATCTTGAAGACTTTAGTCAGCGTATGACCATCATTAAGTCAAACCCTGACGGAACTTTTGATCCTTGTATCTTTAATTGTGTTTGGCCGGGTGATGCCAATAACGATGGTTATGCTGATGCAACAGACTTATTTGAAATTGGAATTAATTACGGTGCAACAGGAAATTCACGAGATGATATGAGTATCGATTGGTCAGGTAAATTATCCGCAGCCTGGATGGAACCTGATTCTGTTTACTGGTATATTTTAAATGACCTTAAATGGACCGATTGCGATGGTAACGGAACTATTAACGACGACGACACAACTGCCGTAATTAATAATTTAGGTCTTGATCATCCTTTAAACGATCTGCGCACTGAAGCCGGTGATGCTCCGCTTTATTTGGACCCAGTTGATGACATGCTCCATATCGGATTAAATGAAATTCCAATTATGTTGGGTGATGAAATGAATAGTGTGGATGAAATATATGGTATTGCTTTTACCATCAACATAGAATCAGAGGTAATTGATATGGCCAGCACAAAAGTAAGTTTTGAAGATGGCTGGATGGGAAATGTTGGAGAAACACTCCGCCTGAGTAAAAACTTCGGAGATGAGAAACTTGTTGTTAATAGTATAGTTAGAAAAGACAGAGCAAATATTGAAGGAAATGGTCAGATCGGAACTTTGAGTATTGTTGTTGTAGATAATATCACAGGAAAAGATGCTTCAGAAAGCACATTCTCTTTCAGCGATGTAACTGCAATTAAAATCGATCGCGAACTGATTCCTGTTTTTGATGAATCATTAACAATATCAGCTGAAGAAAATACAGCAATAAATGAAAATGGAATTTCTGATATTTCTCTTTATCCAAATCCTGCAAATGATGTTGTTTATCTTAACAATAATTCAGGAGAACAAATGGAAAGTATTAAAATTTCAGATATTACAGGTCGTATATTAATTGAATTAAACAATCAATTAAATAATACAACAGCAATTGATATTTCAACATTAATTCCCGGAAATTATTTTATCGAAATTAATACCGGTTCTAAAATTGAATCGCAGAATCTTACTATTTTCTAATCTTATTCATAATGTCAAATTGCCAAACCGCATCAGCTCCTCGATGCGGTTTTTTTTAATCCAACTTATGGAAACGGTTGGCAACGAAGCGGCCCAACCTTTCCATTAGTTGGATTTATCCCGAATGGAAAATCTTCCAATAACTTCAAGCTCATTTTGCTCTTCAATTGGAAACAAATTTTTCATCTTGAATAATTCTATTTTAGATTTTCTCATTCGGGATCTTTACAGGGATTCTGCACACTTAATGCGAAGCGGCCCAACCTTTCCATTAGTTGGATTTATCCCGAATGGAAAATCTTCTGAAATCTTCAATTTAAATTCCAGTTTTTATTCAATCGAAAATCATCATCTTATCTATTCCTATTTTAGATTTTCTCATTCGGGATCTTCCAATGTCCACAGTACGGTTTTGGATGATGGGTTATAATGTCACCCCTAACGGGGTTTGAATTTTTTTAACCATTTAGTACTATAATAATGTCACCCCTAACGGGGTTTGAATGTTTTTAGCCATTTAGTACTATAATAATGTCATCCGCCGCGGCGGATTTGCGATTGCTGTCAATTAGTAGATTTACCTATTTAATAATCATTTTCTTCCTTTCTTCCTCATAAAATTTCCCCCGCAAGGTTCCTTCAGGAACTCTGCGACGATCGGAGATAGATTTAACATTCATAATTCCCGCCGGCATTGAAGTTTTTAATATGTCATGCCTACGGCACTAATAATCATATTAATTGCATGCTCTAAAGGGATTTATCCCGAATTGAAAATCTTCTTATACCTTCACACCTATATTAATTTTTAATTGGAAAGAAAATCTTCATCTTATCTATTCCTATTTTAGATTTTCTCATTCGGGATCTTTACAGGAATTCTCTCACTTCATGCGAAGCGACCCAACCTTTCCATTAGTCCCGCACTAGAAAATTTTAGAGGTGATATAAAAAAAGTATTTAGTAGTTAGTAGATAGAGTGTTCCAAATTGAGGTAGAAATTTCGAAGGCTCCTTTAGTGAGATCTTCTTTATGCAAAAGGCTCAATAACTTCGAGGAAAAAATGCCTGGCGAGGCCCCTGAATTAATTAAGGGTTTTTTTTCGTGTACCTTTAGTGAGACCTTCGCTAAGAGCGAAAGCCTCACTGGCTCGGATTGACTGCTCACTATTAATAAACAAATAAGTGCAGTCAAAAAGCAACTGCACTTATTTAAATAATAAAAAATTTTAATTTAAGCTTCTACTTCACTGGCATCTACATTTATTGCACTCATGGCAACTTCACTTAATTTTTCATCAGCCATTTTTTCTTCTTCTAAAGTTGCTTCCAATAATTCAGCTGCTTCGGTCAAACCTAAGGTTTCTGCAAACTGACGAAGTGTTCCGTAAGTAGCAATTTCATAGTGTTCCACCTTTTGTCCCGCCGCAATTATTCCTGCATCACGCATGGAACCTTGCTCGCATTCCTCCATTATTTCTACGGCTTCTTTTAATAAACCATCCATTGATTCACACTTTTTCGCAACAGCTTTTTTCTCTATTAGCCCAAATACTTGTTCTAAACGTGAAACATGTTCCGTGGTTTCTTCCAAATGTGATTGAAGTGCGTCGATCAATTCTTCTGAAGTAGCTTTTTTGATCATTTTTGGTATCGCTTTGGTCAATGCCTTTTCAGCCCAATATATATCCTTTAACTCATTTTCAAAGAGTTTCATGAGTTGTGAAGATTGCATAGAGGATGGTACCGCTGTTTTTTTTGCACTCGTAGATTTACCACGACCATTTTATGTAGCCTTGCCTTTTGCAGTGCTGCCGGATTTTGTTTTTGAATTATTCATTTTTAATTGAATTATTTGTTAAGAAATTTTGAATTGTTTGCGGACTATACTCCGCAGATGGAATTCTAATTACTTAAAATAATATGCCACAAAATTATTGTGCTGATAATTCGGCAGAGCTGGATTTTTAAAAACAATAATGTTTATTGATGTTGAATGTTTTCTACAAATTGTACAATTATTTTCCTGCAATAATGTTCACATTTGTGAAAAGCATTTTTCTAAGCCTGAACTTCTGTTTTTAAACTTTCTTTTCGGTTCATCTCCTTAATAATAATATAAACGAAAACACTTATAATAGCAGCCATAAAACACCATACCGAAATAAAATAATGATAAAAGAAAATTCGGGAGATTATTACTGAAATTAAAATGGCAATTCCCAATGTTTTCATTTTTTTACCGCTGGAAATAAAAGTGGAAGTAACAGTGGTAAGGAAATAAACCACAGAATAAAATTTGGTAAAATCCGATCTTGTATCAAATTTATAGGTAATGTGGTGTTCTATGATCTTAGCTTGTACATTAACATCCAACAACCAATAAAAGCGATATAATGCTACTACAATACCCAAAATTGCAAATGACATTAATATTGTTTTGCGCGATTTGGTTTTCTCCATAATAAACATGGAAAGTGGGACAAAAAGCGGCCATAATACCTGTGCAAAAAACAGAAATAAAAAGGTGGAAATATATTCTAAACCTGCATATTTTGGGTGTAAAAGCGACATCCATACGAATCCTTCCGTAAATTGTTGTGCTGCAAAAATCAGTGGAATGGAGGCAAAAAGTATTTGATTTGGTTTTTCAACCTTTTTAAGTGTAAATACGCCTATGGTTGTAAGTACAGCTGCTGCTCCAAAACTCGCGGTCTCTGAAAAACACATAATAAAAGATATTGGTGAAAATTGGTGGTGATGAGGAAAAGTGTTCCATCAAGGATGTAAGCTAACTATTATTAACACCAACTTTGCATTTTACACTAACAGTAAATCTTTTAAAATATTCATTTTCAGGAAAAGTTTCATGAAATGATGTTCAGAGATGAGGCTTTTCTCTGTATCTTCGATATCAATTAATATGCTTTTAGGCTCCGAAAATTCACCTCCTGCTTTTGCATGGGATACTTGGTATGCAAGTGTTGGTGGAAGAAGTATACATATTGATAAGGTGGATGAAATTTTAAATGAAATAAAAACCTATCAGTATCCCCGTTTTGATGGTCCCGTGAATACAGTAAAAAGAACATTTAATTCTCCCGAAGAAATTTCTGCTCTGATCAAACAAAAAGCATTTGAATTAGGCGCTGATGAATGTGGTATTGCCCCGATAGAGGCCTCTGATATTTATAAAGGAAGGGTAATTGAAGAAAAATATGCTATCGTTGTTGCCCAACGTATGCTCTGGCGCGAATTTCAGGTAGTTCCTTCTGATGATTCTGCCATTGAGTGTATGCGCATCTATTTTGCGCTCGGAGAGGTTGTGATCGCCCTTGCGGAATATGTAAGAAGTCTGGGATATGCATGTAAAGTGGAACATCCCATTGGCGACAGCGATGTAATGCATATTCCGCTTGCTTTAAAAGCAGGTTTTGGAGAGTTGGGTCGGCACGGCTCAATAATTCATCCTAAAATGGGACCACTCTTTCGTTTGGGATGTGTAATTACCTCCTTAGAGCTCAGCACTGACAAACCTATTGATGCCGGTATCGCAAAATTTTGTGATACCTGTAAGGCATGCCGCAGATATTGTCCCGCAAATGCAATTCCCGATGAAAGAAATCCCGCTGCAGGAAAAGATCATCTTGGCAACGACAGATATCAGATAGATACCGGAAAATGTTTTCCCTATTTTGCAAAACATAAATATTGTTCCGCCTGCCTTCCTGTTTGTGTATATAATCACAAAGAATGGGCAAAAGATTTTGAAGGATTTAAAACAAAATTATTTCCGGAAGTTGTAATGGAAAATCCTCCTGCTCCTGTTGATCAAACAACAGAAATTGCACACGCATATAATTTAATAAAACGAGGAATTTAAAATTTTGTATTTACATATTGAATTAAAACAGGATTCTTTTTTTCGTCCAGCCAATAGATTAATTTCAACATATTTTCTTTGCTCATAGCAGTGCATCCTGAAGTTGGATGAGATGGATTTTTCCATATATGTAAAAAAATGCAAGATCCCATTCCCGGCAATTGTGGTGCGGTATTATAATTTACCCAAACACCATATTCGTATTGCAAATCCTCTCGTTCCATGCGCTCGTAACTTTTATAATCTTTTGGATTAATGGTATCATCATCAATTAATAAATTATAATATTTCGAGTTGACATCATCCACGCAAAGATCATTTACATCCACTTGTTCGTAAGGCATTTTCAAACCAGATGTATCGTGATAGCCGAATATTTTTCCAAAGGTAAATATGCCAACAGGTGAGCAGCCGTCACCTTCATGTTTATAATGCCCGAATTCCAATTTTTCAAACTGCGTGGAATCAAATGCAAAACCATTTTTTCCAATCACCACTTCAAACGACATTACAGGATTTCCCCAGGAGATTGCGGTGTCTTTTCTTTCGTATAATCTCATCATTCCGTGTGAAGAATTAACGTTTGATGTTGTGACCACTATTTTCTGCAGACTTTTATCAGGTGCCTCAATTTGTTCAAACATTTGTTGTGCAATCTTTTCACCGCTTGGTTTACAGGCAATCAGAATAACTATAGCCAAAATACTAAACAGGGTTTTCATGTATTGAAGGTAGCAATATTTGCCTTATCTTCACAAATATTTTATAGAATGAAAAAATTTACCTCACTATTTTATCTGTCAATAATTGTTTTTACAATTACGGCTCAATCACCGATCATTTTATCGGTTGATGATATTGCAGATCAGGGACAGGAATTCTTGGTCACTAATGCAAATCCTGTTATAGCCTTCGACGGAAGCGATACCGGCCCGGACCACACCTGGGATTTTAGCGGTCTTACAACACTCAATTCAGATACTTCAATTTGGGTGGACGTTTACGACACGGATCCCTTTTACTTTTTTTTATGGCTGGCTTCTGATGTTGCCGAACAAACGGGACTTGATGTTGCAAATGATTTTATTACCATAGAAGATGTTTTTAATTTTTACGAACGCGATGATGATATTTTCGGACAAACAGGATTTGCAGGAATAATTGCAGGTATTCCATTTCCTATCGGATATGATGAAACAGAAACCATTTTTGAATTTCCTGCAACATATAACGACAATACAAATTCAGAAACCGGTTTTAGTATTGATATTCCGGGAGTTGCAACATGGACCGAACTACGCCTGAGAACAAACGAAATAGATGGTTGGGGATCCATCACAACACCGGGTGGAACATTCGATGTGTTGAGAATGCGCTCTGAAATTTTGATAACAGATAATATTGTATACGCTGATGTTCCTTATGAAATTACCTATACAACATTAGAATATCGTTGGATGGCAAAAGAAAACGGAATACCCATTTTGCAAATAAATGCGCAGGAAATACTTGGAGTGGAAACAACTACACAGGTAATTTATAAAAGCGGAGATGCTGCAGATGCAATTGCCAATGAAACAACAAATAGTTTTAATCTCTCTGTTTTAGAAAATCCTGTTTTTAATGAATTAAATTATTCCATAAATTTTCCGCAAGTTGCTGCTGAAGAACTGCAAATAATAATTTCAGATGTTACAGGAAGAATTATGGAAAACAAATCACTGTTATGCAACGAAGGAGAAAATAATTTTATCGAAAACATAAATCAACTTTCCCCTGGTATTTATTTTTTAACTTTATATCAATCAGGAAACCTATTTAAAAATATAAAATTCATCAAACAATAAATTATGATTAAGAAGATATTATTCATACCTATATTATTCCTGGCATTTATTTCCTGCAACACCGAATTGGAGATCAACAACGAAAATGTAAGTGGTGTATGGAAAGCAGATGTATTTGTAAGTACTGTGCCCGGAATTCCGCAGGAATATGTGGAAGCCGGAGAAAAAGAATTTTTATCTTCTGTATACACGCTTAATGACGATAATTCCATGAATATGAAATCGGATTATTTTTCCAATGGTGCCCCTGGCAACTGGGAATTAAATCCCGAAACAAAAGAATTATCAATGTACTATACCGCTGATACCATCAATGGAATTGAAAAATTCATCATCACATCTTTGTCAAAACATCAGATGATTCTTCGCCAGGACATCGAAGAGATGGATGCGTATGTGGAGTTGACCTTGAAGAAGTAGGAGAGAGGAGAGAGGAGTTTAAATTTCTTGCGAAATTTTATTGTTATTCGTTAGTGAGACCTTCGCTGAGAGCGAAAGCCTCACTTGCTTCGAATTAATGCATTTCCCACCTATTGTTTTCCTGATACCTGATTCCTGATACCTGATACCCAAAAAAGGAGAGAGGAGAGAGGAGAGAGGAGTAAATTTCTTGCGAAATTTTATTGAGTGTTACGTTAGTGAGACCTTCGCTAAGAGCGAAAGCCTCACTAGGTTTGAATTAATGCATTTCCCACCCTTTGTAGACCGCTGAAATAAGTTGACCGATTTTGTGCACTAAAAACTCAAAAATGGCAACAAATTCTTCCGATCAAGTT
>JBGAWP010000040.1:0-35107 GCA_044227505.1 Chitinophagales bacterium | reverse complement strand
CTTTTATGGAGGATCAAAAATCCGCTCCTATAGATGCAATCTTAGATTATGACTTAAATCAAAACAAATTAATTAACAAGTATTTCTTTTATGAAAATTTTCCTATCCCCAACTTTTAACACTGACCCATCACTTCCATTCTCCCTTTGTAAAAAAAACATTGCCGAACTTGGGCGAGTTAAAAACATAATAAAAATTTCTTGGCACTCTTATTAAAGTGGGATAATCTTCTATGATGTGATGGCGGGGTTCGTCAATATTAATTATCAGCCTTGGCCGTTTATATGCATGGTGGAAAGATATGGTTCCTCTGTAAGTTTTTACAATAGTTTCACCCTCTGTTACATAAAAATAAATGCTGTCGTTTTTTGTGATCTCGAACCGGAAGTGATTGTACTGCCAGTCGGCTTGGAAACCCGGGTATTTATTTCTGTCAATTATATATTCGCCGTAAATATCTTCACGATCAAGATTTATTGGTGTTGTAAAATAATCAAATATTCTACCTGTTACGAGTAACAAAAAAATAATCAACCAAAATCCGCCCAATATCTTTCCAAATAACTTTTTACCTGTGAATAGCCATACCAAGGCAAGAATTATTGTAACAGGTGCGAGAAAAAAAATAAAAAAGAGGCTAATAAACATTTTAGTTATTTACAAATTTATGGGAATTTCGTTTATTTAGAAATGTAATTGTATTTGAATGTCATCAACTATTAAAGTACCAATAGCAAAAGGTTGGCAAAGATGAATTTTAAAATTTCATTGCATTCGCAGATGATTTTTTAACTCTGTCAACTAATTCAATATAATTTGTTGTAATAGTTGGAATAAAGATCACATTATAATGATTTACCTGATAAAATGATTTTTTGGGGCGGAGATAATTAATTTTAGTCCAGATATTGCCTTTAATTATAATGGTTCCTGAGTACTTTTTATGGATAACTGCAATTTCGTTAAGATTAAATTCCCTATCTGATTTTTCTGTTCCTTGAACCCTAATTAGGGAATCGTCAATAAAATATTGTCCTCCCGTTAGTTGTCTGATCTGAGAATTTGCATATTTTAATGAAAAATAAAAAGCAACAACAATTATAACTGACATCAACAACAAATACATTAAAAATGTGGAGGAATTACTATTTTGGTAAGTAATCGATAGGGTTAATGTGAGAATTACTGATATCACAAGCACATAAACTATGAGCCTGCGTTTATTCCATTTTTTAAGGTATTCATCCATTAGAAATTCATCCACTTGATATTTTGACATTGGCTGCTGGTTGGGTTTACCTCGATATAAAATATTAATGCATAACTATAAAGTTACAATTAATATGATTAAAAATACTGCAATGTATGCCGATAGTGAGACCTTCGCTAAGAGCGAAAGCCTCACTGGCGAATATTGAGGCATTTTTATTAAAAAAAATAATGGCCTTATCTTTCAAAATCATTTCAACAGAAAAAATATCCCCACAGTACCATAATGATTCCAAGAACTGGTATTGTGATTGCTAATAACTCCTTTTTCTCCAACAGGATAAGTTATTGAATTCACAGGAAGATCATATTCAGGGCTCATGATCACCTGCTTTAGAACAAGGCCACAATAATTAAAACGAATGTTCAGCGAAAACTCGGAAATAAAAACATTTCTTTTCATTTGATCGGGCTGGAGATGATACACATCAATTGGCGAAGTTGGATCTTCGTCTATCCGGTGCTTTATTATTCCATATCCCTCCAACATAGAATTGTGAATTACTCTTCTATAACTAACCCGCCCTGTATAAATAATATTAAATCGCAAAAATTCTTTAAAGGTGGTGGACGACCGGTCGACAAATGGCAAATTAATTCCGCCTGATTGCAAAAATCCTTTGTTGCTATAACCAAAACCGATTCCTGCGGAGGTCATGTCGGTTCCATATTTTAATTCTGAAAAAACAGAAAGATTTATTCCATTTCTGGATCTTAGGTGCGTAAGCATCCATTCGGGATAATATTCTACACTGAAGCCAATTCTTCCTCCATTTGCTATTTGGGCACCCCAACCGTTCGGAGTATATGATCTGATGGTAACATCTCTGTGTATAACCGATTGAATTATTCCCGGTCTTGTTGATCCAATGGTTCCAATTTTAAACTGGTTCATCATGCGAAATTTTCCGTGACGGCTCACCCGAAATTTTGCCCTTCCGACATATTGAAATGCTGCATAAGGTCTATCGTTAGTATCCACTGCAGTGCTTGAATTAAAAATAGTTGTATCTCGTAAATAAGGTGTGTACCCCTCTCCTCCAAAAAATATGGATTGATAACTATAAAAATTACGGCTGTTCAAATTAAATTTCTGATTGGAATACCCATCAAACACACGCATTTTAAACTGGTCGGTGGCAATTTCTATGCGGAAAGAACCTGTCATATCCCTATCGTCGTTATACCAACTCGCCAGACTGAGAAAATCATTTCCATGATCAACATACACTCCACGTATCCATTTTTTAGAGGTTTCTGTAAACCTGTACATGGATATATTATCTGCCATGATCTCCTCCATTCTTTTATTTATAAGAAATAACATTTCCTTTAATTGATGAGTACTATATTTTGTATCTCTCGGATTTATTTCACTTTTACGCACCACGTTTCTAAAAACAAAATCCAACCAGGTAATTGTTTCAATATGTTTTATTCTGTCGAGATAACCTTTAAAATCAGAGGCATCGTAGGTATTCTGTTCAATTTCCAACAATGGAATTAAAGAATCGTGAACAAAGGTTGCAAGCCGCATCCAGACATATTTCACTTCGAGAGAATCAGAATCTGTATCATACAATTCATCACCTATTGTTTGGAGACTGTCGGTGTTTCCATCTGCTGTAGTATCAATATTATATTGTTCTGTATTCAGAAATTTGATCACCTTGATCTCATAATTAACATGCTCGGGTTTATTGCCCCAATCCCAATGATATATATCATTATCGAGATGAATGATCTTAGCGATGTTTTCAGGTTTAGGCTGAGCATAACTTAAACCGCAAAGAATTAAGGTCGTGAATAAAAAAATACATTTTTTCATTACAGTGTGGTTTAGTTGAAAAAAAGATTTAGTAAATAGGATATACCGGTTATTGCAGCCGATATCATTAAATTCTACACATCAAATCTGGTAAATAATTTCCAAAGAGTTGCTTTATTTCCATTTTTTTTAGCAGATTCACTATTTATAGTGAATGGAAATTACAGAATAGATAATTTTTGCAATAAAAATTGCTAATTATTCAAAGAAATAAAAATATAGATCGAGGTAAGCAGTACTTTTCTTATTTAACACAATCCTCTATCAGTATTTGTTCTACAATAAGTCCCAGGCTTTCGGCCGTTATCAGATCAAGGCAAAACTCGCCTGCGCCTAGCATTTGTTTTACCTGGCCCCGAATATAATAGGCATAACCAAAATCTTTTTGGAGTTCGATGGCAGTATTACAGTCATTTAAAGCAGAAACAAGCATGGTTTCCTTAGAGTTAAGTTCGTTTTTTTTCGGAATTACCCAATTGATATTCAATGGTTGATTTACAATGATACCGTTAATTGTATTGGCTACATATTTTACCTTTTCCACGGAGCTGATTTTTGCAATCGCACGATAAACATAAGCCATAGTAAAATATTTATCTATTTGAATACATTTATCAAATTCTTTCACTGCGTTTTCATATTCTTCGCGTATTAATAGAATAAATCCCTTTAAATTATAGTATCCCTCAATATTGAATTCGATCAAATTGGGTAATAAATCCAGGGCTATGTTTATAGCATCCAAAGCATCATCCTCTGATCCCATATTTATTTTACATTCTGCTATACTATAATAAGTTAATGCCAAAGAAGCATTATAAAAATTATTAATTGTTTCTTTAGATGCTCCGGCAAAACGAGGATTAATTGTTATCTCTTCTAATATATTTTCTTTATATTTTAATGATTGTTCATATTTTTCAAACGCTTTTTGATACTCTCCCAATGCCATAAAGGCATTCCCCATGAAATTTAGAGTCATTGAATTCTCAGGAAATTTTTTTAACCCTTCATTATAAATATCTATAGCTTTTTGGTACTCCTTCAAATTATAGAACGCCACTCCGCGCTGATAATAGTAACTCGGCTTTGAATCAACACAAATGTCACCTATGCTCCCTTTCACCTCAGTGATCAAGGCTGGGTCAGTTATTTTTCCGTTTTCAATTAAGGAATTAAGATATAGATTATCAGTACATGCTGCTTCCATATCTTCCAGATTATAATAGGATCCCGCTCTGTAAAAATAGGTTAAATGATCCTCCGGGTCTAAGGAAATTGCCTTGGAATAATCGGCGATCGCATTTTTATACTCCTGCTTCAAATTATAAATTGAAGCCCTTCCTAGGTATAGGGTAGCTTCATCCGGTTTCAACTCAATTGATCTGTTTATGTCGGTTAATGCCGGTTCAGGTTTATTTAATTCATAATAAATACTAGCTCTTTGAAAATAACAATAATAATTTTCCGGAGCTAATTCTACCGCCTTATTAAGGTCAGCAATTGCCAACAATAAGTATCCCTGATTTGCATTGTAAAGTCCGCGTTGAAGATAATGTTCTGCATTATCAGGATCGAGCTCAATGGCCTTATCATAATCGATAAGTGCACCGATCTTGCTATTAGTAAATTGTTTCAGGTTTGCGCGCAGGGAATAGATGTCTGCATTATGCGGATCGATTGCAATTCCTTTTTCTACAAAATTAAATGCTGTAATATAATCTTCACGAAAACCATATATCCTGCTTAAATTCAAATAACATTGAAAACAATTTGGGTTTATTTTTAAAGATTGTTTATAATATATTTCAGCAGAATCGAGGTCATCATTCATCATATGAGCAAATCCTACCCAACTAAGTAACGTATCATCCTGAGTTTTCGTTTTTAATTCAGAATTGAAATAAAATAAAAGTTCCTCCAATTTATCTGCCTTAATGAGTGAATCCGTTAATTTTTGGTAAGTATTGTTGTTTTGCCCGCTGAGAGCAGTAGTAATAAGAATTAAAAAAAATGTAAAATTTGATCGCATAATTGTTCAGATGGGTTTGGAATCTGGTGGTTGAATCAAATCTTTTTCTTTGGAAAAAATTATTTTATTGTTTTTCAGGATTTTTATTCTGCCCTACTTTTTGCAATCTGAAAAAACTAACATTAAACTTATCTCCTACCACTTCTCCTTGCACCTCTGCAGTTCTTATACTTTCACAAAAACCATCATGGGCATGTGCATCACCATGATCATCAATATCAGTTCCCGTAACAAAATATGCTTTTCCATCCATTCGAATGGCGAGTTCACAACCCTTGCCCGACAGATCGAAATTGCATTGGCCGCAGGAGGCTTCAACTATGAAGGTCTGCTTCTGTGGGTCAGGGTTTACAAGGCCAGGAGACTGTGCTTTCGTTAACAAGGAGCAAATGACAAGAAGTAAGCAGAACAGATATTTCATAAAGAGTGGTTTTAAAAAGTAAATTTAATGATTTATTAGTATTTATCTTTAACGAATCTTTGGAATTAAAGAATCTGTGTATGTTGAAGGAAAAAAAAGAAAAAATACGCAATAGACTGCAGGAAATAATTTACGAATCGAATACTGCTGCCGGAAAAGCATTTGATGTTTCATTGCTTGTGTTGATAATCCTGAGTATATTGATTGTGATCTTCGACAGTGTGGAAGTCTGGCACGAATCGTTCGGGAGATTATTTTTTATACTGGAATGGGTATTCACAATCCTTTTTACAATAGAATATATTTTGCGTCTTATCAGTATAAAAAGACCCCTGAGTTATGTATTTAGTTTTTTAGGCATTATCGATCTTCTCGCAATAATTCCAAGCTATTTAAGTATATTATTTATTGGTGCGCAATCGCTGCTTGTATTACGAGCTTTGAGAATATTACGTATCTTCCGTATTTTTAAATTGACGCATTTTCTCACTGAAATGCAATTTCTTGTTGTTGCCGTAAAAGGAAGTTTACGAAAGATCAGTATTTTCATGCTTATTGTATTAATGCTTGTAGTAATTCTTGGATCTATAATGTATTTGGTGGAAGGTGGAGAAAATGGATTTGAATCTATTCCAGCAAGTATTTATTGGGCTATCGTTACCATCACTACCGTAGGTTATGGTGATATTTCTCCAATCACCCCCTTAGGTAAATTCGTTGCAAGTATTATCATGATGATGGGATATGGAATAATTGCCGTTCCGACAGGTATTGTCACAACAGAAATGGCTCTCGCTGCAAGAAAAAATGAGCAAAAAAATGAGGTTTGTCCGAGATGCGGAAAGGAAGGACATGATAAGGATGCAAAATATTGTAAAAGGTGTGGGGAGTTGATTTAAATTGTTACAAAATATTTAATCATTGGAATAAAATAAACCCCATTTCCCGATGTTCATTGTTTTTATAAAAGGTTCGCCTATTATATATGCTCTGTCAACTTTTAATTCCACCAATCTATCCACCTGCGGAACATTTATTTTAATATAGTGTTTTGGAGGCCCTTTTCTAAATCCTTCCCCGGTAATTTCATAGTCAATTACAATAGTATTTATTGTTATTGATCGGGTGTTACCCAAATATCCATTGGTTAATATTATTAAACTTAATGTTGTACCTATTAAAATTATGGATAGACCTATTGTTAACATAAATACTCTGAAAAATACGAATATGCCAGACAAGTATCTTTTTTTCTCTTTTTGCCGAATGAATTTTTGATAAATGAAATAACTTAAAGGTATCATTATAATTAAAATGGGCAGTGCGAAATATTTCATGGTCCAGTTTACCGCCGGATCTAATTCAATAAAGTCAAATGCGTAAAATGAATAAATGATAGTTATTAAACAAATTACCAAAAAGAGATAAAATATGTATTTAAAAAAATTTCCTGGCATTCTGAATAGTTGCAGAGAACCGTATCAATTCAAATGACAAAGTCTGGTCCACTCTAATCCTTTACGGGATTTAATACATTGATATTTTGCGTCGATTGCCCATTTATCGTGAATGGCATGTTCAGATTCAAAGTCAGTTAACAGAATTGTATTTCCGTTTAAGATCCATTTACCTTTTACATCAATAATTTTTGTTTGATCAAAATTATCATAATAATGAAAGGTATGATCATCATTTACTGTCAGTTCGATCTTAGCACCTGCTCCATTTTCCATACTGCAAATGCCATATATGCCGGAAACTATTTTATCCGGACTTTGCTTGTTGGTAAACGAAGATGTCAGTAAAACAACAGAAAGAATTGTTATAAGGGTGGAAGCTAAAGTTTTCATAAAATAAATTTAATTCGATATTCATTTTTTTCAGAATTGGCTCTTGTTAGGGATTAATAATTGCAAATTTTGCAAACAATTGACCAATTTCTACAAATTTTGTATGCCAAATTAGGGCTAAATGGCTTATTTAACAAATTTTTTTCGCCATAAAATGATAAGTGAGGTTAATAAGATGACAATAATGATAGAAGATATAATTATGATGATTCTGTTTTCCTTGTTTAATCTTTCGTTTGTTGCAATTAATAAACCATTATCGCGATCAATTTCCTGTTTTGACAATAAATGAGACGATTCGTTTTTACTATCTTTCCATTCTTCATGTAATTCCTCCAACTTCTCTATTTCCTTTTCACTAATGTTTTGAAGTAAATCTGTACGAGAACATTCTGATGCCGAAAGAAAGGTTGCGAAATGTCTGGTATCAGCATAGATCAAATATTTTTCTCCCACTTTAAAATTCCTATCACAAGAGCCGCCACCTGTATTTGTAAAAGTTCTAATACTATTTTTCGGATTAAAACCATATTTATAACTTTCCAGTATTCGTACAGTGTATAGCTGAACCTTTGACCCATAAGAAGAAAATATATTGTCGGAAGAATCCATGCTAATTACTTCCCCAATAAAAACCTGACTGGCAATTTCCCAACTATCCTTTATGCTAGGTTTTGACCCGCAGGTGCAAGCAAAGGAAATTGAATATAAGTGAACTATAAAAATGAGGGAGATAATAAATTTATACATGTAATTAATTAAAGCTTTACGAATTTACACATTATTTTTTGGAAATTATTTGGGTTTAATTTCTGTTCCATAAAAATCCACCAACCTATTTTATAATACCGTTTTTACATGGTGGGATATGTCACCCCTACCCGGGGTTTTAGCCGATTATTATCTAATATTTTACTATAATAATGCCACCCCTACCCGGGGTTTAGGTAAACTTTATTTAATAATCTGGTAATTTAATAATTTGATAATTTATTTTCTGCCCGTAGATCAACTTTTTGGTGATTCGTTAACTGGCTGTTCATTTGTACATTGGTACATCCGGCTGTTCCATTGGTACATAAAAAAAGCTGCCACCGGCAGCCTTTTTTTAATATGCTTAAAAAATATTTTATTTATTATAAATAATTCTCTCATTCATCGACTGGCTTCCGCTGGTCATTTTAATGAAATACATTCCGTTTGCAATTTGATAATCGTTTAAATTAATTTCAACTGTATGTGATCCCTGTGCACCGGAAATAACTTGTTCTTTATTTATTTGCGCGATGAGTTGTCCCGTTACAGAAAATATTTCAAGCAGGATCTCATTATGTGGTTCACTTAATTGATAATTAACGGTAATTGCACCATTGGTTACGGATGGAACAACATTTAAGGCGATGCTCGCTTCTTCTTCTTCAATACCATTCATAAAACGGAAATGCGCGGTTGCATTTTCAAAATCGGCCAAAGCAAAATAGATATCCAGAGTAAATGGATCAGGATTGGCAGTGTGATTTTCCAATTCCCAATAATCGAATGCATAACCCGGATTTGCTGTTGCTTCCACATCAACCATAGTTCCGCTGATAAAGGTTGTTGAATACGGATATCCACCCGGAACCAATCCTTCCACAACGGCAGTTCCTGCACCTGCAGGTTCAACATTTAAAGTGAAATTATACATGGGTAATTCCGTAGTAATAAACCATGCAGTAATTGTATCGGTAGAGGTTAAAGAAACCGTTACAGAATCTTCCGTAATACCCGGAGTTGGGGTATGATTTAAAAATTCCCAATGGTCGAAAGTATAACCGGGATCTGTAATTGCTTTAAATCCTAAAGTTGTTCCGCTGAAATACGTTGCGGGATATGGATAAAACGCCGGAACCAAAGTATTTACCTGCACATCGTTAGGGCTACCTACGGGTTCAATTTGCACCACAAGCGGATAGGCAGTTACATCAAAACAATCTTCCACTCCACTTGGTAAAAACGCGCAGCGCTCTTCAATAAATGCGCGGAGTTCATCAAAGTTTGAACTCCATCCGGCATAAGAACCACCCCACTGATCGGTATGGCGTTCCATTTCCGGATCAATAACTGCTCGCATACTATCCAATCTTCCCAAAATAATTTCGCAATCGAAAGTAGTGTTGATCATATCGGCGAATCGATTGATATAATCAGAAAGAAAATTTTCATTATCCATCAATGCGTTGGCAATATCAATATGTCCGTTAGGGTCAACTCCACCAAGAGTAAGTGGATCGCAAGGATCGGCAGTTGGGGAATCATCAGGAACGCCGGTATAATTTATATAATGTCCGAAAGTTGCATCTTCATCCCATAATACATATCTCCATGTTTTAGCACCACCTGCCGGGTCATATCCTCTCCACCATGCAGTGTTCCAGTTCAGCCAGTCAGTACAAACTGAAAATGTGTTAACCAATATATAATCTATTAAACTTAAGGTGTTGAAATTATCGGTAACATAATCGTAATTGGCTGCTATGGTCATATCGTTTGTGGTCACAAAGGTCACAAAAGGACTCCATGGTGCCATTGTTCCATACTCTGCCCAGGTACCACCCCAGCATTTGATATAATCCATTTCATATTCTCCCTGGTCGTAATAATAATCGGTATAATCGGCGTCATCTGCCTTTTGGCGGGTATCGTAAACACCCCAATAATCGCCGTTTAAATACATGATATTAAAGAACGAAGAACGTTCATCTAATTCTAAATGATCCAATTCAGCAATGTGATGCACAAAAGCATCGCGAACATGCGCTCCACCATCGGAGGAAGGATAATTATCATTTGCCCCTGCTTTGGAGATCAATCGCTGATAACCTGTTCTATCGGTAACATCAGCAAAAAATTCGTGGTCAATATCGTTGTCGTAACCGAATTGGTCTCTTACAATATAGTCGTACCCTCTTTGATCGTAAGCCCAGGAATCATTTCCATGTTCATTAAATTCTCCCACAGCTTCATCAATCAGGTTAAAATCCTTATCAAATAATTCGAAAGATCCAACCGGAACAATTCCCCAACCGGTAGCATTCAGCAAGTCGTCAATTTGTTCGCCGGCAAGTGAAATAATAGGAACTTCGGATGTTTCATCTATAAAATAGGTATTTGTGGAGCAAAGGCTTTGGAAAGTATCTGTTGAAACTGGATAGGCAACTGTTCTTAAAACTGTGGTTTCATCAATTGTAATGGCACCGGTATATACGGCAGCAGCTGCAGTTGGGAAACTACCATCCAATGTATATCTTACTGTCATATTAGGTTCGGAAACAGAAATGGTTACAGTTACTGAACCTGCATAATTTCCTGCATTAGGTTCCATATCCGGTTTTTCGGCATATGCTAATTTAACGGTACCTGTGTTAGAGGCATTGGGAGTAGGACTCGTGAAAATTTTCCATTCTGCGGCACCATTTGGTGAACGCCCCCAGCTATGGTCAGTTTGATTCGGATTGTCGAGTTGTTGAACATCGATTATTGTTCCGGTAGCATCAGCAAACACTACTGCTTCAGCGCCGGTAGTTTGAGTTAATTTGAAATTTGTGTGATAGTTGGTTCCAGCGAAGAGGTTTCTGGAAGAACACCAAAAACGCACAAAACCACCTGCAGCAATGGTTACACCTGCCGGAATGGTATATTTGGTAGGATCATCTTCGCGATCGCTCAAATAATATCCTGACAGGTCAACTGATGCTACACCTGCATTGTATAATTCGATCCAGTCTTCATATTCTCCGTAATTATCCGCAACATCGGTATAGTTTGCGGCAGAATATTCGTTGATCACAACCTGACTTTTCAGTGTTACGAGGGTCAATAAAAATAGCGGGGTGAGGAGGAGTAATTTTTTTTTCATGATCCTATCTTTGGTTTAGGTTTTTAAGGCGATAGATTTGAACTGATAAATTTACGATTGTTTTTGAATATCAGCCTGATTTTGGGAGAACAAATTTAATAATTATGTCATAATATCTTCACAAATTGCCAAAAACTGTCACATAAAATCGTTTTACTATTAAAAAGTAACGGCTAACTTAGCCGCTCAATTAAAAAAATGAAGGCCATTATACCCGTTGCCGGTGTTGGAACCCGACTAAGACCGCACACCTATTCTCAGCCAAAACCATTGATACCTGTGGCCGGAAAACCAATACTTGGTTTTATTATCGACCGTATGGTAAAGGCCGGTTTTACAGAGTTCATATTTGTGATAGGGTATCTGGGTGAAAAAATTGAGGCTTTTGTTAAAGAAAATTATCCTCACTTAACAACGCATTTTGTAATCCAAAATAAAAGAGAGGGGTTGGGACATGCAATTTATTTAACAAGAGAATTTATTAAACCGGAAGAAGAATTATTTATCGTTTTAGGGGATACTATTTTTGAAGCGGATATTGAATCGGTTATGCAATTATCCACTTCAGCACTTGGGTTAAAAAAAGTGGATGATCCGAGAGAATTCGGAGTTGCGGAAGTGGATGATGATTTTAATATTTTGCGTGTAATTGAAAAACCATCCATACCAAAATCGAATTTAGCTTTGGTGGGATTATATAAAATAAAAGAAAGTGAACAATTATTTATTGCACTGGAACAAATAATAAAACACGCATTTAAAACGCAGGGCGAATATCATTTAACCGATGCATTAATGCTGATGATACAACAAGGAATTATTTTCAAAGGATTTAAAATTCAAAACTGGTACGATTGCGGAAAAAAAGATATTTTATTGGAGACAAATGCCATTTTATTAAAAAAATTACATCCTCCGCAAAATAGCACCTGGCCTTATCAAAATACCATCATTATTGAGCCTGTGAGTATCGCAGCGAATTGTATAATTAAGAATTCTATAATCGGACCTAATGTGACTTTAGGAGAAAATGCCATTGTAAATTATTCGATCGTGCGCAATTCCATTATTGGAAATGATGCCACAATTGATGATGTTGTTTTACATGATTCTGTTATCGGAAGCGATACCTTTATTAAAGGCTTGAGTCAGAGTTTAAATATTGGAGATAATACGGAGATTGATTTGAGTCAGAGTTTTGACTAAAGATTCGAACCCGCCTGCTGACCGCGTCGGGCAGGGGGAGAAGATTCGAAGATTCGAACCTGCCTGCCGGCAAGCAGGGGGGAAGGATCTAAGGAATAAAAAAGGAAGGAAAGTGTGTAAGGTTAAAAAAGGGGGTTTGTTCTTAATTAAAGAATTTATTTCCTGTTTCAAATCTGGAATTGGAATTAATTTTACATTTTAAATTAATTAAAGTCCTATGTCCTATGTCCTATGTCCTAGGTCCTATGTCCTATGTCCTATGTCTTATGTCTTATGTCCTATATCTATTATAAATGAAAACCAGAATAACAGAATTATTTAATATTAAATATCCTATCATTCAAGCAGGGATGATATGGTGTAGTGGGTGGAGATTGGCGAGTGCGGTAAGTGAGTCGGGAGGACTGGGATTAATTGGAAGTGGCAGTATGTATCCTGATGTATTGAGAGAACACATACAAAAATGTAAAAGAGCCACAAAAAAACCTTTTGGAGTAAATGTTCCTTTGTTATATCCAGATATTGATAAACATATTGATATCATAATTGAGGAGGGAGTAAAAATTGTTTTTACCAGTGCAGGAAATCCTAAAACGTGGACACAAAAATTAAAAGATCATGGGATTACTGTTGTGCATGTTGTGAGCAGTAAAAAGTTTGCATTGAAGTCGCAGGAAGCCGGTTGTGATGCTGTAGTTGCGGAAGGATTTGAAGCAGGAGGTCACAACGGACGTGAAGAAACAACCACATTATGTTTAATACCAATGGTTAGTGATGCGGTGGATATTCCTGTTATTGCAGCAGGTGGCATTGCAGATGGAAGAGCAATGTTTGCGTGTTTGGCGCTTGGAGCAGAGGGAGTTCAAATAGGAAGCAGATTTGCAGCAAGCGTGGAAAGTTCAGCACACGATAATTTTAAACACAGGATAATCAATACTGACGAGGGCTCTACCGTTTTAACCCTAAAGGAGATCACACCTGTAAGGATGATAAAAAATGAATTTTACGCGCAGGTGGAAAAGGCCTATATCAATAAAGCTTCTGTGGACGAATTGAAAATACTCTTAGGAAGAGGTAGGGCAAAAAAAGGAATGTTTTTAGGAGAGTTGGAAGAAGGCGAATTGGAGATCGGACAGATAAGCGCAACTATTAAAGAGATATTACCAGCTTCTGTCATCATACAAAATCTATTAAAAGAATATGAAATCGCACGTAAAAAAATGTGCTAAGGTCAATAAAATAAGATTTTTTAACTGTGACCACCTAATTATATCACAAAAATACCCTGTCACATTCACTGTCCCATTGCTTATACAATTCACATTACAATTGTGTTATCTTAGTCCTCCAATTAAAACTAAGAAGGTATGAAGACTGTAATTCTGTGTTTGATAGCTAGTTTTTTTCTCCTCCAGGCTTGTAACGAAGAGGTATTACCTGAAACAAAAAAAATCACCTACCGTGTAAACGGGGATGAATTTGATGTAACATTTTTAAGGGCCGACGGCACTCCTGAGACCGTTTATGCTCAAAAAGGTTCGTGGAAACAGGATGTTTTTGCTACCATTGGCGAACCTTTATATCTTATGGCACGCGGAAGCGATGACATCGTAATCAGAATTGTTGTCTCCCACGAAGGAGATACCGTTCGCAAAGCAAAAGATGTTGGCGGCGACCTGGTGTTTATTGATATGCTTCTTGATTGAAATTAGTATATAGTAATTAGTATTTAGTATGTAGTATTTAGACTGCTCCGGATGGTGCTTTGGAGACGGGATTGAGGATTATTGGTCAGGTGTCATTGGTCAGGTGTTAAAAGTTCCGGCTATCAAGGATCAAACCTGCCTGCCGCTGCGCTGTCGGCAGGCTCATAACTCATAACTCATTTCGTGAATCGTCAATCGTGAGGCGTGAATCCGGCTTGGATTTAAACTCGAAAACACAGTCAGGTGTCATTGGTCAGGTGTAAAAAGTCCCGGCTTTCGAGAACTTACTCACCACTCACCACTCACACGGATTCACGATTGACGCTTCACGCTTCACGCCCCCCTATTATGGAATTTTAATTTGATTCGCATCTCCTTCCCGAAACAAATTATTAACCTCAAAATATTTCATGATGAAAAAGATCATTCTTTATTCCGGAGTTACAATTTTATTGTTAACAGGAATAATAATCGCAAGCAGCAATAAAATAAATGCATTACCCTTTACCGGCTCTTCCACAATTATTGGTGTAATTACCGACAGTGATTTCGGGAATCCGTTATCCAATGCAACGGTGGAGTTAAAGGGTGAAAATGGAAAAAGAGAAATGATAAGCGATTCTCTTGGCAATTATATTTTTGAAAATCTGGAAGCCGGATCATATCATTTGAAAATCACCAAGAAAAATTATGCGACCGCAGAAAAAAAAGTGGAATTAAAAGATAAGGAGCAATTGAAATTGGATATTTCATTACAAACAGAGATCACAGTGGAGGAAATTGTAAAAGATGAAAAGAACATTTCGGAAGCCGAAGCCTCACCGTCAAAAGTTGATAAATTATACTTCAGAAAAGATGCTTCCAGTGAAAGTCTTTCAGGCGGATATTATATGACCGAAGATGCCTTAGAGATGGACGGTGTTTATGGATCGGAATACAACACAGAATCTTATAATGCAATTAATGAAAATATTTTCAAAAAAGTGATCGGGAATCCATTATCTACTTTTTCCATTGACGTTGATAATGCATCATATTCTAATATCCGCCGATTTATAAATTACGGACAAGTGCCACCTAAAGATGCAGTGCGTATTGAAGAGATGGTAAATTATTTTGATTACACATACAGCAAACCAAAAGGAAATGATCCGTTTTCCATTAATTATGAAATGAGTGAATGTCCCTGGAATAAATCCACACGATTAATTATGGTTGGATTACAAGGGAAGGATATTGATTATTCGGAGGCTGATGCATCTAACCTTGTATTTTTAATTGATGTAAGCGGCAGTATGCAATCTGCAAATAAATTACCGCTTGTGAAACATTCGCTAAATTCACTTATTGATAATTTAAATGAAAAAGACAGGGTTGCAATAGTAGTTTATGCCGGTGCGGCAGGAGAGGTTTTACCATCCACAACTTGTTCCAATAAACAGAAAATAAAAGACGCAATAAATAATCTCGAAGCGGGTGGAAGTACAGCAGGTGGTGCAGGAATTAAACTCGCTTATGATATAGCCGTAAAAAATTTAATCCCCGAAGGAAATAACAGAGTTATTTTATGTTCAGATGGTGATTTTAATGTAGGCACAAGCAGTGATGCGGAAATGACAAGGTTAGTGGAAGAAAAAAGAAAAACAGGTGTATTCTTAACCATCTGTGGTTTCGGATTAGGAAATTATAAAGACAGCAAAATGGAATCCATCGCCGATAATGGAAATGGTGCCTATTATTATATTGATGATGAAAAAGAAGCAAAAAAAGTATTCACCACCGACATGCGCGGAACGCTTTTTACCATTGCAAAAGATGTAAAAATTCAGATAGAATTCAATCCTGCTTTAGTAGAAGAATATCGTTTGATAGGATATGAGAACAGAGCCTTGAATAATGAAGATTTTGCAAACGATGCCAAAGATGCCGGAGAACTCGGAGCAGGCCATCGCGTTACTGCTTTATATGAAATTAAATTGCGCGCAAATCAATACCAACCAAGTGGACTGAACGAAAAACCTGAAGGCGAATCTTTAAAATATCAGACCACTGCTGTAAATAAAAATGCATATAATACCGACGAGATCATGACATTAAAATTGCGATTTAAAGCTCCTGATAGTGAGACAAGCAAACTAATAGAAAAATCACTTTCGGCAAATACAATTCCTCTTGCATCTACCAGCGATAATTTCCGTTTTGCAAGTGCAGTGGTTGAATTTGGGATGATATTACGCGACAGCGAATTTAAAGGTGATGCAACCTATGAAGAAGCAATAAAACTTGCAAACTCTGCGAGAGGATTGGATACTTATGGTTATCGGGAAGATTTTATTAATATGCTTAAAACAAGTATGGGGTTGGCGGCGAATAAATGAGTTCTGGGTTCTGACATGTAGTAGATCTCCTGCGTCGATTACTACATGTTTCGGTTCTGAGTTCTGACATGTAGTAGATCTCCTGCGTCGATCACTACATGTTTCGGTTCTGAGATCTCGGTTGAAAATTTGTTTAATTGTAGAGATGCAATGCATTGCGACTCTACAATTAAACAAATTTTCAACATCCTGAAATAAAATCATTTGGCTTATGTTTAATCCGTGCAGGAACAAACTCATTACTCCCGTCCGACCGGTCATCCGGGCGGGCATTTCTCATTACTCATTAGCTGAGGAGAGTATGCTTCGATTTGGAAAAAAGTTTATGGTCAAAATACAGAGATCCAATGCGCTGAAGAACCGGACTCACGATTCACGCCTCACGCCTCACGACCTTTACTCATTTCAAGATCTTTAATGGCACTATAAATATCGGGAAATTTAAATTTATACCCTGCTTTTAATATTTTTTCCCCGCTTATCGTTTGGGAATTTAATACTGCATTACTCATTTCTCCTAAAACTAATTTTAAACCAAAGGCGGGCACCGGAATTATTATTTGAAATCCTTTGGAATATTTTTTTACTGTTCGCATTAAATGTTTTTGAGAAACGGGAGCCGGTGCAACTGCATTATAAATTCCACTGAGGTTATTTTGTAAAAGGAATAAAATAATTCTACAAACATCCTCAATATGAATCCAGGAATAAATTTGTTTTCCGTTTCCCATTAATGGCAAAACTCCGAGCGATTTTGTTTGAATCAATTCTTTGTAAGCTCCGCCATTTTTGGATAATACAATTCCAATTCTAAGGGTGAGGAGTTTAATTGGGAGCTCTGTAAATTTTTTAGTGGCATTTTCCCAAATGGAAACAGACTCACTTAGAAATCCTTCACCTGAATTATTCTCTTCAGGTATGATCGAATTCGTGTTGGCTGCATAAAATCCGATTGCGGAAGCACAGATTACAGATGTTACCTTATTGGGAATTTCCCGAAGTTTTTTTATTAAAAATTCCGTGGATCTTGTTCTGCTTTCAATTATCATTTTTTTTCTCGACGCTGTCCATCTTTTATCAGCAATGCCCTCGCCCGCTAAATGAATAATTACATCCACCTCATTAAAAGCGCTTTCTTCAATAAATTCCTTATCAATATCCCACAAAAAAACAGCAACCCCCGGCACTTGTTTTTTGCTTCTGCTGAGCCAGTGAACTTTATACCCTCCGGCTACTAAAATTTCCGTAAGCTGCCGACCTATCAAACCCGAACCACCGGTAATCATAACCTTTTGCATAAAAAATCCTTTGTCAGGTAAAAGTAATAATACAATTTAACTCCGGGAAGGTTTAAAAAATGCTTATAATTCGTTTACTTTGGTGCTTCATGTAAATATGCGATAATGAAAACAGTTCATTTTTCCAGGTTTTATCTAATTCTGCTTTGCGCTGCTATAGTTAGTTCATGCGGGAATGATAAAAATGCTAAAGGAGTAGAAACCATTGCATTTTCTGATAAATTAAAATATATTGTTTTACCTGATGCCGACTCCATCTTACCTGAATGGAGTAAATCGAATGTTATCGTGAATCACGTTGTAGGCGATCCGGACAACCTGCATCCAACAAATGGAAGAAATACTTCACGTAGCTGGGTGCAACAATATACTTCAAACTTTATTTTGAGGAGTGATGTTTTGAATCTTGATGTTTGCCCTGACCTTGCTGAAGCAATGCCGAAAATTTCGGAAGATAAACTGAGTTACACCTATACCTTGAGAAAAGATGCTACATGGGATGATGGCTCACCTATTACCGCGGATGATGCAATTTTTATGTTGAAGGCAAATAAATGTCCTCTCACAGCAAATCCATCCACCAAAGGATATTTTGAAAATATTGAAAACGTAATTCCTGACAAAGAAGATAAATTTACGTTTACCATCAAAATGAAAAAACAATATATTCAGAATGTTGCCTTTCTCGCAGATTTTGCAGTAATGCAACGCAGTTTTTTTGATCCGAAGAATATTCTTGCACAATATAGTTTTAAACAATTTAACGATAGCACTTTTAATGCCGATGGGGAACAAAAACTTGCGGAATGGGCCAATGAGTTTAACAATCCAAAATATGGAAACGATTTAAACTTTTTAAATACTTCCGGTCCGTATAAAGTAATAGATTGGACACCTGGTCTATCATTAACATTAGAACGCAAAAAAAATCACTGGACACAAAAAATAACTGACCCCACGGTTTATGAAACATCCTATCCTGAAAAAATAATTTTCAAGATCGACAAGGATCTGAACACACAAAAATTACAGATGCGGGCACAAACATTTGATGTCTCGGTTTGGATGCCTACTACATCGGTTTTGGAATTAATGCAGGAACCAAATTTCAATAAAAACTATAACATTCAGTTTGCCGATAACTTCAGTTTTAATTATATCGGACTCAATATGCAACCTGATGGCACGAATCATAAAAAATTCTTTACTGATGTTAAAGTGCGCAGAGCGATGGCCTATCTTACTCCTGTTGATGAAATTATTCGCGTAGTTTCATCTGGTTATGCAAAACGACAGGCTTCCACAGTTTCCCCATTGAAGCCTGAATACAACAACGACCTTGCATTAATTCCATTTGATGTTGAAATGGCTAAAAAATTGTTGGAGGAAGCAGGATGGACAGATACCGATGGAGATAATATCAGAGATAAGGTTGTAGACGGAGAGAAGATCCAAATGAAAATTGAATTTAAATATCCTTCAGGACAAAAATTTATCGAGGACGTAGTGAATATGATCATTGAAGCAGCGTATAAAGGAGGAGTGGTATTAATTCCTGTTGGCCTTGAGGGAAATACACTAAATGAACAAATGAGAAATCACGATTTTGATATGTATGTTAGTGCATGGTCGTCGGGTTCATTACCTGAAGATTTTACTCAGATATGGCACACTTCTTCATATTCTATGGGCGGATCCAACTATGTAGGATTTGGGAATGCCACATCGGATATGCTGATAGATTCTATAAAATATACCGTTGAGGATGAAAAAAGAATTCCGATGGTGAAAGAATTACAGCGCATTATTTATGAAGAACAACCGTATATTATGCTTTATTCTACCTCTAAAAAAATAATATTACATAAACGATTCGGCAATCAGATCATGGTATTTGATCGCCCGGGTGTGATCTTAAATAATATGAGATTATTGTCACTTTATGGCATGAATACAGGTGTTACAAAAAAAGATGCTGCGATGTAAACGTAAATACTTTTGTTTAAAATATTAACAGTTGGTGTATTTTTACCGGTAATTCAATTAATTGAGTGATGAGTAAATATATTCTCAGAAGAATTCTATTTTTTATTCCTACACTAATTATTATTTCCTTATTAGCCTTTATTATCAGTATAAATGCTCCGGGTGATCCGTTGGATCGCATGGTTTCGGCGGGCGAGTCGGGCGGTGAAATGGGAATGAATCAATCTAATACCAAAAATGAAGAAGATAGATGGAGAAAAAAACTCGGATTAGACCTGCCTGTTTTTTATTTCAGTATAACTACGCTCGCCACATCTGATACACTATATAAAATATATAGTGACAATGAGCGGACAGCTCTGAAACGACTCACGAGAGAATATGGAAACTGGGCGGAGATAGCTGCCTGGAACCGTTCCATAAATGATCTTGATATTGCAGTTGCGCGACTTACTCCCGATACTGCAGAAATAAGCCTATTTGGCAGAAATGCCATCATAGATACCATTAACACATTAAAATTCGAAATTGGTAATTTGAAGACGGGATACAGTCACAAATTAATAAATGCAAAACTTCAACAAATAAGTTTTTATGCTGATGAATTACCGTTTCTTGCTGATATCAGGGATGCGGTAAATAATTCGGAAGAGCAATATGCGAAAATGCAAAAGAATGCCACAAAATATAAAAACTATATTCCAACTCTTCATTTTTATAAATACAATCAATATCACCGATGGATCTTTGGAGATGGAAATTGGTTGAGCGGAAAAGGAAGTAAAGACTGTGCAGGATTAATCCGCGGGGATTTCGGATATTCCTATGAAACAAAATTAAAGGTATCGGATGTAATTGGAGAACGAATGCGATGGTCGTTGTTTTTTACCCTTATTTCTATCTTATTGGCATATTTGATCAGTCTACCCATTGGATTAAAAGCTGCAGCGAAAAAAAATTCTTTATTTGACAGAACTTCCTCTGTTATACTTTTTGTTTTGTACTCCATGCCCACGTTTTGGGTGGCTACATTATTATTGATGGGTTTTGCAAATACAGAAGCACTTTCTGTTTTCCCGGCATCGGGTATTCAACCAGTTACCGGAATTCCGGAGGGTGCCAATTTTTTAGAAGTGATACGTTTGCGTTTGCCTTATTTGATCCTGCCTACTATTGCTTATACCTATTCACAACTTGCTTTTTTAAGCAGGATAACGAGAGTTTCTGCATTGGAAGTTATTTCGCAGGATTATATCCGCACTGCCAGAGCAAAAGGATTGAGTGATGGAAAGGTTTTATATAAACATGTTTTCAGAAATACACTTTTGCCTATTATCACTGTTTTTTCCAATGTTTTTCCTTTAGCGATAAGTGGTTCTGTTATTTTGGAAACTATTTTTACCATACCCGGCATGGGCCAACAAATATTTCACGCAATTCAAACAAATGATTACCCTGTTATAATTGATGTATTTACTTTAACGGGTGTATTAACACTGGTGGGATATTTAATAGCTGATATTTTATATGCAATTGCAGATCCACGGATCTCTTATTCCAATAATCAATGAAAAAAAATAAAACGCAAAACGAATTCTCTTTCCGTGCACATGCGCGTAAACAATTCAGGCATAATAAGCCCGCGTATATTTCCTTGTATATATTATTATTTCTCGCAATTATTGCAATTTTAGCTCCAATTCTTGCAAATCAAAAACCACTTTATATTAAGTACGAAGGGCATCGTTATTTTCCCGCCTTTTCGTTTAAAAATAATTATTTAGTTACAAAAGAGAATGGCAGTACTGAAAATATTCAACTGGATATTGCCGACTGGAAACAAATGGATCTTGAAAAAGTAATTTGGGCACCTATCCCCTATTCTCCCGGAAAAACGGATATGCTCAATACCGGCTACAAAGGTCCGGGAGATCCACAATTTTTTAAGGACAAAAATGGACAGATCGTTGAAATGCCGGGAAAATTCCGGCACATTTTAGGAACGGGAAGTTTAGGTGATGATCTTATGGCCGGCCTAATTCACGGAGCGCGAATATCCCTCACCATTGGATTTATTTCCATGACCATTGCTGCAATTATCGGCTTATTACTTGGCGCTATCGCGGGATATTTCGGAGATAACCGATTAGTTACCACAAGAGGAAAATTCTGGACGGTTGTGATCGGTATTTTTGTTGCATGGTTTTATGCATTTCAAACCAGAAATTACATTTTACAGGATGCAATAAATGCCTCGGGGTTAAATTTGTTATTCCAATTATTCCTGAGTATTCTGATTTTTGCAGCGATAATTTTCCTTTTCTTAATATTAGGAAAATTAACAGGCAGGCTGCCATTTTTAAATAAACGCATGTTTATTCCAGCAGATGCAATTATTTCAAGAACCATTGAAATATTTTATGCCATGCCAACCTTCATACTAATTTTAACTATTGCAGCAATTGCGCGACCGTCTATTACAAATCTGATGGTAATAATCGGATTAACATCATGGACGGGAATTGCAAGGTTAACGAGGGCCGAATTTTTGCGCATTCGCAACTTGGAATATATTCAGGCTGCGCGCTCCCTTGGATTTTCTGAACTAAATATCATTGTTAAACACGCACTTCCAAATGGAATTGCTCCGGCATTAGTATCCATAGCATTTGGCATAGCTTCCGCAATTTTGATAGAATCAAGTTTATCCTTTCTCGGCATCGGTGTTCCTTCCGATCTTGTTACCTGGGGATCCCTGGTGAGCGATGGCAGGGAAAAATTCAGTGCCTGGTGGCTTGTGCTCTTTCCGGGTCTTGCAATTTTTATCACCGTAACCGTTTATAATCTTATTGGCGAAGGGCTGCGCGACGCATTAGATCCGAAACAAAAAAATTAGTCGGAAACATACTATCATTATTTACTTACCGGAGTTTTACAGGACCAACACAACAAAAAAGGAGGCTAAACGTTTTTTATGTAATTTTGATACCCAAATAATTGCCTTAATTTATGGCAAAAAAAAATAATTTAGCGTGAATAGATCAGGGATATGGTTTTGTTGTTTTTTGTTTTTTCTTCTTCCGGCCTTTGCGCAGGCTCAAAAAATATTTATTTCTGACCCGCAAAAAATCAGTACTGAACTTGTGGGATATAACATTCTCGGTAAAAATAAAAATGGAGATGTATTGATATATAAAAAATATCGGTTTGAAGATGAGATCGATATTTATGATAAACAAATGACCTTTAAACGCAAAAAGGAGATCACGATCAAAACAATGGATTACGAATCGGTAGAGGTTTACAAAAGCGGAGAACAAATTTATCATTTTTACACCTATAAAGAAAACAAGAACAATTTTCTTGCTGTTCAATTATTTAATGAAGACATTGAAAAAAAAGGAGAACCTATTATTTTAGATTCCACTTCGCTTAAATTGGGAGAAAATTTTTCTGAATTTAAAATAACCAAATCGAAAAATAACTCCTATTTTCTCATTTATAAATACGAATTCAGTGCAGGTAGAATTGATAAATTATTTGATCTTGTGATCAACGGCGAGGGTGCCATACTCCAAAAAAACGATATCAATCTACCTGATGACAACTATAGCCCCATCCTGATAAAAGAAGTAATTACAGATATGGGTGTGCCCGTTTTTCTTTTTGAAAATGATGATTTCAATTGTAAAAAAGACAAAACGGGTATTCAATATTCCTATGTACTTCCAAAACAAGGCGGAAGCGTTTTGTATACCGACATTACCAGCAACGATTTTTGTATGGATGAAATGAATTATGCAATCGATAATGCTTCCGGTAATATAATCGGCATTAGTTTTTTGAAAGAGGACGATAAGGAATATATGGTTGGATATAATTACATGACAATAGACCCATCCTCTTCCTCCATTAATTTAAAACACAATTATATTTTTCCACAGGAAACACTTGATGAAATTGCAGGGTTAGCGACAGAAAAAGCGATAAAAAATTTACCGGTATATCAGATCGGCAACATAGTGCCGCGGGCTGATGGCGGCGCATTATTGGTTGCGGAATATTATGATAAAACAGTGGAAAGTTACGAGTACACAAATTACGATCCATATTATGGTTACCGAACATCCACCCGTCAGGTAGAATTTTATGAATACGATGATATTTTATTATTTTCCATAAAACCCGATGGCACTCCAGATTGGAATAACACCATCAGAAAAAAACAAATAAGCCGTGAAGACAGAGGAGTGAATTCTTCTTATGCTTTGATAAACAGCAAACAAAAGATCACTTTTATTTTTAATGAGGATGTGGAACAGAATTCCAATGTGTTGCAATACGAAATGGAAGCTGACGGAACCCTCGACCGAAAAAGCATATTTAATGCAAATCAGCAGGAAGTGCAACTGCGGCCTTCCTCTGCAGAACAAATATCATTTAATGAAATTATTATTCCGAGCATTTATAAAAAAACCTTGTCATTCGTTAAACTACAACTTTAATTATTTTACGTGCTACGGCTTTTCCAATCTTCAAACCCTGTTTCGCTTATTTTGCTCATACTTTATGCGGCATTAGTAAATCTTAAATTATTATTGGGCGGGCTGCCACCGGGTGAAATTACATATTATTTTATTGGCGATCTGTTATTTAATAAATGGTTTCAGTTAAACAATTTACCGGAATTTATTGTTCCATTTTTTAATCTTGCATGCATTATAACCCAGGCAGTTTTAATTAGTATGCTGATGCAGGGAAGCAAGGTGAACACAAAACCCTCCCTCCTTCCCGCACTGGTCTTTATTTTATTGTGCAGCTTTTTTCCAGAAATTGTATATAACACTCCGGCGATACTTTGCGGATTTTTATTAATATGGATATTATTTAAAATATTCAGCGCTTATAATAAACCTAAAGCAGATACCATTTACTTTGACACCGGGTTGTTGAACGGATTTGTTTCTCTTTTATTTTTTCCTACCATCGTATATGGCATATACAGCTTATTGGCAATAATACGAATGCGTTCCATAACATTCCGGGAGTTTATTTTGTATTTGTCAGGATTTATTGTGGTCTATTTCCTGGTAGCAACCGCATTTTTCTGGTTTGACCTGCTTCCGGTTTTTTGGGAAAATCATTTTAAAATACCCTCAGATCTTACAAAATTGTCCGTTTTTTTCAGCAGTATTACCATCGTGAAATTGATCCTGATCGGAATAGCGCTTATAATTTCGTTACTTTTTTACAGCAATAAATTTTCCACCAACCTCATACAGGTGAGGAAATATCTCGGGTCTTTTATTTCATTCTTTTTATTCGGAATAGCGGCATTTCTGCTCAATTCCAGTGCTGATGCAGGCGGGTTGTATTTTTTATTGATGGGAACCTCCTTTTTTATCAGTTATTATTTTTTTCACTCAAAAAACCGAATGACCCCTGAAATAATACATATTACGCTTTTAGGTGCTACAATCCTGTTTCAATATATTAATTTTACAGCTTAACTCTACAAAAATGAGATTTGGTGTTGTTACTTTTCCGGGGTCCAATTGCGATCAGGATCTTATCCATGTTTTACGCAATGTAATGGGATGTGAGGTGATAGAATTGTTTCACAAACAAAAAGATCTGGGTGGATTGACCACAAACGATTGCGTGATGCTGCCGGGAGGATTTTCCTATGGAGATGCACTCAGAACCGGTTCCATTGCGAGGTTCTCGCCCATCATGCAGGCTGTTATCAAACATTGTAACGCGGGAGGATTTGCGTGGGGCATTTGCAACGGATTCCAGATCTTATGCGAGGCCGGACTGCTTCCCGGAGTTTTATTGGAAAACAACAACCAACAGTTTATCTGCAAAAATATTCTCCTCACTGCCGAAAACACGAGCAGCAGGATAAACAGGTATGTTCCGCAACATCATCCGCTCAAAATTCCAATTGCTCATGGTGAAGGCAGATTTTATGCGGAAGAAAAGGTTTTGGAAGAAATTATAGCGAATGATCAGGTTATATTCCGCTATTGTGATGAACATGGAGAGGCAACAGAAGCCTCCAATCCAAATGGGTCGTTGTATAATATAGCCGGTATTTGCAATAAGGAGCGCAATGTTTTCGGTATGATGCCACATCCTGAAAGAGCAAGTGAAGAAATACTCGGAAACACCGATGGTAGAATGATTTTTGAGTCATTTTTGGCAAAAGTTGTCTCTACTGCGACCATTTAATAAGCTTTAACAGTAAAAATAATGTCACAGAACCTTTTAACGAACTGCTGTGAGGCCTAATTCGTTAACTTTGCACAGCCAAAATCCGATCTGATGGGAAAAAAGTTTTTTCAATTTCTACTGATACTTTTAGTCACTTTTCAAGCCAAGGGCCAATTATTAAAACCCGTTAAATGGGAAACTTCGGTTACTGCCAGTGGAGTTCCAAATGAATATATTCTCATTTTTGTTGCGGCCATTGATGAGGGTTGGAAAGTGTATTCACATGATGTTCCTGAAGACGGACCTATTCCAACCTCACTTATTTTCGAAGATCTTCCGGATGGTGTTGAATTGGTAGGCGAAATGACAGAGCTTGGAAGAAAGGAAGAGGAAGTGGAACCTCTTTTTCAAAATCAGGTAATTAAATTTTATCATAAAAAACTCGTACTCAAACAAACGGTTAAAGTCAGCAAAAATGTTACTGTAAAAGGGTATATCGATTTTATGAGTTGCGACGATAAACAATGTATGGCATTTTCGCACGATTTTAGTTTTGATCTTACAGCTATTGCAAATACTTATAACGGTGATTTTACCAGCGACTATTCCAAAATAAAAGATCCTGTTACCTGGAAATTTACTACTGAAAAAATAAATGATACAGAGTATTGGTTAAAATTTACTGCGACTGTTGCGCCTACCTGGAAATTATATTCTCAGGATTCACCCAAAGATGCAGCTCAACCCATGAAAATTATTTTTGAAAATAACGGGAAAAATTATCAGTTGATCGGAAAGGCAGAAGAAATAGGACATGCTGAAAATAAACCGGAACCATTATTTGAAAATAAGATCACCAAATATTATCACGAAAAATTAGAAGTAAGGCAGAAAATAAAAGTAGATTCGGCCAATGCCACCATAATTGGATATATTGATTTTCAAACCTGTGATGCAATACAATGTAAATTCGGCATTAAAGATTTCACCTTTAAATTGAGCGGAGATGCTATAATTGAAGTGATAGATACAGAAACCGGATCTTTAGAAACGCCGGCAAATATATTTGGAAATTTTGTTGTGGATACTTCCTATGCGCGTCAGGCCACATGTGATCCCGTAGCAGATCAGGAAATTACTAATGCAAATAATAAGGGATTGTTCAGCACCTTTATTTTAGGCTTTATCGGAGGATTAATTGGTTTATTAATGCCCTGTACTTTTCCGATGATACCATTTACCATTTCTTTTTTTACAAAAAGGTCCGCAAGCAGGAGGAAGGGAATTTTTGAAGCTTCTTTTTATGGATTTAGTATCATATTAGTTTATTTTCTTGTTTCCTTACCTTTTTTATTATTCGGATTATCAGGTGATGCATTAAATGCCTTCTCTACAAATAATGTAGTGAATATGGTATTCTTTTTTGTGTTCATATTATTTGCATTATCCTTATTCGGATTATTCGAGATTAAATTACCTACAAAATGGGCAAATAAAACCGACAGTGCTTCCGATGTGGGTGGATTATTAGGAATTTTTTTCATGGCAGTTACCCTATGTATTGTATCCTTTTCATGCACCGGTCCGATATTGGGTTCTTTACTTGCAAATAGTTTAAAAGGTGGAGGAGCTGCATTAAGCGCCGGTATGGTTGGGTTCGGAACGGCATTTGCGCTTGCATTTACTTTACTCGCATTATTTCCACAGCTATTAAATAAATTGCCAAAAAGTGGTGGATGGTTAAATGAGGTTAAAATTGTTTTCGCATTTATTGAACTTGCATTTGCCATTAAATTTTTATCGAACGTTGATCTTGCGTACCACTGGGGATTTTTAAAACGAGAAATATTTTTAGGGTTGTGGGCATTATTTTCTTTGCTTACTTTTTTATATCTTATCGGAGTTATCCGTTTTCCCCATGATGATAAAAAAGTTAAATTCGGAATACCGCGAGGCATTTTTGCACTGCTTTTTTTATCACTCTCTTTATATTTTGCAAGTGGTCTGCAAAAAGGAAAAAATCTCGCATTGATAAGTGGATTTACGCCACCCATGTTTTATAGTCTTTATCATTACGACAGCGAATGTCCTCTGGCATTAAATTGTTTTCACGACATGGACGAAGCAGTTGCCTATGCAAAAGAAGTGAACAAACCTATTATGATAGATTTCACCGGATGGGCATGTGTAAATTGTAGAAAAATGGAAGAACATGTTTGGCCGAATGAAGAAGTATATAAATTAATTAATGAGGAATATGTTTTGGTGAGTTTATATGTTGACGATAAAGAGGCATTGCGTCTGGAAGATCAATATATATCTGCACACACCGGAAATAAAGTGCGCAGCATTGGCAACAAATGGAGCGACTTCCAGGCCCGGGAATTTAACACCAACTCTCAACCTTACTACGTATTAATTGCCCCCGACGGCAAGGTATTAAATCAACCGCGCGGCTACACACCTGATGAAGCGGAGTATCAGGGATTTTTAGAATGTGGGATAGAAACTTTTAAAAGTATAGGGGTGGTTGCGGAGAACTGATATTATTCCACTGCAAAAGAATATTAGCATTTCGTTTTCTTTAAAAAATAATGTGTAGATTTGAATATTGGTTATTCTCATATCCTGCTGTTTAGGAAGGATAGGGGAAGTTTTATTGGAGAAAACTTCTCCAATAAAGTAGTTATAGCCAATGGTTTGTTGACCTTAAAGCAGATAGCGGTTCCCAATTAAGCAACTTTAATTTGTGGGCTATTTCAATGATAATTTTGTATATTTACTATGTATGAGACGACTGATTACTATTTTTTACATGATTCAATGCTCAACTAATTCTTTTTCGCAGGCTCCGGGTATTGAATGGCAGAATACAATTGGAGGAGATTTATCTGACCAATTGACAATTTGCCAAACAATTGATAGTGGATTTATTGTTGGAGGCTCCTCGCAATCTGGGATTATTGGTGATAAAACAGATACGCTATATGGTGGCACCGACTATTGGATAATTAAATTAAACTATTTTGGAAATATCCAATGGCAAAAATCTTTCGGCGGCTCAAGTAACGATGACTTATATGATTTAACACAGACAAGTGATAAAGGGTATTTACTTGCCGGATCATCATTGTCAGGTATATCCGGAAATAAGACAGAAGAAACTGTTGCAGGGAGTTTTGATTTTTGGATTATTAAATTAGATAGTACTGGCAGTATTCAATGGCAAAACGATATTGGAGGTTCGGGTTCCGATTTATTATATTCCGTTGAGCAGGCTCCAGATGGTGGTTACATATTGGGCGGTTGGTCAAATTCACCTATTTCGGGTGATAAAACAGAGGCAAATATTTCTGGAAGTGAAGATTATTGGATTGTAAAAATTGACTCTTTAGGTAATATCGAATGGCAGAATGATATTGGTGGGACAGGACAGGACTTCTTATATTGCATTCAAGTTTGCACAGAAGGAGGTTATATTACATGTGGTAAAAGTAGTTCAAGTATTTCAGGAGATAAAACTGAAATGAGTTTTGGCAGCGAAGATTATTGGGTTATTAGGTTAGATAGCATGGGCGAAATTTTATGGCAAAAAACTATCGGCGGTGGCCAACTTGATAGGCCTTATAATATTTTGCAGACGGTAAGTAATGGGTATATAGTTGGTGGATTTTCCAACTCTCCAATTTCAGGTAACAAAACAGAGCCAACACAAGGCGACTACGACTATTGGGTCGTCCAACTCGACAGTTTAGGCAATATTCAATGGCAAAATGATATTGGGGGAAATTTATCCGATGTATTAACAGACATTCATCAAACTGCTGATGAAGGGTTTATGGTAGGTGGTTATAGTAGTTCAGATATTTCAGGGGATAAGACAGAAGTTAATATTGGTTTTGCTGATTATTGGATAATCAAACTGGATAATATTGGTAATATATTATGGCAAAAAACGTTTGGAGGCTGGTCAGATGATAATCTTACAACCTGCTCAAATACAGTCGATAGCGGACAGATTCTCGGAGGCACCTCTTTATCCCCTGCTTCCGGTGATAAGACGGAAGATAACAATGGGTATCAGGATTTTTGGATAATTAAATTATTCCCCGACACTTGCGAAAAAACAGCTTTTTATTTAGATACCGATAATGATGGATTCGGCAATTCTGATGATAGCATATTTGCATGTTTTGCTCCTTTTGGATATGTGGCGAATCAAGGCGATTGTAATGATACGATAGGAGAGATAAACCCTACTGCAATAGAAATTTGTAATGTTATTGATGATAATTGTGATGGTGGTATCGATGAAGGCTTGCTCTTATCTGTATTTTATGCAGATAACGATAATGATGGCTATGGCAATTCATTAATTGATACAACAACATGCTTAACCGAGATTGCCAATTATGTTTCCGATTCATCTGATTGCGATGATTCCAATAATTTAATTCATGCAATGATTACCTATTATGCAGATGCGGACAGTGATTCTTATGGCGATGTATTTAATCCGGCAGCTTTTTGTAATACTTTTGCACCACCAGGTTATGTAACAGATAGCACGGATTGCGATGACACAAATTCAGACATTAATCCGGGTATATCAGAAATTCTTAACGGCTTGGATGATAATTGTAATGACAGTATTGACGAAGGTATAACTTCAATTTATAATTTAACTATACCGGATTTTCGAATTTATCCAAATCCAAACAATGGTTTTTTTATAATCAAATTAATGCATGTAGATCAGCCGTATATACTCATCAAAATATATGATATAACAGGACGGATTGTATATTCTAACAATTTTCATAGTGATTCCACTATTTCCATAAAGTTAATAAATTTTGTAACTGGAATTTACGAAATACAAATATCATTTGGTAACAATTCTGTGAAAAAACCAATTATTGTTCAAAGTCTATAAATCAATTAATATGAAATACATCTTTTTTTTTCTCAGCATTCTTGGTATACTGCAAGTTCATGCCCAAGTTACATGTACTACAACAGATCCAATTCTAATAAATGATGTTAATTCTGGAAACACATCAGTAAATTATACGCTCAAACTTGACGGGATATCAGGTTATTCACTATCTAATCAATTACTTGGTTCAAACTCATCTCCAGATGCATTAGAATGGAAGACCTTAGCTCCAGGTACTAGTGGGTCAGATTTTAATATTGCATTCTCAGCCGGCGCAATCATATTCAATCTTCCTGATGCAGGATCTTCAACAAGAGGGGTGGTTAATACATCTGGATCGGGTCAGACATTTGCCGGGCCAAAAACCTTTACAAGTGATTTATCCATATCAGGATCAACCACGAACTTATTTTTAACCGATGGGGTTGATCAAACCACACCATCCTTAGCTTTTACTTCAAATCCCGGCAGCGGTTTTAGTTATACAAATTCAACTAAAACGTTGTTTTTATCACTAAATGGGGTTTATGGTTATCAATGGCTCAGCGGAGAATTTGATATGAAAAACTGTGCGAATTTTATAGCTGGTGCAGGCAAACTTGATATTAATATTACTCATGATGCCGATTCTGAATCTCCTAAGCAGGATGGTGGTGTTAGTGTTTCAACTTATTCAGGCACGGAAACAAAAACATGCACATTTGGAGGCCGAACTGCAAATGGAACCGAAAGTGAGCCTGCAAGTACTGTACTTGATCAAGCAATGGTTGAATTTGTAGGGAAAGGCTATGTGCTTTGCCCCTTTGAAGACCCAGAGGATTGTGATGACTATGGTTTTGAACATACAAATCGTGGTGTATTTGGTGTATATGCCTCAGAAACGCATTCCCTAAGTTCCCAAGGTGCATATTGTGCAATCCAAACGACCAGGATAGGAACAACAAATGATCATTTCAGTTTTTTGGTAGATGCTGCAGGAAATGGTGGCTTAACATACAATAAAATCATACCAATCGCATATCCTGATTTATGGAGCGATGGCACTGATCCAGAAGATGATTATGACAGTCGTTTTTTCACAGTAGAATCGGAAACAAATACAGCAGATGTTGGATTATTTCTACAAAACAACAATGCGTTAAAGGGATTAAATATTTGGCTAGACAACGACCAAGATATATCCTATATTGACAATATTAGAAATTCAAATGGCGCTGCGATTAAATTCAGATTGAAAACTGCAGGCTCTTCTGTTACCGCAATGACTATAAATGCACATGGATCTAATATTGGCGGAGGAACTCCTGCTTCAGGAGAAACCTTTTCTGTAGGGTCTAATCGTGATTTGATTGTTAATTCATCCGGGAAATTATCTAAGTATCAGAATACAACAATTTCTGACGGTGAATTATTGATCGGAAAAACAACAGGCAGTACATTTGAAAAAACAACACTTACTTCTGGCACTGGTATTTCCGTAAGTAATGGTTCAGGTGCAATTACGATAAACGCCAGCTCAAACTATACGTCTACCGCATTTAAAACTATTGCCAATACAACTATAGAAACAACTTTATTGGCATCAGGAACCGGATCATTAACCATTAACGCTAATACCTTGACAGTTGGGAAAACCTACATAATAAAGGCATATGGTTATGTGAGCACTGATGCATCTGCTCCCAACTGGACAGTGAAAGCTAAATTAGGATCAACAGAAATTGCATCTACTACAGGCGCAGCACCTGCTTCACTGAGTAACCGGCGCGTTGAAATAACAGTTATATTTACCTGCTACACAATCGGAACGTCAGGCACCATAGCAGCTCAGGGAAGTTTTGGTTATAATTCAAATGCAACGAATGGATTTACAAGGGAAATGGTGAATACATCTACCATAACATTAAATACTGAAACAAACCAAACAATTGATTTAACATTTACCTGGTCAGCTGCTGATACAGACAATACCATCACTATTACAAATGCAACGATTGAGGCAATGAAATAATTTTTTGAGCTTTGAAATAAAGGCGAACTGAATTTCAAACCGAGTACTCCACCACTGGCTATAACAGCACATTTGCAATAGGCGGGGATTCATGCTTTGCATACAGTTTTGTGGTTAAAGAAAGTTCAGTTCTCCGGATAAATATTTGTGCTGAAAATCCCGCCCATCGCAAATCTGCAAACCGTTAGCGTGTCTTGCTCGTAAGTCATGTATTGCTTAACCGTTTCAACCAAGTTTGGCAGCAAATCGAAGCGCTTTTTAAGCATGGCATCAATGGTTCCAAACGCGTTTTCTACTTGGTTTTTGCGACCAAATATTGTTTTGGACAACACTTAGAAGTTGCGTCTTAAGAGCAGCCAGTTGCATATATGGCAATTCAGAACAGAATTTCACCGCTATGAAAATCCAAACCCCTAGTTTCATATAGTCGTGTGGGATTAACTTTTTTTGGTGGCAATAAATACCGCTTGAAAATTAATTTAAAAAGAAGAAGTGGAAGAATGAATGCAATTTATTTTGTGTTTTGATATAAATTACAATTTCAATTATTTTTTATAAACATTATTGATGATAGTTCCTGTTTTAACATAATACATGCCTCCTGCTAATTGCGATAAATCTATCGATAATGTTGATGAATTTATATTATTTATACATGTCAAATTAGTTACATCTTGACCTACTATATTAAATATGCGAACTTCTGACAACGCATTGGCACTGCCAACAACTGTTATATGATTATCTGTTGGATTGGGGTATATTTCAACAGACTCCGCAAATAATTCATTTAGGTTTACATTTTTAATGGGTGTATATTCAAACTGTCCATTAAAATCGGTTTGTTTCAGGCGATAATAAGAAACCCCCGAATAAGGGTTGTTGTCTTTTGCAACATAATTTTTGAAGGTGTTTGAGTTAACTGCTCCATCAATTGTTGTTACAATTTCCCAATTGGTGGCGTTAATTGAGCGCTCGATGGTAAAAAAGTCGTTATTGATTTCAGAAGCTGTTTCCCATGTTAATTTAACAGTTCTATTATCTTCAGTTATTGCATTAAAATAAACTAATTCAATGGGCAATAGTGTTGCAGGTATAATGGAGATATCATCTAAAAAAATATATGCCACCTTAAAAAAACCCGCGCCAAAAGTTGATACTGTTTGGCTTGCTGTTGTAAAAAAATTCCCAAATGTAAATGTATCATATGCTTGATCAGCTGTAAAAGTAAATGTATACGTTTGCCAATCTTCTGCGCTAAATACACCAGGCACAAAATAATCGAAGTCAACAATTGGTATAACATTATTGGTACCTGGTGTTTGCAATATAGGCCCAATACTGAGTGATGCACCCCAACCATCAATAAAAAGGCAACCCACATTTGGTGTGCCATTTGTAATAGAATAACTCATTGTATAACTCTCACCCACCACTAGAGGGGAAGTGAGTGGAATAGCAATGTATTCTCTGCTGTCTGGGGATAAGCTAACTCTACCGGCAATTCCCATAACAGCATCTCCCTCAAAGGGAAATACATCGGCGAAATAGTTGGTAGGGAGTGCGGAATAAGATCCAGTGCCTAAAATATGATAATAGTCTGGTGTGCCATTCGACGTGTTGCAAAAGCCGGTTGTAGCGGCATTGTTCCATCCTGTTGCAAGACTCCAGTCGTAATCGTCGTTTGGCAGCGAACTATAGGTCTCAAAACCACCATTAGGCACAAGCGATTGACCAAAAGAATAGAGGGAAATAATGAAAAAATATGGTGTTAAGGTTATTTTGGCTAATGCGCCGAGCAATCGCATTTTTATAGGTGTTATATTTTGGAAAAGAATCAATTATTACTTGTATTTGTTTATTTTATTGCTTAATTCATACAATTATTTCGTCAAAATTTTGCCCGTAACTTATGATTAAGAAGCATCATGCTTAATTTATAGTTGTTAAACTAGCATTTCAACAATACTATTTTGAAAAAGTTTACCAAGACAAGATCATTTTACTTTGGTATGCTAGTTTTATGCTAAAGAAGCAGATACTCCTTTGTTTTTTCTTCGATATAAGCA
>JBGAWP010000003.1:0-125434 GCA_044227505.1 Chitinophagales bacterium | reverse complement strand
TATTTTGGAATTTGTGAAAAGATTGTTACGTTTACGGCGTTGTCTGGCTATTACAATGACTTTATTTTTATACTTAATTATTAATATATATATTAAAAAAGTCTACATTTTTGAGATTTGTGGATTGATAGAACTTTCTAGTTATTGGTTATCAATATAATTCATCTCCCTCTTAATAATCCCCGAAATCTCCCCACTCTTCGTCAACACCATCATATGCGAACCACCTTTAATAATATAATCAGCTTTAATTTTATCTATCGGTAAAGTATTATCAATATCTCCGTGAATATGAATAATATTTTTATTGAGATTATCTGCTTCGGTTCTGTCCCAGCTTACAATTAAATGCACTGCGCGTTTAATAAATAATGGGTCTTTTGCGTGCAACATGTTTACACAGGTTTCTTTTTCGAGTTTTCGGTCGGGTTCGTAGAGAGGTTGCAAAAAGTAACTGGAATATTTAAATATATTCGGTGAAATTTCTCTGTAAACCGGAAATGTTTTGAAAAAAGTATACATCTTCGGAACCTCCTCAGACGATGATGCACTGGAAATAATAATTACTTTTTCAGGATGAATTATATCCGTTAATTCACAAGCTATCATCCCACCAAGTGATACTCCAATTAAAATAAAAGGTTTTGTAGTATCAATTTGTGTTGAAATTCGAAGAGCATATTCTTTCATACTTTCATTTTCAAATGGAACGGGGTAATGAATGTTTATCGTATCAATATTTTCTTCAAATTGAATGTTTTTAAATACACGGGAATCGGAACCTTGACCGGGGAGCAGGTAAACTGTAACGGTCGGCGTTAAACTTGTGACATAGGACACAGGACACAAGACAAAGGACTGGACACAGGACATTGAAGGGGGGACACAAGACTCGATATAGGACTTTGGAGATTCGAAATTAGACTGTGATGCGAAGGAAGCAGCGGAGATGAAAATTCCAATGACAAGTGTTATCGTTTTTCGCATGATAATCAAAGATACATCAAATGAGTAATGAGTTATGAGAAATGAGTAGGTCCATGATGGATTAATGAATATCCTCTTACCAAATGATTCTTGAATTCGTCAATCGTCAATCCGTATAGCATTGCAATAACCAAAACGTTCATAATTGATGAAATATTAAATCAGAAGATAATTTTCCTTCCAACTCCAAACTAAATCCCCTTGTCGCTTTCCCTTGTCCTATGTCAAGTCATATGTCCTAGGTCCTAGGTCCTATGTCCCCAACGCGTCCGTTTTGAACTCGCTCGTAGTATGAAAAGTAATATGCGGATTATTCTCCCTCGCAACATTCAACGCCCAACTCGTTTCAGCCATGTAAACTGGATTGTGGTCTTTGTCGAAATATATATACTCTGATTTGAGGCGAATAAATTCATCCAATTGTTTTTTATCTGTTGTGGTCATCCAACATGCTTTGTTCATGGGGATGGGAGCGAAGCGGCATTTTGCGCCGTATTCATTTTCGAGGCGATATTGTATTACGTCAAATTGTAATTCACCAACAGTGCCTACCACTTTTTTATGACCGCTGGTATGGGTGTATAATTGTGCTACGCCTTCATCGGTTAATTGTTCAATGCCTTTATCCAATTGTTTTGTTTTCATCGGATCGAGGTTAATTAATTCTTTAAATATTTCGGGGGAGAAACTCGGAATGCCTTTGTAATTTAATTCTTCTCCTTCTGTAAGGGTATCGCCTATCTTAAAATTTCCGGTATCGTATAATCCTATAACATCTCCCGGATATGCCTCTTCAATTACATCCTTACTCGCAGCCATAAAGGAATAGGGATTATTAAACCGCACATTTTTATTTAATCGCACGTGGTGATAAAAACTATTGCGTTCAAATTCTCCGCTTACAACACGTAAAAATGCAATTCTGTCGCGGTGACGGGGATCAATATTAGCGTGTATTTTAAACACGAAACCCGTGAATTTTTTTTCATCGGGAGTTACAATTCTGCTATCAGAAACTCTGCCTTGCGGAACGGGAGCTATTTGAATAAATGTTTCCAATAATTCCTGCACACCAAAATTATTAATTGCACTTCCGAAAAATACCGGAGCAATATCCGCACTTAAATATTTATTTACATCGAAGTCGTGATAAACACCTTCAATGAGTTCCACATCCTCCCGCAATTGTTCTGCATCGCGTTCGCCAACTGTTTTATTTAACAAAGGATCATCGAGATTTTCTATCGTTAAAATATCATCCTCAATTCTCTGCGAACCCGGACGGAATAAATTTAATTTTTTATGATAAAGAGAATACACACCTTTAAAATGTGTTCCCATATTAATAGGCCAACTTAAAGGTCGAACGCGGATATTTAATTTTTCTTCCAACTCATCCAAAAGATCAAAGGGATCTTTTCCATCGCGGTCCATTTTATTGATGAAAATAATAACCGGTGTTTTCCGCATGCGGCAAACCTCCATTAAACGTTCTGTTTGTGCTTCCACGCCTTTTACGCAGTCGATAACGAGAATGACACTGTCAACGGCAGTTAAGGTTCTGTAAGTGTCCTCCGCAAAGTCCTTGTGACCGGGAGTATCCAACAGATTTACCTGAATCCCTTCATATTCGAAGGTCATTACCGAAGTTGCCACCGAAATACCTCTTTGGCGTTCAATATCCATGAAATCGCTGGTGGCAGATTTCTTTATTTTATTGCTTTTAACGGCACCTGCAACCTGAATTGCACCACCGTAAAGCAGAAATTTTTCTGTAAGTGTCGTTTTCCCCGCATCGGGGTGACTAATAATTGCAAAGGTTCTCCTGCGCTGTATCTCTGACTGTAAACTCATATTCTGACCTCTAAAGGCGGGCGCAAAGATAAAATATTAAACGCGAGGAAGGTTAGTTTTACCAATCAGGCAAATTGATGATACCACTTGCAGCCATTATATAAATTGTTAAGGCGATCAATCCCAGTACAAAAAGTCCAACTATAATAGATCCCATAACAATACCGGCCACGGCATCATTTGCATTGATATATTTTTCAGGAGCTCTGGCTATCGTTTTTTTTGCACGAAGTCCTTTTGAAAGGGCAATTATGCCAAATACTATTGATAAATAAGGAACGATGATAAATAAGGCTAAACCCCAAATGCCGGCAATTTTACTTTCCCTGGCCAATTGAGATTGGGATAACCATTCGTCTGCAGGCAGCGTATCAGGTAAAATTTCCTGTTTTGGAGAAATGATAAGGTCGTTTTCAGTAAATACTGACTCGCCAATACTATTTTCTGTGGAACTATAGAATACAATTTCATTGGAAAGTTGCAAGCTTTCCGCATTGGGATAAAGGCCTGATGGTTGAAATTCTGTAGGATTATCATCCATAGAATCAAAAGTTGTTGGATCACAAATTGTTTCCTTATAAGGCTTCGATTCAGAAGTTAGTTTGGCTGAAAAATTACAACTGCCGCCAATGAATGCAGAAATTACCAGTAAAAAATAAAAATAATGCAGTTTCATTTTTTCAATTATTCTTTAAAAAACAAATATAAACTTATTGTGAGACTTGAAGAGGGCGCATTTCAAGTTGCAATGGTGCATTTTCAGAAATTTTGAATTCTAGAATCCTGAATAGGTGATCATTAAATAAATAAATGCAATAAAAAAAGCTATCATACATGCAAAAACAGGGAGACTTAAAATGACTCCCCAAGTTGCTTTTTTCGAATTGGAATATACATTCCTATTCTCCTTTAATATTCTTTTAGCAATAAATCCCATTCTTAATCCCAAAATGCCGAGAATTATAGCTGCCAGAAAAAATGTTACAGAAAATATTGCAATACCTGCCAATGCGAATATCAAACCTGCAACTAAACTTATAGATGAGAACAGCCCAAGCGTGTAGCTTTGGTTGGCCTCCTGGAGTTCGACCAATTCTGCAGAAATTATCCTGGTAGTATCCTCTAAACAGATTGCATTTATATAATTTGATTCAATTTGTTGAAATTTGGTATCCCTGGAACTGAAATTTTGAAGGTTGGCTAAGACCATTAAATTATCCGTTATTATTTCGTTGTCAGAATACATTATTTTCCCTGATGGTTGATAATCCTTTTTTTGATCGTCCACAGGAATTGTCTGAATAACTGCAGAAGTTTGAATTGTTTTTTCCTGGGTAAAATTTAGATGTTTTGCAGTAGTGCAACCACAAATTAATAAAAGCAAAACAACGGGAAGAACTGTTGTTTTTTTCATAGTATGTATGCTTAAGTGGGTTTCTAATACTAAATTACCAATAAAAATCCGTAAAGTTGTGTCTCAAAGCATATGAAACAAAAAAAGACCGCAGATTACCTGTTTGTAGGCATCCAGATCCTTTTATTTATAGGCTATTGGTGGCATCCGGAGCCTGTTGGACCAATTTTACCCGGCATCTGGCTGTATCTTGGAATTCCACTGGCAATAGGAGGATTATTTTTAGTGATGGCAGCATTTTTACAATTAAATAAAAACCTGACCATGCTTCCAACTCCAGTTAAAAATGCAACACTGATCACAACAGGCGTATTTAAATACATGAGACATCCGATATACACCGGAATTTTTTTAATAGCATTGGGATATGCAATGGTAGAATATAATTTTGATCAATTAATGATCGCTTTAATGATACTTTTATTGTTTGAAATTAAATCGAACTATGAAGAAAAAAAGCTGACGGAACATTTCCCTGATTATCCTGTTTACAAATCGAAAACAAATAAATTTTTTCCATTCATTTAAACCACAATTATATGGAAGATCATCACCACAATCCCTTTGCCAACAAACCGGCGATGTTATTATTAATTCTGGGTGTATTTTTTGTCACTAATGCATTAATAGCAGAATTTATCGGAGTGAAAATATTTGCACTGGAAGATAGTTTAGGATGGAAACCTTTTAACTGGAATTTATTCGGCGAACAGGGTTCCCTCAATTTTACCGTTGGTGTTATTTTATGGCCAATTGTATTTATTATGACGGATATTATTAATGAATATTTTGGCACAAAAGGGGTGAAAAGGTTGAGTTTTATTGCTATAATATTCATTTTATATGCATTTGGCATTGTTTATATCGCAATTAATCTTGCACCTGCAGGTTTTTGGCCGGCGAGTTACGTGGATGCAGGTGTGCCGGATATGCAAAAAGCATACAGCGCAATATTCGGACAGGGTATGTGGATCATCGCTGGATCCATCACTGCTTTCTTTGTTAGTCAACTCGTGGATGTTACTATTTTTCACCGCATAAAATTTATGACCGGTGAGAAAAACATCTGGATGCGTGCTACGGGTTCTACTGTGATATCCCAGATATTTGACAGTCTTATTGTATTATATATCGCTTTTGTAATTGGACCACAGCAATGGAGTATGAGTTTGTTTTTTGCTGTTGCAACGGTAAACTATTGTTACAAAGTGCTTGCAGCCATAATTCTGACTCCTTTATTATACATTATTCACGGGTGGATCGACAAGTATCTGGGGAAAGAATTGAGCGAGAAAATGCGGGCAAAAGCAATGAAATCTTGAAAATCAGGCGCGTTTTTTGCTTAAGTATTGTCATTTTTGATCAAAGACAGATTATTTTTTGCGAAAAAACGTTACCTTAACATCACCAATTTCACCTGATATGCGTTTGCGGTATATATTTAATTTTTTAGCGCTTTGTGTTATTGTAGTTTCCTGCAATACCTACGATCTGCCTGCCGGAACGCCAAAATCCATTGAAAAATTGATTGCCGATTACCCATGGGATGATGATTGCCTCCAGGTGGAAAGATACAATGCATCCGGAATCAAATACTACAAGTTTATCGATAATTGTATGAATGATTATGGATACGATTATTTTGATGAGGCTGGAACAAAGGTTTGTAATACCAATGCCGGTTGGGGGCCATCACCCTCTTTAGATTGTTCCATAGATCCGGGTGACCTGGTTTTTGAGGAGATCATTTGGCCGAGATGATCATTTTATAATTAATTTTCCGATCTTCCCATTATTCCCTGCCAGAAATACAGTTTTGCCATAGTTGGTTAAAGTACGTCCAATCACATTAAAACCCTCCTTGCTAATATTTTTTGTTTCTTTTGTAAAAACATAATGTACATCTACACCACCGGTTCCACACATGATTATTTCTGAGGGATTCGGTAATATTTTTATACAGGAGATATATCCCGATGGATTTAAAAATGGAGGGTCCCATCGCAGCGAATTTGAAAATTGGAATTCTGCTAAATAAAAATTTGCGCTATCTATATCAGGATTCATATAATCTCCACCTCCAATATAACCATAATAGGAAGAGCGAAAATCAATTGAAAATATTCCCTCTGATTGATTACCGGAATGCATTGCAGTATTCATGGAGCTCCACTTTTTACCAAAATTCTCAGACCTGTAAATCATAGAAAATTTACCACCCGTAGCAAAGAAAACTATGCGCTTTTCCAAAAGTTGAATTGTTGACCCACTCGCAGCAAAGGCATATGTACTATCCGGTGCAACATTATTTTTATTTTTAATTTCTTTCCAGCTATCACCCCTATTTTTTGTTGTTAATAAATAAAACCAATTATTGATTGGATCGCCTAAACAAATTCCTTTATTTCCTTCAAAATCAAATGCATCTAAAAAAATAGCAGGATCATCATTTCTAAAAACTTCTTTCCATGTTTTTCCTCCATCCACTGTTTTTAAAATGCATGCAGGTTGTACACTGCTCATTACCACAGCAGTATTGGCATCAAACGCTTCAATATCTCTGAATTCAGCACTGTCGTAAGGATGTATCTGTTTGAAATCCCATGTTTTTCCTGCATCAACCGATCTTCCCACATAACCATTACTACCGCTTGTCCATATAACAGAATCATTTACAACACTTAATCCTCTTAAACTTGTATTTACATCTTTATGCATTATTTCAACAGTATAAGTATTCTGCGATAAAACACATGCAGAATAAAAAATTAATAAATACAATAAGAAATAAGGTTTCATACATTTATTTTTTCTGATAATCTTCCGGAATTTCAAAAATACCGGTTGGGAAAAGATCTTTTTGTAATTCCGTTATCTCGAAACTGCGTGTATACGATTTTGTTTTTACCGTCAGGCGCATGATTGCCCCGTCCTCATAACCCAAAATTAAGGGAGCCGGAACTGCTGCGTGATTTATTTCCGTTTGAATATCATAGCGCGATGCCGGAATGCGGAAATCATCAGCCACCCAGATAAATGCCTCATTATCTGCCGGAATAAATCCTGAGCGCAGAATTTTATATTTTGTACAAGGGTGCCCTAATATGGTTTCTTTTTCATTTGTTGACTCTACAATAGGTTTGAAATGATCCGGCATGAGATCCCGTAATTCAGCAGTCGGGTCACCCAGATCGGAATATTCACCCCGATAAGCGAGTTTTTTTATCGTATCCAATTGCCAGGCAGCCTTAATTGATTTATCGAGAATTAAATTGCTGTGAGAAAGCCCTCCATATTCTATCATACGGAAATTATTTTCGTCGATATATACTTCAATTTTATAAGGACTAATTGCTTCCATATTTAATTTAAATACTGTATCTGGTGACTCAAAGGTGGAGGAATAAACAATTTTTCCGTAAAAAAGTGGTTTGGTATTTTGTATGACCTCCTTTTGTTTTTCCTTACAGGCATTAAATATCGATACAACAAAAAATAACATCGCAACATTTAAATATCTCTTCATTTCCATCAATTTTTACAAAGATAGGGATTGAAGGTCGGACTCACGCCTCACGCTGTACGCCTCACGACACATTTATTCGTCGTAACATAGCGAATGAGGGCAATTCATTTTCTACTTGATAATTTAATTTTGCCCGACTGTGGTTGGTGAAAACACACAACCACGGCGTAGTGGTTGGTCGGACTCACGCCTCACGCTTCACGCCTCACGAACCCAATTCGGCAAAGGATAGTGCTGCATCAAAAATATCCTTGCCATTGGTATCTTTCAATTTGTAGAGCGTCCAACCAATTAATTGGTAAAAATGATCCTCCGTCTTTATTACTGTCAGGCAATAATATACCTTCTCACCCCCATATTTGCCTTCAATATTTGCAGTAATTGCATCATTCAGATTTATGGTGATATTTTCTCTGTTCGATTCTTTGGCATCGGTGAGCGTATTAAAAATGGCCAGTTCGGCAAAGTTGAAATAATTTTCCAGCTCTATGGTGATGCTGTCTTTTTCCGTATCGGGAATTTTATCCTTTATCACCATAAAAATGGTGTTATTAGCAGAATCGGCATAAGCAATGGTTGCTTTGGGATTTATTTTTTTATCCTGATGCAGATATTTGGGAATGTAAATTTCGAACGAACCTTTTTTAACGATGTGGTTAAAATTGCTGTAATCGGGTTCCTCGTCTCCTGAATAACATGCAGAAAATAGTACAATTAAGAAATAATATTTCAGAAGTCGTATTACCAGGCTTTGCCTTCTTTTAATTTGTAAATTAATATTTGTTGCGTTTCTTCATCCGAATAATAAATATACATTGTTTTTTTATCGGAGGTGAAACTCAATCCGGCAATAAAATAGAATTCTTTAAATTCATTTGTAAACAATTCAGGTAAGGAGAATTGATCTGATCTTGATTTTCGGCTTGATCTGTAGATCTGATTATTGGCAATAATAAACATATTCTTCTCATCAGGAGTGAGCCAACAGGATACTATTTCAAGCTGAACATCACCTTCAAAATCCACTAATACCGGAGTATTAAATTTATTATCGGGTTCCTTTATTTCCGTAAAATACAATTTAAAATCGCGACAATAGAACAATCTTTTTCCATCCGCAGATACCCAGGGATAGGCATCACTTACACCCGGATCGTTGATTTCATCCAGCATTCTTGTTTTAGTATAAGTGCCATCCGGTTTCTTTGTTGCTAAACCCAGGTCATTATCATTCCACCCACCCATTTCATTCACCACATAAACCAACGTTTCTTCATTTTCTGAAGCACTGCACTGAAAATACCGAATGGAATCCACGGCCGCAGGAAGTCCAAAACTTTTTATATCCACGGTTCCCGGGGCCGTATTCAGGTTATACAGGTAAATATTGGACAGCAGGTCGAACACATTTTCAAAATCTCCTTCGGTAAGTCCTAAAATAAAATGACTGCCATCTTTCGTTAATTGTCCCGGACCGCATTCATATTTATCCGGGATGCTCAAAGTACCCGAAAAGGTAAAACGACCGGTCGTATTGTATTTTGATTGCGCCGAAAGCGCAGAGCAGTATAAAAAGCAAAGAATTAGCGGTAACTTTACATTCATAATAATAATTGATCGTGCAAAAATATAAATTAAGCAGGTATGTCGGAAAATAGTTACAAATTGGTGGTAGCAAGAATGCCTGATGAAGACCTCCTAACAGCGCTCAAGGCCAATGAGGCCATGTATTTGGATGAAATGATCCTGGCGGTTTTAGATGAATGCGAAAAAAGAAAACTATTTTTCCCCGGTGCTGAAGCATTGCGTTCTACAATAGCTGCGAGAATGAAGGTGGAAGAAGCTGTAATAATTAATGCCGAACCGGAAGAGGAAAAAGTTGTTTTGCCGTTGCTTTACTCGCAAACAGCAATTCTTGCCTTTACGATCTTTTTTTCACCCCTGTTTGGTGGAGTTATGTTGGCGATGAATGTCTGGAAAGTGAATAAAAAAGCTGTTTGGCAGGTGATTCTTTTTTCCCTGGTATTTACTGCCTTTGCCGGTTATCTCTCTTATTATATTCTGCCTCCGGGTAGTTTTGCCGCTATTTTGATACGTATTGCTGGTGCTTTGATCTTATCGGAATTGTTGTGGAATCAACTGATTGGAAAAGGAGTAAAGTTTGATAAACGAAAAATAACGATTCCTTTAATAATTGCGTTATTGATCACCATACCCATTATATATTATCTATATCAACATCCTGAATTAATTCAATTAACAAATAAATGATCATGCACATCAACAAAAATTTTCTGGTAATAATCCTATGCCTTTTTATCTCTGTTGCAAAGGCTGATTCACCCTTAACATCCACTTATTTTGCTTCAGCATATTATGATTATGATATTGTTTCGAAGGCGGAAATTGCCAGGGAGATGAATGATGAGGTTGCCGCATTTCTATTGAACAAAGAAAATCCAATTGATGCAAAAGCTGCTGTAATAAATGCAATTGGCTGGAATTATGATGGAAACAGCAACGCAGATAAATTCAAAGAATATCTCGCAAAAGCACATTCCACAACTACTGAAAAACTCAATTTAAGTGACCTGAGTGCAGATGAATTAATGTGTTTGGGGTATCTAATTGCAATGGATGATTATTTTGTGGTGGATGAAGCAATTAACATTCTCGAAATGGCCGTTGCAAAAAAGAAGACCAGTTATACCATTAATTTAATCCTCGCTATGGCAAAAGCGCAAAAGGCTATGGACACTGATTTTTGCAGGGTGTGGACACTCACAAGTGCAGTAATTCAGGATGGATCACTAAAAAGAGATATGAAAACCGCTGCCATTCAGGCAATTGTTGATTATATGATCCTATACAAAGCAGATTGTGCTTATTGATCAGCTCTAATTCTTTTCCAGAAACCAATTTTTTATCACTGCTTCCGCTTCTTTTCCGCAGGGTGTAAAATCTTTATTGTATTCTTTGGAAAATTGCATATAACTCGGCCACTTCCAAAAATAAACTCCTTTTATCCAGTCTTCATCCGCCATTGCTTGTTGCATAACTAAATAACATCGTTTTTGAGCCTCTTCATTGTAATCTTGTTCATCAGCATCTTTATGCGGATTTATCCAGGGGGCAGCTATACTCTTAAAACCTATCTCCGTGAAAAGCACAGGCAAATTATATTTTATATGAACGCGTTCAATAATGTCAAGATTTTTTTCAAATGCAGCTAATAATTCTGCATCCGTTGGATCTGTTTTTGTACTTAAGGGATAATAACAATTCACAGAAATATAATCCAGTTTATCCCAAAAAGAAACGGTTTCAAATTCTGTTCCCCAATTGGCTGCGTAGGTAATTTTACCGGAATATATTTTCCGCACTTTATCAAACAGGTCATCCCATTTATTGTGTTCAGATAAAGATGCATTTTGAAATTCAACCCCGATGCAAAACATTTCCATATCATATAATTCTGCCATCAGGGCATAGTGAATTATCCATTGTTCATAGTATTCAAAAAAAAGATCCCAATCTTTTTGTGACCCCATGGTAATATCACCTGTCCATCCTAACCAGCTCCACAATTGTGGTTTGAGCATTACTGACATTCCGTTTTGATGCGCTTCGTAGGCCGAATGAATTATGCTGGCATCATTTTCTGAACCCGCGCTGTTAGAAAATTCAATTGGAGCGGGTTTGGTCATAGACCGAAAACCGGAATAGGGAATTATCGTTAAAGAATTAACACCGATCTCTTTCAATTTTTTAATGGAACGGTCGGCTTCTGAACCCATATATCCATTATAAACCTGATAGCCTTCATGTGCAAAATTAAATCCCTTTAAAAAATTATTGTCTGTCGGAATGGAAGGGGAGGTGTTTTTTAGATCAGAACTCTGTTTAGTTACATACATTTTCCAGTCTTGTTCCAGATTTGGATTTTTTAAAAGATCGCTGGCATTTAATGTCAGATAATCTTTTACGAAGTAATTATTAACCGAATATTCTGAAATGAGAAAATCAACAAAACTTGCCGCTGCAATTTTCATAAGATATGTTGACTTATTATACAAAGAATTATTATCAAGTAATATATTCAGATCAGGTAAAAGCCCGGCATCCAACAAATGTTTTGCTTGCAATTTATAATCTGTTCCCTGCCAGTTTTTTGTGAATTTAATTGCAAGTCCGGTTTCCAAAACATTTATTTTCGGTTCACCCAAAGTTTTGCGCAAAACCATAGCGCAAACTGCTTCCGAGAACATATTGGAATATTCCTGATCAATAACGGTGTGTAAAGTGTTTGTCTCAAAATCAAAATTAGCCTGCTCAGGATTGTCCTCCATGAGTGTTTTGATCTCAGGTGAGGGGTAAACATGATACTTTATTTGTTCGCGGAATTCGATACCTGTGAAGGTTTCCAATGCTGCAATATCCGCAGCGGTTTTTGATTCCATGGCGTTGATCTGCTCTATTTTAATGTCAGGGCTGTGTGTATAAAATTGAATGTTATTATTTTCTTTAATTTTTACACCATCATAACTAAAATCCCAATGCAATTTTTTATCTATCGACCATAAGGTATTTTTGTCCTCCGAAAAATTTCCCATTACTATTCTGTTGTCCTTCTCATAAATTTGATAACCCCAGCTATCCCAGAAAAAATAACCCCAGCTTTGTGTAAATTGATCTTTGATATATTCAATCAGATTTTCTTCTGAATTTGCGGCAATTAAGGTGAGCGGTAATTGAGGGTTGAATAGGTTCGGGTATAAGGATATTTTAATGATCCCGGATTTATCGGTGTATTCTTTATTATCAAAAATAAATCCCCTTTCCGTAAAATTAACGGGCATGTTTTCGTCAAGCCTTTTAATAAGCAAATTATTTTGTGTTCCGATAATGTACAAAGGGAAATTGATCAATTCTGATTGTGTAACTTCATCATCGCGTTTAATTAAAATTTTAATTCTGTCGTTTATTTGACCCATGCCTGCTATTCCGGAAATAATTGCATCTGCTAACAGACCATCCTCTTTTCCATAAATAACACAAATGGAATCCTGGTTTCTGAAACTTTCCATGAGTGTGGATCTGTCGGGCCAGTTTAAATGAACCTTATTCTCGTCAATGGAAGTAGCCCCGCAGGAAAAAAGCAGCAGTGAAAAACAGAAATATATTATTTTCATTGTATTGATCGTAATTTGCCCGAATTAGTGGAATTAAGGAGTTATCTATTGCAAATATAAGCTGAAAATTTGATGAAATGCCATTGATAATTGTTAAGAGTAGAGGTTACAAGCCTTACTCCTCATCTGTTCAGCCAGTTTCTGAATTCAGCCGACCTTTCCACACTTACAACGGTCTCCTTTTCGATATTAGGTTCCAATTCTAACTTAACCCGCGATTTGGAGTAATTAAACATGTTTTTTATACTGGAGAAGGATATAATGAACTGGCGATTTATTCGGAAAAAATTGGCGGGATCCAGAAGTGTTTCGAGTTTATCAAGTGAGTTATCCAATATATAATGTTTGCCGTCTTTTGACACCAAAAATGTAAGTTTTTGTTCTGAGAAAAAATAGGCTATCTGGTCAAAATTCAGCGATTTTAATTTTTGTCCCGATGATACGAGAAAGCGGTTTTGAAAAGCGTTTTTTTGCGTTTTAAATTCTTCGAGTAAAAGTTTAAGATCAACCGGAGTGGAGTTTTTGAATTGAACAAATTTATTCAGCGCATTAAATAATTCAGTTTTATCAATTGGTTTAAGCAGATAGTCAATGCTGTTTGTTTACCTTAAATGCTTTTATGGCATATTGATCGTAGGCAGTAGTGAAAATAACTGGAGTTTGAATATCAATGTGTTCGAAAATACGGAAACTGATATCGTCAGCCAAATGAATATCCACAAATAACAGATCGGCTTTGTTATTGGATAACCATTTTACGGATGACTCCACGGAATCCAGTTTTTTGACAACCTTAAAATCAGCATTGTATTCCTGAATACATTTTTCAAGATAATCGGCTGCAATTTTTTCATCTTCAATGATCACCAGGTTCATATCAGGTATTTTCTTTTTCTATGAGTGGAATTTTTGCAATATACTGATCATTTACAATACCAAACTCCGGTTCTTTATTGCCAAGTAAAAAGTATCTTTCCTTGAGATTTTTTAAACCGATCCCGGTGGAAACTATCCTTTCATTTCTGATTTGAAGATTATTTGTAACAATTAAAATTCCGGCATTATTGGTGATTTTTATTGTCAGGGGTTTACTTTCAGAAATGATATTGTGTTTTATTGCATTTTCCACCAGCGACTGCAATGTTAGCGGGGGAATAAATTTATTCAGATTTTGTGCGTCTATATCTGTAGTAAAAATAAGATTATCACCAAACCGGATTTTATTGAGGTAGATGTAGGAATTGATGAATTTTAATTCCTCCCTTAATTCCACTACAAGATTGTCGTTTTGTTCGAGAACATAACGATATACTTTAGAAAGTTCCAGTAAAAATTCCTTTGCCTTTTCTTTATCTGTATCAATTAAAGATAACAAAGCATTAAAACTATTAAATAAAAAATGGGGACTCATTTGTGTTTTCAAACTTTCCAGCTGAGAGCGCATATTTTCCTTTTCCAAACGTTCTTTTTCCGCAACAGTAATTTTTAATTGATGAATGTAATGCCCGATCTCAAAAACCAGGCTGACAATAATTACAAGTACTGTGGCAAGCATTTGATTCTCAAAAATTCGGGCTCTTGCTTCTTCTTCATTGCAGTGGAATAATAAAGAATTAAATATCAGCCAATAAATATAAATAATGATGTTGGCAACTAGCAACGACAACAAGAGACAAGTTACTATGCGTTTGGTTGCGCTGATCTTGCCTTCTAATTTAGCAGTGGTTCCGGAAATAATTTTAATTACAGCAAGAAAAATTGAGAAGGTGACCACTACAGAAAACAAAAGGGAAATGAGATATGCCGTAAGTGTATCCATTTCAGGATTAGCTTTATCTCCTAAAGCCCAATTTCTGATAAAAACAAAAGTGGAAGGCACCATAGAAACCACTATAGTGCCTAACAAAATGTTTTTAATGGTATAGATCGATTTTGGCATTATTATTATTAAAATGTGATCCTGTATTGCGGCACCGGAAATATTCCTAACTGGTAAACAGTATTAATTTCTCCTTCAGCAGGGTTATAACGTTGGTATAATGGATTTTGTCTGTTGGTTACGTTCTGAACATCAATTGCCCATTCCTGTGAAGCAAATTTTCCATTGATCTTAAATGCAAGTCTTACATCCCAGCGCATATAATCATCAAATTGTTCTGCAAATGCATTATTCCAATCGTATACCGTTGAATTTGTCAATATGGATTCTTCCAGATCAATTGGAGTGTATCGCTGTCCACCGGCGAGTGTAAATTTAGTATCTAACACAATTGATTTGGTGTTTTTTGGAGATGCTTTTCCTGTGAATAAATAAAATTCCTTTCCTCCTACAACATTCGCAACGTAATTTCCTGAAAATGCTGTTTCTCTTTCTATTTCATCACTGCCGATATATTCTGATTTATATAAGGAGCCTGTGATTAAAAAGTATAGTCCTTTATCTAGGAATTTTTCAATAGTTAATTCTCCTCCATAATTTCGTCCTGTTCCACTGTTGGTTAATCTGTCGGGTGTTCCAAAAGTAAAACTTCCTGCATTCAATACACTAAACGAAGAACTGTCTTTGTCGATCAATACATCATATAAATGTTGATAATACACTTCCGCTTTTATGCGCATGGTTTCTGATAATTGTTTGTCGTAACCCAAAACAAAGTGATGTGCTTTAACAAAATCGATGGAATCATTTGGTGTATAATAATTTCCCGGTGTTGTTTCCACTGTTTTAAAGAAAGTTGCGATAGGTGCCATCATGCTATGTAAGCCATAACCCAAACTTATCGCATTGGTTTCATTTAATTGATATTTAATTCCCAAACGAGGCTCAAGCGAATTGCTGCCATTTAAGGTCAGATATTGAAAATGTACTCCTGAATTTATCGTAAGTTTTTCGGTTGCTCTGTATTGATATTGAACATAGGGTTGTAATAAAATGGTGCTTCCTTCAAAGGAGGTGAGAGTAACATATCTGCCGGGAATACCTTGAAAAATACTATCGGAAACAGATACAATATAATCATCAAACCGAACACCTATTTGTAAATTATTTTTGGCATTAAATTTCTTCTTGTAAAAGAAGTTTGCGGAAACTTTATTTTGCGTAAAATTTTGTCGGTAAAATTCTACAGGTTCAAAAGTTTCAACAGAAATAGAATCTACAATATCATTATTGATTATGCTGGAAGCAGCAATTGTAAATTTTGTATAGGAGGAATTATTGATTAAATATTGATGTGAGATGCCAATTATTCCAATTTTGGATCTGTCGTAAATATCGAGATCATTATTATATAAATTGTCTACTGTATCCTCTGCATTACTTGAAATAAGATCAATTTGACTTATACCTCCGATACCAAACAAAGAAAAAGTTCCCGCTTTTTTTGTGGGCATATTTGCCCTGATGGTGATATCCTGATAATAGGGAATTGCAGTCCCGGTTCCGAAATTAATTCCAACTGCGCTCATAATTCCCAAAGTAGAATAACGGTAATTGAGTAAATACGACGATTTTTGTTCTCTGCTTATTGGACCTTCGGCGCCAATTTCAAATCCGTTTAATCCCACCTGACCTAAAAACTCATGTTTTTCATAATTTCCATTGCGCATTTTAAGATCAAACACTCCGCTGATGCCATTTCCATATTCAGCCGGAAATGCGCCTGTTAAAAAATCGCTGTTTGCCAATACGTTATTATTCAACATGGAAACAGGTCCGCCTGTAGAACCAAAATCTCCAAAATGATTTGGGTTTGGAATATCTATTCCTTCTAATCTCCATAATAATCCTACGGGTGAATTTCCTCTGATGATAATATCATTTACAGCATCATTAGCACCGCGCACTCCGGCAAAATTTTGAGCCATTCTGCTAACATCATTGCGCGCTCCTGCATAACGCATGCTTTCTTCAATGGTAAATTGACGGGCACTAACGGTGGTCATTTCATTGTTCGTTTCGATCTTATTATCACTGGCCTTTATCACCACTTCGTCCATTTTAACCACCTGCTCAGCCATTTCAAAATTCAAAATGAGTTCTTTTCCGGACGTGAGTTCCAGGTTATTTGCAATAAAGGGTTCGTATCCGACAAATGTTGCTTGAATAGAAATTCGTCCTATCGGAACATTTTCAATTACAAAATATCCATCCAGGTCAGAAACGGTCCCAATAACAGGATTGCTTTCCAATACAATAATATTTACTCCCGGTAGTGTGGATTTCGATTGATTGTCAATTACCTGCCCACGGATCGTCTGTGTGAGATTTTGGGTAAATGCAGAAATGGTGAGCAAAACCAAGCCGGTAATTGTGATTATGTATTTTAGTTTCATTGTTGTTTTATTTATGGTGCAAAACAAAGCAACTACGGTGTTATGGACAATTAATTTTTGCTGAGCAGGAATAATTCAACGATGAACAGGAAGATTGTTTGCTTTTAATCGTTTTCAAAATACCTTTTCCAACCATTCCAAAATAACGGCGCCGGCAACAAGCCATACTATTCCTTTTATCAAAAAAAAGAAAAAACCAGCCCACCCCATTCTTTTAAGCCATTTTGCAGTTTTTTCCGGTATTTTCATTTTAATAATACAATTTTTTAAACTAAAAAAATTCTCAATTAAATCGTTCCATTAATAATTTGAGCGGTTTTAATTTGCGCATTTTATAATTTTCACGGATATAAAATTTAATATGTTCCACTGCTTCGTCAATATTATCTGTAAATAGAACTAAGTCCATATCCACGTTGGAAATGGTATTTTGCGCCATCATTTTTTGCAGCATCTCCCAAATATCCTTGTAATATTCCTTTCCAACCAAAACCAGGGGGAAATTTTGAATGGTTGCTGTTTGAATGAGGGTTAGTGTTTCAAAAAATTCATCCATGGTTCCAACACCGCCGGGCATAACAATAAAACCATAGGAATATTTCACCAGTAAAACTTTACGCACAAAAAAGTATTTGATGGTAACCCATTTATGCATGTATTTATTTGGTTGTTGTTCCTGAGGCAATTTAATATTACAACCAACAGAGCGTCCACCATTTTCAAAGGCTCCTCTGTTCGCAGCTTCCATAATACCTGGTCCGCCGCCGGTTAAAACGGTTAATCCTTCATTACTGATCTTTTTACCCGCCTCGTAAGCCATCTTATAATATTGGTGATTTTCGTCAAAACGGGCAGATCCAAAAATCGTTACGCAGGGTCCCACAAAATGTAATTGTCTGAATCCTCGGATAAATTCATATAAAACAGAAAATCCAAACTCCAACTCATGCCATCTGGATCTTGGGCCTTCCAGATATTTACCTTTTTTAGGTTCTAGTTTGATATTCCATTCTATCGCTTTGTTCATTCCGGATATTTGGGTACAAAATTAGGGTGTTTTTGCGGTTTATGTATACCTGATGTTGTAATGGCATAGTTTTAGTTTAAAGGCAATGAAATGTAATTGTATGAAAAGAATAATGGTTTTATTTATGTTCCTGGCCGCCTATAAAATATACGCACAGGATTTTGATCTCGGTGTAAAAGGGGGAGTTAATTATGCGCAATCTGTTATTTTAGATGTGGTTGGTTCTGAGGGGGTGGATATGGGTGATCTTGAAGAGGAGAGGGGTATGGCAATTGTTTTCGGGGGATTTGCACGCGCAACGTTCGGTAAATTTATTTTTCAACCGGAAATATTATTTACAGAAAATCAAAGTCTTGTCGACATAGGCGAAATTGATCCGCAGAATATGGATCTTGGGGATCTTTTATCTATGAACGTTGATAAATTAGATATTCCACTTTTATTCGGATACAATGCATTTAACAGGATCAGATTAATGGGTGGTCCTGTTGTTAGTCATATTCAATCTGACGCGTCAGATCCATTATTTGATTTTAACGAAATTACGGTAGGGTATCAGGCAGGTTTTGGATTTGATATCAATAAACTCACCTTTGATGCCCGCTACGAAGGAAACTTAAACAAATTCACCGATTATATCGAAACAGATAACGGAGTAATTGAGGTGGATAGCAGAAAAAATATTTTTCAATTTACATTGGGGTATAAGTTGTTTGATTAAGGGGTTGTTGTTTGAATCCGCAACAATTTTTTTGAATAAAAATACTGGTTCTAAACACCATGGTAAATTCGTTTTTATAATTGAAAAATATCTTCAACCAAATGTGGTTTCAAATAATTGCCTGAATAAAACTACAATATCCCATCAACTTATTTCTTTGGGCTAAAGCCCGATAGCGCATTCATCACTTTTCCGTGGGTTAAAACCCACGGTTATTGAAAATATCTTTGGGCTAAAGCCCGATAGTGTTTTTATCTTTTATCCGTGGGTTAAAACCCACGGTTATTGATGGGAATTAGCGGTTTAAAATTCACGGTTATTGGTAAGAATTTGTGGTTTAAAACCCATGGTTATTGATAAGAATTAGCAGTTTAAAACCCACAGTTATTGGTAAGAATTTTTGATTAAAACCCATGTTTATAGGTGATAATAAAGCGCCATAAAAATATATACCCCGTGTGAAAAATATTATTCTCCCGTTAAAAATTAGCCAGTATAAAACAACAATAACTCCCGGCTTTAGCCGGTGGGTTATAAGTAGATCGCACGATGGGCTTTAGCCCAATTTTATCTGAAAGTGCAATTCCAAGAATTCAGACATTAATCCTCCATCAATGCCTTTTTTTGGGCTAAAGCCCGATAGCGTTTTCGTCATATTATCCGTGGGTTAAAACCCACGGTTATTGATGGGAATTTGCGGTTTAAAATTCACGGTTATTGGTATGAATTTATGATTTAAAACCCATGGTTATTGGTAAAAAATACGTGGGTAATAACCATGGGTTATTGGAAAAATCCTCTGCGTTAAACTCACAATTATGGGTAAAAATCCGTGCGTTAAACCGACGGTGATTGGTTAAGATTATTTATCATATAAAAACATGCCCTGTATTAATAAAAATTATCGCTGTGATAAAAATTAACAGATATAAAACAACAATAACCACCGCTTAATCATGCGGCTTAAAAGAATTTACTTCCATGAGTTTTAGCCTAATTTACAGTGTATAAACGGTTTTGTTTTTCAAAAATCGAAAGAATAAAACAACAATAACCCCCGGCTTCAGCCGGTGGGTAAGTGGCATAGTGTAGTTCGGGCTTTAGCCCAATTTACGTTGCATTAATAGGAGAAAACTATTTAAAGTAGTGAAGGAAATGTGGGTGTTAATTAGAAGTGCTTTTATTCAAAACGAAATTTATCGTTTCAATTCGGTTTTTTTAATTTCCATCTTCTGTGCGACCATAAATAGGGTGCAGGATGGGCAATAATGTCCTTTTCTAATTCATCCATAAACATTGCAGTAAGTTTTTGTGGAGGAAGTGAATTAGGATCATCAGTTAATAATTTATAGGTGATCTGATATCGACCTCTTTTTAACCAGTGAATGGTTGCATAATAAACAACATAGTTATACTGTCGTGCAATTTTTTCCATGCCCGTTACAACAGCGGTATCCTGATTTAAAAATTTAACCCAATAATGCTCCTTTGGATTTGGCGATTGATCAGCAATTAATACAAGCATGGTTTGTTCGTTTGCATGATCAGCTAGGTGCTTTAATAATTGTCGCTTCGGGATGAGCACGATTTTTAACCGTGTTCGGGATTTAACTGCAAGCCAATTAAAATATTTATTCGACAGTGGTTTAAAGGCTGCTTTCATCGGCATTTCAGCATGCACAGCCATGGAACCTCCTGCCCATTCCCAATTTCCATAATGTCCGGGCACCAGCATAATATTTCTACCCTTTACAATAGACTCATGAACAAGATCATAATTTTTTATGGAACATTTAAGTTTGAGTTTTTTATGCGAAAGGGTAAGAGCTTTGATACTTTCAAATAGGGTATCCGTTAGTATCATATAGAACTTTTTAGTGATCTGCCAGATTTCCTCCTCCGACTTTTCCGGAAAAGCATTGTGCAAATTTTGGCTTACAACCTTTCTTCTGTATCGCCATACCCTGAAAACAAAAAAGCAAGCAAAACTGCTGATCCCTCTCAATACAAAGGAGGGTAAAATGGAGATAAAATAGATCAAAGGCAATAATAAGAAGAAACCAATAGCTTGCATTCGTGCAAAAATAAGACAAAATACCTATTCCTGATCTTGCTTGCCAGCAGGCCACTTATTATCTGACCTGCGAAGAGGAATGGAGATGGTATTGAAAATTAGTAGAAACGATCAGTGAAATCAGACTTATTGTAAAATGAGTTTACGGGTTTGGCCTTTAATGGTAAGAAAATATATTCCACGCGACAATCCGGTTATATTGATCATTTGATCTGTTGTTGTACATTGCAGCTTATATATTTCCTTTCCTGTAACATCGTTTATACTTATTATTTCACCAATCAACTCTACCGGACAAGAAATGGTAATATATTCCGATGCAGGATTTGGATGAACTGTAAAATTGTTTTTTGAGAAATTTTCTATTTCTGTAAATTCAATGGTTATAGAATCAGTAATACCTGTACTGGTATTATAATAACTGCCACTTGGTGTTTCTTTTAAAGCAACGGCTTTTACCATATAAAAATTAGTTCCGTTTATTGGAGATTCATCCACATAGGGAGAATAATTAATCAATTCATCAGTGATGCGCGTATATTTTCCGAATTCCGTTTCACTTCTGTATACATAATAACCCAAAACATTCGGGTCAGATGAATTTGTGTAATCAATACCTATTGCATTGTCAATTCCGGTTGCAATAGAACAAGTTACATCACCAACCGGTTTTACTGTGTGCATCCGTAAGGTAGGATCTCCCATTAAGGCAATATGAACAGTATGAGGAAAAATATTTGCCACATATAAACTTGTATTATTTTGCGTGTTTCTTGTGCAATATCCGATATTTTCTCCCAATACCATCTGATGAAATTGCCAATGCGGACGACCAGCCCAACAATTTGTCAATGTTATTCCTGAAGCAAGAGGTGCGCGCAAAAAATCATCCGTTGCATCCCAATCTCCAAAATAACTGCCGAATAACATCGTGAAAATTGTATTCACCGTGTCCAGAGTAAAATCCGTAGTGGACCCAACGCCTCCTGCTCCCTGAAACCATCCACCTCCGCAACCATAACTCCATAAATAATTCTCTGAATAAAGCGTGGAAAAATAATCCATTTCAAAAGTATTTTCTGCACCAAACATAGGAGCAAAATTTCTCCATCCTGAACTTGCAAAAGCTTCACCACCAAATGCTCCAAAATTATCATCAATTAAGGCTCGTTCCTGCACCGCTATATTTCCATTTCTAAATGCATGATCACTGTTGAGATAATTTTTTAAGAGAACATCTTCTGTTAAGAGAAATGAGGGCATATTGGAAAGATCAACTCGTGCAATTTGTAACTCCACTTTCGAAATTAAAGAGGTCTGATCCAATTTACCATCACCGGGAATATTCCAATTCTCCGGTCTGGAGGCAACTGTATTATTTATGGTTACATCGGTATATTCTGCGTCAATATCACCATAAATTGCATCAGCCGGCCATGCGCCCTGGTGATCGGGGTGGCCATCGGGATTAAAATTCCCGGAGTACAAAACCGGAACGCGACCAAATAAAAACACACACTGTAATTCCGGATCCGCTGTTGCTTCAGTGGTTATTAAATTTTTTACATGATCAGGTGTCTGATCTCTGGCAACATTAATTCTTTTAATTCCCCATCCATCACCTGAAATATCCTGCATTAAACGATAAAGTTCATTTTCCATCGTTGAGGTAATAGTTGTGTCCACTACTAAAAGGCAATTACCCCGATAATCTGTTGCGTGAATTTTTATACCGGCAAGAATATATCCAAATGAATTTATCCCGGTGTTATTAGAGCAATAGATTTTATATTCATATAAGGAATCGAGCAAAACATCTGTATCAGTAAAACTTGTTGCAGTTGGATCCAAAGTGGCAATGGATGCTCCCCAATTACTTTCCTCTTTTGATTTTTTATAAAGCAAGTACTCAATAGCAGTTGGCTTTAACGGCCAATTTAAAGTAATAGTTGGAGGAGATTCTGTATATGTTGCAGAAACACGCACTGTATAATCAGAAGAAACCTGTGCTGAAATTCCGAAAGTAACCAATGAACAAAACAGGAGAGTGGCAATTTTTTTCATAGGATAAAGATATTTATTTTTTTGAAGACGATATTTGGAAACAACGGGCTGTAATTACAAATATCTAAATTTTGTTGTGATCAGAATCTTGTTCTTTTTATTTCCTTCGCAAGAATATCAGCAGCTTGCGGATGGCGTCTGAACCACATTTCCGGCTCAATTATTTCTAATTCCATAATTGCAAGCTCACCGGTATTGTCGCGCAAAATATCAACTCTCGCATAAAGCGGTAATTCTGAACATGCCAAAACTGCCTTTTCAGCAAATACTATTTCCTCCGGAGAAGGCGAATAATCATGCAAGGTTCCACCAAAATCGTCCTGCACACGAAAATCACCGGATTTTGTTTTTTTTAGTACGGCATGTGTGAATTTTCCACCTATAACCATCATGGCCACTTCGCCCTTCACCAAAATTTCATTTTGGAAGGGTTGTAATAACATAGTTTCTTCTTTAATTAATTGTTGAAATATATGTTCATGTTCGGCGATGTTGGAACTATTTAATTTGTAGGTATGTCTCGCCGTACCAGAAACTGCCGGTTTTATTATGTTATGTTCATTTTTTTGATCTTTATAAATTGCTGCAAGGGTGGTATTTGTGTTTCTTTCAATAAAATAGGTTTCCACAGTGTGAATTCCTTTTTTATTTAAATCAATAAAATAGTGTTTGTCCATATTCCATCTTATCAATTGCAGTGAATTGATAAAGGTTGTTTTTTGTGATGTAGTATTCAACCAATTTTGGAATTCATCAAATCGCACAAAATAATCCCAGGTGGTTCTGAAAAATGCATATCTGGCAGTAGACCAATCAAAATCAGGATCGCTCCAGCTTTTACGTGTTACCCGAAGGCCCTCTTTTTGTAGTGCTGAAGTTAAAATTTTGTCATCCAACAATACATTTTTTATATAATCCGTTTGAACGGGAGGTTTATAATATCTGTCCTCGGTTAATAATACAATGTCGTATATAAACATGAAGATTATTTTTTGCGAAGAAAGAATGCTGATAAAGAGGTGAGGCCTCCGATAAGTCCCATTATTAATGATGCGATCACAAATAACCAATTATTACTTTTCAGGGAAAATAAATTAGCTATTTTATCGCTCATCACAGAATCATTTGCCATATCTTTAAAAATATATAATATCATCCAGGTAATAAATACCATCAATAATCCGGCAAAAAAACTGCGTATCCCTGAACTATAGGGTAGCATAAGGGAAATAATAAAAGTAATTAGCGCAAATATCCACCATTGTTGTAAATAGGTTTGGGCTAAAAAACAAATTACAATTCCAATCAATATATTGATCCAAAATTTCTTCATCCCTTAAAACTTAAAGTGAATTTAGCGTTTTTCTTTGCTTCTGTTTCCTCTTTATAAAAATTTAAAATATTGTATTTCCCCGCTGCCCAGGTATCTACAAAATTATCAAAGTAGATAGATCCGGGATTGCCCGATTGTCCTCCGGGATAAACTCCATAAGCCTTTATCGGATCAGATAATTCAACCACCATTCTCCAACTCGGACCATGGGTTTCACTGGTTGCATTTACAATATTTCTATACCCTCCGTTGTGAATATCTGTTCTGCTGAATGCGGGAATCTGACTGATGTGCATGATGTCAGTTCCCTTATGCAGGTACCATACTAATTGTGATCCATCTTCCTTATTTAAAGAATCAACCGTTGTTATTAAAACATTAAAACTTTTCCTCACAATATCTTTAAGTGTTTCGTTGCGATCAGAAGTTGCAATTACATTAAAATATTTATAATCCTCCGGAAATGTATTAATAGCATGAGCTGTATTATAAAAATTGGGTTTTACAAAAGCTATTTTTTCATCATACATTTCGTCCCACATCAAGTCGTACAGGGTATCCCACCAAATTTGAAAATAGGTGGGAGCTAAAGAATCAGCATGGTTGTAATAATTCCATTTAGATAGTGTATTATATACACTAACATAGGTTTCTAAATTCCTTTCGCTTATCAAAAGTGGATCCATTACTTGACTAATTAATTTTGGTAACACCTCACTTGCCAGCATATTAAAATTATTCTGCTGTAAATTTTGCATATCCTCTAAAGTAATATTCTGCATTCTCGTTAATTCATTATTAATGACACGATTGCGATAAAATTCAAAATCAAAACTGGTGTAGTAAAAAGGATAAGTGGAATCGGTTGGATGCTGGTTTGCGGAGGAACAAAAACCTCTTGCAGGATTTTTTATGGTGGGATTTTGTTCGTCGGGAATAAAATATTTATAATCATCCCTCGGATCGCTTCCATTCAAAATGAACCGTCCTTCACCCGGATATTTAATTGGAAATTTTCCTTGTTGAGTAATAGCAATATCTCCACCATGCGAACCGAAAATGAAATTTTGTCCCGGGCAATCAAAATAACTTATTGCATTGCGGTAATCATCATAATTTTTAGCGCGATTTAATAAATAAAAGGTTTTTATTTCTTCGGAAGGAAGATGTGCTGTCCATCGCATTACCAGATTTGCCCTTTGTGTAATTTCAGGATGTTTTTTATCGTCCATGAAGGTTTCCTTTCCTTCGTACACTACCGGACCATAATGTGTGTAGATCACAGTGTCAATTATAGGCTCTCCATTTTTTACCATTATAGTTTCCACTCTACTGTTGGTTTTTTTCCATTCCTCACCATATTTATATTCCTGCCTTTTTGCGTCTTTAAATTCCATGGTATACCAATCGCGCACATCTACCTGAGCATTGGTTACACCCCAGGCTATACTATCGTTAAAACCAATCACAATGGCCGGTGCTCCGGGTAATGAGACACCATAACAATTTATATCGGGCGAATGTAATTGCACTTCATACCACAAGGAAGGAAGATTTAATTGTAAATGCGGATCATTACATAATATGGGAAATCCGTTTTTGGTTTTGTTCGAACCAACAACCCAATTATTGGAGCCAACCTCATTTTTTTCATGTTGGGATTCAAAAATATCGATAACCTTTTTGTAGTAATTTTGAGAATAAATTATATCCGGAGTATCTCGCGGAATATAATTAAAATCATATTTTTTCTCCGATGGTATTATTGGGTCGATTCCGGAAGGGCGATCGGGATACAATAAATTAAAATCCTCTTCCCCTAATAACTTTAATAAATTTGTCGTTTCCATGTCGTCATCAAAACCTGTTAAAGTATTTGCCATGTATTTTAACAATAATGCTGTCTTTAATAAGGTCCATGGTTCGGGTTTGTAATTAATTAATTTAAATTCAATCGGATAATCAGCATAATTTAATCCTATATCATTATTTTTTTCTGCATAACCTAAAAATGCATTAACACCATCTGTATATGCCTGAACACATTTCAACATAGTAAGATCCTTTTTAAGTTCTTCCACCGCTATTTCAGCTGCGTAAACCATTCCTTTTCTGCGTTGTTCAAGATCATAAGGAATAAATCGCTCACCAAATATTTCACTCAATCTTCCTCCGGCCGCACGCGTTTGAATATCCATTTGCCATAATCTGTTTTGAGCTGTTACATACCCTTGTAAGAAATAGAGTGATCGGTCATCCTGCGCATAAATATGCGGAACCAGTCTCTCGTCGAAGTACACATTTCCTTTAATCTCTTTGTCATGTATGATGATGTCTTTCGAGGTGAGATCTGCTTTTGTTTCAGCATTACTCATAAATCCATGCACAGGATCCATGATCTTTCCAAGTGGAGGAAAGGAGCCGAAGCCATTATTCAGGAAATAAAGGAGCAAAACCGGAATGATAAGCGTGATAAAACTTTTAAAATAGCGCATAATTGGTAATTGGGAATAAAATTAGGAATTCCGTTATTACAAAACGAAATATTTTATCAACCCAAAAATAGCACTTATCCCAATCCATAACATCATATCTGTTTTAAAACGATAAAGTGCCATAAATGAAATGCCTATCCATAACAGATTGATCAAATTGAGTTCACTGAAATTTATATCACTAAAGGAGTTGTGATTTTTGTTAAATAATACTGCTTCCGCAAAATAAATAGTAAGATTAAGTACTACACCTGTAACTGCTGCCGTAACAAAACTAAGAACCACCTTTACCGCATTATTCTGTTGTGTTTTCTCTATCAGCGGTGCGCCTGCAAAAATGAATAAAAAACACGGTAAAAATGTGTAATATGTTGTAGTAAATAAACCAATAGTTCCTGCCAGGAGTGAATTACCAAACTGGCCATAAGCACCCATAAAACCAACAAAAGAGAGCACCATGATCAACGGGCCGGGAGTGGTTTCACCGAGTGCCAACCCGTCAATCATCTGTAAGCTGTTCAGCCAATGAAAATTTTCTACGGCTTGTTGGGCTACATAGGGTAACACAGCATAGGCCCCACCAAAGGTTACAAAAGCGGCTTGGGTAAAAAACAAACTCAGTGTTTTCCAAAATTGAAAATCCACGGATGCTGAATAAAAAATTAATAAGGGGATAGTCCATAACACAATGAAAATTCCAACCTGCCGAAAAAGTTTTGATATATGGAATTCAGCTCCGGGTATTACAGAATTTGTAGTCAGATAAAATCCCTTTTCATCATCCTCGGTTTCTTTATTATTGGTTTTTGCCTCAAATAATTTCGGATACAACCATTTTATAGAAAATGCGAGAATTATTGCGCCTAAAATAATTAATGGAAAAGGAATATTCAGAAAAAATATGCCCACAAAACTCATTAATGCAACCAAATAATGTATCGCAGTTTTTAATGATCGTTTTGCAATTTTAATCATGGCAACGAGCACTATAGCAACTACGGCCGGTTTTAATCCTTCAAATAATGCATAAACCCAGGGGATATTTCCAAATTGTACATAAATAATACTTAACCCAAGTAAAATAAATATAGAAGGTAAAATAAACAGGATGCCTGCTGTTAATCCTCCTTTAACGCCATGCAATAACCATCCTGTATAAGTTGCAAGTTGCTGTGCTTCAGGTCCGGGAAGTAACATACAATAATTTAATGCGTGTAAAAATTTCTTCTCACTGATCCACTTTTTCTTTTCCACGAGATATTCGTGCATGATAGCGATCTGCCCTGCGGGGCCTCCGAAACTGATCCATCCCAATTTAAGCCAAAATTGAAATGCTTCACGGTAGGTGGGTTTTGTAGGTTGGAGCACGGCGTAAAAATAGGAATTTGGTATTACAATATCCTATCATTCCAGTAGTTTGATTTTGAATTTTTATAGGCCAATTATTACTTTTGTAATATAATTTAAAAAACCATGAAACCATTCCTCGTTGTTACCTTGATCTTTTGTACAGTAATTTCTGCCCATACCCAAACATGGGAACAGGTGGGTGGAGATATTAACGGCCATGTTATTTCACTTCAAACCTATAATGATAAACTTATGGTGGGAGGAAGTTATACTTCTGTTGGAGGCAATACCAGTTATTTATTATCAGAATGGAACGGAAGTATATATTCTGATTACAATACTATTCTTATTGGAGGATCTGATATTTCAGATATGGCGGTATATGATGGGAAATTGTTATGTGCGGGCAATTTATATGTGAATGCATTTTATGGCCCCGGATTCGTTATGGAATGGAATGGAAGTACTTTTGAAGGTGATGAATATTATATTAACTCCAATATATATTATATCGATGTAAATGGATCTACATTTTATATTTCCGGTTATTTCACGGAATATGCCGGAACAATATTTAACCATGTAGCTTTTTGGAATGGAAGTGAATACGAGTCTATCAGTGAAGGTTTTGATTATGGTCCGGGTGGTTTTATCATTTTTAATGATGAATTGGTTGTTGGCGGAGGTCCCGATGATCTTGGAATCTCCAAATTTGATGGTTTATACTGGTCGCAATTAGGTGATAATGCTCCTGCAGGGGGTCGGCTTGCGATCTATAAAGATGAATTATATGCAGTTAATGCACTTACCGAACCGGCAAGATATATCACCAAATGGAATGGTTCTGAATGGGTGGATGTAGGCGGAAGTCTTACAGGTGGAGGTAATGGGGCAAGAGCATTGTTGGTTGTAGGAGAATATTTATATGTTGGGGGCGATTTTACCGCGGCCGATGGTGTGGAATGTAAAAATGTAGCCCGTTGGGATGGTGAGAACTGGAGTGCTGTTGGTGATGGAACTTTTGGGAATTTTGTATCTGATCTCGAATATTATAAAGGGAGTTTATATGCTGCTACTTTCGACGTAAGCGGCGAAAATCATTTATTAAAATACAACGGGGTAATTTCTTCGGTAGAGGATATAAAATCCGAAATTGCCCTTGATATCTTTCCTAACCCGGTAGCAAATATTTTAAATATCACCATTGATAACACTGTAACTGAGAGTGAGATCATTATCCGAAATATTTATGGACAAATAATTTATAATGGTGATGGATATGCCGGTAATAACACGGTCAATTTTGAAAACTATGCTCCTGGGTACTATCAGATCTGCGTAAGATCCGGAAATAATGAAGTATATGATGCATTTATAAAAAAATAATGTCCTGTAATTTATTTATTGTGTTCAGGATGTTTTTTCAGAATATATTTAAAGGATTCAGTTATCAGTTTTTTTAAGACAGCAGTATCAACATCCGCGAGTTTATTGATATACAAACACGCCACACTTACCTTGTGTTTACCGAGTTTTTTAAACAATTCTTCTGAACCTGGAAAACGATTTGCAATATATAAAGTGGTGCTTTGTTTTCTTGGAGAAAAACCCATAAGGCAAGCTTCCCCTTCGTGACCGCTTTCATATTTGTAGTGATAACTTCCAAATCCCACGATATTGGAACCATACATTTTTGGCTCCATTTTGGTGATATCCTTCATCATTGCAAGTATAATTTTACAATCTGCTTTTTGTGATTCTTTTTCAATGGAATCTATAAATTTGGAAACACTTGCATCGTTAATTTTTGTTTTTAATTCGTATTTTGCCATGAATATAATTTACATATTTAACATGTGTTTTAATTCCGGAGTTTTATTCCGCAGATCCAAACCGCCTTCATACACTGATTTTAAATTCACTAAATAAAAAGCCCAACCGGAGGCGCAACCTAATCGAATATTTACCTTTGATTTATCATCTGTAGGTATATTTTTTTGCGTTAATTCAACAATGGTATGGTCGCCTGAATTACTCAGGGTGATCTCAACCTCACAAACATCAGCAAAAGAAAATCTCAGTTTATCAATATTGTTAGCCTCAATAACTTTGCCGTGTTCCGTGATGGGGTATAAATGCCAATCCCAGGCATAAGTATATCCAGATTGAGTATTTGCTCCGGGATCCAAAATATTCTGATATTCATCAAAATATACGGCATTGGAGAGAAACCATTTTTCCAATTCGCCTGATTTGGTCCAGGCATTATACATGGTTGGAATATCGCTTTTAACTGCTATCTTTTGTGTAAACCTTGTCCAATCAAAGTTTTGCATAAAAAACTTTTTAGGATACTAAAATAATAAATTATTTGAAAACCAAAAACAAAATTTGATACCTGTAACTTCCCCGGCATCTTAACTATACATTTTGTTTAGCATTAACTTTCTTTTTTCCTCATTGTAAGGTAGTCAAGGTAATACACTAATTTCAGCGACAAACCATTGGACTGCGGCGTTTCGAATGTTTTTTTACAATTGGCAAAGTAGTCATCTTCGCTGATGCCATCTGTTTGAAAGATATTGTTTTTCCAGATCACATTTAAGAAACTTCCCGGTGCAAATTCCCATGCATATACGAAATCCACATTAAATATATTGAAATTAATATCACTGTTTTCATCATATTCGGTTGGACCTAAATTTCCGTCTTCCAACAGGGTGTAATATTCAAGATAGACCACCTTTCCCCAATAATCCCGCGCTCTGGCTATGATATTCATTTTTGGTCCGAATATATATTTGAATGATAATTGATGATCAACCGTGGTTACATTTCTTCTTCCGAAAATAATATCATCGGCATAAAAATCCACAAAGCCGAAATTGCTGTGATCTTTGCTTAAGTTAATGGAGTGATTTAGTGAAAATTTATCACTTAGATTCCAGGCAATATATTGTCCGCCGCCAATATAGGGGTCGTTTTCAATTGGTGATTCACCTGCACTAATTTCCCAACTCATAGAAAAATCCTTTCTGTAATCCGAACCACCCCACATGCTTATAAATGCAAAGGGAGCGTGGTAATATTTTTCTCCTTCCACTCTCGGTTCGTAAAAGTCGTACCACCATAAGGGTTTTGAGTAGACATTAAATCCGGCATTCCAGAAATTTTTAAATTGTCCGTTAAATCCGAGATTAAAATTCACTTCCTGGTAGGCGAGGGGTTCAGCCTGTAAATTATATCCAAATCCTCCCCATGCATTATAATTAAAAAATATACCCTTTACCGGTTCCTGATTATTATAATTAAATCCAAAAAAATTGTTGATGATATTATTGCCATATTGAATGCCCATATCGGTATGATCGTATGTTTTACTAACCATGGAATGACTGGCATTAAAATTCCATTTTCCCGTGAATTGTGAAACTCCGAATATATAATTATAACCATTGCTATTTTCATTTTCCACTTCGCCCGTAGCATTTGTTACAGGTGTAAATACCTGACTAAAATTTCCAAATCCCCAGGCATTCCAATTGTGTTTCGCATTGGTAATATCGTACAAAAATTGCGAAACGTTTGCATCGCGATATAAACCGTCGCGCATGGTATTGGTATTCGTAAAACTCACCTTCGAATTATTCTTAAGCGATTGTTCAAACACAACCATATTATAATTGGTAAGCGGACTTGTTAGTATTTCTCTTTCCTCTCCGTTTAATGTATCCTTAATTACGGCAACTTCCTGTGCAGCTATTGCATTAAAAATTCCGATGCCCAAATTTTTATCTGTGCGTCCTGAAAATTTTGTTGCATTAAATAAACTTGTTTCAAAGGGGTTGGATATTACCTCTTCATTTTCATTTAAAAGATAAGGGACATCGTAATAAAATTGAGGTGTTCCGCCTATACGTCGGGAATAAAATAATTTATCACCTAAAAAACTAAAGGTCTGATTAAAAATTTCTGTTCCTTCTGTAAAAAAGGGCCGGCGTTCATCAAACTGTTGCTCAAATGGAGATAGGTTTAAAATCACATTGTCGCTTTGCACCTCCCCAAAATTCGGTATCAGCGTTCCATCCAGGGTGAAACTTTCGTTTATTCCATATTTCACATCCAAACCTCCATTTAATATTTTAGAACTTTCATATTTAACGGGTTCATAACTGATGGGCGTCCACTGATTTCCTGCATTTATGTATGGAGAAAAGGATAATCGGAGGGGAGGAGTAATTTTTTCCAACCCCAGATAACTTCCCCACTGATTAATTACACCGAATATTTTAGGATCAACAGGGCTCCACAAAATATATTCCCCTGTTTTATTCACACTGCGATTAAACTGTAAACCCCAGTTTTGCACTTCCGTGGTTGGGAAACGAATTGCAGAATAGGGAATTTTGATCTCACAGATCCAGCCTTCCTCTGTAATGGAAACTTCACTTTCCCAAACAGCGTCCCAACTATTGTCGTTATTGCTGTTAAGTGAAATTCTCTGATCACTTTGCACTCCGGCAGCTGAAACTATGAAACGATATCCGTTCAGGTCATCATCATAGGTATCCAAACCTACTGTAAAATTATCGGCATTGGAATATCCATCGCGTTCACTAAGCTGGGTATTTATATTGGTTGAGGAAGAATCATATAATATTGCGCCGATATAGATCGCAGTATTGTCATAAACAACCTTCACCTCTGTCTTCCGCGTGGGAACCTTCCCATATTCAGGCAGCCATGTTATATCCAGAGACGCAACCGGCAAATTTTGCCAAACGGCATCATCGAGTTTACCATCTATTCTTGGAGGAATGGTAATTTTTGTGGATTGTAAAGAAGGCCTTTGAATGGTATCCTGAGAAAAAATAGTTTCTCCGGTAAACAAAAAACCTATTAAAAACAGTGTTGGGAGTGATTTGCGCATTTATTCCGGTTGAGTATGCCACAAAGTAACCGTATATAAATGTTTAAATAAGTTAAGGCCGTATTTTAATCGGTTAATTCGGGGTTAATAATTGTTAAGGGAAGGAGAAGTGGCAGTCACAGTCGCAGTCGCAGTCACAGTCGCAGTCGCAGTCGCAGTGGAGTGACAGTCGCAGTCTCAGTCGCAGTGGCATTCATTGCTGTAGAACTCAGAACAAGGATTATCTTTGCAACAATGTATAAAACGTTACTCAAGCCTATATTTTTTCTCTTTTCGCCTGAAACTGCTCATGGATTAGCGTTAACATTATTTAGAATTGCCCTATGGATACCAGGGTATGGATATTTTCATGATAAATATTATTTGAAAAAGACACCTGGATTGGAGAAAAAGGTCTTTGGAATTTCTTTTAAAAATCCGATCGGACTTGCTGCAGGTTTTGATAAAAATGCTGCATATATTCCATTAATGGCAAGGTTGGGGTTCGGACATATTGAAGTTGGAACAGTAACCCCGTTAGCCCAGCCGGGCAACGATAAACCGCGATTGTTCCGCTTGAAAAAAGATAAAGCTTTGATCAACAGAATGGGCTTTAATAATGATGGTGTAGATATTATGGTAGAAAACCTGAAACGCAATTCCGTTATTAAAGCGAGAAAAAAATATCAGGTTATAATTGGTGGGAATATTGGTAAAAATAAAATTACACTCAACGAAAATGCATGGCAGGATTATGTGATCTGTTTTGAAAAATTATTTGATCATGTTGATTATTTTGTCGTAAATGTTTCCTCTCCCAATACACCGGGATTGAGAGATCTGCAAGAAAAAGAGCCATTAAAGAATATTATCAATAAATTGCAGGAAATAAATAATCAAAAGCCAACTGCAAAACCTATATTATTAAAAATAGCACCCGATCTTTCTACAGAACAACTTAAAGATATTGTGGAAATAGTACGTGAAACAAAATTGTCGGGTGTGATCGCCACAAATACAACTATCGATAGAACTGATCTTCAAACATCATTTGCAGAAATTGAAAAAATTGGTGCCGGAGGATTAAGTGGTAAACCGTTGACAAAACGTTCTAACGAGGTGATATGGTATTTAAGAAGGGAATTGGGTAATGATATTCCGCTTATAGGTGTTGGCGGAATAACAGATCACAACGACGTAACCGAAAAAATGAATCGCGGAGCAAACCTTGTGCAGGTATATACAGGAATGATCTATGAAGGGCAGGGGATGGTGAGAACAATAATTAGCAAATTAGCCAATTAGCAAATGGGGGTTCATTCAGGAAGGATATTATTAGACCTTACTATTATTTAATATCATACCAGTGCTTTTTAATTGTCCTATTTAAACCAACCTTCTGTGTGACGGTTTATTCGTGCATTCGAGGCTAATTTTATTTAAATAATATGGACAAAAAAATTAGCCACGAATGCACAAATAAAATATATAGTCCATAGGTTATAAGTTGCTCAAACCTCAACAGGCGCATCCGCAAATTTCTTATGCTTGCCGCTCAGTTTGCCGAAAAATATGATGACAGGAAAAATTACTTTTTTTACAAATGATGGAATGGCTGCAACATCAAATTCGCTTTTATATTTTGTAACCAAATAGGCTGTATCAAAACCGCCGGGTTTCCCGTTTCCTTCATCCATCAGCCGATAAATATTTTCGAGAAAATAAATGATGTTATTTGCCGGACTGATCCACCCAGAACACTTTAATGTTGTTTCCCCTGCATTCCAAAACCGATGATAAATACCGGCTTTAAATTCAACTGTTGTGCCTGCCTCTCCGAATTGTTCCGGGCCTCCCATTACCTGGTAACCGATACGACCCTCTTTAACGGTAAGCGATTCATCCTGTTTGAAATGAACATGCATCACCGGTCCGCAGCCGGGTGCAACTTCGTTTTCAACCAATAAAACCTCCTTTCCGGAGTTTTTAGTTACACTCAGAAATGTGAGTTTTTCACCATGCGTGTTTTGAATGGTGTGTGGTAGTTTGTATTCTTTCATTTTAGTCGTATTTTTGGACAATGTCCAAAAATACGGAAAAAATTAGGACAATGTCCAAAAAAAGTGTAAAAAAAAATCTGATCCTTCAGCATGCCCTCAAACTATTTAATGAGCAGGGCATCGAATACGTTGGTGTACGTGAGATCGCAAGCGATCTTGATATTCGGGTTGGCAATGTGACTTACTACTTCCCAACTAAAAACGACCTTATTGAAGGCTTGACCGACCAATTGTTTGAACTTAACTCGAAAGTGATAGTTCCGGTGGCGGGACTCACCATTGGTGGATTTTTGAAAATGTATGCACAAGTGTTTGAGAATCAATATACTTACCGCTGTTTGTTTATTAATTTCATTCATCATCTGGAACAGAATAAACAATTTGAATCGGAGTATATTTCCCGTCAGGAAAAACGTTTTGAAGCTTTGCGCAACAATATGGCGGAATTGTCAGCAAATAAATATTTGAAACCAAAAGTTGATGGAGAAAAGATGGAACATTTGGTTTCGGGCATTGGATTTATTTCCCGGTTTTGGCTTTCAGAGGCCAGAGTAAAATTTAAACATGCATCCAAAACAAAACTATTTCAACATTACCTGACTTTTTTAGCAAATTTTCTTGCTCCCTTTTGTACAGATAAGGGAAAAAATGAAATTAAAGAGTTTATAGCTACACTTTAAAAACCTGATATCTTCAGGCGTACGAACTTTCCAGCCCTCAAAATTGTAACTTTGTGCACAGTTATGTCGAAAAACGGAAAGATATTAGTGGCCATGAGCGGTGGAATTGACAGCACCGTAACTGCCATACTCTTGCACGAACAAGGGTATGAAGTGGTAGGCATAACCATGAAAACCTGGGATTATGCCACCAGTGGCGGAAGTAAAATAGAAACAGGTTGCTGCAGTTTGGATTCCATTAATGATGCAAGACAAATAGCAGTAGAAAAACAATTCCATCATTTTATAGTGGATATCCGGGAAGAATTTGGTGATTATGTGATCGATAATTTCGTGGAGGAATATTTAGCAGGACGAACTCCCAATCCATGTGTTTTATGCAACACTCATATAAAATGGGAGGCATTGTTAAAACGTGCCGACCAAATGGATTGCGAATTTATTGCAACAGGTCATTATGCCCAGGTAAATATTAATCCTTCCAATGGCCGTCATTATATTTCCAAAGGACTGGATGAAAATAAAGATCAGAGTTATGTATTGTGGGGATTAAATGAGGCCTGTATGGCAAGAACAAAATTTCCTGTCGGCAATATTCGCAAATCAGAGATCCGCAATATGGCGAGAGAAATGGGTTATATCGATCTCGCCAATAAAGCAGAAAGTTATGAGATCTGTTTTGTTCCGGATAATGATTACCGGGGTTTTTTGAAAAGAAGAGTGGATGGATTAGAGGAAAGAGTGGACGGCGGATTATTTGTTGATGCCGAAGGAAAAATTTTAGGTAAACACAAAGGGTATCCATTTTATACTATCGGTCAGAGAAAAGGCTTGGGAATTGCTCTGGGAGAACCTTATTTTGTTACTGAAATAGATCCTGTTACAAATGTGGTGGTGTTGGGAAAGGAAGATGCTTTATCCAGAAATGGCATGTTCGTTCACCATCTCAATTTGCAGAAATATGATACGTTGCCATCAGGGTACGAAGCGGTTACAAAAATCCGTTATAAAAATGCGGGAACGGAAAGTGTTTTATATTTGGAGGACAAAGATCTGATGAGAATTGAATTTGAACATAATGTGAGTGCTATAACCCCGGGACAAAGTGCCGTTTTTTATGAAGGCAACGATGTTATTGGCGGGGGTCATATTTTAAGTTCCTTCAAAACAGATGATCAAATTTAAAAAATGCAAAACGAAACAGCATATATATTTAAAGGGCGATTTCGTTTCTTGTTTCCTGGTTTATTAATATATTTATCCGTCTTATTTTTTTTTACTACCTGTAAAACTGATGATACGCCTGATGAATTAAAGACTGCCGAAAATTATTTCCCCCTTACAATTGGAAAGTATATTGTTTATTCCGTTGATTCCATTTTATATCATGAGGTGGCTCCAACTGATACCTCACATTACGAAGTAAAGGAAATACTGGTGGATACTTTTTATGATTTAGATGGAAGGTTAAATTATAAAATAGAGCGGTTTTCCCGCGTTGCAGATACAGCAGATTGGAATTTGGTTAATGTGTGGAGTGTATTGTTTACCGATAACCAGTTACAAAAAATTGAAAATAATTTGCGGTTTATTAAATTGGTAGCACCATTAAAAAATGATATCAGCTGGGAGGGAAATATTTATTTGGGTGGATTAGAAGATATTCCCGTTGATGAGGAATGCAACAATCTGATATATCTGGAAGATTGGAACTATCACTATAAAAATGTGGAGCAAACCCATATTGTAAACGATTTTGAATTTCTGAATACGATCACGGTAATACAGGAAGGAGATTCTAATTTAATTTGGCTGGATTATGCGGAAGAAGTGTATGCCGAATTTGTAGGGTTGGTTCAAAGGGATTTTTATCATTATTATACTCAGGATCTTTCTTGTCCTGAATGCCCATGGGAGGAAAGAGTGCAATGCGGGTTTAGTGTGAGAATGAAGGTTTTGGAGTGGGGAGGTTAAAAAATTGACAATTGATTGACCCCTCGACCTCACAGGTTTTGGAAACCTGTGCAGGTCTGAGGAAGAGTGAAATAACAATGCCAATTCCAACACCCGGGTATGCGATAACCTAAAAAATTAAAAATGTTGCTTGAAAATATTAAAACGATTATTTGGGATCAATTTGGTGGCGCAATAGATATGCTTGAAAATGCAATTGTTGATTGCAGTGATGAACTATGGTTAAAAGATAATAAATATTGGTACACAGCCTATCATACCTTATTTTTCCTGGATTATTATTTGTCTGATGATCCGGATAATTTCCATCCTCCGACACCATTTACCTTATCAGAAATGGATCCTTCGGGAATAATGCCGGAAAGAATATATACAAAGGAGGAATTAATCACCTACATTCAATATTGCCGAAAAAAGTGTCATGACCTTATTCACGGTTTGTCAGAAGAGAATTCCAAAAGAAGATTTATCAATACCTATAGAAATTATAATGTATTAGAAATATTACTTTATAATATGCGCCATGTGCAACACCATACCGGACAGCTGATCTTATTGTTGCGGAAGGAACTGGATATAGGCTCGAAATGGATGTCAAGGTCGAATGCCCGGTTAGGAGAATTATGAAATTTCAGCTTTTTGTGCATCTGGTTATTTTGATATATTAAAATAGTAAATTTGAATAGCTATGGTACCTTTTATCTTATTCGTAGTTTTAGTAATTCAGATAGTGTTAAATAAACTGATGGATGATAAGAGAGTATTGAATGGACGCATTTTTGTTCTGATCGCGATTTTATTATTATATATCATCGTATTACCTTATGTTTTTACGCGTTTAATACCTGTTGTAGAAGATCACCAATGTGGTTTGCCGATTATTGCATTACTTGCTTCATTTTGGATATTTGGTACATTGATCACAATAATTACACATATTATATATTCACTTGTAAATGGGAAACAAAAAATTTATCCTGATGATTGAATAACAAACAATTGCCAGAATATTTTTCAATTTGTCTTTAACCAACCTGTAATACTCAAACGAGGTTGATGGGTAACCAATACCTCATGCTCGATTTCACTGCTTTTAAAAAACACACATTTTCTACTTGTAGGTGATATCAGAAGTAAGGCATTTTTTTGATGTAAACACAGCTCGCCGCCATCTTCTGTCTTCCATTCATTATTTAAATACATGATCATGGAAAATGCCCTGCTTTTATTATTCTGAAACTGATCAATATGTTTTTTGTAAAAACTATCCTTCTCATACAGTGCATAATGAAATTCATATCCTGTTATTCCTGTGTAACACTGACTATTCAAAAAAAGAATAAATTTATCCATCATATCAAAAAAACTGTTTTCTGAGTCATTTTTGTTTTTGCGGTCAAGCCAATATATCAAATCACTCCTTACCGACTTATTATGTGTTGCCAATTTGTTATTTCCCATACCTGCTGAAACAAATTGATTATCAGCATAGTGTAATAATAGATTTTCCTTTAATAAATGTGCAAGCGATTCACTTAAAAAATTATCGGAAATCCCTACATTATTATCAATATAACATTGAATAAGGGTATCGAAGGATGGTTGCATCATTTTGGTTTTAGTCTGTAGTGGCGTAAAACCAATAAGAACCCAAAGGTAAGGTAATATCCATCCATTCCGGTATTTCTAAATTTAAAAATGTTTTTTACATTTGTATAGGCCTGATACCTTGAAAAAATGAGGTAATGGTTATATAATAATTGAAAACCTAATATCAACCCAAAACAAACATCATGAAAAAATTTGCTTTTTTAATTGCCGGCCTATTATTGGTATTTATGTCATTTAAAGGTGCTGATGAAGTTGCGATAGTGAATGAAACGGAGGAAGGAACTATTATTAATCTTTATGATGCATTCGGCAAAGACAGTAATCTTACAAAGGACTTCGGTTTTTCATGTATCACAAAATATGCAGGAAAAACAATTTTATTTGATGCCGGCAGCAATGCTGAAATCTTCAAAAAAAATGTAATTAAATTAGGTGTGGATCTTAAAACCGTTGATATTGTTATTGTATCACATGGCCATTTTGATCACCTGAACGGAATTGATTATTTGTTGGAAGTAAATCCCGATGTGAAAATTTATTTTCCATATGATATTTTCTGGGGTGCACCGGTTCCGTTTGATGCTACTGGTCAGGAACCAGCCATTAAGGATTCACTGCCGGAATACATGCAATATTTTGATGGAGGAAGTACGAAATTTATCATTAATCAATCGGGAAGATTTTGGAATGCAAATATTGAATTTATAAAAACTTCAAAAGAAATTTTACCCGGCTTGAATATTATTGCAACAAGTTCGCAGTTCATGGGATATTTTTCCTGTTACCCTGGAAAAAGTTTTGTGGAAGGTCAATTTGATGCACAAGGGGATGCATGCAAGAATACTAATTTACCGGAACTTTCTCTTGCAATGAAAACGGAAAAAGGTCAGGTATTGATAGTAGGTTGCTCCCATACCGGCGTTGAAAATATTGTTGCGGAAACTCAAAAGATCACTTCCGATAAAATAGAATTATTATATGGTGGTTTTCATATGATTCCCTTCGACAGAAATAAAACAACTGAACTTGCAAATTTGTTAAAAAATGATCTTAAGGTGCACCGCGTTTCTCCAGCCCACTGCACAGGGCATTTGGCGTTTAAGATTTTAAGTGAAACATATGGTGCGGATTATTTGTATGCCGGACTGGGGGAAAAGGTCACATTTTCGAAATGAGGGAATTCAGGGAACAAATTGTTATGTGTGATGTAATTAATTCTAAAAATAGTTTCAAATTTGTAAGATAATCATTGAGTTTTCTTTATGAGTAAAAACAAAGGAGTAATCGATCGCACAAAGTCAGGGGAAGATATTGGTTTAGATAAGAGCGTTCAAAAGGGCAGACAGCGCACCATTAATCAGGATGGAAGTTTTAATATGGAGCGCAGAACCGGAAACCCATTTGGGGATTTTCAACCATATCACTGGCTTATCACAACTTCATGGAAAAATTTCTGGATCGCGTTGTTTGGATTTTATGGGGTGATGAATGTGTTGTTTGCAACGATCTATTACACAATTGGAGTTGATCAATTGGATGGAATGCCGGGAGGATCCGAATTCAATCAATGGTTGTATTGTTTTTTCTTTTCTGCACAATCGTACACCACAGTTGGTTATGGTGGTAGGCATCCCGTTGGTGAATTTGCTAATTTATTGGCAACAGTTGAAGCTTTTACAGGGTTAATGACTTTTGCCATTGCAACAGGAACCTTATATGGACGATTTTCCAAACCAATTTCCAGGATCAAATACAGTAAAAATCTAATATTTGCTCCTTTTAAAGATATAATCGGGATGCAATTTATGGTTGCCAACGAAATAAAATCCACGCTTATGGAAATGGAAGCGAGGGTAAATATAAGTTGGAATGATGTGGATGACTTTGGAAAACCTGTACGCAAATTTCAACAGGTAAAGTTGGAAATTGATAAAATTGCGATGTTTCCAACGAGTTGGGTAATAAATCATCCAATTGATGAGGAAAGTGCGTTATTTGGGAAAAATCTCGATGAAATAAAAGCACTCGATTTCGAAGTTTTTATATTATTAAAGGGGTTTGACGATGTTTTTTCCCAAACCATTTATAGCAGGCATGCCTACATGACCGATAGTATTGTATGGGGTGCCAAATTCAGGAGACCATTTTTTGTGAATGATAATGGGAAAATGGTAATGGACCTTTCAAAAGTTGGTGATTATGACATAATGCCTTTAAAAAATACGGCCGGGAAAAATTTGCAGATGGCAACTCTGGAAAATTAATTGTAGTTGATCTCCATAAATGTTTGAAAAAACAGTGCTTGATATGTTGAAATTCCTCAATAAAAATTTAATCTGGATTCTTTTTCTTACTTCCTGTATAGTTGGTATTGCGAATTTTAAATCTTACGGAATTTCATGGGATGAAGAGGCGCAGCAGTTGATCGGGGAAAAAAATTATAGTTATATTTTTTCCGGTGACAAGTCATTTCATCAGTTTCAGGACAGAGATTATGGAGTTGCATTTGAATTGCCATTAATTTTTATAGAAAAAGCACTTGGATTAACAGATTCAAGGGATATTTATTTATGCAGACATTTATGTAGTCATTTTTTTTATATCGTTGGGGCTTTGTTTTGTTTCTTACTTATTGAATTATTGTATTCCAATAAACTGCTTTCCACCATTGGATTTCTGCTTGTGATGTTAAATCCGGTATTATATGCACATTCCTTTTATAATTCAAAGGATATCCCTTTTATGGTAATGTTTTTTATTTGTTTTTATATTGCTGTTAAAGCCTTCAGGAAACAAAACCTAATAAATTTTCTACTGCTGGGAATCGCAACCGCCTTGTTGGTAAACATGAGATTAATGGGCATTTTATTTTTTGCAGTGGTTCTTTTTTGTTTGATTTTGGATTATTTTATACCGGTTGCAAATAAAATCAGTGGAAAGTCAAGAGTTGCAGTGATCTTAACCTTTATTGGAGCTACTGCCTTGTTTTTATATGGAAGCTGGCCATTTTTGTGGGAAAGACCATTTGCAAATTTTGTGCTTGCATTTCAGAATATGTCGAATTTCAGGTGGGATGGGTTGGTTTTATTCAAGGGTGAATATATGAGAACTACCGCTTTGAGTCCATGGTATATTCCTACCTGGTTTTGTATTACAAATCCGATACTATACCTGGGGATTGGATTTTGCGGAGCTATTTTGATCATTCTAAATTTCATTAAAAAACCAAGAATATATATTGTAAATAACGATCTCCGGTTTAATCTGATCTTTGGAATATGTTTTTGTGCTCCGGTGATAGTGATAATTTTGCTCCATTCGGTACTATATGATTCATGGAGGCAATTATTTTTTATTTATCCGGCTTTTGTCATGTTGGCCATTTATGCAATCCATAAAATTTCTGCAACTTCCTTTAGAAAGTACTTTTTTGTCTTGCTGTTTTCCGTTTTTACTTATATACTTTATTTAATGATTTCTTTAAATCCGCACCAACAAGTGTATTTTAACCGATTTGTAGATTTAAATACACCTGAAAAACTCAGGTCTCAATATGAACTCGATTATTGGGGTGCATCCTATAAACAATCTTTATTTTATATCCTTGAAAATGACAAAGCTCCACAGATCAAAATATCGGTAGAAAATTATCCGGGATGGCAAAATTATAAGATCATCCCTAAAAGTGAAAGAAGCCGTATTCAATTTGTTAATATAGAGGAAGCGGATTATTTTGTTACTAACTATCGCGATCATCCTTATATTTATGAGGATTTACAAGATAAAAGCTGGTTTAAAGTTAAGGTTTTTAATAACACAATTAATGAGGTATTTAAATTGAAATGAAAACGCAAATTAATACCTGTATAATTGTTCCTTGTTACAATGAAGAGGATCGATTGCCTGTAAAAGAATTCAGTGCATTTGTAAATAAGTTTCCTGATACTGTAGTATGTTTTGTAAACGATGGTTCGAAAGATGGGACCGGAAAATTGCTGCAATCCTTTTGTGGTAATCATTCTGATAATAGCATTTATCTGTATTTAGAAAAAAATGTGGGTAAGGCAGAAGCGGTCAGACAAGGAGTATTGTTTTGTAATAATTTATATGATCATAAGTTTATAGCATATCTGGATGCCGATCTTTCTACTACCGCGGAGGAGTGTCTGGATATGCGAAAATTATTTATTGAAAAAATACAATTCTGTTTTGGTTCAAGAATTTTGCGAATCGGTGCCGTAATTAAAAGAAAACGATATCGATTCCTCATAGGGAGGGTAATTGCAACCTTTATTTCAACAATTTTGGACCTGAAGGTTTATGATACCCAATGCGGCTGTAAAATGTTTACCAGAAAATTATCAGAGGATATTTTCCGCGAAAAATTTTATTCCAGATGGCTTTTTGATGTGGAAATATTTTTCAGGATAATCGGTTTGTTTGGAAGAGACCATGTTCAGGAGATCATGTTGGAAGTGCCTCTTCGTTTTTGGGAGGATAAAGGAAATTCCAAAATTTCACCCTGGTATTTTTTCATTCTTTGGAAAGATTTATTTTATATCAGACGCTACTATAAAAAACACCAAAAATCTGATAAGGCCTGAATTGGCATTGGTTTCGTTCCCGATATATTTTATAAATCATGAATGAATTTGTTGATGATCTTTAATAGAGAGATCAATTGAAAGGATATTTATGCCAATTCACAGACAAACTCTGCTTATTTGCCTATTTCTTCCACTGTTGATGGTATCGTAGGATAATTTTACATCGTTATTCATCAAAAGCAGGTTGCAACTTTATGTATAGTATTCAAACCAAAGATCTCTGTTATCATTTTGCTCCGGGATCACAAGTATTAAATAATATTTGCCTTCAGGTTCCTGTCGGTTCCATATATGGTTTTTTAGGACCGAACGGAGCTGGTAAAACAACCACTCTTCGTTTATTGCTTGGGTTGTTGTCAAATCAACATGGGGAGATCGAGATATTCCACAAATCCTTCGGGCCTCATCGCATTGAAATTTTGAAAAATATTGGTTCACTGATAGAAAGCCCTTCCATTTATGCACATTTAACAGCAATTGAAAATCTACGCGTTTGGCAAAAATTATATCAATGTCAGGGTGAAAGAATTAATGCAGTGCTCGACCTTGTCGGATTATCCGGTACAGGCAACAAAAAAGCAGGGAAATTTTCTTTGGGGATGAAACAACGTCTTGCAATAGCTGTGGCATTATTACACGAACCCAAATTATTAATATTGGATGAGCCCACAAACGGATTAGATCCGAACGGAATTCTTGAGATGAGAAGGTTATTGCAAAAACTAAATACAGAACTTGGTATTACAATCCTCATTTCAAGTCATATTTTATCGGAGATAGAAAAAATGGTTACCCATATCGGAATTATTCATAAAGGAACACTCATTATGCAAGGAACTCTTAAGGAGTTAATGAATAAACAACAACTTTCTAATTGTATTATGCTCGAAACAAATAATAATGAAAAAGCAATTTCCCTACTCTCGCAAAATATTGCAGACCTGCAGATCACAGATGGAAAGATCATTTTGCCTTTTCTGGATAGATCTGAAATAGTAGAAATGAATTCCATGTTAGTAAAAGAAGGTATAGGTGTATATGAAATTTCACCGGAAAAGAATGACCTCGAAAATGTTTTTATGCAATTAATAAATAAGGATTAATATGAAAATTTCAATGATAAATAGTCTGCACAGCGAACTGCTCAAGATCAAAAATTCCGCTGCTTTATGGTTGGTAATTGGAGGATCACTTTTTATTCCTGTTATCATGTTGCTTATTCAGGTAAGTTACCCTTCAAAAACGGCTGCGAAAAATATTACAGATACGTTTTGGATGGCATATTATAATGATTCCTGGCAATCAATGGCAATGTTTCTCCTTCCAATGGGTATCATTTTGGTCACAAGCATGCTAACACAATTGGAATTCAAAAATAACACCTGGAAACAATTATACAGTTCTCCACAGCCACTCTCTTCCATTTTTTTAGTGAAATTGAAAGTCATCTTCCTGTTGATGGTATTATTTTTCATTCTTTTTATTTTCGGAATGTATGCTTCGGTCATTATTCCCGCATTACTTTTTAAAGCTATTCCTTTTCCATCCGATTCTTTTCCGCTTTGGGATTACATGCGATGGAGCAGTTTATATTTTCTGGATTGTTTACCCATAATTGCCTTGCAATATCTGATAAGCCTTAGGTTTAAAAACTTTCTGGTTCCGGTGGGAGTGGGATTTGCTTTAATAATTGCCTCTATGTTTGCTTTGTCATGGAATTATGGTTATACCTTTCCGTACATTTATACTTCATTAAATTATTTTCAATTCGCAGGAGTAGAAAGAAGTGCATCCCAATTTAATATTCATTGGCTCGCTTTTGGTTATTTTGTAGCGATTACCTTTGTGAATTATTTGATCTTTAGCAGAAGAACAGAAAAAGGATAATAGGTAAACCAGAGTATACAAATTTATTAACGTTTTTATGAAAAAAATAGCGGTTATTATATTACATGTTGGTTATTGGGCCATGTATTTATTTCTGCTGTTTGTTTTTTTTGTATTAAATGCGGCCACTCAGCAAAATTTTGATTCAGATAAATGGCAATTTTTCCTGAATTGGGCGAAACTGGTCTCCGCTTTTGCAATAGTTCCCGGGATAATTGGTTTTTATGGCGCTTACGCAATTTTATATAAACAGTATTTAATAAAACGTCAAATTTCAGCACTTTTCATCAGTGGGTTTATACTTGCTATTCTTTCAGGGTCTGTCGGGGTGGTTTTGATGAGTATTTTTTTTGGTCTCGATAGCATGTTTGTTGACGGTTGGAATTCATTTATCCCGGAAATGATATTAATGTGTTTTGTCGCTGCTATCAATTGCATTATCGGGTTAGTATTAAAAGGATTTATTTCTGCCTACGCTGATATAAAATGGAAGGAAGATCTGAATAAAAAGAATTATGAAATGGAACTTGCAATGATCAAATCGCAGATAAATCCTCATTTTTTATTTAATACATTAAATAATATTGATGCATTGATCCAGAAAGACCAGGAAGCTGCATCGGCCTATCTCAATAAACTCTCCGATATCCTTCGTTTTATTCTTTATGAAACGAAAAGTGAAAAAATTCCATTGACGCAGGAGATCCTGTTTATTGAAAAATATATTGAACTGCAACGCATTCGCAGTTCTAATCCTGACGCCATCCGCTTAATAGTGGATGGAGAAATTGGGAAGTTTACAATAGAACCGCTGTTATTTATCCCTATTATTGAAAATGCTTTTACACATACACAATTCAGGAATACAGAGAATAGTGTATATATTCATTTCATTGTAAAGGATAATGATATTGAATTTATTTGTAAAAACTATTTTGACCAGAGCGACCCAAAAACAAAGGAATATGGCGGCTTGGGTATGGAATTGATACGCAAAAGATTAATTTTATTATATCCTTCAAAACATATATTGGAAATAAATATGGAAGGTACTATGTTTGTTGTTAAATTAAAAGTGTTTGTAAATGAAGATGTCTTGCATAATAATTGAAGATGAACCACTCGCATTGGAAAAGATGCGTGGATATGTTTTAAAACATTCGGCATTGGATCTGCTTTGCACCTTTAATAATGGAATGGATGCAATGCTTTTTTTAAATACAAACCATGTGGACCTCGTTTTTATTGACATTAATCTTGGCGAAATGTCAGGGATCAATATTTTGGAGACTTCCAAAATATCCTCTGAAATTATTATAACAACAGCATATCCTGAATATGCCTTGAAGGGATATGAATTGAATATTACGGATTACTTATTAAAACCATTTTCATTTGATAGATTTATGCAGGCTGTGGAAAAGGTTCAAACTGCTTTTTCACAACTTCCTAAAGAGTACATTTTTGTCAAAACTGAATATCGTTTGGAAAAGGTAATGCTAAACGAAATATTATACATAGAAGGTATGGGAGATTACCGCAGAATATTCACTGCACAAAAGAATATAATGACATTGCAAACTTTTAAAGAACTTGAGGAGGAGATACCTAAAAATATAATAAGCAGGGTTCACCGGTCTTTTATGGTGTCTATTGCCAAAATTGACTCTATTCAGAAGGATGTGATAAGTATTGGAAGTAAAAAAATTCCTGTTTCTGATACCTATAAAAGGAATTTTTACCTGTTAATTAAATCTGCACCACAGGGATAAGGTGTTAGTGGTTCTTGCTCCTGTTGACTTCTGACAAATTGGAGACAAATCCTGAAAATATCTTCGTATCTTTGAAAGTAGTATTAAATCTAATCAGATACCTGTATGATAAGAAAATTTAACCTCCTCCTTTTATTAATAGTTTTTAGTTTAATATCCCAGTCTCAAATTTTGAATATTAGAAATGGTCGCGGCTCGGTTACGGAATATTATATTGATGGTGTCCGAATTGATTTTGGTTCAACTGCACCAAAAAACAAATATTGGGTCTACTTTAGTGATAAAAATAATTCAATTTATTCCGCATCGAATGCAGAACAATTTCTTTCCGAACGGGCAATTGACAGAAGAAACAGATTAAAAATTGGTATTAATGAATCTGATTTTCCTGTTAATGAAAACTATATTTTGGAAATGTATAATCGGGGGATAGACATTGAAGTGCGATCCCGTTGGTTAAATGCTGTTAGTGCCTATTTAAATGAGGATCAGGTGATAAAAGTATCGCAACTTCCTTTTGTTACGCAGATCAGCAGGGTAAATAATTATCATATGGTTGATGAAAATACATTACCGACAAACAACAACGTTTTTTATAAAGCTGCTGCAACCACTGATATATCAGGTGTTTACGGCAGGACAAAAAATCAGATCGAACAAATAAATCTCGATACCATTCTTGAACTTGGGCACAGGGGAGGAGATATGGTTATTGCGGTAATTGATGCCGGATTTTTCGGAATGGATACGGCAATGTTATTTCAAAGTATGTGGGATAAAGGGCAGATATTGGGATTTCATAATTTTCCGGATGACAATGATCAGGTGTTTAATATCTATTCCGGATATCACGGAAGTTGGGTTTCCAGCGTAATAGGTGGTGATATAGATAGTGTTTTTTCCGGCTCGGCTCCTGATGTTAAGATGTTTTTATTCAGAACTGAAATTGCAGACAGTGAATATGTTGTAGAAGAAGACCATTGGTTGGAAGCTGCAGAATTGGCGGATTATTTAGGTGTGGATATCATTAATTCTTCACTTGGGTATACAACCTTTGATGATTCGCTTCAAAATCACACATATTCCGATCTTGATGGCAATACAACTGTTGTTACAAAAGCCGCAGACATGGCTGCTTCCAAAGGTATCTTAGTTTGTAACAGCGCAGGAAATGAAGGCGGAAATACATGGCATTATGTATCCATGCCTTCCGATGGTGATAGTGTTTTTTCCATTGGAGCTGTTGATTCGTTAGGAATTCATGCCGGTTTTAGTGGTTATGGCCCTACAAGCGATGGACGATTAAAGCCGAACGTAGTTGCGCTTGGTGTACTTTCCGCAGTATTGGATCCGGGTGGTAATATTTATAATTTAGGTGGAACTTCCTTTGCTTCGCCGCTTATTGCAGGTGCATGTGCAAGTTTATGGGGTGCATTTCCTTCCAGAACAAATATGGAAATTATGGATGCAGTGCAACAAAGTGCGCACTTGCATTTAACACCAAATGATACGATGGGATATGGAATTCCGAATTTTGGCCTTGCATTTGAGATATTAAAAGCAACGGAACCTGAAGATTCTGTAATTATTGAAGATACAACACTCGTTTCTATTGAAGTTTTACCAAATCCTGCAAGTAATTTCTTTTCGGTATTTATTGAAAGTCACCTGAACGAAAATGCTGAAATTCAAATAATTAATTTGCAAGGCGAAATGATGTATTCAGAAAATATTTACCTTCAGAATAACTTAAAAGAATCCTTTACTATACCAATTAATGAACAATATGCACCAGGGATATATATACTTTCTATTGTAACAAAAAATGCTAAACAAAGTGTTCGTGTTTTTGTTAATTAGAGATCAATGCCAATAAATTATAATCTATAAATGAAACGAATAATATTATCGGGTTTTTTCTGTTTATTGGGTTTATCCATAGCATTTTCACAAATATCTCATGTGGAAGATGCTGTTGATTCTATCGTTACAATCCCGGAAACCAAATTTTGGATTTTTTTTACGGATAAAAATAATTCTGAATTTTTATTGGATAAACCTGAACAATATCTCTCTCAAAAATCAATTACAAGGCGCGAAAAAATGAACATTCCTATACGTTCAATTGACCTGCCTGTCAGCAAGGTGTATGTAAGAGATCTGCAAAATACGGGGGTGGAAATAGTGGTGCAAAGCAGATGGTTGAATGCAGTAAGTGTAAAGGTTAATTCTTTACAACAACTCGCCGAAATTTCAATGTTGCCCTTTGTTAAGAAAATAGAAATCGTAAAAAAATATCAAAGTGTAGAGGAATCACTTCCGTTAAATAATTCCGTTTTTTTCAGAACTTCCGATCTTACTTCCAATGATTACGGTGGAGCATTTAATCAAAACCACATGATTGACATTGATTTTTTGCATTCACTGGGATATACAGGTCAGGGAATTACCATTGCTGTGTTGGATGGTGGATTTTATGGTGTTGATGTTGGGGATGGGTTTAAAAGTTTTTGGGATAAGGATCAGATATTAGAAACGAGAAATTTTGCCGATGATAATGACAGTGTTTTTCACAGTACTACACATGGTAGTAATGTATTGAGTATAATGGGTGGAGATATGCCCGGTGAATATATCGGCAGTGCACCTGATGCGAAATTTTATTTGTTCAGAACAGAAGTAACATCCAGTGAAACAATAGTGGAGGAAGATTATTGGGTGGAAGGAGCGGAGTATGCTGATTTTGTGGGAGCTGATATCATAAATTCCTCCTTAGGTTATACAACCTTTGATGATACCACACAAAACCATACCTACGAAGATATGGATGGCAATACAGCAGTTGCGACCATAGCTGCTGATATTGCGGCAAGCGTAGGAATATTGGTTTGCAATAGCGCAGGAAATGAAGCTGCAGGCAGTTGGCATTTTATTGGAGTTCCTGCTGATGGTGACAGTGTGTTTACTATCGGAGCTGTTGATGCAAATGAGAATTATGCAACATTTAGTTCTGTTGGACCAACATCAGATGGAAGATTAAAACCCAATGTTTCAGGACAAGGTGCCGGAACTGCCTATATTGATCAGTTTGGAAATGTATTGACCGGCAGCGGAACCTCTTATTCTTCCCCATTAATTGCAGGAGCATGCGCAAGTTTATGGAGCGCATTCCCTGAATTAACCAATATGGAAATTAAACAAGTAGTGGAAGAAAGTTCTTCTCAATATTCTGATCCGGATTATTTATTAGGATATGGAATTCCAAGTTTTGCAAAGGCCTATATATCATTAAAAGAATTGAATATCAGTGAAACGAATATATTAACGATCTTGCCAAATCCGGCAGAAAATATAGTAACTATTCTCATAAATGGATTCGAGACTTCAGATGGATTATTATATGTGTATGACATTACAGGGCAGCTTATTTATTCTATTGATATTAAATTATCAACCGGTGAACTTTCGGCAACCACCCTCAGCAACCTCGATCAGTTGGCTACCGGAATTTATTTTGTTCAATTGATCGGAGATGTTTACAGCGAAACAAAAACTTTGATGGTCAGGTAATCAATTTTTTATACTTCTAACTAGTCTGTATTTACAGAAATATTTACCTATATTTCGATTTTAACAACCCTAAATTTTATTGTATGAACGCAAATGAACAATGTATAACAACATTTTATACTGCATTTCAAAATAAGGATTATAAAACCATGCAACAATGTTATGCTGATAATGCTGTTTTTACCGATGAGGTATTTGTTGATCTGAATGCAAAAAAAGTAAGGGCTATGTGGGAAATGCTAATAAAAGGAGGGAAGGATCTGATAGTAGAATTTGACAGTGTCAAAGCCGGTGACAAAGAGGGTTCTGCAAATTGGGTTGCAACTTATACCTTTTCTAAAACAGGTAAAAAAGTGATCAATCGCATTCACGCAAAATTTATTTTTGAGAACGGAAAAATTGTAAACCATCGCGATACATTTAGTTTCCCGGACTGGTCGAAACAGGCACTGGGTTTTACTGGTTTATTATTGGGAAGAACAAAATATCTAAAAAATAAAGTGCAACAAATGGCAAATAAAAACCTAATTAAATTTATGGAATAGAATATTTTTTTATTTTTTCTTATAACAGTTTAAACCCTTAAAAATGGCAAGTACCTATCATCAGGTCTATTTACAGACTGTATTTGCTGTAAAATACCGCGAAGTGGAAGCACTTAATACAACTACAGAAGTAGAACTCGAAAAGAATTGGGGCATGCGCAACCCAGTCCTTACGGCCCAAGTGCTGATGAGATGTAAAGAAAGGAGAAAGGAGAGAGGAGAAAGGAGTTTCAGAAACCAAAGGTTTCTGGAATTAAAATTTCCGAAGGAAATTTAAACTCCTTTCTCCTTTCTCCTCTCTCCTTTCTCCTCCTTTTCCTATCTTTAACCCGCACAACCAATTTCATTTATGAGGAGATTCCTTATTGTAGTAGTTTCTGCTATTCTCTGTCAGCTCACACAAGCACAAAATGCAGTAATTAAAGGATTGATCACAGATGCTGTCACACAAGAACCCTTGATAGGCGCAACGGTATTTCTCAGCAATCAAACCGGTGCTGCAACGGGTATTGATGGCACCTATGAATTTGAATCTCCTGCGGGAACTTATACTCTTACCATAAGTTATGTGGGATACATAAAACAAACCCGTGAAATAATTTTAACTGCCGGGCAAATAGTAGAAATAAATAATACTCTTGAACCTGATAATGGAATATTAAATACCGTAGTGGTAAGCGGTAGTAAATTCGAAAAAAAATTAGGGGAAGAAACAGTTTCCATTGATGTGATAAAACAATCACTGATCAATAATACAAATGATGTTAAATTGGATCAGACACTGCAGCGCATGCCGGGTGTTTGTGTAATTGATGGACAGGCAAATATTCGTGGAGGTTCAGGTTATAGTTTTGGCGCAGGAAGTCGCGTATTATTATTGATGGATGATCTTCCGGTTTTAACCGGAGATGCAGCTTTTCCAAGTTGGGATTTTATTCCGATGGAAAATATAGAACAGGTGGAGATAATTAAGGGTGCTTCCAGTGCTTTATATGGTTCCAGTGCATTAAATGGAATAATAAATGTGCGTTCCGCATATCCTACCTCAACACCGGAAACCCGATTTTCTTTTTTTAACGGGATGTATTTTTCTCCGAGAGATACAGCACAGAAATGGTGGAATGACGATTTTCCTTTTACTGCCGGTGCGAGTTTTGCTCACCGGCAAAAATTCGGAAGATTCGATCTTTCGACAGGTGCCTATGTATATAATCAGGATAGTTATTTCAAAGATATGTACAATCGCCGTGGCAGGGCAAATATTAATACGAGATATAGAATAAATAATAATCTTGCGGTTGGATTAAATGTAAATGCACAGGCAAATCGCTCCACAAGTTTCTTTTTTTGGAGTGGAATTGATTCGGGTTTATACGTGCCCTATGCAGGAACTGCAGCCTATAACCAAGGGTTTAAAATTACAGTAGATCCCTATTTTAATTATTACGATAAAAAAGGAAACAGACATAAATTATTACTGCGTTATTATGGTAATCACAATGCAACTGCAACAACAGAACAAAGTAATTTCAACGATCTGTATTACGGGGAATATCAATATCAAAAACATTTTGAAAATATTGCAGCAGTATTGTCGGCAGGATTGGTTGGCAGTTTTACAAAAGTAGTAGCAGAATTATATGGTGATACCACATTTACCTCCGGAAACGAAGCCGCCTATTTACAATTTGATAAAAAGTTTTTCGATAAATTAAATATAAGCAGTGGAATGCGTTATGAATTTAATCAAATAGCCGGATTAAAAGAATCGCGTCCCGTATTCAGGCTTGGTGCAAATTATCAGGCAGCAGATTTTACTTATATAAGAGCTTCCTGGGGACAAGGATATCGTTTCCCGACAATTGCCGAAAAATATATTTCCACTTCCATTAGTTTATTAGGGGTATTTCCAAATCCTGATCTCACGTCAGAAACCGGATGGAGCAGCGAAATTGGGATTAAACAGGGAATGAAAATTAGTTCCTGGCAAGGTTTTATTGATCTCTCCGGATTTATTTCCGAATATAATAATATGATGGAATTTACCTTTGGATATTATCCTGATGAGGGTGTGTTTTTTCCTTATGGATTTAAAAGTTTAAATATTGGTGCAACACGCATTATCGGAGGAGAAATATCTGTAATAGGAGAGGGGAAATTCGGTAATATTCCAACCACATTAATAGCAGGATATACCTACATTGATCCAAAATTCCAGGACTTCGATTCCTTACAAAATGTTTTATCAAGTGCGGATGAAAATGTATTAAAATATCGATTTAAACACACTGTTAAATTTGATGCGGAATCAACCATTAAAAAATTCAGAATAGGCGTAACAGTAAATTATTATTCTTTCATGGAAGCAGTTGATGCAGCATTTGTGGATCCGATAATTCCGGGATCTACCATTTATATTATTCCCGGTTTACAGCAATATCGCGATGAGCATAACAGCGGAGATTGTGTAATGGACCTTCGGGTTGCATTTTTGATCAATGAGACGAATGAAATTTCACTCCTTTGCACAAATCTCCTTAACAGGGATTACTCAATACGCCCCGCCATGATGGAGGCTCCGAGAAATTTAACAGTTCGGTATGCTGTTAAATTATAGTGAAAAATAACCGCTGAAATTCAGTCATATTGTGTCTCTGGCCCAGATTTGAGGGCTTGAAATCATGGAAATCGCTGCAAAATGTCATTGTAATTAATGGTATTGTGCAAGAATTTTGCATCAATGTTTAGTTATTGCCATGATGGAACTATGCCTGCTTTAGGAAGAAGGAGCAGATTTGCTGTGTTTATACCTCTATTTTTGTTATTGATAAATTCCAAATCACTTATCGCACAAAATATTATTCCAAATTATAGTTTTGAAAATTATTCGGCATTGCCAAACGATTATGGACAATGGTACAAGTGCAACGATTGGGATAATGTAAACGGTTATGCTGCATTTCTTTGGCCTTACGCGAGTCCGGATTATTTGCATACTTCAGGTGGAGTGGGTGTTGATCTTCCTGTTTCCACTTTTGGTACACTTTCTCCTCATGATGGAAATGCAATTATGGGTTTTTTGGCATATTATCAAACTACAGCTGATTTCCGGGAGTATTTATCCGTACCCTTTACAGAACCAATGGTAGCCGGAAATACCTATAATATTTCATTTTGGATATCGAATGCGGAATCCGGGTGGTATTGTAATGGTGGTTGCGACAGAGTGGGAATACAATTTTCAACCGGCGAACTGACACAAGTGGATCATGAACCCATAGGGGGAACTCCACACTATGAAATTCCGGGTATTTTCTGGACAGATGAATGGCAACAGATCAGTTTTACCTTTGTGGCAGACGCAGCTTACGACAGACTTACCTTAGGAAATTTTTATTCAGATGCTTTAACTTCCTATAATGATTTTGCGCCATACGGTGTGAACGGTGCCTATTATTTTATTGACGAAATGGTAGTTGTACCTGATGCAGTTACAACAATTATAGATACAACAATTTGTGAAGGCGAATTTTACACTTTACCTGATGGCACAATAACCAATACTGCCGGAACATATACAATAACACTTACCGGAGCAGGTGGGGCTGACTCTATTATTATAACTAATTTATTACTAGCGGCTGTTTATGATGAAATTATAAACGCAGAAATTTGTGAAGGGGAGAATTTTATTTTACCTGATGGGTCTATAGTTACAACAAGCGGAATATATGTAAATAATTTTATTTCCATCGCAGGTTGTGATTCAACAATTACAACGAATTTAACGGTGCTTCCATTTTTTTCCACATTTATCGACACCGCAATTTGTGCAGGGGAAAATTATATTTTACCTGATGGAATTATTGTAACAGACCCCGGAATTTATACCACTATACTTATTTCAGTGGGTGGTTGTGATTCTATAATAAATACAACGCTTAATACAATATTGCCGGCTACTTCAACGGTAGATGTAGAAATATGTGCAGGAACAGAATATATTTTACCTGATGGCATTATTGTAACTACTGCTGGAAGTTATACTACTATTTTAACAGCCGTTTCAGGTTGTGATAGTATTATAATTACTAATTTAACCATTGCTACGGAGTTTAATACCTTTATTGATGCTGATATATGCAATGGTGAAACCTATACCTTGCCTGATGGATCTATTACAACAATAAGCGGAATCTATATTTCAAATTTCATTGCAGCGGGAGGTTGTGATTCGGTTGTAACGACAACTTTGGTTGTGCACGAAAATCCTGTGATCATTTTTGATATTCAGGATATAGTTTGTTTGGAGGCTGTTCCAATCGTTTTAAATGCAACACCTGAAGGTGGAGTTTATTCAGGGTCAGGAGTGATTGATGATACATTTGATCCTGCATTAACAGGTGTTGGAGGACCATTTGAAATAATTTATTCGGTGACTGACATGTATGGTTGTTCAGATACCATGAATGATTTTATTAACGTAATTCAAAATTTCGCAAATGCAGGATATGATACTACAATTAATGCCGGAACATCAGCATATCTTAATGGTAATACAGGAGGAGATTATTTATGGTCGCCACCTGAAAGTTTAAATTGTTTTGATTGTGCAGATCCGATCGCAACACCTGTAACAACCACAACCTATCTTTTAATTTCCACAGATGCATATGGATGCCTTGCAACAGATGAAGTGACCATTAATGTGATAGGTTCTGTGGATGTTAATATTCCCAATGCATTTAGCGCGAACAGTGATGGAATTAACGATATTTATCATATCCAGTTAAACGGAGCCGAATTAATTCACTTTTCCATTTACGACAGATGGGGTCAGCTTATCTACATCACAGAAAGTGGACCAATTGAATGGGATGGAACTTCGAAAGGAATAGAACAAGAGATGGGTGTTTATGTGTATAAAATTGAATATGCATTAAACGGTACCATATTTGTACGATCTGGAAGTATTACCATGTTGCGGTAATTATAGTATTGTTCATTATTCAATTTTGATATGTTTGGCTTTTTAGGTCTATTTGTGCAATAATCATTATGACCCTAGCCGCACTTGCAGAAAAACTGAGAAAAAGACTTACCGAATATCGGCAGACCAACAGGTTTGATACCAAAATAAATTCTGCAATTAATTGTATAGAAATAGCCCTCGGACTTACAGAGTTTGCCCTGGATAAAAGCAGGCCAATTGAGGTTTATGAAGAAAGTTGGTTTAATGAGAGTTGGTCAATAATTAAACCGCTGGAGGATACAGAATGGGAAGATATTATTGATCTTTACCGGACTTTGGGATTTAAATTGAAGGAAAGAAATTGGTTTCGGGTATAATTAATATTACTTTGCTATGGGTAAAACAACGGTTCCGGTATCTAAGGATAATTTATTGATAAATACCTGAAGTTGCATTGACTCGCGTAAACAAAGCATTATCTCATCGTAATTGTTATCCGTAGATTCACTTTGCATTTCCTTAATTCGATTATCTACATCCGATTTCATTTTAATGATCTTCTTCAATTTCAACATGGAGATGGATTTCACAATATCCTTGCGCACAAGAAATTGTTTTTCTGTAATTGGAACATCATGCATTTTAAGCCAGTTATCACTTAACTCATAGGGTGATTGAAGAAGATCTAATGTTAAACTTTTCACAGATTCATCTTCATGAGAAATAAAAAATACCTGTGGCAAAAATTCATTGTGTTCGTAATAGGTGCGGTATTCGTCAATTATTTTTTTGTAGATATTATTTTCAATTTCCACATCCGTTAAATTTCGTAGAATTCGCGCTATAGCATTTTCACCTTCTACTTCAAAGTTGCTGTTCTCCAATAATAATCTTACAATATCACGCTCCTGAGGTTCGTCCAGATGGAAAGTAAATACTTTTGTTTCTTTTATTAACGGAACTTCCGGTTGTGATTCGTAAGATGCTTTATCGCCGGGGTTTAATTTATTGGAAGCTTTTTGTCGTAATATTTTATTTACCTCCGATATCAATAAATGTTCTTCTACATTTAAAGCACGGGAAGTTTGTTTTAGGTACAAACTTCTTACAATGGAGTCGGGGATAAGGGAAATACTTTGAACAATATCTTTAATGATGCCCGCTATTTTTACCGGGTCACCTTTTGCTTCCTCTAAATAAAGATCTGTTTTAAGTGTGATGAGATCTTTTTTATTATCAGCAATATATTTCAGGAACCCATCTGCTCCCAATTTCTGCACATAGGTATCCGGATCATCCTCTGCAGGAAATAATACTACTTTTACGTTTACTCCTTCCTCCAGTGCTATTTCCAGTCCGCGTATTGCCGCTTTTACTCCTGCACTGTCGCCATCATATAATATTGTGAGATTAGTAGTATATCGTTTTATTAATCTGACCTGATCTTGTGTTAACGAAGTTCCTGACGATGCAACTACATTTGCTATCCCGCTTTGAAAAAGGGATATCACATCCATATATCCCTCCACTAAATAACATTCATTGTGTTGTGTTATCGCTTTTCTTGCCTGATAAATTCCATAAACGATCTTGCTCTTGAAATAAATTTCAGTTTCCGGTGAATTGATGTATTTTGGAATTTTTTTATCTGCACTTAAGGTCCTTCCCCCAAATCCCAAAACCTTTCCGCTAACACTGTGAATCGGAAATAATATCCTGCCCCTGAAAAAATCTTTATTATATTGTGTGGTTAATCCTAATTGTTGTAATAATTCTGTTTTATAACCCGCACCAATTGCGTTTTTTGTAAAAGTATCGCCTTCTGCGGGGCAATAACCCAATTTAAATGTTTCTATTGTTTCAGGACGAAGACCTCGCTCCACAAAATAACTTAATCCGATATTTTTACCTTCTTCGTTATTCAATAAATAGTCGGAAAAATAATTTTGCGCATAACTATTAATAATATATAAACTTTCTTTACGGCTCTCTTCCACTAATTCTTCATTAGTGCGTTCTTTTTCTTCAACCTCAATATTATATTTTACGGCAAGATATTTCAGTGCCTCCCGATAAGTGAAATGTTCATGCTCCATAATAAAGGAAATAGAGTTACCGGCCTTTCCGCAGCCAAAACATTTGTAAATCCCTTTTGGTATGGAAACCGTGAAAGAAGGTGTTTTTTCGTTGTGAAAAGGGCAAACCCCGATAAGGTTTACACCCCTCCGTTTCAGCTGCACAAAATCCCCTACAACCTCCTCAATACGAGCAGCATCAACTATTTTGGCAATTGTCTCCTTAGAAATCACAGTACAAAAGTAAACAGAAATCTGTTCACTTTACATTCAAAATTGAGGACCGAAAGCCAAAAGGTTATGCGGAGGGTTTAATATTTAATTTGGAGAAAATAATTCTTCAATCTGTAATTCAATTCCTACTTCCTATGTCCTATGTCCTATTTCCTACTTCCATTTCCATGAGTAATGAATAGTGAGTGTCGAAAGCCAAATGATCATGCTTCGGGTTTAGTGTTTAATTTGGAGAAAATAATTCTTCAATCCGTAATTAAAGCAAGTCCTATGTCCTATGTCTTATGTCCTATGTCCTATGTCCTATGTCACCTTTTGGCATGATTGTGGAATTATGGGAAATAAAAGGAGGAATTATGAAAAATGTACTACCTAAATTAATGTTTGTTATGTTATTTAATTTGCAAAGTGTATTCGCTTACCCTCCCCATGTGTACGATTACAATTTGTATAATGCATCAACCTTTGAAATTAAATTAACAGGAACGGGATTCATGACGGTTTCGATGGACGGGGAATATTTTGAAAATCCGGTTAAAAAATTTTCTTTAAATAATATTCCTGCAGGAAATCACCATATTGAAATATTTACTGAAAAAATTCAGCATAGCGGATATTATACCAATACCCAAAGAGTAAGAATTTATTCGGGAAATGTATATATAAAACCATCATCTCTTATAAGCGCTGTTGTTGATAATTTTGGAAGGTTCTATATTAAAAATGTGCAGCAACTCATGACTTACAATGAACCATATTATGAACCTTATGATCCTTATTGCCAGCAGCCTGTTCATCAATACGAAAACTATTATAATGCTCCAATTGTTATGCAGGAACCTGCTTTTAAGCAATTATTGGATGTGATAGAAGATCAGTGGTACGATGAAACTAAATTACAGGTTGTCCAACAGGCATTGCAAAGTAATTGGTTCACTTCAGCTCAGGTTGCCCGATTGATGAAAACCATGTGGTATGAAGATACAAAATTGGAACTGGCAAAAAACGCTTATCCCAAAGTGCTCGATAAGTCTGATTATTATCTGGTAAATAAAGAATTTTGGTATAGCAGCAGCGTTGAATCATTAAGTAATTATATTCTTACAGTGCGTTGACGAGGTATGAACAGAAGGCCTCCGGCGATTAATTTCTCCGGAGGTTTTTTATTTAAATTTATGCTAATTTGGTGCGATAATTCATGAATATGAAAAAAGCGCTGATTTTTTTGTTTGCAATTCAAATAATTGTGGTTGTAAATGCGACAAATTATTATATCTCCCCCGCAGGTAATAATGCAAATGCAGGAACTTCAACAATATCACCCTGGAAAACAATACAATATGCACTAAATCAGGCTAATGATGGAGATGTTCTGCATGTAATGGCTGGAACCTATACTGGTAAGCTGACCTGGAACGATGGCGGTGTTGCTGGAAATTATATCACTCTTCAAAATTATAACAGTGATATTGTGATACTAGAAGGAAGTACCATTGGAAACAACCAATCCCTGATGTATATCGAAAATAAAAATTACATCAAAATTGACGGACTAAAATTTACTGGTCATAATGGCTCTTATCAACCCATAATTAATCTTTATGGAATTTGCAGTAATATTGAAATTACCAATTGCGAATTTTATGGAACCGAGTGTGATGAAAGTTATGCCATTTTATGTGAAGGAAGTGGAGATAATATTTTAATTCAAAATAACTACTTGCATGACCTTATGGGTTTTAATGCTGCAGGTATTTTATTTGTAGGCTCGAATGTAGTAACACCTTTTACAAATATTACAGTTTCCGATAATCATTTACAAACAATAGAACCCGCACCAAGCGAAGGTATTGCGTTAAATGGAAATATTAGCGGCTTTCAAATTTCCAATAATTTGTTGGAGGATATTAATAATATCGGAATTGTAATGATAGGAGGGGAGGATTGGGTGAATACAAATGATGCGGTGAATTTTGCAAGAAATGGTGTATGTAAAGGAAATACAGTAATAGATGCAAACTCCATTTACGGTGGAGGTTATGCTGCCGGTGTTTATGTTGATGGAGGAAAAGATATTATCGTGGAAAATAATACGATAACCGGCAGTGACGTAGGTTTGGAGATCGGCTGTGAGAATCAGGGATTTATTGCAGAAAATATTAATGTTCGTAATAACATCATTTACAAAAATGAAAAGGCCGGACTTGGGTTTGGCGGGTATGATTTTCCATCTACGGGAATGGTGCAAAATTGCACTTTTACAGGAAATACCGTGTTTGACAATGACATATTAAATATTGGATTCGGTCAATTATGGGTGCAATATGCCTTAAATTGTATCGTAAAAAACAATATTTTTTACACCTCAACAAATGCATGGATGGTTAATGCAGAAACCACTGACCTTACCTTTAATAATATCTACAATTATAATTTATTCTATTATCCCGCAGGCGCTTCAATGGCGAAATTCTTTTTTGATAATAATTATATTGTTGGATATGCAAATTATATTTCAGCAACCGGAGAAGATGATGAATCAATTTTTACAGATCCTTTGATGGTTGATATAATGGCAGCTATACCTGATTTTCATATATTGCCCGGTTCACCTTGTATCAATGCCGGCGATCCAACTTATGATGATGCCGATCTGGATATCACAGACCTTGATATGGATGGTGAATCAAGAGTAAGTGATGGAGTTGTTGATATTGGTTGCGATGAGCATATTATTCCACCCCTTATTATTTCAACTGTTATAACTCCTGTTACTTGTAATGGTTCTTGTAATGGAATACTTACTATAAATGGTGTTGATGGTTGTGGATCCTATACAATTGACTATAAGCCATCAGGCATGCCGTGGATGTTATATACAATGCCCGTTACTGATATTTGTGCGGGAAATTATAAAGTGCGAATTACAGATGCATGTGGCACCTCAATAACTAATAATATTTTGGTCACGGAAGATCCGATTTTAAATATTTCTGTTACAGGCATTGTAAATGAAACAATTGCAGGTGCATCCAATGGTAAAATTACCGTGAACAGCAGTGGAGGTTTTGGAGTAAAACAATATTCAAAAAATGGAGGATTAAGCTGGCAATCGGCTAAAAAATTTACAGGATTAAGTGCAGGGGTTTATACAATTTTGGTTAAGGATGCGCATAATTGTACCAATAGTATAATTGCTGAAGTGGGAGTCGGAATGAGGGATGGAGCATCATCTGCTTTCAGCATTTATCCAAATCCGGCATCAGATCAATTTATAATTTATGTAGCGGATGAAATTATGGAGAAAGCAGTAATTAATATTTATTCCATTGCCGGTGAACTTGTCGTGGCAACAGAATTAAATTTGGTGGAAGGTTCAGTTTCTATCGCCCCAACATTTAGTAAGGGCGTTTATTTTGTAGAAATTATATCGGGTGATTTCCGATCAATTCAAAAACTGATACTGGAATAGTACCTTAAAACAGCACAATAATTTATATTTTTGCCCGTTAACCAATCAAAAACACTGTGAAAAGATACTACTTGCTCGTTTTGCCTCTGATTTTAATATTTTCCCGTTGTGCGGTTAATCAGGATTCTGCGGTATTGGGTAATACGAATGGGTATTCTACACAAATGCAATCAGGGTTAGTTGAAAACAAAGATTCACGACAACCATCTGGCTCACCAGTCCAATGGCAGGAAAGACATGAATCAACCGAAGAACCAGTATTTTACGCTAACAGTGTATTAGAGATCGAATCGTATAGCGAATCAAAAACCATTGATTTGATCGTTCCTCCATCCATAAAAGATGAAAAGGATAGCACAGAAGTGGAGCCTAAATTGGAACCCCTTGTTGTTGCCGGAACCGGTTTAGCTGTTGCGGGTTTAGGTGCTGCGGTTGCTGGTATATTTGGTGCGCCTATCTTATTTGCTGCTGCAGCTTTGTTGCTTGCAGCTTGCGCATTTGTAACTGCCATTGGGTGGAAAAAAATTAAAGCCGATCCTAAAAAATTCAAAGGTGAAAAATTTGCCCTCGCCAATTATATTATCATAGGAGTGATCGGGGTGTTATCTTCATTCTATCTTGTGTGGTTATTGTTTGATGTTTGATTTGGTCTGTTGACATCTTTAATTTCTGGTTTTTGCCAAACTTAACATTAAGGCATCTTAAGATTACTCTTACTTAAAGCAAAGACTTCCCATACAAGACATTTTCTCCATAAAAGTTTTTTATATTTCATGCCTACGGCACTAGGAAAAATTGATTCCTTTAGTGCTACCGATATATCATGCCTGCGGCACTTAGGTAATTTGATTACCGAGGAGCTACCATTATACCATTGGTAGCGGTAGACGGCACTTTTGTTAATACTAATATGTAAAAGATGTCAATTCATTACAAAATTTCTTCGGTATAAATTCAGTCCCGTAGGGACGAAATATTGGTAGCATCAAAAAAACAGAAATACGTTAGTCCCGTAGGGATGGCATATTGATACTACCAATTCCGGTTCAACGGTTAAATCCGGAGGACAAATATTCAATGTAAAGGTTAATTCAATAAATCCTAATTATTTGAAAATAATGGTTGGGTAAAACGATTTTCTGATTATAATTAAAGAGTTATGGTAAGTTTGAAAATAACATTTATTTTATCTTATAAATAAGGGGGAATCATACCGATGAACCCCCTTAAAACATAAGGACGCCGCACCCCTGGGGCGCAGCGCCTTTTCTTACTTGAACGTCTCTGCGACAAGACAGATGTAAAACGCAAACGGCATTAAAATATTGTGTGATGTTTTGTACTTGTGTATAAATATTTGGGAGAATCCTATTATATACCATTCCGTTTAGTATTTTTGTAATGCAAATTAGGTTGATGTAACTGCAATTTTAGTTACATCCTAAGAGGGAATCCGGTGAGAATCCGGAACAGTCCCCACTGCTGTAAATCCGCAGCCTGTGCTTAAAACTTTTGATACTTCATTGTCACTTTCAGTCTCGGCTGATGGGAAGGCAAATCAAAAGGCGGAATAGTCAGAAGACCTGCCTGTAATTGCACGATCAAAACTTTTGGGGCAAAAGTGAATGATGTGTTCAGATTAATATCTGTATTCATTGTGTATACGATTTTGTGTTAAGTCTCTGATGTTATTGATCCAATGGATATTAATGCTATTATTTAAATATTTTTTAATTACTTAAAAATCAACCAATATGAAAAAAATTACTTACGCTTTAATTATCAGTTTTATTACCACTTCTCTGGTTGCACAAACTTATGTGGAAAGAGTGCTAATCCTTAATGAAGGCTACTTCGATTATTTTTCGGGAGAGATATTAACTCCTGTTTCTGTGGGTGCTTACGATCCGGAAACAAATATTTATACAATGCTTGATGAGATAGAAAATGCGCGTTTTGCTTCAGATATTATTTTAGATGAAAGCAGTTATTATATTGCTGCAGATAAATTTTTGCTGCAATATGATCTTTTTACTGATGAACTTTTAAATACCATAGAAGTTCCCGGTATCAGAAAAATTGCTGTGGATGATAATTATATTGTGGTAACCCGCGGTGAATATTTGGTGTCTTTTGATTCCTATATTCAGGTTTATAATAAATCCACCCTTGATCTTGAATTCGAAATATCCAATGCGGAACTAAATTACACAACAGAAGGTGTTGCCATTAAAGATGGTATTGCTTACATAGCAGTAAATAATGGATTTAATTTCGGAATGGAAGTTGGAATGATTGCGGAAGTTGATCTTGCAGCTGAGACGCTTACCAACCTTGTTGATCTTGGTGCAAACGGTATTAATCCTGATAATTTAATGTTAGATGGTGATAATATTTACACCCTTAACAATAAAGATTTTACAGGTAGTTCAGTATCTGCTTATAAAATTATTTCAGGGGATATTGTAACAACTGATCTTGAAAATATTTCCTCCGGTTGTGGAACTTCAGCATTTGTTGATGGCAGTATTTATTATCAGGAAATGTTTGGAACCACACTTAGTAAATTTGATCCTGTTTCAGGTGCTATCATTAGCGAGAATGAATATGGCGTAAGCTTTTATGCTTTGGAATTTGATGGTATTAATGATCTTACCTATACCTCCGAGACGGATTATTTCAGTTACGGTAAAGTAAATATTTTTGATGCTGATGGTATTTTGGTAAACTCCTTTGATGTAAGTGTCTCACCGGGAAACTTTGCCTTTGATGTGCGCACTTCCACGGGAATAAATAATGTTGAAGAAATTAATGTGTCCCTTTACCCAAATCCAACTGCAGATAAGATTATGATCAGCGCTGCGACACCAATTAAATCCGTAATTATCACCGATATGATCGGTAAAAAATTAATGGAACATCATGATGTAAATTCTGCCAATTTTACAACAGATGTTAAACATCTCACAGCAGGTAGTTATTTAATTTCCATAACTACAGATACAAATACACAAACGCAGATCATTTCAAAAATATAAGTAGCGTATCCGGAATTGGAGTTTCATCAAACTTTAATTCCGGATATTTTAATATTGAACCTTTTTAAATGTTTAATTCCACTTCATATACTTTCCCTCTTATTTTGATATTATTCTTTATTTCCTGTAGGGATGTTAAAAGAGAACAAAATTCAGACGAAACGGGCGTAGGGGTGGATATACAATATGCAAAAGGTTTCACTATAACAGAACATACTGATCATTATCTGGTATCTGTCGTAGATCCGTTGGACTCATCAAAAATTATTCAGCAGTATTATTTATATAGAAATGATGAGCCTACGGTAAAATCAGAAGGTATAGAATATATTCACATACCTATTGCAGATCTTGCAAGTTTATCGACAACACATTTGCCATTTTTGGAAGCATTAAAAGTCGAAGAAAAATTGATCGCTTTTAGTGGAGTGAAATATATATATTCTGAGAAAATAAATCAACTTGTATTGGATAATCATATTCAGGATATCGGAACTGAAGGTGGTATAAATGTGGAGCTGCTCGTATTATTGCAACCTGATATTATTATGGCATATAACAGCGGCAATCCCGCTTATGATCAATTCGATAAGATGAGATCATTAAAACTTAAACCGGTATTAAATAATGAATATCTGGAATTAACACCTCTGGGACAAGCAGAATGGATCAAATTTGTCGCGACTTTTTTTGATAAATTAACCGAGGCTAATAGCTTATTTAAGACCGTGGAAAGAGAATACCAGGAGATTAAAAAAATGACGGACACTATTAAAAATAAACCGACTGTTTTTACAGGATCTGCTTTTAAAGGGGAATGGACAGTGCCGGGTGGAAAAAGTTTTGCCGCATCATTTTTAAAGGATGCCGGTGCTGATTATATCTGGAGCACAGACGATAAAACCGGGAATTTTCCTGTTTCTTTTGAAGACGTGATAAGTAAAGCAAAAAATGCTGATGTATGGCTGCATCCGGGTGCTTCAGAAACTTTGCAGGACATGGTGAATGTAGATATACGATTTAATTATTTTAATGCTTACCGCAGAGAAGAAGTATATAATAATAATAACCGTGTAAATAGTTTTGGTGGTAACGATTATTGGGAAAGCGCGGTTTTTGCACCGCAAATTGTGTTACAGGATCTCGTGAAAATATTTCATCCGGAATTAATGGTGCATCATTCCTTCGTATACTATAAACATCTGGAGTGAAAAAACAATCCACAATATTATTATTTATTTCACTTTTTATTATCGCAATAATTATTTTTTTGTGGGATATTATTACTGGTTCTGTTCATATTCCCTTGTCGGAAATTTTAGGTATTTTATTTAATAATCAGGATAGTGATTCCGCATCCTCTGTTATTTTATTACAATCACGCTTGCCAAAAGCGCTCACTGCAATAATCGCAGGTGCAGCTTTACCTGTTGCAGGCCTAATGATGCAAACCTATTTCAGAAATCCCGTTGCAGGTCCCGATATACTCGGAGTTTCTGCAGGAGCAAGTTTGTTTGTTGCTATTGTGATGTTATCTGCTGGAACTATATTTTCTATCTCTGCCTATAACAGTTACACTATTATTATTGCGGCCATTCTTGGATCTGCAATAATGTTGTTAATTATATTAGCAGTTGCCTATAAAATAAAAGATAGCATAACCCTGCTCATTTTCGGATTAATGTTTGGAATGGCAATAAGCGCAGTGGTTGGTATTTTACAATATTACAGCGAAAAAGGAGCCTTAAAATTATTTATACTCTGGACCTTCGGAAGTTTGGGTGGTGTAACCTGGTCACAATTGTATTTATTGGCACCATTAGTAATAATTGGTGTGATAACAGCAGTGTTTTTCGCTAAAAAACTAAATCTATTATTGTTGGGGGAAAATTATGCGAGAAGCCTCGGATTAAATCTGCAACAAATTAAATATGTAATTATTTTTTTAACAGCACTTTTAACAGGCAGCATCACCGCTTTCTGCGGACCTATTGCTTTTGTTGGAATTGCAGTCCCTCATCTTGCCAGAATGTTGTTCCGGACAAACGATCACTATATTTTAATACCGGCATCGGTTTTATGCGGGATCATTATTTTGCTGATATGTGATATGCTGACACTTGTAAGTGGAGATTCCGGAATATTGCCATTAAATTCCATCACTGCCTTTATGGGAGCACCCTTTGTAATCTATATTCTTTGGAAAAATCAACACATGAAAAGATTATTTTGAAAGAACCGGGAAATAATAATATTATACAATTAAAAGATGTTTCCATTGGATATGGTAAAAATATATTACTGCGGGATATTAATTTCGGAATACCTGAAAATAAAATTGTTGCCTTGCTCGGATTGAACGGGACAGGAAAATCATCCTTATTGCGCAGCATAGCGGGTTTGCAAAAAATAAAGTCCGGTGTTGTTTTAATGAATGATAAGCCAATTCAAGATTATTCGGCAGAACCACTTGCCAAACACCTCGGAATAGTTTTATCGGGTAGGGGAGAGTTATTGCAATCGTTAACTGTCCGTGAAATTTTATATTTGGCAAGAGCGCCTTATACCGGATTTATGCATGTGCTTGAACTGAAGGATAAAAGGATAATAGAGGAAGTTATCACAGAGTTTAACTTAGAGGGATTTATAAACCGACCTGTTTATCAGCTCAGCGACGGAGAGATGCAAAAGGTTATGATAGCCAGAGTGTTGATTCAGGAAACTCCGGTAATATTATTGGATGAACCTACATCGCATCTGGATATTCTGAATAAGGTGGAAATATTTTCGCGAATAAAAAAATTAAGAACTCAAAACAAAACTATTTTATTTGCCTCACATGAATTGGATCTGGCTCTTCAAATTGCTGACTATTGTATCCTTTTAAATCATAAAGGGGAATATGTTTTCGGTGATACACAATCGCTTATTGACAACAAACAATTTGAATATTTTTTTAATGCACCTAATTTCAAATTCGATGCAGTAAATCGCAAGTTTGAAACAAACCTTCGTTATTGAATTAAATAGCTTTTTTAGCTGCGTTTACCTTTTTAACATGATAAACTGCTTGTTTGATCACAAAGATCACTTTGCGGTAATGCACTGTAACAACTTCAAGATTATGTTTTGCAAATGTTGCACGCCATTGAGCATCATTTTTATTGGTGTGAGGGCAAGGCGAATAAAATAAATTGGCTACGCGGTCTAAAAAATAGGTGAGATATTGTTGCATTTTATTTTCATAAATATCCTCCATGATCACTAATTCCTCACACACTCTTACGGCTTCCTTTAATACCACTTCAGGATCATCAATATGATGCAAAACAGTAAGAATAATGCCTGTATGAAAACTGTTATCTCCAAAAGGAATATTTTTCCCATCGTAAACAATGGGTTTTACAGAAGGATGATAATTGCCTTCATGAATATCGAGAGGAACTATATTAAACCCTTTTTCTTTCAGCAGATGCGCTGCCAATCCGTTTCCGGAGCCAATATCTAAAATCGGTGAATTATTGGGCAAAATACTTATTAGAGGTCTTATTTTTTTTGATACAAAAGGTCTTCCAACGCTATTAAAATAGAGTTTTCTGAAAAGCGGAACCTTATGAATGATGTATAATACCAATGCTGCAAGTGTAAAGAGGCAGCAAAGTTATCTTTTTTTGAAAATTAATGAGGCAGAGTTTATACAGTAACGCAAACCCGTTGGTGTGGAAGGTGCGTCATCAAATACATGTCCCAGATGAGCCTCACAACGTGCACAGTGAATTTCATCTCTAACATACCCGATATCGGTGTCGGTATCAGAACCAATATTTTTAGCATTTATCGGCTGATAAAAACTCGGCCAACCGGTTCCTGAATCAAATTTATGTTGTGCATCAAATAATGGCATCCCGCAGCCAACGCAATAATAAATACCCTCCTCATGATTGTCATGAAAAGGATTGTTAAAAGGTCTTTCCGTTCCGGCTTGTCTTGCAACATAAAATTGTTGCTCCGTCATTATTTTTTTCCATTCCGCATCTGTCTTGGTGATCTTCACGCCATCCCATACATAATCCGGTGATTCCAAGGTGATCATTATCTTCTGTTCAGTAGTATCTACTGTAGATTTTGATTCTAAATTGCTTGTATTGCTTTGTCCACAACTAAAAATTGCAGGTATCAATGCAATAGTAAAGATCATTAAATGCTTTCTCATGATATTGTAGATGGTTGTTATGGACATATAAACGAGGTTTTTGTGAGTATGGATTTTTAAACAATTGCTTTATAAAAATAGTTTCCAGTATCAATCAGAGTTTTGGTTATATAGATTATAATACCACCCCTCTGGGGTTTTGCAGAATTTTGGATATGAATTTTACTATAATAATGTCACCCCTCTGGGGTTTGAATTTAAGTGTATATTAAAGTTAACAACATCAAGTAAACTGATTATTTAAAATTATAAATGGTGTTTAAGGAGAAGAAATATCTCATGGGATATCGATCCTATTAATGTTCTTTATTCCTTGTTCTTTACCTGCCTACCGGCAGGCAGGTTCGATATTAAAAGTGTTCAATACGAAGGAATATCTAATGGGATGTCTATCCGATTATTATTCTTTATTCCTTGTTCTTTACCTACCTGGCGACTGCTGGCAGAAAGGTTCGATATTAATAGTTCAATGCGAAGGAATATCTACCGGGTTGTCGATCCGATTTTTATTTTTTATTTTTTGATTATTATTTATTATTAATCCCGGTTCATTACGAGACTTCAATTCCCGAATGTTTTCGTTAACCCGGCTGTTTAATTGTCAATTGTCAATTGTCAATTTTTTCTGCGTTATCGTTTAAACAAGCTCTTCGACGGGATACATCCTCTCCTGCATTTCCTTCACCTTCTCATCCACAATATATTCGTCGTAGGTCATAAGTTTATCAATAACTCCATTTGGTGTAATTTCGATAACCCTGTTTGCAACGGTTTGCATGAATTGATGATCGTGAGAGGTAAATAAAATAAATCCTTTAAAATCCTGAAGCGCATTATTAAAGGCAGTGATACTTTCCATATCGAGGTGATTGGTTGGTTCATCCAGTATTAATGTATTTCCTCCCAACAACATACTTCTGGAGATCATGCAACGCACTTTTTCTCCACCTGATAATACTTTACAACTTTTTAAAGATTCTTCTCCGCTGAATAACATACGACCCAAAAATCCTCTTACAAATGATTCGTCCTTATCTTTAGAATACTGACGCAGCCAATCAATTAAATTAATATCACCGGTAAAAAATTCTGCATTATCGTTTGGTAAATAATTCGGGGTGATGGTAACTCCCCATTTAAATTCACCGATATCAGCCTTTTTTTCTCCTGCAAGAATCTCGAAGAAATTTGTTTTTGCAAGCGGGTCGCGACTCACAATTGCAATTTTATCTCCGCGTTCTGCAATGAAAGAAATATTTTTAAACAACAATTTTCCGTTTGCGGTTTTTGATAAATTGGTAACCTGTAATACCTGATCCCCAACTTCACGATCAGGGTTAAAAAATATTCCCGGATATTTACGTGTGGAAGGTCTTAATTCTTCTATATTTAATTTCTCCAAAGCTTTTTTACGCGATGTTGCTTGTTTTGCTTTAGAGGCATTGGCAGAGAATCGTGCAATAAAATCCTGTAATTCTTTGCGTTTGTCTTCAGTCTTTTTATTTTTCTGCGACATTAATTGCAACATCAATTGCGACGATTGATACCAGAAGGAATAATTACCTGTGAAAATGCTTATCTTGCCATAATCAATATCTGCGACGTGTGTGCAAACCGCATCTAAAAAGTGTCTGTCGTGGGAAACCACGATAACGGTATTTTCATAATCTGCCAAAAAGTTTTCCAACCATTGAATGGTATCAATATCCAGATCATTTGTAGGTTCATCCATCAACAAAATATCAGGATTTCCAAAAAGAGCCTGTGCAATTAAAACGCGCACCTTTTCTTTTCCGGAAAGATCCTTCATGTATTCGTAGTGTTTATCTTCCGTAACTCCCAGATTACTTAATAATTCCGCAGCATCACTTTCTGCTGTCCAGCCATTCATTTCACCGAATTCTGCTTCGAGATCTCCAACGCGCAAACCATCTGCTTCATTAAAATCGGGTTTTGCATATAAAGCATCCTTTTCCTGAATAATGGCCCATAATTTTTTATGTCCCATCATCACGGTATGAATTACCGAATGTTGGTCAAATTCGCTGTGATTTTGTTTCAACACCGCCATACGTTCACCGGGAGTAATATCCACGATGCCGGTAGTAGGTTCTATCTCCCCCGAAATAATTTTTAAAAAAGTGGATTTACCGGCACCATTTGCACCAATAATTCCGTAACAATTCCCTTTGGTGAATTTGAGGTTTGCTTCTTCAAAAAGAATGCGTTTACCATATCGAAGCGAAACATTATTAACTGTGATCATTAAAAGTCAGATTTTGCGGGTGCAAAGGTACGGATAAAATAGGGAAAAATGGCGTTTTTAAGGAATATTGCGCCTTAAAATTTTAAAAATCAGCAATACCCCAATTGAAGGAAATTAGAAATCGAGCCGGTATGAAAATTTCTCTTTCTGTTCTGAAAGTTTTGCCCGGATTGGAGCTATTTATATGACGTCCCTACAGGACTATCGTTGTCTTCCTTTTTTCATGTTACCGATATTTCGTCCCTACAGGACTAGCCTTATTTTAAATTAATATTCCTCTTTCTATTCTGAAAGTTTTGCCCGGATTGGAGCTTTTGATATGCCGTCCCTACGGGACTAACGTTGTCTTGCTTTTTGCATGTTACCGATATTTCGTCCCTACAGGACTATCGATATTCTTAATGAATTACCAAAAGTGCCGTAGGCATGGCATATCGGTAGCACCCAAAATTAAATGGTACCCAAGTGCCGTAGGCATGACATATTAAAAACGTCAAGGAGGACAAAAATGTAAAGGGTGGAGATAGATTGCTCGGGAATCCAATTATCTATTACCAAAAACATAGGTGTTGAGCCCTATCTATTCGTCATCCAACAACAATCTGATATCGCCAATCAACTTTTTAACCTCCACGGAGTCTGTTCCGTCATAATACCCCCGAATTCTGCCTTCACGGTCAACTAAAGCGAAATTTTCGGTGTGCACGAAGTCATTTGGACCATTGTCGCCCTCTGTAGCGTCCACCAGATAGCTATATCGAGCCAGATCGTAGAGCTGTTTTTTGTCTCCGGTAACAAAATGCCATTTTTCAGAATTGATATCCCTATTTTTGGCATATCGTGCCAAAACTTCCGGAGTATCGTGTTCAGGATCAACGGTATGTGAAAGAATCAACACTTCCGGTTCATCTTTATATGCTTTGTAAACACGGATCATTTCTTCTGTCATAATTGGGCAAATTCCGAGGCAAGTTGTAAAGAAAAAATCGGCAACATAGATCTTATCCTTGTAGATCTCCTGGGTAATTACCTCATTGTTTTGATCAATCAATTTAAAGTCTGAAACATAATGTGGTTGACCTTTTTCGCCTTCCGGACCGTAAAAAGGCAAAACAGGTTCTTTGTGCAAGTCAACGGTATATATGTAGGTAATTATGATGGCAAAAAGCACGATCACGGAAACGGTAATTGCAGCGATTTGAAAATTGGTGAATCTTTTCATGCGGTAAAATTAGGATGCGACGGCTGTAATAAATAGAATTTAAAAATATTTCACAATTATGACAAAGGAATGAAAGTTGAGCAATAGCGCTGCAAACGACAACATTTACCTGAGAACCTTTAATGTATCATTTGAGGAAGTAACCTAATCGTAAATATTACAAATTTCTTCCTTTGAAATGTCAATCTTTTTGTATATTTGCCTATTAATGGTAAAGTTGAAAAAAAGCTTTTTGAATGGATTAGGGCTTGTAATTCTGGCCACTTTATTCCAATCGTATGCTTGTTCAGGGCTTTGTAGTGTTGATCTTTCAGGCTGTGGTAAAGAGAAACAGCAATTATCTGATTGCTGCTCCAAACAAGTTTCTTTAACTGACAACCATGAAAACCCTGAACCGGATTGTCAGGAGGAGCATTTCGCTTTTTTTCAAACATTATCCCAATATCATTCCTTTAACACTTTTGAAGTAACTCAATTAGTTGCAATTCTGGATAAGACTTTTTCAGCAATTGTTGTTCTACCGGTGCAAGCCAATTTATCTACTATAGAGGTTTTTACCGGATTTGTTCCACCACCTCCTAAGGATGGTATTCCTGTATTTATTGGAAGTTTTCTTATTTAATTATTCTTTCCCAAACATTACTCTGCAGGTATTGCCTGCCAGAGTTATCATATTTTATAGTCCAAAATACGTTTTTTAATCATTCTAATAATAATTCAAATAAAATGAAATTAATTCTATCAATTGCGATCGTTATTACCGGTATTTTCTCCATAGCGAAAGCACAGACTGCTATGCAAATAAGCGGTGAAGATTGTTATGGTGAACCAGTGGATATGTTTGCCGATCTGGATGCAGGAAAGGCTATCATCTTACATTTTTATATGCCTGATTGCGGTGCGTGTCCACCTCCTGCTGCAAAAATTCAGGAAATGGCTTCTAATATTATGATGACCTATCCTGATGCAATTAAAGGTTATGCCTTTCCTTTTCAAAATTCTACTACTTGCGATTATTCTATTTCATGGGTTGAGGAAAATCATGTTGAATTTTATTCACCAATGGATAGCGGTGCTCTTCCCGTGGCTTATTATGGAGGTTTCGGCATGCCAACAATAGTTTTATTAGGAGGAGCTGATCATAGAGTAATGTTTTCTACTTTGAGTTTTTCAACAAGTGATACAACTGAAATGAGAGATTCTATTCTTTCGATGTTGGGTGCAACACCAACTGATATATTTGATGTAGCGCCAAGTGTAACTGATATAAATATATTTCCTAATCCGGCTACCGAAAGCTTTGAAATAGTGGCAACAATTTTAGAAAGCACCAATGTTCAAATTGAAATACAAGATCTTGCGGGCGTAAAAGTTTCAAATTTTGCTACTGAATCTACAATTATAGGAACTTACAATAAAACAATTGATACCGGGTTCTTGCCGAACGGGATATATATCGTTAAACTATTAACCGATACAAATACTATTGTAAATAAAATTACCATAGTACATTGATTATGATTGCAAATGTTAAAAAATTAAACCTATTCGTAACTGCCATTATTTTGGTTGTTACGAATAGCTTAATTGGTCAAAATTATACTATAACACCAAATGACACTGTAATATCTACTGTACCATTTAATGACCTGTACCACCTTAATATTCAACAAAATAATTTGACGGCCGGGCATCTTGTTTTCAGTTGGGAAAAAATTGAGGTTTCTTTTACCGATGGTTGGGAAGCAAATTTGTGTGACAACGGAAACTGTTATGCCGGATTTCCTGATACCGGCACAATGGATACAGTATTTAGCGGTGATTATGGCTTAATGTCTATTGGAATTAACCCCTTAGAAATATTGGGAACAGCAACTGTTCAATATATAATATGGGAAGAAAATACACCTGATCAAATTGACACTCTCACGTGGTTTGTTTCTACAGAATCACCAACAAATATAGAAAATGCAACAGCATTATCAAATATTTTCATGTATTCAAATTCAGCTGATAATCAGATCAATATTCAAACTTCATTAATAAATGGATTTGATTTTGTCATCAGAAATATGGTTGGGGGGGGGATTATATCGGGAAAATCAACTTCTTCAAATTTGGATATATCTGTTAATGATTTAAAAAGTGGAATTTATTTAGTTTCTATTGTCAAAAATATGCAAATTTTAAAAACAACAAAACTTATTATAATAAATTAATTTAAGTATGAAAAAGATCTTATTAATTTTAATCTTATCTACTCTTTATTTTGTTGGGCTGTCCCAAAACCCAATTGCAATTCCACCTGCTGTAAGTGGAACTACATTTGATTTAAATGTGCAAAATGGCATAACACAATTTTTTCCTGGAATCAATACTCCTACATACGGCATCAATGGAAACATTCTAGGTCCAACCTTAATTGTAAATAAATGGGATTGGGTTACTATGAATGTAACTAATAATTTAACTGGAACAGGCAATTCCACCACTATGCATTGGCATGGTTTACATGTTCCGGCGCATGCTGATGGCGGACCACATCAAATAATTGAACAAGGAACCACATGGAGTCCGGAATTTCAAATATTAAATAATGCATCCACATTTTGGTACCATCCACATGGAGAAGGTAAAACCGACCTCCAAGTTTCAAGAGGTTTGGCAGGGTTTATAATTGTGAAGGATAGTGCCGAGGCTGAACTTGAACTTCCGCGCACTTATGGTGTTGATGATTTTCCATTGGTTGTGCAATCCAAAGCTTTTGATGTACTGTATCAAGTCGCGATATCAACGGAAGAAGACACTTTAATTTGCGTTAATGGAACTGTTGATCCGTATTTGGATGCACCGGCACAAATAATTCGTTTGCGCTTGTTGAACGGATCGTCGATGCGGGTGTATAATTTTGGATTTTCGGGCGATCAGCAATTTAATATAATAGGGACCGATGGTGGTCTTTTAAATAATTCAATTCCTGTCACAAGAGTTTTATTAGCGCCGGGGGAGAGGGCTGAAATTTTGATAGATCTGCAAGGGATGCAGGGACAAAACATTTATTTAAAGAGTTTTAGTTCTGAGATTCCAAATGGTATTTATGGAGCCGAAACAGTTATTGGTATGATGGGTGGTGAAATTCCATATTATGACCTTAATCCATTGAATGGAGCTGATTTTGGTATATTACAAATAAATGTCGTGGCGCAAACCACCGACCCTATTACAATTATGCCGGATGAATTAGTATCGAATGTTCCGTTGACTACTTTTGACAAAACAAGAACTTTTAATTTACAACCGGATGTTATGATGGATCCTGAAGGCCAGGTAATGGGTCCTTTTAATATAAATGGTGAACATTTTGATTTTATGACAATAAATGAAACGGTTTATTTAAACGACACGGAATTATGGAGGATAGTAAATAATACAGGCGTTGCACATCCATTTCATATTCATGATATACAATTTAATATTGATAATATAAATGGAGGACCCGTACCTGCTCATTTGCAGGGATTAAAGGACGTAGTTCTTGTAATGCCTATGCAATATGTTGAAGTAATTTCAAAATTTGAAGACTTTGCAGATGATGAGGTGCCATATATGTATCATTGTCATATGTTACATCACGAAGATGACGGGATGATGGGAAGTTTTCTGGTGATTGATACAACACAAACCATACTGCAGGAAATTAATTTACAAGATATTACCATATTCCCGAATCCTGTAATAAATACTTTGTTTATTAAAAATGATTCTAATAGTGAAATTACAGATATACACATAGTGAATTCAGCAGGTCAGATAATTATACAGTCTGATGGAAAATTTGCACCGGAAAAAGGTTTATCTGTAAACCAATTGTCGAAAGGAATGTATTTTATACAAATATTTACGAAAAAGAATATATTTCAACAAAAATTTATAAAAGAATAAATTATGAACCTTATTTTTTAATGTTTAAAAGTTTATGGAAGTTATTTTAATTCTATTTTGTTTGTCTATTTTAAATTCTTGTCAGGGGAAAAATGAACAATTCGGAACCAAAGATACATTCAAAGTTTGGGGCAATTGTAGTATGTGTGAAAAAACTATTGAGGAAAGTTTGGCTTTGGAAGGTGTTTATAAGGCAGACTGGGATAAGGGCACAAAAATGATTTTGGTAAACTATGATAGCATGAAATATACTAATCTGAAAATTCAGAAGAGCATAACAAAAACAGGGTGTGATACAGAATTGATTCTCTGTGAAAACGATGCTTATTCAGACCGACCAGATTGCTGTAAGTATGAACGAAAAAAATATTAATTTTTTAAACCAAATAAAATCAACTAAAATGAAACCAATTTACTATTTAATTTCAACCTGTATTTTAGGACTCAGTTCCTTAAATATTATTGCGCAATGCCCTGTGGGGCAGATGGAGGTTATTATTGATATTGAAACAGATTCCTACGGTTATGAAGGATATTGGCAATTAGTTCCGTCCGGAAATAATTGTGATGTTGGAACTATTTGGGAAGGTGGAAATACTTCACAAGTTGGCTGCGATGGAGCGGGTGACCAAGATGCAACTACAGCATTTGGTTACGGTGATAATATTACGGTTACTGAGACAGTTGGTTGTCTTGATTTTGGATTTTATGATATTAAATATATTGATGATTGGGGTGATGGCGCTTTTGAATTTCATGTATCCTTAGATGAATATGATATGTTTCATTTTATGGGAACAGGCGAAGGTAATACCTTTACTTTTGAAGTAGCACCTCCTCTTGCTTTTGATGCAAGTATTACCGCAATTACCAATAATCCCTATAATAATCCCGGAGAAATAAATATTGCCGGTGTAATTTCAAATTATAGTGCGAATACAATTAATACTTTAGAAGTAATTTATACAATTGATGGAGGAACTGAAATTACTTCCACACTCACCGGTTTAAATATCGAACCATTTGATAATGCTGATTTCGTGCATCCTCTTCCATGGAATATTTTAACACTCGGTACATACGATGTAAAATTAATGTCAGGGAAAATAAATGATAACGATGATTTAAATCCGACAAATGACTTTATCAACAAAGATATTATTATAGGAGATCCTACTCCGAATATAATTGCAGATTATTTGACCTTTGTTGAAGAATACGAAGTTATTGGTAACCAAGATGATGAAATTGAAAATCCCACTGATCTTGATTTTCATCCTATTTTAAATGAATTTCAAGTTTGGGTAACAAATAAAGGTACTGAGGGATCGGGTGGTTCAACGGTTACTTTTTGGAACGCAGGTAATGCGGGACAGACCTCTGAATGGAAGCAGGACGGCAATGCTTGGCATTTCATGAGTCTTCCAACAGGTATTGCATTCAGCGAAAATACAAATTTTGCAACATCACCCGGAGTAAAAGATGCTAATCACAGTGGTGGAACATTTACCGGACCTACACTTTGGAGCAGTGATATGGATATTTATGCGGAACCTTCCGGTGGTAATGGAAGTCATCTTGACATGTTACATCAAAGTCCCTATTCCATGGGAATTGCAGCGTGGCGTGATAATGCGTTTTTTGTTTTCTGTGATTATCATGGTTATGTTCATATGTATGACTTTCAGCAAGATCACGGTCCGGGCAATGATGATCATGCTGATGGAAAGATTTGGGAATACCTGGATTTTGATATTGAAATGATTAATGATGATCTGCCTTCTCATCTTGTGTTTGATAAGGCTTCGAATTATTTATATACAATTGATGCGGGAAATGGAAGAATTATCAGAATGGATCCGGAATCTGGCGAAGTGACAGGAACTTTTCCTCATCCAAATGAACCATTAGCTGAAGCAAATGAAATAGAAAATACCGATTGGGTTGAAATAGTTTCAGAAGGATTAATTGAACCTGTTGGAATTGATGTAATTGGTGACAACATGCTTGTTAGTGATCATGCAACAGGAGAAATAATTATTTATGATATTACTACTGTTCCTGCTGTTGAACTTAAAAGATTACAAACTGAAAGAACAGGATTAATGGGAATTAAAATTGGACCTGATGGCATGATATGGTTTGTAGACCAGGGAGAGGATGAATTAGTGAGAATAAATATCACCAATACTGTAGGTGTTCATGATCACGAGTTGCAAAATAATGTTGCAGTGTATCCGAACCCATCAAATGGAATATTTACTTTAAATGTAAATGCACCTTATCAAAATATAGAAATGAAGTTCACAATTTTAAATAATCTGGGAGAAATTATTTATAATAATGTCGCAGCAGTTGGAAATCAACAACAAATTAATATTTCAAATTATGCTGCCGGCACCTATACGCTGAAAATTGTTTCTGAAAATGGATTTGCCACCAAAAAATTAGTAATAGTGAAATAAGAAAAGTTGCATGCCATATGATTATTTATATTAAAAATATGGTATGCAACCGCTGTGTTCGTGCTGTAGAAAAAATATTTGAAAGCAATGGGATTCCAGTGTCTAAAATTGCATTGGGTGAAGTAGAAATTAAGGATAAAATATCTTATATTCAGCTGAAAACTGTTACATCAGTTTTGAATATTGAAGGATTTGAAATTCTTGACGACAAGAATGCAAAAATAATCGAGCGTATAAAAAATATCGTTATCGAACAAATTCACCATGGAAAACCACAGGGAAATAGGATCAATTTTTCGCAATTGTTGGAAAATATTTTATTAAGAGATTATTCTTTTTTAAGTAATTTATTTTCTGTTACAGAAGGTTTAACTATAGAGAAATATATTATCCTTCAAAAAACTGAGAGGGTGAAAGAGTTAATGGTTTATGGAGAAAAATCGCTGAGTGAAATTGCATTTGAAATGGGATATAGCAGTGTTGCGCATTTGAGCAGTCAGTTTAAAAAGACTACCGGGCTTACACCGAGTAATTTCAGGGCAATTTCAAGTCATAAAAGAAAAGGACTGGATAATATCCGGTTGGAAATTATATAAATCAAATCAAAAATTGTGTAACAGTCGGCCTGAATTATCACGCGACCTTTGTGTTATAAAAACAAATAATTATGACACATTCTTATAAAGTCTCAAATATGACCTGCAGTGGGTGCATAACTAATGTAAAAAGCAAATTGTTAATCCACCCGGATATACTATCCGCAGAGGTGAATTTGCCGGATAACGCTGTTATCACGATGCAAAAACATATTTCGCTAAAAGATTTGCAGGACGTTATAGGTACCGATTCGAAGTATAGAATTTCGGAAAACGGAGTAGATTCTGCTCATGTGGCAATGCAGCAGATAGGTGTTTTATCCTGGTTTAAAACATATAGACCATTATTGTTGATCTTTCTTTTTATTGCCGGTATCTCAACACTATCTGCAACAAAATCCGGAAGTTTTGATAGTATGATCTGGATGCAATATTTTATGGCAGAATTTTTCATCACCTTTTCATTCTTTAAATTTCCCGACCTGAAAGGTTTCGCCGAAAGTTATTCCATGTATGATATCTTGGCGAAAAAAATGCCCGCATATGGATTTATTTACCCGTTCATTGAATTAGCGTTGGGAATCGCATATTTGACTGAATTTAATATGCAATTGACAAATATTGCTACCATAATTGTAATGGGATTCAGTAGTATTGGTGTGATTCAGAGTGTAAGGAATAAAAGTAGAATTCAATGTGCATGTCTTGGTGCTGTGTTTAATTTGCCAATGAGCACAGTTACAATAATTGAAGATTTATTGATGATAACTATGGCAGTATTTATGCTTGTAATTTAAGGTTAATGAAAATATTTATTTTTATATTAATTGCGTTTGTAGGTTCAATATCAAACTCACAAGCGGTTTTATCGGAGCAGCAGGTTATTGATTCTGTATTAAACAACAGTTATCAATTAAGTGCTGCATTGCTAAAAGTCAGGGTACAACAAAACCTTCAAATCAATTCATGGAATATACCGGATCCCGAATTATATGTTGACCGCACACCTTTTGAACCATTGGCTTTTAATGTTGAACAAACGGTTAATTTTCCATTGCAATACACCAAACAAGGTTCGTTAAACAAACAACAAATTATTCTCGCAGAAAAAAATGTGGAGGTAACCAGAAATGATATTGTCCGATATACAAAACTATTATATGTACAATTACAATTTTTAGTGGAAAAGCGAAATATTTTTTATGCTCAGGATTCTTTTTATTCCGTAATCAGTAACTCCGCTTCCCGTGCATTTGAAGCTGGAAGTACTGATTTTCTCGGTAAATTATTTGCCGAAACCAAAGCCGGTGAAATTCATCAACAATATTTGCAAACTGAGGCCGATCTCGCAGCCACAAAAAATAATCTTAAATTAATAACAAGTATGCCATTTGATTTTAGCGTAACACCATTACAAAAAGCAACTTTTCAGATTGATTCAGTAAATACATTGGTTAATCCCAATTTAAATTTTCAAAATCAGAATATTTCTGTGGCAAATGCACAATGGCAATTGGAAAAAACTTATGCACTTCCCGATATTCTGCTGGGATATAACAAAGCTTTGGAAAGCAATCCTGCTTATTCTTACGGATTTAAATTGGGAATTACAGTTCCATTATGGTTTTATCAATATTCTTCCAGGTCCAATTCTTTTAAAACAGAAATCGCTGTTGCAGAGGCCGAGTATCTCGCTATTAAGCAAAAACTTGAACAGGAATCAATTAATCTTTTAGCAAATTTTTATAAATACGACCAAGCTTTGCAATATTATGAAAACACTGGTATGCCTAATTCCAATAAAATTATTGAAACAAGTATGCGATTGCAAGAAAGTGGGGAGACCAATTACATTGATTACCTCCGCACACTTTCTGAAGCCTATAGTATTAAGTTAAATTTTCTTGAAGTATTGTATGATTTTAATGTTAGCGTAATTGAAATAAATTATTTAATCGGAAACTGATGCGAAAAATAATCTTTATACTTTTTTTCCCATTACAAATGTTCGCTCACGGAGGTGAAGATCATAGCGCTGAAAAGAAAGAAACATCTGCACAATCACTCAGTTCCTTCAGCAGTGAAGCATATTCTCTATTATATGAATTATTAATCAAATATGAAAAGATAGAACCGGGAGTAGAATCAACCTTAAAACTATATTTAAGCAATTTTCAAACAAATGAGCCACTCGATTCAGCAGAAATTACTGTTGTGTCGTCAGATAACTCTTTAAAATTTAAAGTAAACCGTTCCGGCAACGGGGTATTCGACATAAAAGGTAAATTTCCCGAAAAAAAAATATATAATTTAGTTGTTACAATTAATTCAAAACTGGGACCTGATTTAATCCAGATCAATAATATTGAAGTAGGAAAGGAATTGAATGTTGAAAATGCAACTGAATATAAACCTTCATTTTTCAGCTCTCATTATGTATTGCTTACTGGGGGCTTATTAATAGGTGTAATACTCACATTAATTTTTGTACGCAGAAAAAGAATAAATCCAACTACTGCAATCATTATATTTATTTCTATTATCCTTCCAATAAATATTTCTCCGGTTGCAGCACATGAAGGACATAATGAAGGTTCAAAAAAATCAACCACAGGTTTTTCTACCCAATTATTGGTTCAAAAAGAAACCCAGTTTTTATTTAACATTATAACACAACCACTCGTAGTTTCTGATTTCACCCCGGCCACTAAAATTTCAGGCACCGTAATTCCTGCCTCCAATGGAATGGCTGTTGTTCAATCACCACAAACCGGAAAGCTAACATCTATCAATGTATTTGTAGGGCAAAAAGTTAGTAAAGGCCAAATACTTGCAACTGTAGAACAGAATATTGATGCCAGCGCCCAGATAGATTTCCTCTCGCAAAAAAATCAACTGGATGCCGAATATATTGCAGCTAAAAAGGATTATGATCGATTAATCTCAATTCAGGATATTGTTGCTAAAAAGGATTTGGACGAAGCAGAAGCACGGCTCAAAGCGGCCGAAGCTAATAAAAAGGTATTTGAGAATGTAATTTCAAACAATACGGGAAATGCAAAATTCTTTTCTTTAAAATCACCAATTAATGGTATTGTAGGCAACTTCACTTTTGCAACAGGATCATCAATAAATTCCGGTGAAACAATTTTTACGATTACAGATATTTCTACAGTTTTTGTTGAAGCCCGTATTTTTAATAATGATATTAATGTTTTGAAAGGGGGTAAAAAATTTATTGTTGAAAACCGTGATAGCAGCTTTTCATCTATGGAGTTGAGGTTGATTAACTTGGGCCAACAAATTGAACCTACCAGTCAATCGCAATTGGTATTGTTTGAAGTGAAAAACCCCGACCAACAATTAAGAATTGGTGAATTAGTTAATCTTCGTGTTTTATCATCAGATACCAAAATGGAATTATTTGTACCCAATTCAGCTATTACGGAAATTGATGGTAAGCCTGTTGTATTCATTAAAGATGCGGCAGAAAAATACAGTGTTAGCTATATTACCGCTGGAGAAAATAACGGTGAATTTACAGTTATCAATACGGGTGCAGAAGAGGGAGAGCGTATTGTTATAAATGGAAGCTATCAAATGAAAATGATTTATTTAAATCAATAAAAATTATGAAAAATAAAATAAGTATTCTTTTGTATTTAATAAGTTTTTCAATTCTGGTGTTATCATTTAATACTTTTAACAGCGAATGTGATTCCCCTTTGATTGGTGCAGGTCATGCCGGTGATCCCGGTAGCGAAACCTGTACAGCTTGTCATGGCGGTATTGAAAATTCCGGAATTGCAGAATTAACATTTTCTTTAGGAGGAGAAATTGCCGGATATAAACCCGACAGCACTTATCAGATAATTATTTCAATAGCGCAAGCTGACCTGGATAAATTCGGATTTGAAATAACAGCCTTGGATAGTGATGATGAAGATGCCGGTATATTTTCTTTAATAGATGAGGACCGAACCAGAAGTATTACAGGTTTTGGGAGAAATTATATTACCAGTACACCATGCGGGGCAGATGCTTTAAGTGAAGGTTATAATGAATGGACGTTTGAATGGACAGCACCTTCTGAAGAAATTGGAGAAATTACGTTTTATATTGCTGCACTTACTGCCAATCATAGCCATAGTACATCTGGCGATTCTACTTATACTTTAGTGAAAAGTTTTTATAAAGAAAATACAACTAGTATTAATAATTTAAATACGGAACCAAAGGTTCAGATTTACCCCAACCCAATTTCTGATTTTGTTGAGATTAGTTTGATAGGTGAATATATAAAGGATATTACGATATATTCATTATCTGGCTCTATAATTAATAAATCTCAGTTTAATTCCCAAGCAGGCTTAATAACAATAAATACCCAAAATATACAAAATGGAATTTATTTACTTTCTGTTAATTCTGACAATAATTCCTATTCTCAAAAAATACTTATTCAACATTAAATTAAATAACCAATTAATCATGAAGAATTTAATATTAGCAATAACAACAATCGTTGCATTGAGCACTACATCTTGCGGAGATGCAAAAAACAGCACATCGGGAACAGTGACTAAAGAGGGTAAAAGCTACACTTGCCCAATGCACTTTGAAGTAGTGAGTGATAAACCCGGGCTTTGTCCAAAATGTGGAATGGACTTGGAAGAGATGAACCAGGATAAGCTGAACAACGAATATTTTATTTCGTTTGCTAATAACCCTCAAACAATTGAGGCAGGGAAGGAGGTAATATTAACTTTTACACCTAAAATAAAAGGTAAAGAAAATGAACAGGTTCCACTTGATGTTGTACACGAACATAAAATCCATGTTATTGTTGTTAGTTATGATTTAAGTTCTTATCAGCATATACATCCTGAATTTAATGCCGATGGTTCCTACTCTGTAAAAACAACAATGCGCAATGGGGGAAAATATGTTGTATTTGCCGATTATATGCCTACCGGTGGCAAACATATGGTGGAAAGATTTGAAATTACAGCAGCTGGTTTGGAAAAAGAGGCCAAAAAATATCTTAAAGAAAATTTAGTATCGAATACGAATGGATATACAGTGACTCTCATTCCTTCAGGTGGCCAGTTTAAAACTAAATCAACCAATCATATCACCGGGAATGTATCTAAAAATGGAAAAGAAATAAATGCAAATGATCTGGAAAATATAATGGGTGCTAAAGGCCATTTAATATTGATATCTGAAAACACGCAGAAATTTGTGCATGCGCATCCAGAAATTGTAAATGGAAAGTTAGATCTGCATGCTGATTTCGAAGAAGAAGGTATTTATAGAGGCTTTTTCCAGTTTAAAAAAGAAGGAAAAGAAATGACCTCGGATTTTGTTTTAAATGTTATGCCGGGCACTGCTTCCGATAGCAATGCCAATGACCCGCATCAAAAAAATAATGAATCAGAACACAAACATTAAACTAATTATTTAACCAATAAATTAAATTTAGGTATATGAAAAAAACAATAAAATTTCTTCCGGTAATGGCAATTTTATTAATTGGATTTTCTTCCTGCATGAACCATAAAATGCCCACTTGCTGTTTTGATGCTTCTACAACAAATATTAATGCAGGCGAATCCATCATTTTTGATGGAAGTTGTTCAGTTGACACACATCATTGGGAATGGGATTTTGGTGATGGCGCTACGGGTGAAGGTGGAACGGTTTCACATGCATATAATAATCCCGGAACTTATAATGTTACACTTACGGCTCATAATGAAGATATGAGTGAAATGGATGATGAAATGATAACAATTACGGTGAATTAAAATTTTATAATGATAAGAAGAAAATTTTTAAAAATTTCATCAATTGGAGCAGTTGGTATTTTTGCCGGCGGATCTAATTTTTTTGAAAGTTGCAAAATGGACCCTATGATTGATATGATGATGGGTATGCCCGTTCCCGTAACGGAAGGTAATTTTTCTGACGCGTTAATTTTTCCAAATGTTCAAACCGGTGCTTATGCACTCTCAGCACAATCAACTTCCGGAGGTTTATTCAATGGCAATAATTTAGGTGTTTATGGGTATCAAAACAATGAAATATTAGGGCCTACTTTGAAGTTAAATTCCGGTGAAATGTTTTCTGTTGACTTTCAAAATAATTTATCGGAAGCAACAAATATTCATTGGCATGGATTAAATGTTCCGGCAAACATGGATGGATATCCAACGGATGTAATTCTAAACGGAGCGTCTTTTAATTATGTTTTCCCTGTCAACCAAAGAGCTTCCATGTATTGGTACCATCCACATCCCGATATGAAAACAGGTGAACATACTTTTAAAGGATTGGCTGGATTAATTATTGTGAATGATGCGGAAGAAGAATTACTAAATCTTCCTTCTGGAGATAATGAACTATTATTAGTAATTCAGGATAAAAGAATTTCTTCCAATAATATTATTTATTCGCCTGCCGATTCAGAAATTATGAGTGGATATATGGGAGAATACATATTTGTAAATGGCGTATATGCACCTTTTCATGATGTATCAACAAAACAATATCGAACCAGAATTTTAAACGGAAGTAATGCAAGAGTTTATAATCTTGCTTTAAGCAATGGAGCATTTTTTAATATAATTGGTTCTGATGGCGGATTATTATCATCGCCCGAACTTGTGAATTCTGTTTTATTAGGCCCCGGTGAGCGTATTGATATAATTATTGATTTCAGAAGTAATGTAATTAATGATGAAATATTTTTAATAAGCAAAATATTCAGTGGAGGTGATGCACAGGGAACACAGGAATTTAAAATTTTAAAGTTTGTAGTTTCCACTTCTGAAACAGATTCATTTACATTGCCCGGATTACTTTCTTCTATTTCAATGTTAAATGAAGCAATGTCTGTAAGAAGTCGCGGCTTTGATATTTCAAATCCGCATGGTGAAGAGGGGCATGGAGGTGGCATGACCATGAGCAACGGACATAATATTAACGGGAAAACTTTTGATGCAGCAAGAATTGACGAAACTATTAATGCTGGTGATATCGAAATATGGACCTTTGATAATACTATGGGTGGCGAACCTCACCCGATGCATTTACACGGTAATCAATTTCAGATTTTAGATAGAACAAATGGAAGTGGAATTATTCCACCACATGAAAAAGGGTGGAAGGATACAGTATTGGTAATGCCAAAAGAAATTGTACGAATAATTATTCCTTTCGGAACAGAGTTGGGAAAATTTGTTTTTCATTGTCATAATTTGGAACATGAAGACGATGGGATGATGTTGAATTATTTAATTAATTAAAGTATAAACAGGATTTATTAGAAATGATTTTTATTTAACCATTTTTTTAATATAGTTCTTTTGTTTAAAACTGTAAAAAGTAAATAGATGGAAGATAAATATCAATAAAACAATATGGAACAAGGTCAAATTTACACATGCCCCATGCATCCTGAAATTAAACAGGATAAACCTGGAAATTGCCCTATTTGCGGAATGAATCTGGTGGTGGAAAAAAATGAAAATGAAACTGATCTAAAAACAATTACGGCTGAAGTAGAAAATCCCAAACCTCATCAGCAATTTCAAAAATATACATGCCCAATGCATCCGCATATTTTGCGGGATGAACCTGGTAAATGTCCAATTTGCGGTATGAAGCTGGAGCCCGTATTAATGAATACTTCTGATTCGGATAAAGAAAAACATAACAAACACGGAGGTATGATTGCTGATTTTCGCAAACGGTTTTACCTTGTGTTGATACTTACTATTCCCATTATGCTATTATCAGAAATGATACAGCAATGGTTGAATTTTAGCATTACTTTCCCGGGTTCAAAATATATTCTGCTTGCTTTATCTTCCGTGGTATACTTTTATGGCGGGTGGCCCTTTTTAAAAGGGTTAGTGGACGAAGCCAGGGTTAAAAATCCCGGAATGATGTTTCTGATCGGCTTTGCTATTTCAACAGCATACATATATAGCGTGGCCACAGTATTTGGATTGGATGGTATGGATTTCTTTTGGGAACTGGCTACACTTATTTTAATTATGCTTTTAGGACATTGGATTGAAATGAAATCAGTAGCCGGAGCATCCAGAGAGCTGGAACTATTGGTGCAACTAATGCCTTCAGACGCACATAAAATTATAAACGAAAACATACAGGATGTAAAAACGGATTCTTTATTAGAAGGTGATTTAATTTTAATAAAACCCGGTGAAAAAGTAGCCGCTGATGGAATAATTTACGATGGAGAAAGTTATCTCAATGAATCAATGTTGACAGGTGAATCAAAACCTGTTCAAAAAATAAAAGGCGATAAAGTGATTGCTGGTGCCATAAATGGAAATGGCTCTATCAAAATAACTGTATCTCATGCTGCTAAAGATTCCTATCTCAGCCAGGTAATAAAACTGGTGGATGATGCGCAAAAATCAAAATCTAAAACCCAATTGGTAGCAGACACTGCTGCAAAGTGGTTGACAATAATTGCAATTACTGCAGGCATTTCAACATTTTTATTTTGGTTTTTAACAGGCCAAACAATTGCATTTGCAATGGAAAGAATGGTTACCGTAATTGTTATTTGCTGCCCCCATGCTTTAGGTTTAGCAGTGCCGTTGGTAGTTGCAAAATCAACAGCAATATCAGCAAAAAATGGGTTGTTAATTAAAAACAGGACAGCATTTGAGAACTCAAGAAAAATAACAACAATTGTCTTTGATAAAACAGGTACGCTTACCATTGGTAAATTTGATGTATCAAAAGTGGTGTCACTTCAAGATGAGTTAAATGAAAATGAAATCATCCGCCTTGCATCTGCATTGGAACAAAAATCAGAACACCCTATCGCTACCGGCATTTTGCAAAAAGTAAAAGGATTATCTATCGCAATTCCCTCAGCTGAAAATTTTAATGCAATAACAGGTAAGGGTGTTGAGGCAACTGTAGAGGGTAAAAAGATAATGGTTGTTAGTCCAGGTTATTTAAAAGAAAAAAATATAACATTTCCAGAAAACTTCAAAGCTAATGATACGGAAACTGTTGTTTTTTTAATTATCGATAATGTATTAGCAGGATATATTGCATTGTCTGATGAAATACGTCCTGAATCAGCAGAGGCAATAAAAACTTTAAAAGAAAATAAAATCAAATCAATCTTGCTCACCGGCGATAATAATAAGGTTGCCAAAAGTGTTAGTGAAGCTTTAGGTATGGATTCGTTTATTGGGGAAGTTTTGCCTCATCAAAAATTAGAGAAGATAAAAGAATTGCAGAGCAAAGGAGAATTTGTTGCCATGACAGGCGACGGTGTTAATGATGCTCCTGCTCTGGCCATTGCAGATGTTGGTATTGCTGTAGGAAGTGGCAGTGATATTGCAGCAGAGACTGCAGGAATAATTCTTGTGAACAGTAATCCGAAAGATGTTGTGAATTTAATTTTATTTGGAAAGGCTACTTATAAAAAAATGATCCAGAATTTAATATGGGCAACGGGCTATAATGTGATTGCATTGCCTTTGGCGGCAGGAGTATTATATAATCAGGGCCTTTTATTAAGTCCCGCTGCAGGCGCTGTGTTAATGACGGCAAGCACTTTGGTTGTTGCTGTTAATGCCAGTATGTTAAAAGTAAAAAAATGAAAATATTATTGTAATTTTTTTTAGGCAGGGAAAATAGTTATGCAACAGGTAATACATTATTTTTTACATTTAATTTTTCCGGGTTTAATTGCATAGTTTAAAAAAAAATGGAAACGAGCTTATATAATTATACTTTTAACCATGTTAGTAGACCTTGATCATTTATTAGCCAAACCAATATTTGACCCCTGCCGATGCAGTATTGGAATTCATCCGTTGCATAGTTATATTGCCATTGCATTTTATGGGGCTTTATTAATTCACCCAAAGTCAAGAATTGTAGCGATCGGTTTATTAACTCATATGGGTGCAGACACGATTGATTGTTTATTTATCAAAAATAATTGCTGAAAATACTGTAAAGAAACGCATTATAAAAATAACGAATGTAAAATTAACCAATCTTAAAATTAAAAATTATGAAAAACAAAATTAAAATCTTTTCTATGCTGATATTAACTATTGGCATGTTAACCTTTGCAGCCTGTACTTCAGGTGAGAAAAAAATTGATAATGCAAATAATATGGATGAAATGGGTAATATGGATGACACCAAAATGAAGAACATGGAGGCCTCCCAAAAGATGATGAACGCTATGAACACCATGATGACCAAAATGAGCAGTATGGAGATGACACATGATTTCGACTATGACTTTGCAAAAATGATGATCGATCATCACGAGGGAGCAATTGAAATGGCACATATAGAAATTGCATCCGGCGGAGACCAAAAAATTAAATCGCTGGCAGAAAAAATGATTGCCGCACAAAAGGCAGAGCAGGATAAATTAAGAGCAATTATGGCAAATCATAATCCTGTATCTAGTCAAACAAAACCAAATGACGATCATGCAGCAGGTGGTCACAACGAGTTGATGGTTGCCATGAAAGAAAATGAAAATTCTATGAAAAGTATGACTATGACCGGTGATGTAGATAAAGATTTTGTAATGATGATGATACCACATCATCAATCAGCAATAACCATGGCAGATAATGAAATATCTCACGGCCACCATGTTGAATTAAAACTAATGGCTCAGCAAATGCGGGTTGATCAGGCAAGTGAGATAAAAGAAATGCAATTGTGGCTTGAAAATCACAAATAAATGTTACATCTAAAAGTAATTAATTCCAAATTTCGGAATAATTTATTGGATTTAGCCTTAATTTGATTGTGTATTCCAATCCCACTTTGCAGAATTAGGTATTAAATATTGATGAATAAGTTTTCGAATTAAATTAAAGTGGTGATTAATCATATAAAAATTATAGAGAAAAAGGTTTCACCTTATTGAATTGTAATTGTTCAATATTTAGTTTTACTATTTTTATCAATAAAAGTAAATACGAATGCTCAATCGTCTCATAAAATTTTCTTTGCAGAATCGACTTTTTGTTGTAGCAGCTGCAGCTTTATTATTAGTGTATGGCACAATCACTTTAATTAATTTGCCTGTTGATGTTTTGCCTGATTTAAACCGGCCAAGGGTAACTATATTTTTAGAGGCAAATGGAATGGCACCGGAGGAAATTGAAACTCAGGTTGTCTTACCTGTTGAAACCGCATTAAATGGCTCTCCGGGAGTTGAAGTAGTAAGAAGTAATTCCTCAATGGGAATCGGGATGGTATTTGTTGAATTTAATTGGGATACCGATGTTTACCGTGCAAGGCAATTAGTTTCTGAAAAATTACAAACTGTTATTTTACCTGATGGAATAACTCCTGTTATGGGGCCTATAAGTTCCGTAATGGGACAAATAATGCTGGTGGGCATAACTAGTGATACTACCGAACTTTCCGAATTAAGAACATTGGCTGATTTTACGATAAGGAGAAGATTACTAAGTATTCCTGGCGTTGCTCAAGTGATTCCAATCGGCGGTGAAAGAAAACAATATCAGGTTTTAATATCCTCTGTAAAATTGAAACAATTTAATTTAAACATTGATGATATAGATAAAGCACTTGAATTAACCAATCAAAATACAACAGGAGGTTTTTTCGACCAGTATGGGTCTGAAATTTTAATAAGAAATATTGGAAGAGCCCAGGGTTTAAATGACTTGAAAAATACCGTTGTAACTAATAAAGATGGGCTACCCGTTTTATTATCACAAGTGGCTGAAATTGAATTTGGTGCAGCTGTTAAAAGGGGTGACGCAAGCATTAATGGAAAACCCGCAGTTATCTTAACTGTTGAAAAACAACCCGGTGCAAACACCATTACATTAAATGACGAGGTTGAAAAAGCATTAAAAGAATTAGAAATTTCAATGCCTCCGGATGTAAAATTAAATCCCAATATTTTTCAACAAAAACACTTTATCGTAAATTCGCTTACCAATGTGGAACATGCATTAAGAGATGGGTTCATTCTCGTTGTAATTATTTTGTTTTTGTTTCTTTTGAATTTTCGCACAACAATCATCACACTTACAGCCATTCCGCTGTCTATAGTAATTACCGCCATTATTTTTAAGATGTTCGATATTACTATAAATACTTTAACACTGGGTGGATTGGCTATTGCCATCGGAGAACTTGTTGATGATGCAATTGTGGATGTGGAAAATGTACTACGTCGATTAAAAGAAAATAAATTAAGCGATAATCCCAAACCTACATTAAAAGTTATTTACGAGGCCAGCAGCGAAGTGCGAAATTCAATTGTTTATGCTACAATAATTGTTGTATTGGTATTTATTCCTTTATTCAGCTTACAGGGTATTGAAGGAAGAATTTTTGCACCACTCGGCATTGCCTATATTACTTCAATCATTGCATCTTTGTTAGTTTCATTAACTGTTACTCCTGCATTATGCAGTTTTTTGTTAACAAAATTTAAAAAAGAAAAAGAAGTAAGAGATTCACCATTGGTGAGGTTTCTGAAACGACAAGATTTAAAATTATTAAACTGGGGGCTAAATCGGCCTAAAATTATTATTACGTCTGCAATTATATTAATCATCACATCAATTTCAATTATTCCTTTTTTCGGAACTGAATTTTTACCTCCTTTTAATGAAGGTTCGTTTACTATTAATCTATCTACACCTGCAGGTACTTCGCTAGAAGAAAGCAATAAAATTGGAACACTTGCTGAAAACCTTATTTTAAATGTTCCTGAAGTTGAATATGTTAGTCGCCGAACAGGTCGCGCGGAATTGGATGAACACGTTGAACCTGTAAGTAATTCAGAAATAGAGGTTGAATTAAAAGAAGATGTGGATAGAAGCAGAGAGGAGATATTAATAGATCTGAGAACACAATTGGAAGTTTTGCAAGGCGTATCTGTGAATATTGGCCAACCTATTTCCCACCGTCTCGATCATTTGTTAAGCGGTGTGCGTGCACAGGTAGCTATTAAAGTGTTTGGAACTGACCTTACAACTATGCGAAACAATGCGACGGAAATTAGTAATATTATTAAAAATATGGATGGCGTGGTTGATGTTCAAATTGCGCAACAGGTCATGGTACCTCAATTACAAATCAAAGTTGACCGAGAAGCACTCCAACGTTATGGTATTCAAACCGGAACAATTACTAAAGATCTTGAAATGTTGCTGAATGGAAAGGTTGCAGGGCAAATTATTGACGGCAATAAAACCTTTGATATATTGCTACGCACCACAGATGCTGAGCGAGGAGATATTGAAAATATACGCAATACACAAATTCATACTCCTGAAGGAAATTTAATTCCACTTTTACAAATAGCCAATGTCGAGTATGTAAATTCAATAAATACCATCGCGCATGAGAATACGCAGAGAATAATAACAGTATCATGCAATGTACAAGGAAAAGATTTGGGTACTGCAGTTAATGAAATTAAAACAAATATAGCTGAACAAATTAAATTTCCAGAAGGTTATTATGTGCAATATGGAGGCCAGTTTGAAAGCCAACAAAGTGCAACTAGGTTAATAACTATTTTAAGTTTCTTTTCTCTTGCAGGTATTTTTCTCGTTTTATTCACTCATTTCAAATCATCAAGAATTGTAATTCAAATAATGCTAAATATTCCTTTGGCTTTAATTGGAAGTGTTGTTGCTGTTTTATTAACAGGAGGCACTTTTTCAGTAGCTACGATGGTGGGCTTTATTACCTTAACAGGCATCGCTTCACGAAATGGAATAATGATGATCTCGCATTATATTCACCTGATACAAAAGGAAGGCGAAGCATTTTCCAAAGAAATGATCATTAGAGGTTCATTAGAGAGATTGGTTCCTGTACTAATGACCGCATTGGTAGCTGCTCTCGCACTTATTCCTTTAACGCTTGACCCTTCTGCATCCGGAAAAGAAATTTTATATCCAGTAGCAACCGTGATTCTAGGTGGACTAATTTCATCCACTTTGCTTGATATGATTGTTACACCTGTAGTGTTTTACAATTTTGGGAAAAAGGCAGTGGATAAATACCTAGCGGAGGCAAATACAAATAAGTCTGAATTTTAATAAAATAAATTGGAACGCTTTTAAAAAGTATTAGTTTAACCAACCGTTTTATCAATAGTTTCGTCATTAAAGTGTGTAAGACAAGAGGGTAAACTTTTTTTTAATAATTCCTTGTAGAGCTATGAATGAAACAAAGCAGGAGCGTATATTTTTTAAATATACCAAAATACCATCATTTATTACTACTTTTACATACAGATTTAACTATATAAATATGAAATTAATATTTACATTTTTTATCTTGTCTCTTAGTTTTTCAAAAGTTCATGCTGTAACCTGTGAAGCTGCATTCACTTTTACAGTTGATGAATTAACTATTTACCTTGATGGCACTAGTTCTACCGGTGATGTTACTTCATGGCATTGGTTAATTGATGGAGAGGTTTTTAGCGATGATGCACACGAAACCCATGCCACTGTTGAACATCCCGGTACCTATGAGTTTTGCTTGATAATTGAAACTACTGATGGCTGTATTGATACTTCTTGCCACTTAATAACATTTGAGGGAATTGCAGAACCTTGTCATTCAGCAATGACTTTTACTGTTGAAGGTTTAACTATTTATATGGATGGGTCCACGTCGACCGGTGATATAGCATCGTGGCATTGGTTAGTTGATGGCGAGGTGTTTAGCGATGATGCACACGAAACACATACCACTGTTGAACATCCCGGCACCTTTGAGTTTTGCTTGATAATTGAAACTACCGACGGTTGTATTGATACCATTTGTCATGAAATTACTGTTGAAGAAATTGCTATAGACTCATGTGAGGCTGCATTTACTATCATTGTTGATGATATGACAATTTACCTTGATGGTACGGCATCATACGGCGATATTACTTCATGGCATTGGCTCCTAGATGGCGAACTATTTAGCGATGACGCTCATGAAACACATGTCACTTTGGAACATCCGGGAACTTATGAAATTTGTTTAATTATTGAAACTGTTCATGGGTGTATTGATACATTTTGTCATGAAGTTACAATTGAAGAAATTGAGGAATTCGGGTTTAAAATTATGGCTTATGAACCCGCCGGAATATTTACTATTCAGGTATTAACAGAAAAGGGAGGAGCCTTCGATTTTATTATTAGAGAAATAACCGGTAATAAGATATTCGATTACAGCGAGATTGCTATAACAGGTTCTGAAAATTATACTTTTAACATCGGGAGACGATTATCTCCGGGATGCTATTTTTTAACCATAAAAATGAAGGATGCGGAATCGTTAACACTGAAATATATAGTTTTGAAGTAAAGCTGAGTAACATATTTCTATAACATTTGCTTTGTTTTGGGGAGGAGAACACAAATTTAAATTTCCCCAAAGTCCTTTCCCTAAAAGGTCAGTTTTCATAAAAAAATCAGAGGGTGATTGCGCTTTTCAGTGATGGTTTTTAAAAGAAGTATTAACAAATCAAGGCCTGATGAAAATAACCTACCTGCCGCTTTGCCCGGTTTCACTTTCATTGTTTTCAGTTTTCTTCTATTATTTGTTTGGGAGATTCATCAATGCAAATTATCGGAAAGCTGACATAGTAGGGACTGTTGTAATCAATTATTACGAATTCCATGTTAGCTAATAATGCTCCACTTATTTTTTCAGGTAATATTCCCAATCATTTTACTTTGCAATTTCATCCCGAAAATGATTAAAAACATTATTTAGGGTGATTAAACCCCTTTGCACATTGATGTTTATTAGCATATTTTGTGTAACTTTATGATGTAACCAAGTTTGGATTAATTATAAGGCTAACTGTAATGGTAAATTATTTTATCACATGGGCTCTTAAAAACAGAATGATCGTCCTGCTATTTGCTGCAGGGTTAGTTATCTATGGAATTTATGCTGTCAAGAATACACCGGTTGATGCAATTCCCGATCTTTCTGAAAACCAGGTGATAATATTTACAGAATGGATGGGTCGCAACCCTCAAATAATTGAAGATCAAATTACCTATCCATTGGTAAGTAATTTACAGGGTATTGCTAAAGTTAAAAATATTCGTGCCAGCAGTATGTTCGGGATGAGTTTTGTATTTGTTGTATTTGATGATGATACAGATATTTATTGGGCCCGTACTCGTGTATTGGAACGTTTAAATTATGCCCAAAGATTACTACCTGCGGGAATTATTCCAACATTGGGGCCCGACGGAACTGGTTTGGGTCATGTTTACTGGTATACATTGGACGCACCTGGTTACGATTTGGGTGAATTAAGAGCTTTACAGGATTGGTATGTGAGGTTTGGACTTCAAACGGTTGAAGGGGTAAGTGAAGTGGCATCATTTGGAGGATTCGAAAAACAGTATCAAATAGTAGTTGATCCTAATAAGCTAAGGTATTACAATATTCCGCTTATGGATATTGTTAATCAGGTTAAAGCAAATAATAATGATGTAGGTGGAAGAAAATTTGAACAATCAGATATTGGATATATTATTCGTGGATTAGGTTATATCAAAGATATCAAGGAAATTGAAAATATTCCTTTGAAAACAGTAAATTCAATTCCTATCCGGGTAAAGGATGTTGCAACAGTGCAGATGGGTGGAGACCTGCGATTGGGGATCATGGAAGAAAATGGAGAGGGAGAAAAGGTTGGAGGTATTGTTATAATGCGTTATGGAGAGAATGCGAAGGATGTAATTGAAAGGGTAAAAATAAAATTGGAGGATATAGAAATGGGGTTGCCACCCGGAGTAAAATTTGAAGTAGCTTATGATCGATCAAATTTGATTGATGCAACAATTGATACCTTAAAAAAAGCTGTGATAGAAGAAATAATTCTAGTGGCCATTGTACTTTTCATCTTTTTGTTACATGCCAGAAGTGCACTTATAGTAGTAATTACTATTCCAATTTCCGTTTTAATCGCGTTTATTATGATGAGTTGGTTTGGAATTACTTCTAACATTATGTCACTTGCTGGTGTTGCGCTTGCAATCGGAGATTTAGTAGATGCAGGAATTGTAATGGTGGAAAATGCTATGAAAACTATAAGTGATGAAACAAATTAAATAAATTATGATGATTACCAACGAAGAAAGAAAAAAAAGAATTGAATCGTCGTCCAAATTAATTGGGAAGGCAGTATTTAATTCTATTCTAATTACGTTGGTTTCCTTTAGTCCCATATTATTTCTTACAGGACAAGAACATAAACTTTTTGCGCCCTTGATTTGGACCAAAACTTTCGCGATGGTTGGTTCGGCGTTTGTGATGATATTTCTTGTTCCGGTACTAATGACATTTTTTCTGAAAGGGAAAGTAAGACCTGAAAGTAAACATCCGATTTCCAGATTTTTTATTTGGATTTATTCTCCAATACTTCGATGGTGTTTAAAATGGAAAAAAACCACAATTATTTTAAGTATTGCATTGGTTGTTGGCAGCATCCCACTTGTTTTAAATCTCGGTACAGAATTTATGCCTCCTTTAGATGAGGGTTCCTTATTATTTATGCCGGTAACAATGCCTGATGTGTCAAATTCTGAAATAAAACGTATTATGCAGATACAGGATAAAATAATAATGACAATTCCTGAAGTGCAAAATGTTCTTGGAAAAGCTGGTCGTGCAAATACTGCAACAGATAATTCACCTATTAGTATGATAGAAACAATCATATTGTTAAAACCGGAAAAGGAATGGCGAAAAGGTATTACAAAAGATAGCATTATTAATGAACTAAATTCCAAGTTGCAGATTCCGGGTGTTATTAATGGTTGGACTCAACCAATTATAAACCGAATTAATATGCTTTCCACAGGTATACGCACAGATGTGGGAGTGAAAATTTATGGACAGAATTTAGATACTATAAATAAACTGGCACAACAATTCAAAAAACAATTGGAGGGTATAGAGGGTGCTGTGGATCTATATGTTGAACCTATTGTGGGTGGAAAATATATAGATATTGAAATTCGTAAGCAGGAGCTAGGTCGTTATGGACTTTCGGTGGATGATGTAAACATGTTTATTGAAACAGCAATCGGAGGAATGAACGTAACTACTACTGTTGAAGGGAGGCAAAGGTTTAGTGTGAATGTCCGGTTCGCGCAGGATTATAGGGATAAGATTCAAAAACTGGATAATCTTCAGATTCAAACAATGGATTACGGCCCCATTCCAATTTCTGCTGTTGCGGATATTAAAATAACAGAAGGGCCACCAATGATTAACTCCGAAAATGCAATGTTAAGAGGAACACTTTTATTTAATGTCAGAGGCCGGGATTTAGGTAGTACCGTTGATGATGCTAAGAAAAAACTCGAAGAAGAAGTATTAAAATTACCGAAAGGTTATTTTTTGGAATGGAGTGGTCAATATGAAAATCAGGTGCGAGCCGAAGAGAGACTGAAAATGATAATACCGGTAGTTCTGGTTATTATTATAGTTATTTTGTACTTTACCTTTCACACTTTTCGTGAAGTATTAATTGTACTTGCCGCCGTACCTGTTGCATTGGTAGGTGGTGCATATTCTTTACATTTTTTTGATGTTAACTTTTCTGTGGCTGTTGCAGTAGGGTTTATTGCATTATTTGGAATTGCGGTAGAAACAGGTGTTTTAATGCTTGTTTACTTAAATAATTCCGTAGCCAAAATGGTTCGTGAAAACAATAATCAAAGTACAATAATTTCCAAACAAGAGGTGGAAAATGCTATTTATGATGGTGCAGCATTGCGATTGAGACCGAAAATAATGACGGTATTAGTTGATATAATTGGTTTGATGCCAATTCTTTTAGCAACAGGAACAGGTAGTGATGTTATGAAACCTATAACCATACCTTTTGTTTTTGGATTAATAACCTCCACTTTATTTGTTCTTATTGTATTGCCGGTTTTATATGCATTGGTTAGGGAGTATGAACTAAAAAAACATGGTAAACTGGTTATAGAGGAGTTTGAAAATTAGATTCACAATTTATTGAATATGAATACTTGTAAAAATACTGCAATAAGGTTTATAACTATTTTTAGTTTATTTTTTTATTTTAATAATAGCAAAGCTCAAATATTGTCAATTGACACTATACTTAAAATTATAGAAATTAATAATCCGGAATTACAAATGTATGATGCGCAGATTAATGCCCTTGATGCTTATGCCACCGGAGCTTATGCATTAGACCCTCCCCGTGTAGGCGCAGGATTTTTTATGACTCCTTATAATCCTCAAATGTGGACACAGGATGTTATGAATAATCAGCAAGGTATGGGAAATTTCATGATCTCAGCAGAACAAATGTTTTCAAATCCGGCAAAACTCAAAGCAAACTCTGATTACATGAGTAAAATGTCAGGTGCTGAATATGAAATGAAAAATTTTGCAAGAAATGAACTTTTTTCCATGGCAAAAATGAGTTATTATGAATGGATAATACTTAAGAAAAAAATAAAAGTAATCAATGAAAGTGAATCTTTACTCAATTACCTTATCCAATCTACTGAACTGCGATATACCTACGGGATGGATAAATTAAATGCTTATTATAAAGCTAAAGGTATGTTGGGAGATATTCAATTAATGAAAATTATGATTGACCAGGAAATTAATCAGAAAAGGAATGAACTTAATACATTGATGAATAGAAGTAAAAACACGTTATTTGAAGTTGATTCAACCTATGCAATTGAGAATTATGAGAAAATAATGATTGATACCTCAATAATTAGCAATAATAGAAGTGATTACAAGGTTATTTCAAAAAATATTGAAGTATTAAGAGCGAAACAGAGTTTAGAATATTCAAAACGACTTCCTGATTTTGGAATAAAGTTTGATCATATGGTTCCTTTTGGAACCGATCCACAGCAATTTAGTCTTATGGCTATGGTAAGCATTCCAATTGTTCCCTGGTCATCTAAGATGTATAAGTCTTCTGTATCAGGATTAAATTTTGAAATTAATGCTTTGGAGGTTCAGCAGCAAATATTATTAAATGAAGTGAGTGGCAATATTCAGAACCTTAAAATAATGCTTCAAAGTAAAAAACAACAATTAGAGATGTATGAAAATAATATAATGCCGGTCATGAAAAAAAATTACGAATTAAGCCTCTTGGCTTATGAACAAAATACGGAAGAATTATTTATGGTTTTAGATGCTTGGCAAAATTATAAACTTATTCAACTTAGTTATTACGACCAATTGATGGAGCTGCTCACTATTCAAATAGAATATGAAAAACAATTGCAACTACCTCAGAATTAAAGAAAAGCTAAAGTCACTATGAAAAGGAAGGAACTTTTATTTGAAATATTAAAGAATTTACAATGCTAAGCAAAATTATCAATATACTAATTATATTGTCGTTTTCGTTTTACTCTTGTAAAAACAGTGTTGAAAAAAACGAAAATGACTCACAATCCAATAGTGAACAAAAAATTTATACCTGTCCAATGCATCCTCAAATAATTAGGAATGAACCAACTCTATGTCCTATATGCGGAATGAAATTAGTAGAAAAAATACACAACGGTGAAACAATTAACAATGAAAATCTGGCGATCTTATTAAAACCGGTAAATCAATATGTAGTGAGCTCAATTAAAACAACAACTCCGAAAAAAGAAAAAATAGCAGTGGAAATTAATGCATCGGGGGTTGTTAACTACGATACTAGAAATATTAACACTGTATCTGCGAGAGTTTCTGGTCGTATCGAAAAGTTATATGTAAAATTTCGATATCAACCAATATTGAAAGGACAGAAGCTCATGGATATTTATAGTCAGGAACTTGTAACTGAACAGGAAAATTACCTATTTCTTTTAAAAAATGATGCGTCGAACGAATCAATTTTACAATCAGCGGAAACTCGATTGTTATTACTTGGTTTTTCACAAGCTCAAGTTAATGCTTTAAAAATTTCAAAAATTGTTGTACAATCAGTTACAATATTTAGCCCCTACACCGGCCATTTACATGATATAATTAAATCAGAAATTAACTCTGGAATGAAAGAAAGTAATTTGGCTTCCGGTACAGAATTGAATATTCGTGAAGGGATGTATTTAAAAAAGGGACAAACTATATTTAATATTTATGATATTAGTGATTTATGGGTGGACTTGAATGTTTATAGTGATGATATTGAGCTGATCAAAGTAGGTCAAACAGTAACGCTTTTTACAAATGAAGGCGACACTTTGAAAGTTGCGGCTAAAATAGATTTTATTCAACCGATTTTATCAGAACAAATACAAACAACTATTGCGCGAGTTTATCTTAATAATTTGAACAAAGAATTAGTTGTCGGAACTCTATTAAAGGCCAAAATTAATAGTGGAGTGAAAGAAGGTATCTTTATACCCAATTCTTCAGTTTTGAATCTTGGGAATAATAATGTAGTTTTTCTAAAAGTGGATGGTGCTTTTAAGTCCACGCTAGTTAATATCGGAATAAAAACTACAGAAGAAATAGAAATCATTTCTGGAATATCAGAATCGGATGAAATTGCACTAAATGCTCAAATGTTATTTGATAGTGAGAGTTTTGTAAAAATAAGTAGGTAGTTAAATGATTAGAGTTATTTTAATATTGTTTTCTGCGTTTTTTGTTTTTTCTTGTAACGGAAAAAAACAAAAAGGATCTATTGAGACTATTCCGCCAGATAGTAAAGGGTTGATTTTAAGCGATCTTCAGATGCAGCTGGGGAATATTCATACCGATTCATTAACGATGCAAGAATTAGGCGATGAATTGTTATTGACGGGAGTGTTGTCAATAAATCAAAATAATATTACCTCAATAAGTTCAAGTGTAATGGGGCGAATAGAAAATTTGTATTTTAAAAATATTGGAGAGCAGGTAATTATTGGACAAGCCCTTTATGATATTTATAGTGAGGATTTACTGCTTTCAATCAAAGAGTTTAAACTTGCCACGGCAAAGAAAAAGGCGCTTGATTTTAAAGCTGCTGATGTTAATGCAATTATTTCTGCCGCAAAAAACAAATTATTATTGTATGGCTTGTCTCCTAAACAAATACAAGAAATTGAAAACGCCGAATTCGTTGCCGATGTAATTACTATTTTTAGTAGTGTTTCTGGTATTATTACTTCAATCGACAACTCAGAAGGGAGTTATATTATGCAGGGTGAATCTATATATCACATTTCCGACTTAACAGAACTTTGGGCTGATGTTCAAATTTATGCGGATAATATGCATAAGGTTAGTGAGAATATGACAGCTACTATTTTAATTCCGGGAATTTCAGGGTTTAAAACAAGTGGATTAATCAGTTTTGTTAATCCTGAATTAAATTCAACTTCACAAATTAATGTGCTTAGGTTGGAAATTGAGAATAAAGAGCGAAAACTAATTCCCGGAATGCAAATTAACGTTTCTATTTTATTGAATAAAATCAACGTTTTGTCTTTGCCAAATAATGCTATAATCAAGGACGCAAAGGGAGCATCTGTGTGGGTTCAATCCGGGGATAAACAATTTGAGTTAATCATGATCGAACCTGGAATAGAGACTGAGGAATTTACAGAAATTAGATCAGGCCTCAAAAGAGGAGATATAGTGGTTATTTCAGGAGCTTATTTATTATATAGTGAGTATTTATTCAGGAAGGGAACCAATCCTATGGAAGGTCATGAAGGAATGAAGATGTAGAGTTTGAAAACTGGCTTTTATTTAATAATTTTAGCTTTAAATCTCTTTATATGTTAAAAAATATACTTAGTATCCTTGTATTAACCATGTTTCTTTCAATATCTTTCTCACAAACAACGGCTACAAATTTTACCACAAACGACTGTGAGGGAACAAGTTACGACCTATTTGATGAGTTAGATAACGAAAAAGTAGTCATTATTGCATGGGTAATGCCTTGCGGTGCCTGTATCGCACCTTCACTTACCGCATACAATATTGCTGTCAGTTATGAAGCACTTTATCCAGGGAGAATTTTATATTTTCTTGTAGATGATGTTTCAGACACAGATTGTACGGTTCTTACAAATTGGGGTCTAACAAATGGCATTGGTCCGGATTTGAATGTTTTTTCCTCCCCGGATATTTCTATGGCTGATTATGGAACGGCGGGAATGCCTAAAATTGTAGTATTGGGAGGAACAGAACATATAGTTTATTTTAATAAAAATGGTGCTGCGGCGGGTAATGTTGAAGATCTGGAACAAGCAATAGTTGAGGCCTTGAATAGTGATGTAACAGGAATTATATCGAATAATATTAACTCAAATATTGAAGTTTCTGCCGTGATTTCCTCTGAGGGAATTAAAGTTAATTATGAGCTTCCGTACTCCGGTTTTACAAGTTATCAGGTTATTAATGCGGAAGGACAAATCGTGAAAAGTACCGTTTCTATATTTGAATCTGAAGGTATTCATGAATGCACAATTAATGTAGAAACTGTTGCCGGGGGTATTTATTTCCTCCGGTTTGTATTTGGTGAGCAGGTTAAAGTGATAAAATTTGTAAATTGAATTCATTTGTTATTATTTTAATATACATAAGTGTTTATGATTACAATTTTGAAAATATTTTTATTTAGTGCATTGGTGTTTTTAAGTTCTGATAAAATTAAAGCGCAATGTTGTGCAGCCGGCAGTGGCAGTCCTATTGCAGGGGATGGCTCACAAGGTGTTCTACAACAAAAACAGGCTGAAATAAATTTAAATTATCAAAAGATTTACACGACTGAATTTTTAAGTGGCGATACAGCAGATGTAAATTATTTAGACAGTTACTCCAGCGACTATTTGTATTTAAGATTAGCTTATGGAATTACTGAAGATCTCACATTGTCCTTAGAATCAGGTTATTATATAGGCAAGAAACAGGTTGGGCTTGATAATAGAGATACCATCACGTCCTCAGGTATTGCAGATATAATAATTTTTCCGAGGTATAATATTTATAATCATACAGGAACAAATTCAAATACAGACGTTACAATGGGATTGGGATGGAAAATTCCTGTTGGCAGTCACGACGATTCTTTAAGACAAATAGAACCATTTTCAGGTGAGGAATATTATATCAGAAAACCGCCTGCATTGCAGCTTTCTTCAGGTTCCAATGATTTTATTTTATACGGATTTCTTTTTCAGGGATATCCCAAGAAAAAACTCAATTTTTTCTCGAGCTTGACCTATATTCATAAAGGTTGGAATTCGTTGGGTGAAAAGAATGGAGACTATGCAAGTTTAGGATTATTTGCAGGTAAAACTGTTTTTGATAATTTTGGCATCATACTTCAGGTTAGAGGTGAATGGATAGATGAAATGAAGATAAATCCTGCCCTGTACCAATATGGGTATTATAATTACGTTACCTCAGCAACCGGCAGCCGTAAACTATTTGTCACTCCACAATTAACCTACTCAAATGATCAATTTATATTTTATGCTTTAGGTGAATTTCCGGTTTATCAATATGTAAATGGCACACAAATTGCTTCCCAATATTTATTTACAGCTGGGATTTCTTATCGGTTTTTTCCATTTAATAAGCTTAAAACATCTAAAGACAACATTGTTGAATAAGTGTTTTATGCTGAGATAACCTACATGGAAATTTATATTGTGATTCTGTTTTTTTTATCTATATTTGCATCGTGCATAAGAAATTAGCTCTCTTTTTCTCCATTTTCCTATTGGCATTAACCATCATGCCTTGTGCCGATCTGCATACTGAAGTGGATGGAATGGCAATTTCTATTGATACCACCCATGAGCATCAGGAGGAGCATCAGGATTTATGTCCACCCTTCTGTAGTTGTAATTGTTGTAGTTCTTCAGAAGTGAATTCTCTTCCTGATGACTTCTCCGAAAAGGGGCTAAATACCCTTTTAACAACTGTTCATTACCAATCAGAATATTACGTAAACCACGATTCCGGTATCTGGCAGCCGCCCAAATTCAGCTAATTTCAGTAAATATTCGGTGTTTGAATTTTTATGAGTTAATTTAACTTACTAAAAGTATATATAAGGCATACTCCGGATTCTGCAACTGACTTCAGATTCAATATTACTCGAGATTAAATTCATTTTTCATTACATATTTTTCATATTATGATTAATAAGATCATTCAATTTTCAATTAAAAATAAGCTTGCTATCGGCTTTATGACGCTTGCCCTCATAATTTGGGGAACAGTGTCATTGATTAATCTCCCGATAGATGCTGTGCCGGATATTACCAATAATCAGGTACAAGTAATAACAACTACGCCTACTTTGGCCACCCAAGAGGTGGAACAGTTTGTAACAGCGCCTATCGAACGCAGCATGGGCAATTTGCCTGATGTTGAGGAAATTAGAAGCGTAAGTCGCTTCGGATTAAGTGTTGTAACCATTGTTTTTGATGATAAAGTGGATATCTACTTTGCACGACAATTGGTTTCTCAAAAATTAAAAGAGGCAGAAGAACAAATTCCTAATGGAATAGGTACACCGGAAATGTCGCCGGTAAGCACAGGTCTGGGAGAAATTTATCAATATGTTTTACACCCGGCGGAAGGTTATGAAGACAAATTTACTGCTATGGACCTACGGAGTATGCAAGACTGGATTGTTGCTAGGCAACTGATTGGAACACCGGGTATCGCAGAAGTTAATTCATTTGGCGGTTTTCTTAAACAATATGAAGTTGCAGTTGATCCCATGCGTTTGAAATCAATGGATATTACCATTCCTGAAATATTTGAAGCTCTTGAAAAAAATAATGAAAATACTGGCGGTGCGTACATAGAAAAACAGGAAAGTAGTTATTATATAAGAGGAGTTGGATTGGTAACAAGTTTAGAGGATATCGGTAAAATTGTTGTAAAAACGAATAGTATTGGAATACCGGTTTTAATCAGAGACGTTGCAACGGTTCAATTCGGATATGCTCCTCGTTACGGCGCACAAACCAGAAATGGTGAGGGCGAGGTTGTTGGAGGAATTGTTATGATGTTAAAAGGTGAAAATAGTGCAGATGTGGTTGGACGTGTTAAAGATCGAATGGAAATTATCCAAAAGGCTTTACCAGAAGGAGTGGTTATTGACCCATATCTTGATAGAACATCCTTGGTTAACCGAGCCATTGCTACTGTGGAAAAAAATCTTTTAGAAGGGGCATTAATTGTATTATTTATACTTGTTTTATTTCTCGGTAATGTAAGAGCAGGACTTATTGTTGCTTCTGTTATTCCACTTGCAATGTTATTCGCCGTTGCGCTAATGCAATTATTTGGTGTTAGTGGAAATTTGATGAGTTTAGGTGCTATTGATTTCGGATTAATTGTAGACGGAGCTGTAATTATTGTTGAAAGTATTTTACACCGCATCACTCAAAGTAAACATCATCACACAGGTATTAAAAAACTAAGTCGAGATCAAATGGATAATGAAGTTTATCAAAGTGCAAGTAAAATGATGAACTCTGCTACATTTGGTCAGTTTATTATACTTATCGTTTACCTTCCAATATTGGCATTAAGAGGTATTGAGGGCAAAATGTTCGGGCCCATGGCACAAACAGTTGGGTTTGCAATAATCGGTGCTTTAATTCTATCACTTACTTATGTTCCAATGATGAGTGCATTATTTCTATCAAGAAAAACTGAACATAAAGAAAATATTTCAGATAAAATGATGAAGGCAATTCAAAGGGCTTATAAACCTGTAATTGAGTTTGCCATAAAATTCAAAATTGGAGTTGTTGCCGTTTCATTGGCATTATTTATAGGTCCAGTAATGTTGTATAATACATTAGGAGGTGAATTTATTCCAACTTTAGAGGAAGGAGATTTTGCGTTTCACTCTATATTACCTCAAGGAAGTTCACTTTCTGAAAGTGTAAAAAATAATGCGAGAGTGGAAAAAGTGCTGCTTCAGTTTCCGGAGGTAAAACAAGTAATTGCAAAGTCAGGAAGTGCCGAAGTTCCTACTGACCCTATGCCACCCGAAGCAACGGATATGATGGTAATTTTAAAGGATAAAAGTGAATGGGTTACCACAGATAATTATTGGGAACTTGCAGATACAATGATGAAAGAATTGCAGAAAATTCCAGGGGTATTCTTTGAAAGTAATCAACCAATTCAAATGCGATTTAATGAATTAATGACAGGTGTTAGGCAAGATATTGCCGTTAAATTATTTGGTGAAAACCTTGATACACTTCTGCAATATGCAAATTTAATTGCAGCAGAAATTGCATCCGTTGAGGGCGCAGGTTCACCCCAAGTGGAAAAAGTTTCTGGACTTCCTCAGATTAGTATTACTTATGACAGAAATCGACTGGCTCAATATGGAGTTAATGTTTCTGATGTAAATAAAATTATTAAAACGGCTTTTGCCGGAGAGCCTGCTGGAATTGTTTTTGAAAATGAAAGGAGGTATGACATGGTTGTTCGTTTAGATTCTACTTACAGGAAAGATATTACAGACGTAGAAGCTTTGTTTGTTCCCTTACCAAACGGAGGTCAAATTCCACTACAACAAGTTGCAGAGGTAAACTTTAAACTTGGACCGGCACAAATAAGCAGAGAAGATGGGAAACGAAGAATTGTTGTTGGGTTAAATGTGAAAGACCGCGATGTGCAAAGTGTTGTGGAAGACATGCAGAAAAAAATTGAGGCAGATGTTAAATTGCCTATCGGGTATTATGTTACTTACGGAGGACAATTTGAAAATTTAAAAGAAGCAACTGCACGATTAACAATAGCTGTTCCTGTGGCCTTATTGATGATTTTAGTTTTATTATACTTTACATTCAGCTCGATGAAACAAGCCTTGTTAATTTTTTCAGCAATTCCATTATCTGCAATTGGAGGTGTTGTTGCCTTATGGATGAGAGATATGCCATTCAGTATTTCAGCCGGCATCGGATTTATTGCATTATTTGGAGTAGCTGTTTTAAATGGAATTGTATTAATAAGTACATTTAATCAATTGGCAAAAGAAGGTGTTTACGATATCTATGAAAGAGTAAGGAAAGGAACGATGATTCGATTACGTCCGGTATTAATGACTGCAAGTGTTGCATCGTTGGGATTTCTGCCAATGGCGCTATCGCATGGAGCCGGTGCTGAAGTTCAAAGACCACTTGCAACTGTTGTAATAGGTGGGCTAATTTCAGCTACTGCTCTTACGCTCATTGTTTTACCCGCGCTTTACCTTTTATTTAATCGAAAAATAAAACGAAAAATATCACCTGTGGCAATTATAACATTTTTGTGTGTAAACGCATTTCTTTTATCGGAAAAAGTAACTGCACAAAATATAGAACAAATGCCCCTCGATTCGGTAATAAATATTGCATTAAGAAATAACCTGCAATTAAAAACTGCTGAGTTGGAAATTCAAAAAAATGTTCAATTGAAAAAAACAAGTTTCAATTTGCCAAAAACAGAATTGTTTTTTGAAAATGAAGATTTACTTGAAAATAATAGTGAGGGAATTCTTAAAATCGGGATAAATCAAAGTGTAGAATTTCCAACAACCTATATTGCTAAAAACAAAATCAATAATCAAAATATTGTTATTAGTGAAACTATATTGGCGCTTACGCAAACAGATTTATTAAAGGAAATAAAAAGCACTTACTATGAATTAATTTTCAGTTTAAGCAAAAAAGAGCTTTTCCAAAAACAAGATAGTTTATTTTCAAACTATGAGGCGGCAGCAAAAGCCAAATTCGAGGCAGGTGAAAGCAATTATTTGGAAAAAATTTCAGCTGAGGCTAAACGCAAAGAAATTAGTCTCAATTTGAATAACTCAAATCGTGAAATTATTATTGCCCAATCCAAATTGCAACAATTAATGCGTGTTGATTATTTTGTTTTTCCGGATGTTTCTAAGATCGGCCAAATGGCTTTAGACAAAACCCTTGTAAATTTAAACCATCCATTTTTGGCTTACTACCAACAACAAATTGAATTAGCATCCTTTCAGAAAAATTTAGCTAAACAAAACCTTTTGCCTGATTTTAGTTTTAGATATTTCAATCAAAATTTATTTGGAATTGATCCGGGTTATAAAGGTTATAGTATTGGAATTGGAATCCCGTTAGCTTTTTGGAGTTTTTCTGCTCAAATAAAAGCAGCCGAAACGCAAAAACAAATAGCTCAAATTAATTATGAAAATGAAAGTAGTCAGTTTGTAGCTGCTTTTTCACAACTGTTTCAGCAATACGAAATGTCAAATGCCTCAGTTCAATACTTTGAATTGTCGGGATTAAAGCAGGCAGAAGAAATTTTAATTTCATCCAACGCAATGTACGCAGCCGGTGAAATAGGTTACTTCGAGTTAATGTTTGCAAATCAGCAGAATTTTGACATTCAATATAACTATTTGCAAGCTAAAGCAGACCTTAATCAAACAATTATTAACATCAATTATTTTGTCAACAAATAAATTTATTTTTATGAAAAAAAGTATTTTGTATTTCGCCTTTTCGTTTTTTGTTATATTATTTGTATCCTCTTGCGGCAAGGTTAAAAGTAGTGAAGACGATCATGGTGCACATGAAGAAGGGGAAGATGAACATGGCGGGGAACATGATGGTAAATTAGCCATTTTAACTCTAGATCAATTTAAATCGATTGACATTAAATTAGGTCAAATGGAAAAAAGAAATTTGACTGGTACATTAATGTCGACTGGTTATTTAAAGGTTCCGCCTCAAAATAAAGCCGATATCACAGCTTTATTTGGTGGAATTATTCAACAGATATTTGTAAAGGAGGGAGATTACGTATCCAAAGGTAAAACACTGGTTACCATTATAAATAAAGATTTTATAGGCATGCAGGAAATGTATTTGACCTCAAAATCAGATTTACTTTTTGCGGAACAGGAATTAAATCGCCAAAAAGATTTAAGCAACAACAATGTTTCTGCCGTAAAGAATTTGCAACAAGCTCAAGCCAACTTTAATGTGCTAAAAGCTAAAGTAAATTCATTAAAACAACAATTGGCAATTAGTGGTGTAGTTGCTGATAACTTAGATGCAGATAAACTGACATCTTTAATTTCAATTGTTAGTCCTGTAAATGGTTACGTAAGTCATATTGATGTAAATATCGGGAGTTCAGTAGAAATGGGCCGCACCATAATGGATGTTGTTGATAATTCACAATTACATTTAGACCTCTTTGTTTTTGAACAAGATTTAATGAAAATAAAAGTTGATCAAAAGGTAAATTTTACATTGACCAATTTGCCGGGAAAAAGTTATAGTGCAACCATTTTTGCTATTGGTAGTGCGTTTGAGAATGAGACAAAGTCTATACCAATTCACGCAGTAATTACTGGAGATAAAGTTGGATTAATTGAAGGTATGAATGTATCTGCAAATATTGAAATTGAAAATACTACTACAAACGCAATCCCAACAAATGCTATCGTAAGTGAAGCAGGAAGAGATTACATATTTATATGGTCAATTGAGCATCAAATGGAACTCAATGAAGGAGATGAACATGCACACGAAGGCGACGACCATGGCCACAACGAAACTAGTGAAGGGGAACAAGAGCATGCACATGTTGAGGGAGATAATCACCAGGATTCCCCGACCTTGAAGAAGGCAATGGAAATGAAACCTGGAGATAAATATGTTTTTGAGAAAATCCCTGTAAAGCGCGGAGTAACCGAAGGGGGTTACACAGAAATTACACCACTAGGTGATTATACGGAAGGTGGAAAAATTGTTATAAATGGGGCCTTTTATTTATTAGGCTCTTTAAATAATGAGGGTGAAGCACATGCACATTAATGCGAATCATTTATGAAGATGAAATATACATTTGTTATTCTAAGTATATTATTGAGCTGTAGAGTTTCAATAACACAGAATTATTATAGACTAACTAACGGTCCAATAATAATTTCAGGAATTTATAATGACAGTTTGGTAATAGTTGAAAGTAATCAATTGTATTTTATATTCGATTATTTAACTAATAGTGTAACTTTTTCATTACCGGTAAAATCACTTGTCAGTAATGATTATCAAATTGATTCTCTAATAGCAAATTCACTTTCAGGTGATATATTATTTAATGGAAAAATTGTTAGTGATTATGACGCTACGGAGGATCATCCTCCGATAAATGCTACAATTGAAGGAAATTTGAATTATGGGAATAGCTCAATACCATTATTCTTTAATGTAATTATTACGCATTTACTTTCAGGACCTGCAAGTTGTAACTTGTCAGCAACTATAAATTTAGATATTGCTAAATATTATAATAATGCAGAAGTTAATAAAGTAAATGGCAATATAAATATTATTTTTAATGAATTGATTTTAATAGGAGTAACCAAATAATAAAACTTTTGACTAATATATGGGTGAAACTCTGTTCTCTTGACCTCTTTGCCAAAACCGGGTTATTGAGGGCAGGGTTCACACCCGCCATTTGTATTATTAATTAATAAATATCAATATGAAATTGCCAATTCAGGATAAAAAATTTATTTTTTTATTGTTCGCTGTTGCCTTAGTAGTAGTGCTGGAGATTTTATCCCTAACTGGGGTTAATATTCCTATGCCGTTTGCTCCATTCATTTTTGCAGCTTTTATTATCAGTATTGGATATAAAGTTTTGTGGAGTGGACTAAAGGCGCTTGTGAAATTAAATTTCAGTAGTATAAACCTTTTAATGATTATAGCAGCGGTCGGTGCATTTTATTTGGGTGAATATCCCGAAGCTGCTGTAGTAATAGTTTTATATGTATTGGGTGAACGTCTTGAGGATATTGGAATCGAAAATAGCAAATCAGCATTAGATGAGTTGGTTTCAAAAACACCGAGAACAGCAACAATTAAAAGTAGCGGTGAAGAATTACTGATTGATCAAATATCGATTGGAACAATAATTCAGGTTAAACCAGGAAGTTATATTCCTATGGATGGACGTATAACAGAAGGTTCTACATCAGTTGATGAGGCAACTATTACCGGCGAACCAATACCGAAAGACAAACATAAAGGAGATATAGTATTTGCAGGCACTTTAAATAAATTCGGATATATTGAAATGGAAACAACAAAAATTTCTGCAGATACCACTTTCTCTAAAATAATTCAGCTTACTTTTCAAGCACAGGCTAACAAATCGGATACTCAAAAATTTATACAGAAATTCAGTAAAATTTATACACCCGCAATTATTTTATTGGCTGCGCTTTTATTCGTTATTCCGGTTTTTATTTTAGATGAGCCTTTGGACAAGTGGCTTAATCAGAGCATTTCTTTACTAGTAATAGCTTGTCCTTGCGCTTTGGTTATATCAACACCGGTTGCATTTTATGCATCCATTGGCAATGCTTCGGCAAAAGGTATTTTAGTTAAAGGGGGTAAATATCTTGAGGCTATTTCAAAAATTAAGGCAATTGCCTTGGATAAAACACGTACTATTACGCATGGTAAACCCGTGGTGTCTGATATTATTCCATTAAATGTTAAGGATAAAGAAGAATTGCTAGCTTGTGCCGCGGGTGCTGAAATGTTTTCAGAACATCCTCTTGCACAGGCTATAGTTGATGCAAGTATTGCCGAAGGATTTACACCGCATGCGGTTAAAAATTTTAAAAGCGAAATGGGTAAAGGTTTGGTTGCAGAGTGTTTGGTTTGCGAAGATGAACACATTTTTATTGGAAAATTGGATTTCATTAAAGAAAGTCAAACCGTAACAAAAGAAACAGAACAAATAGTGGAACGATTATCCAATGAAGGTAAAACAAGTGTGGTAGTCAGTTTTGGAGATGGTGTTGCCGGAATAATTGGTTTAACTGATGAAATTAAAGAGGATAGTAAAGTTGCAATTCAGGATTTAATTGAATTGGGAATTACACCCGTAATGTTGACCGGCGACAATGAAAAGGCCGCTAAATATGTGGCAATGCATGTAAATATTATGCACGTATTTGGAAATATGTTGCCTGAAAATAAAGCCGCCAAAATAAAAGATCTCTTATCAGAATATACTTATGTTGCAATGGTTGGGGATGGAATTAATGATGCTCCTGCTCTTGCTCTTGCTACTGTCAGTATTGCTATGGGAGCAGCCGGAAGTGATACTGCTATTGAAACTGCGAATATTGCATTGATGAATGATAATTTATCTAAAATACCATTCTTAATACGTCTCGGTAAAAAAACCTTAAATCGTATACGCATAAATACTGTAGCAGCTATTTTAGTTAAATTTATTTTTATAGTTTTGACATTTCTCGGTTTTAGTAATCTCGCCATGGCTATTACAGCTGATGTTGGTGTTACTTTGGTTGTTATTATGACCAGTTTAAACCTTATGAATTATAAATAATATTCCGAATTTAATTATATTTGTTTTGTAGTTGAATGCATCTAAGATTTACCTTATTTGCAATTTTATCGAATTAACAGTGCAAAGATAAACAGATAATAAAATATGGAATTTTTAGACAGAAAAAAACATTGGGAAAACATCTATCAAACAAAAGACCTGAAAGACGTAAGCTGGTATCAACCAACCCCGACAACTTCGTTGGACTTTTTAAAACACTTCAACATTCCAACAAGTGCAAAAATAATAGATATCGGTGGTGGGGACAGTTTTTTAGTTGACCATTTACTTGACTTGGGGTACACAGACATAACAGTTCTTGACATTTCAGCCGCCGCACTTGACAGAGCAAAGAAGCGTCTTGGCGAGCGTGCGACAAAAGTAAAATGGATTGTTGCAGACGCAGCGACCTTTAATCCGACCGAACAATATGACTTCTGGCACGACAGAGCAGCATTTCATTTCTTGACACAGGAACAAGAAATTACGAAATACATTGACACAATTCAAAAGAGTATTAAGCATACAGGTATTTTAGTTATTGGCACATTTTCAGAACAAGGTCCGAAAAAATGCAGCAGCATAGAAATCAAACAATATTCTGAAAAAACAATGACCGAGCGACTTAAAAAGTTTTTTGAAAAAGTAAAATGCATATCTGTTGACCATAACACACCATTCGATACAATTCAGAATTTCATTTTTTGCAGTTTCAAAAAATTGACGCCTGCATAACTTTAAGAAATGAGAAAGGCAGCACTTAATATAACGTTTGTAAACGACATAGTTTCATACTACATATAAACATTAGTGATAAAAATTCCGCCGATTTCGAGTCTGCAAGACGTTATTGTGATTCTAATTGCGGATAGTTTAAATTTAATGCGTTTTAAGTAATTCTAACTATAAGTAAAATTTATCCGGCTTTGAAAAGAAAAACTTTAACAGGACTTATCGCATGTATACTTTTGGAAGGGACACTGATCAAGTGTAAACACGATCCATTTTCAATTGATGAACCAGATCCTACTCCATATATTGCGTGTGGTGAAATAGATACAGTTGAGAATATTAACACTCCTTGCCACGAAGATTCAATTTATTTTCAAAATCATGTATTACCAATTTTACTAACACGATGTGCTTTGAGTGGTTGTCACGATATTGAATCACAACAAGGTGATTTTGTATTATGTTCCTACGAAGGGATCATGTACCCCGGAGATATTGTTCCTTATAATACACATGAAGGTGAGTTAATTGAACTCATAACTTCAACTGACCCTGATCATATTATGCCACCTCCGCCAAATCAACCGATACCCTCAACAGACATTGATATCATTTTGCAATGGGTGCAACAAGGGGCGTTAAACAATAAATGCAATGAGTGAAATTTTATTGCAATATTTTATCTCACCCTTTGCACAATTTCACAAAATTTTTCACTTCAAAAAATTACTGCAAAGTCTTGGTTTATCAATCTGCAAATTTTCTTATACCGCATTCTCCAGGGTGAGTCGATTCAGGTAACTATTCCTTTGGAACCAATTCATATTGTGGTGTTCAATTGTTGCAATCTCAAAAGTCACGCGAGTCCATATAAATTTCCTGTAGTGAAAATGTATAATCTTAAACCCAAATTATAATTCAAGCTCCAAATCAATAAATTCTTTTACACCTTGTCCTCCAGTAATCTCCAGCCATGAAAAATTTTGATCCCCATTTACTATTAAATTAAAAGTGAAAAAGCTGCAACACTGCCTTTCAGTTTTAATAAATTCAATAAGTTCATCTAACATTGAATCTTCTTTTGAAAATTTAAATGAATATCCGTTGGGTAATGCATGTTTGTCTATCATCTGTTCTCGAAGACTTTTAAGAACAACTTCTTTTCGTTTTTGTAACTCTGGACTTGTAAGTTTACAAGCTATGTCAGATGAGACATTTTCAATTAAAGTTGATGATGATTCCATAGAATTTGAAGACGACGAATCGTTTTTTAGTGAGTGATCGTGAGTACTACATTTTTCTTCTTCACAGGAGTTACAAGTTAAAGCTTTATCTGTTTGCTTGTCATCCTTTTTAAAACAATCCTGAATCGCCTGACAACCACCCATGGCAAGACTTGTAATGAGGATTAAAAATAAACTTGCTGAATTCGTATTTTTTTTCATAATAAATGCTTTTTTTTGTAAAGTTAAACCATGGAGTATAGTCCATGGTGTTTATTAAATTCTAAAAATATTTTGAAATATGCTTATAGGCGAATTAGCAGTCAGAACCGGGTTTTCTAGAGATACCATTCGTTTTTATGAAAAACATGGACTTATTAAAGTACCGCGGAGATCTCGAAGGGAAAATAATTACAAGGAATATTCTGAAGATATTTTAGAAAGATTATTAACCATCAAACGAGTAAAGGAGTTTGGATTTACGTTGAACGAAACTTCAGAAATTCTTGATCTTATGGAAATGAAAGCCGCCACATGTGATAATATTGCCTTCAGAATAGAGGAGAAAGTTAAAATCCTAGATGAAAGAATCAGACTTATGCTCGAATTGAGACAAAGTATGCTAACTAAAGTTGCCGAATGTTTTGGCAAATGTAGGAATAACGAAACCGATAATTGTGATTTTTTATTAAATTAGTATAAATTATTGGATGATAATTTTTTCTGTATGGATTACACTATTCACATCCATTATTTCGATTAAAAATAACCCCGGGGTCAATTTATTTATTGGTACATTAACTATTTTATCGCCATTCAAATTTAGCTTTTTAACTACATGTTGCTGCGCATTGTATAAACTAATTGTTTTCAAACCAATTTCACTGCTAATATTAAATGCAGATTCAGCCGGATTTGGAAATACGTTAATTTCGTATTGAATTATGGCCTCCTCCAATAGCACAGGTTCTACATAGGTGCCTTCCCTATACATTACTGCATTATTATAATTATCTTGCCATACAACATGTACTTTATTGGAAGAAACCGCAACGTCCGCATTTTCCAAACCGTAAAATTCAAGTGAAGCAATTGTATCATAATCTGTCGGCAGGCCATTTGTAATATCATTAGTAAAAGAAATAGGGATTATTGAATTTCCATTTGCTATCTGTTTCCAAACAATAGCTACTGCATTGCCTTTATTTGCGATTCGGGGATAATTTTGAATTGACAGGCCTTCAATTTCAGCGGAAACACGTATATCCGGTTCGTCAGTCATATCAATTAAAGACGAGGTGGAAAAATATACCCTTGTATCGCCTTCGCCTGCACTCATAAAAACAGAGTAGAGATTGTCATCAATAATCACTCCGTCAGGACCGCTGGCAGGACATGCAAAAACGGTCCAATCAGTTTGATCAATTTGAATTCCGGATGTAAAGCTGTTTCCTCCATCAATAGAAATACCGGCCCAACTGTTGCGTAAATTATCCAAATTGTCACGGTATAAAGTACTAACATAATTTTCGTTGGAAGTTATACCTACAGGACAGCAGTCGCAAACTTCGCCGCCTGAAAAATTACTTGCAGTTACATCCATATTAAAACTATTACCAAAATCATCAGATGTAACCACAACATATTTTGGGTCGAGGAAAAATGTATCCAATTTCATAAATGCAATTATTGGATTTCCAGCTTCGTCAACGGTCACAGATGGGAACCTCGAATAATGATCCCCTATCATGCCATCAACAATTTCCAATGTATCGAATGTAATACCGCCATCATAAGAGGTAATACAATAAATACGTGCCATGTCTTCGGGTTCTTCCTTAAATACAATATATATTGTATCACCCTTGGATGCAATGTCCGGTCCTGCCCAGGAAAAAGTGGATATTGACGTTTCTGGACTGTTGAGCATTAGAGGGGTCGTGAAGGAAATTCCTTCCTGTCTCGAAAAGTACATATCGCCCTCATTTCCCCAAAGTACAACTGCGTTCTCATCCCCATTCAAACTTATTCTTGGATGGTCATAACCTGTAGATTCGCTGGAGATCATAATTGGGTCAGACCATAAAATATCGGTTTGGGCAGATAATCCCATAGGAATAAGGAAAAGAAGATAAAATAATGATCGCATGATTTTTTTATCAAATTTAATACTTAATTATATGATTTTCGCAACATTAAATTAGTTAAGGCCTCATATTAATTGGGACGTTTAACTTAGCACTAATATTTCTACCCATATTATATACACCTGTTCTGCCGGTTACAAAATTTTCTTCCCCATATTTTAATCTGCTTAAATGACTTTGATAAGCAACATCAGCTATATTGTTGGCTGTTAGATAAAATGAGCATAAAACTTTGCCTTTCATCATAATATCAGTTCCTGCGCCAATATTAATTAGCAAATAACCGGGCGTTTTTGTTTCCGTATTGTATGCAGAAAAAATATGATCTTGTGCAAAATAGTTTTCTAATTGTATTAAAAAATAGCTGTTCGCAAACAATTTATTGCTTTTTGTAAGGTCAGCACGAAGTTCCGAAACTAATTTCGGAGCAGGGGAAAAAGGTATATATTTTGAAGAATCGTCAGCGTTATTCTGTATTGCATTTACAAAGGAAAAACTATTTTCAAAATGTAACCAATGGAAGGGATGTGGATGAATATCCAAAATTAATTCAGCACCCGATAGATCTGCACTGCTCTGCCCATAGGTAAATACCTCAAATAATTCACCCTCGCTGTTAATTAAAGAATCAGCACCGGAAGCAGTATTTAATTTCCTCAAAAAAATAAAATTATCAACTAGATTTTTAAAGATATCGGCCTGAAAGGAAACATGTTCTCCATCATAACCAAACGAAACATCTATTTGTAAACTCGTTTCCGGGTTTAGCTGAGTATTGCCAATCTCATATCTGAAAGTACCTTCGTGAACTCCATTTGAACCAAGTTCGGCGATATTTGGTGTGCGAAATCCACGCGACAGGTTCAGTTTGGCAAACATTTTTTCATTGATCTGATAACTAGTTCCAAGACTTCCGGAAATTGCTGAAAAGTTGCGATCAAATTCCGTGAAAATCTTTTCTTCATTTTCCTCAGAAATATGCTCATCTGCATTTAATTTTCGCAGATCATATCTAAATCCTCCCGAAATGTCGAAATTGCCGATCGTTTTTTTAGTGGTAAAAAATGCGCCGATATCAAATAGGGAATATTCCGGAATTAAAACTTCCAAGCCAAGGTTTTGTGAATTTTGTTGCATTCCATTTATACCAATTGCGGAACTCCATTTGTTTTTTTCCGGGAACAAATAGTGCATAGCATAATTAAAGGTGTTCAATTTAAAATATAATGCAAATTCTTCTGGATTAAAAACATTTTCAAATTCTTTCCGGTTATTTTGTTGCCAGCCTATGATCATGTCGATATAACCATCTCCAATTACCACACTATTATTCCATACTAATTTGTAATGTTTAATATTTTGATTTGGCAAGTGCAGATCATAACTTTTAAGTATATTATTTTCAGCAATAGCAGCACCTTCAGTGCTATCGGTTAAAACAACGGGATAAATAAACAAACCTGTGGCACTGTCGCGTTCGCCCTCCACCAAACCTACGTTTAATTGATACATGGACGCATCAAGGTGACTAAATCCCCATTTTCTGTTTAAGCCAATTATTGCGTTCGCAGAGTTTTCATTAAACCCGCTTCCAAATACATATCCATCGTATTTATTTTGATAAGCATGGGCCATTTTTCCACTGTAGCGCACATCCCAAATAAATCCGTTGCTGTTTCCTGCAATATTCCCGGAATATCCAATTAAACCATTATTAGTTTGATAGTTGCTCAGAATATTAGCCTTGATCGTTTTATCAGGCAATGTGGGTGCACTAATAAAATGAATTACACCTGCCATTGCATCAGAGCCGTACATCAAACTAGCAGGTCCCTTTATTATTTCTATCCTGTTTACCGAATATTCATCAATCTCAATACCATGTTCATCTCCCCATTGTTGACCTTCCTGTTTAATGCCATTATTCACAATTACAACTCTGTTATATCCCAACCCTCTTATTTCCGGTTTTGCAATTGCGGGCCCTGTCGAAATATTGGATATTCCGGGTTGAGTTCCCAATGCGGCAATAATATTGGTGGAAGAATTTTGGAGTAAACTATTTTTAGTGATCACCGAAATTGGTGTTGGTGTTCGGTTAGCTTCTGCAGATCGCGACAATCCCGTAACTACAACTTCATTTATCTCCGTATAAGTCTCCATTAAAACAAAGTCTTTAACGGTGATATTAGAAAGATCTATTGATTCTACAATGGATTGATATCCAAGGTAAGTAACCTGAACAGTTACTTGTTTTGACGGTAGATTATTAATGCTATATTTCCCATCAGCATCAGCAATTGCACCGGTTTTCAGGTCAGGTAAATAAATAGAAGCTCCCGGTAATGCTGTGTGATTTTTTGATTCGTAAATAGTGCCTGATAAACTATTTTGTGTTTTACCCGAGGAAAAAAAACATATATATATAATGCTGAACGCATAAATTAATTTCTGCATAATAAGAGTTTGAAATTTTAATAGAAAATAGAAAAATCTGTTATGCAGAAACAGGTGAACCCCTGGAATCGGGGTTTTGAAAAAACGGAATTAATGAATATTGATCTGTGTAATATAATTTGTATGTAATAAAATAGAAAAAATCAGAAGATATATTACAATTTGTTACAGCATGCCCAACCGAAAAATTATGATCGCAGATATTACATTTATCGACCTCGTGAAAATGAGGAGAGGAATTATCGTGCTCAAGAGCATTACAAGTTACTTCGTCTTTATGCCCCAATAAGTGATAAAAATCCCTGCTGACAATTGTTGCAAAAAACAATATCAGCATGGAAAAAGCAGCTATCGACTTTATACCGTTGGTTTTGGGCATTAGCGCAAAGTTAATAATAACGAGCAAATACTTGGAAGAATGTAACACTATTTAAGGTTTTAAAGTTCTAAATTGTTAATACCCTGTTTATTATAAAAGAAACACGAAACTTGGCAAGTGGGTGGAATCTTATATCTTAGGGCAAAATTTTGCAAATGTCGAAGTCGAACAAATTAACGGTATTCATTCTTATTGCTATGGCACTGGGCATTTTTATCGGTGCTTTACTGCATAAAAATGCGACTGGAAAACAGCTTACATACACACCCAATAAAGATTTTACCGGAAAAGAAAATATAACGCTGGACTATGGGACACTTAAACAGGATGTTGTTATTTATACAGTTAAGGCAGCTGCAGAAAAACAAATTTTAACAGATAGTCTCGGTAAAGAGGTAGTAACTACTCTTGTCAATAAATCAATAACCTTTGTTCCTCCGGTAATAATTTCCGGAGATGCCAATGATCTGGATTGTAAAATTAGTGGTGCAAAAAACGGGACGGTGGAAATTACACTGATCAAAAAAATAGCATCCAATATTTCTATACTCACTACCATTTTTTTATCACTCATTAAAATGATAATTGCTCCGCTGGTATTATCAACTTTAATTGTTGGTATTGCAAAAACCGGTGATGTAAAAACAGTAGGCAGGGTAGGAGGTAAAACGATGTTATGGTTTATCACTGCGAGTCTTGTTTCTCTTACACTTGGAATGATATTGGTAAATGCATTACAGCCTGGAGCTCATATGAATTTGCCACTTCCCGCAGATAATGTTTCTACGGGTGTGGATGGAGGTGCTTTATCATTAATAACTTTTATAACACATGTATTTCCAACCAGTATTTTTAAAGCGATGGCGGAAAATGAAATACTGCAAATCGTAGTATTCAGTTTGTTTTTTGGTGTTGCATGTGCAGCCATCGGCGAAAAAACGAAACCAATTGTTAATGCATTGGATACGCTTTCGCATATCATGATTAAAATAACTATTTATGTTATGGGATTTGCACCCTACGCGGTTTTTGCCGCTATGTGTTCGGTGATCACAACAAAGGGTTTGGATGTACTCGTAACATATGCAGTATTTATGGGAGAATTTTATCTTGGTTTATTAATACTTTGGATCATATTAATTTCTGCAGGTTTTGCAGTGCTTCGCAAAAGGGTATTTACGTTATTGCGAAGAATAAAAGAACCATTTTTATTAGCATTTAGTACCGCTAGCAGTGAAGCCGCTTTTCCCAAATTAATTACAGAATTGGAACGATTTGGATGCAATAATAAAATTGTGAGTTTTACATTGCCTTTGGGATATTCCTTTAACCTGGATGGCAGTATGATGTATATGACCTTTGCAAGTATTTTTATTGCACAGTGTTATGGTATAGATCTCACCATATCACAGGAAATAACCATGTTGCTCACGCTAATGATAACAAGTAAGGGAATAGCTGCAGTGCCGAGGGCAAGTCTCGTTGTAATTGCCGCAACAATTTCTATGTTCAATATTCCTCAAGCAGGATTAATTTTATTATTGGGGATAGATACTTTTCTGGATATGGGAAGGAGCGCCACCAATGTAATTGGCAATGCTATTGCAACTGCGGCGGTGAGCAAGTGGGAGAATGCTTTGGAGGATTGAGGGAATGGGTAAGTGGTGAGTAGTGAGTAAGTTTTCGGTAATTGCATGATTTTTTTCACGCCTAAAAAATCTTTTCAATTTAATGGATGACAGAAGAATTCGGTCCGAGCAGTATCGGACTCACGCTTCACGCTTCATTTTAAAGTGTTGATTATGGGTAAGTGGTGAATGGTGAATGGTGAGTGGTGAGTCTGATCCTCGTCGGTTGTACATTTATCCTCCTGACTAATGACTCTTGACTAATGACTAATGACTCTTGACTAATGACTCCTGACTAATGACTAATGACTCCTGACTAATTACTAATTACTAATTTTGCGTCCTCAACCTTAAAATTAAAATGAAAGACAGAAAACAAGCCTCCATGATCTTTATTTTTATTACATTATTAATTGATGTGATAGGATTTGGAATTATAATTCCCGTGCTACCGGATCTTATTAAAGAATTAAACGGAGGCGATTATAGTGATGCAGCAAAAATTGGTGGGTGGCTGTTATTTGCATTTTCATTTATGCAATTTATATTTTCCCCAATACTCGGTAATCTTAGTGACCAATATGGAAGAAGACCAATATTATTATTTGCACTCTTTGGATTCGGTATCGATTATTTGATCATGGCATTTTCCCCAACATTAGGATGGTTATTTTTGGGTAGAATAATAGCCGGTATTACCGGAGCAAGTTTTTCAACAGCGAGTGCTTACATTGCTGATATCTCCCCTCCGGAAAAACGCGCGCAAAATTTCGGATTAATTGGTGCAGCATTCGGTCTGGGATTTATAATTGGCCCAGCGTTGGGTGGATTTTTAGGATCTTATGGAACCAGGATTCCATTTTATGGAGCTGCAGCAATAACATTTTTAAATTGGTTGTACGGATTTTTTGTTTTACCCGAATCGCTGCCAAAGGAAAAACGGAGGAAATTCGAATGGAAACGCGCTAACCCCATTGGGTCATTACTCGCATTAAAAAAATATCCTGTTACCTATGGATTAATTGCATCACTTGTTTGCATTTATATCGCATCGCATGCTGTTCAGAGCAACTGGAGTTTTTTTACCATGGGAACATTCGGTTGGAGTGAAAAAGCAGTTGGCTTGTCACTCGCATTTGTTGGACTATTGGTAGGTATTGTTCAAGGAGGATTGATAAGAATAACCATCCCACGCTTTGGACAAAAGAGGTCATTATATTATGGTTTGGCCCTTTATACTTTGGGATTAATTTTATTCGGACTAGCCTCACAGGGTTGGATGATGTATGTGTTTTTAATTCCATATTGTCTTGGTGGAATTGGAATGCCGGCACTGCAAGGTATTATATCCAATCAGGTGCCCTCCAATGAGCAGGGAGAATTACAAGGGGCATTAACGAGTTTAATGAGTGTAACCGCAATTATTGGTCCGCCTTTAATGACCAATACCTATGCATTATTTACAGGAGACAATGCACCGGTTCATTTTGCAGGAGCTGCATTTCTATTAGGTGCTATATTTATGCTTGCGAGTTTGATATTGGCAAGAAGAACCCTGAAACACGTTGAAATAACGGAACATAAATAATAGGAGTTTCGAAAAATATGGTAGAAATAAACACAAATATTTAAAGTGATTTTAAGCTCCACTTTATATTCAATTATATTTAAATAATAGTTTAAATTTTAACTAGTGAGTAGCATAATGGCTGCCAAACTAGGGTATCTTAATTGTAGAACTAATTCCCCATAAATTTGACCAATATATTAAATTTCTAATTTATTTTTCATCATAATTATTTATTTGATATATTCCATTTGCAAATATGATCCGACAAATAGGAATATATATTATAAATATGCAGATTATCTGACTTTATATGCGTAAATTTATACAAATTATAAATGAAGAATTCCAAAGGTGAGATAGAAATTGAAAAAACCCTCTATAAATCTGCAAACTTATTCCCTGTTGTTGGTATTGGCGCTTCTGCCGGAGGTTTAGATGCCTTTAAAAAATTACTGCGCGCCATACCCGTAAATTCTGGAATGGCCTATGTCCTCGTTCAGCATTTGGACCCAAATCATGAAAGTATCCTGGCTGATCTGTTGCAAAAAGTGACTGAAATTCCTGTTTTAGAGATTTCTGATGATATTAAAGTTGTACCTGATCATATCTATATCATTCCAAGCAACAAGATGTTAATTGCCAATGATGGGGTACTGGAATTGAGCCCGCGTCCCGCAAAATCTCAAAGCATCAGGAATCATTCGATAGATCTTTTTTTTACTTCATTGGCTGAAGTGCATCAAAGTCATGCAATAGGTGTGGTATTATCAGGTACTGCGAATGACGGAACTTTGGGGTTGAAGGCAATTAAAGAAAATGGTGGTATAACTTTTGCGCAAGACGAAGATTCTGCTGCGTATGAAAGTATGCCAAATAGTGCTGTGGCCGCTGGTGTTGTCGATTTTATACTGCCCCCTGAAAAAATTCCATTAAAAATTCTGGAAGTAGTACAAAATACATTTTTAGATGGTCATGATGAAAAGTCATTGTTAGAACAGAATGAAGATGTTTATAAACAAATTCTTTCTTTATTGCGATTGCGAAAAGGGACTGATTTTACCTATTATAAACAAACAACTATTAGAAGAAGAATTCTTCGGAGAATGGCAATCACTAAAAATGAAGCTCCTGCCACTTTCTTAAAATATTTACATGATAATAAAACAGAACAGGATACTTTATATCAGGATTTACTTATTCCGGTAACAAGTTTTTTTCGTGATCCCCAAATATTTGAAAATTTACATAAATTGATTTTCCCTGGTATTGTAAAAAATAAAGGTGCGGGAAATGAAATTAGTGAATCTATCAGAATTTGGATTGCCGGTTGCAGTACGGGTGA
>JBGAWP010000039.1:0-35292 GCA_044227505.1 Chitinophagales bacterium | reverse complement strand
CTTTTGGACTAATATTATTTTTAGCCCTGACATCACGAATTTTGCTGATCACATCTTTAGCCATTTCACCGTGATGCAATGCCGTGAAATTTATTTCCTCAGAAACCGGATATTCCTCTATAATAATATCTCTTTCTCTATCCTGCAGAATATGGTAAATTTCTTCTGTTATAAATGGCATAACCGGGTGCAACATTTTTAATATTTTATCGAAAAATACCACTGTTTTTTCATAGGTAATTTTATCAATAGGTTTTCTAAATTCCGGTTTTATGAATTCAAGGTACCAGCTGCAGAAATCATCCCAGATACATGAATACATTTCCATAAGGGCGTCACTTATTCTGAAATCTGTAAAGTGATTATTTACCTCTTTAACTGTTGTATTTAATTTTGCATCAAACCACGCAATGGCAACATGGTTATTAACATTTTCACCATCAACAATTTCCCATCCCTTAATTAACCTTAAAGCATTCCAAATTTTATTATTAAAATTTCTGCCCTGTTCAATTAATTTTTCATCGTAAATAATATCGTTTCCTGCAGGCGAACACAATAACATCCCCAAACGAACGGCATCTGCACCGTATTGTTCAATGAGATCCAAAGGGTCGGGAGAATTACCTAGTGATTTGCTCATTTTTCGGCGTTGTTTATCGCGTACGATTCCCGTGAGATAAACATCACTGAAAGGTTTATCATTTTTGAAAATATATCCGGCAATGATCATTCTCGCAACCCAGAAAAATAATATTTCAGGAGCTGTTACCAGCGTATTTGTAGGGTAATAATATTTGATCTCGCCTTTATCATCCTGCAATCCGTTAAACACGCTTATAGGCCACAACCAGCTGCTGGCCCAGGTGTCCAAAACATCTTCATCCTGATCTAAGGTATTAAAAGTGATATGCTTCTCTCTTAAAATTTCCTCTGCTTCTTTCTTCGTTTTTGCAACAACATATTCACCGGTTTCGGTATACCATGCAGGTATTCTATGTCCCCACCACAATTGACGAGATATACACCAATCGCGTACATTTTCCATCCAATGTTTATAGGTATTGATATATTTATTCGGATGAATTTTAATATTGCCATTTAACACATTTTCCAATGCTGGTACAGAAATTTCTTTCATGGAAAGAAACCATTGCATACTTAATTTTTTCTCCACCACAGCATTAGTTCGTTCTGAATATCCAACACTGTTTTTCAGATCTTCTGTTTTTACAAGCTGCCCTAATTCTTCTAAAAGTGCAACTACTTTTTTTCTCACAACAAATCTGTCGAGACCGATAAATAATTTTGCATTTTCATTTAAGGTGCCATCATCATTAAAAGTATCAATTACCTCTAATCCGTGTTTTTTCCCGAGTTCATAATCATTTTCATCATGCGCAGGGGTTACCTTTAAGGCACCGGTACCAAAATCTTTTTCTACATAATCATCGGCAATAATTGGAATTTCACGATCTATCATCGGAACGAATGCAGTTCGCCCTACAAATTTTTTATATCTTTCATCATCCGGATGTACACAAATTGCAGTATCGCCAAGTATCGTTTCCGGTCTTGTGGTTGCAACTGTAATATAGTCCTCAGAATCTTTTATTTTATATTTTACAAAGTACAGTTTTGAAATTACATCCTTATAAAAAACTTCTTCATTACTCAGCGCCGTTTTTGCCTCAGGATCCCAGTTGATCATTCGCAAACCACGATAGATAAAACCGCGATTATATAATTCGATAAATACGTTTACCACATCTTCGTAATATCCGGGATCCATAGTAAAACTAGTCCGGTCCCAATCGCAGGAAGCTCCCAGTTTTTTTAGTTGCTGTAAAATTATGCCACCATATTTTTCCTTCCATTGCCAGGCATATGTTAAAAATTCTTCCCTTGTCAGGCTGCTTTTTTTAATTCCCATTTCCCGCAACATTCCAACGACTTTAGCCTCCGTGGAAATACTGGCATGGTCGGTTCCCGGCACCCAACAGGCATTTTTGCCCATCATTCTGGCCCGGCGTATCAACACATCCTGAATGGTATTGTTGAGCATATGGCCCATATGGAGCACACCTGTAACATTTGGTGGTGGAATCACAATTGTGTAAGGATCACGTGCATCGGGCTCTGAATGAAAATATTTTTTATCCATCCAGTGTTTATACCATTTGTCCTCAATCTCGGCAGGGCTATATGTTTTCGAAATTTCCATATTGAGTGCAAAAATAAGATTTACAAAGGATTTTAGAAGGTAACAGGCTGTTATTCAATAGAAATCACATAAGTATATGAAATACAATCAACTTCATTCCCGGGCTTCTAAACATGAACTAAAATGTAAATTTATCAGTAAATTAAACGGTAAAACATAAATGATTATTTATAAAATATTTTTTTAAACCTGACCATTATCTTTACACCCGATATGTATTCAAAAAAAATTGGCATTCTACGGGAAGCTAAATTCCCACCCGATGCAAGAGTTCCACTTATTCCCGCGCAAATAGAACAGTTGAAGAAGCAATATCCTGAAATTGAAATTCTTGTTCAGCCGGGCAAAGGAAGGTGTTATGCTAACTATGAGTTTGAAGAACGCGGAATAAAACTTCAGGAAGACCTTTCCATGTGCGATATTTTACTTGGAGTAAAGGAAGTGCCCTTTGATCTTTTGATCAATAATAAAACGTATTTGTTTTTTTCTCACACAATTAAAAAACAAGCCCAAAATAAAAAATTATTGCAGATGTTATTACAAAAGAACATCACAATGGTGGATTACGAATGTTTAAAAAATGACAAGGGTGATCGCGTAATTGCTTTCGGAAGATGGGCTGGAATTATAGGAGCACATAACGGTTTGTGGACACTCGGTCAGCGCCTCGATGAGGGGCATTTAAAAAGAGCTAAGGAATGTCGTGATTATTACGAATTAAAATATCAATATAAGGGATTGAGTATTCCGAAAGTTAAAATTATTGTAACCGGCACCGGTCGAGTTGGAAAGGGTGCAGTGGAGTTTTTTCGGGAGATAAAAATAAAAGAAATAGCAAAGGATGAGTTTTTAAATTACGAATTCAATGAAGCGGTATTTTGTGTTTTAGATAGTGATGATCTTTATGACAGAAAAAGCGATGGCGGGTTTGATCGATCTGAATTTCATCATCATCCTGAACTTTACAGGTGTAATTTCACTCGTTACATGAACAAATGTGATGTATTGATCAATTGTATTTTTTGGAATCCGAAGGCGCCGCAATTATTTTCGAAAGAAGATATGCGCAATCCAAATTGGAGAATTAAGGTGATTGCAGATGTAAGTTGTGATATTAACGGAGGAGTGCCAGCTACAATACGTTCTACAACCATCAATGAGCCTGTATTTGGTTATGATGTGAATACAGAAAGTGAGATCGCACCTTATATTCCGGAATCGATCGATATTATGGCAATTGATAATTTGCCAAACGAATTGCCGCGCAGTGCAAGTGAAGAGTTCGGAAATCTTTTAATTAATTCAGTTTGGGAGGAATTATTTAATCCTGATTCACGTATGATTCACGATGCCACTATTTGTAAAAATGGAAAATTAAACGAACCGTTTTTATACCTTAGTGATTATGCAGAAATTAATTGATCAATAACGTTCTCTTCTTTCATTCAATAATTCGAATAGAACATTCCGTGCTCTGAATAATTGCGCTTTCACAGTGCCGAGTGGCATATTCAGTTTTACTGCAATTTCCTCATAACTCAACTCATCAAAATATCGCAATTCAACAAGTACTTTGTATTTGGGATTCAATTCTTCTAAAATCGTGCGCATCAAAACCGCCCGTTGTTCCCTGATAAATTTTTCTTCTGGATCAGGGGTATTTGTTTTAATACTGGAATAGGCAAATTTAGAGGCATCATCATTTTCGTCATCAAGGCTCAACGTGTGAAGTTTTCTTTTTCTGATGAAATCGATCGCATTATTCACGGCAATTTTAAATAACCAGGTACTAAATGCAAATTCCGGAGTGTATTTATCTATATGTGCAAAAGCCTTTCCAAACGCCTCAATAGTAAGATCATCTGCATCATCGCGATTATGCACCATTTTGAGCAACATGTAATTTATTGAATCTTTATATCGCCCCATCAAAATACTAAAGGCATGCTGATCACCTGAACGGGCCTTTATTATAAGTTCCATGTCCTCTTTGGCACGTTCTGAAAGGTTATCGTTTAATCCCATCTGTATTTCGATTTAAATAAAGCTGATTTTGCAAATCTGAAATAATAAAAAATTTGCAGCAGGTCATATAATTCGATGGATCTTTTAAGGTCTCTCTCTTCCAATTTATTCATGGCTTGTGTAAATGAGTATCTCAACAAAGCCCATCTAATAACTATTGCCGCAACTACCACATACCAGTATTCAAACATGATGCCCAATAAAAATATTGCAATAAACCAAAACAAAATATGCGTTATAGGTTGCAAACCCAAAAAGAACTTGTGTTTAAATTTATAAAATTTAGCTGTGGAAAGATGGCGTTTTTTTTGTTCTCTCCATTCCTCCCAAGTCTCCTTTGGGCTTGAAAAAGTAAATGTATCGGGATCTATTACAATAGATGTATTTCTTTTGGTTGCTACCTTGTTAATAAAAAGGTCATCATCACCACTCGGAATATGTCTGTGCTCGAAAAAACCATTATTTTCGAAGAACAATTGTTTATTGTAGGATAAATTTCTCCCCACACCCATATAAGGCAATTTTGCAAGGGTGAAAGAAAAATAATTGATGGCCGTCAGAACAGTCTCATATCGTATTCTCTTATTAAGATATCCCGGTTGTTTTTCATACGCTCCGTATCCCAAAACAATTTCCTTTTCATTTTCATACCCATTTATGATGCCTTTTAGCCACTGGTCAGTAGCAGGATAACAATCAGCATCGGTTAATACTACAATTTCATTCGCAGCAGCCTTTAAGCCCAGTGTAAGAGGAAATTTTTTTCCCGCCATCATCGGATTCCCTGTTCCTGTTTTTGTTCTTTTTAACCGAGGTTCTTTTTGAGCAAGAAAAAATAAATATTCTGTTGTTCCATCTTCCGAATTATCATCAACAACAATTACTTCGAAATTGGGATAATCTTGTGCAAATATTTTTGGAAGATTTTGTTTGAGATTAATATCTTCATTTTTTGCACAAATAATGATGGATACCGGGGGGTAATTTTCTTTTTTTATTTTTTTGACCTTAAAATTCGCCAGACGCATATAGAAGAACAGCATATAAAATATCTGAAAAAAAGCAGCGGCGCAAAATAAATAAAATATAGCGGTGTAAATCAAATGTATGTCCATAGATGTGCTGTCGCAAAGGTAGAAGTTTGAGATTTGCGCTTCTTTTTTAATTACTATTGTATGGTAACATATTCACACCCTGTCCACAATTACCTATTTTTGCGCAGTGTTTTTCAAACTAACAGGTAAGGATATTCATTCAAAAGCCCGCGCAGGGCTGATTCAAACAGATCACGGTGTTATCAATACTCCTATTTTTATGCCCGTAGGAACCATTGGTACAGTGAAAGGTGTTCATTTTCAGGAATTAAAAAATGATGTGAAGGCGGAAATAATTTTAGGAAATACCTACCATTTATATCTAAGGCCTGGAACTGAAATTATACACCATGCCGGAGGTTTACACAAATTTAATAGTTGGGAAGGGCCCATTTTGACCGACAGCGGTGGTTTTCAGGTACATTCTTTGGCCAAGATCCGCAAAATAAAAGAGGAAGGGGTTACTTTTCAATCGCATATTGATGGCAGCAAACACACCTTTACCCCGGAAAATGTAATTGATATTCAGAGAAAAATAGGTGCAGATATTATTATGGCCTTTGATGAATGCACTTCATATCCATGCGAATATTCCTATGCAGAAAAAAGTATGGAAATGACGCATCGCTGGTTAAAGCGCTGTGTGACACAAATGGATAAAACAAATTCACTCTACGAGTACCATCAACATCTTTTTCCAATTGTTCAAGGAAGTGTATTTCCGGAATTGCGAAAAAGGTCTGCTGAGGTCATTGCCTCTATGGAACTGGAAGGAAATGCGATAGGCGGATTAAGTGTTGGAGAACCGCATGAAGATATGTATGCCATGACAGAAATTGTATGTGATATACTACCGGAAAATAAACCGCGTTATCTTATGGGAGTTGGAACACCTGCCAATATTTTGGAATGCATCTCCTTGGGAATTGATATGTTTGACTGTGTGATGCCAACGCGAAATGGGAGAAATGGAATGTTATTTACGGAAGAAGGTATCATCAATATCAGAAATAAAAAATGGGAAAGTGATTTTAGCGCTATTGATGAAAATTCCAATTCATTTGCAAGCAGAAATCATTCAAAAGCCTTTTTGCGACATTTATTTGCATCAGGAGAACGTTTAGGACCTCAAATTGCAAGTGTACATAATTTGAGTTTTTATTTGTGGTTGGTTAAAGAAGCAAGAACAAAAATTATGGAAGGTAATTTTTATGGATGGAAAAATTTAATGGTTAAAAAGGTGAGTACGAGACTTTGAAAAAAATTATTGATATATTATTATCTCCATTTAACCGATGGCTGAGTATTATCGACAGGTATGTGATAAGCAAATTTGTTGTTACAACTATTTTTGCCCACGTACTGATCATTTCCATTGCCATTGTAATTGACTTTTCGGATAAGTCGGAAAATTTTGTGGAGCGCAACGCACCCGGTAACGAGGTGTTTCAATATTATTTAGATTTTATCCCATTTATCGGCTCCATACTAGCCCCGTTATTGATTTTTCTTGCCGTAATATTTCTCACTTCCAGAATGGCCTACAACAGTGAGATCATTGCCATGATGAACAGCGGTATGAATTTTAAAAGATTTTTGAGACCCTATTTAATTTGTGGTTTCGCGGCATTGGGTCTTTTATTATATGGCAACTATCAACTTGTTCCGGAAACAAATAAACGCAAACTTGCATTTGAGGATAAATATATTCATACACCTAAGAATTTTGGAAATAATCTTCATTTAAAACTGGATAAAAACACCTTTATTTCTTTAGAGCGATTTAAATTCAAAACAAATGAAGGATTTAATGTTTCACTGGAAAAATATGAAGGAACTGGTAAATCGAGAAAGCTCATCACAAAAATAAATGCCAACAAAATGACCTATCAGCCGGATAAAAAAAACTGGCATTTTGTGGATTATAAACGATGGGATGTTTACGATGTACGCGAAAAATATGTGGAAGGTAAAACCATGGATACTGTTCTCAATTTAGTTCCTGAAGATTTTGAACAGGATATCAGAATTAAAGATGTTTTAACATATCAGGAACTCGAAGAATACATTAAAGAAAAAGAAAAGGAAGGGACCGGCGAGCTTGAATATTATCGTGTGGAACAGTACCGAAGGGCATCATCCGCTGTTTCCGTTTTAATTCTTGTTGTAATGGGTGCGGCACTAGGTTCAAAAAAAATACGCGGCGGAAATTGGTTTAATATTATAGCAGGGGTTGCCCTCAGCGCCTTATATGTTTTCTTCCTTCAATTCTCCACCAGCTTCTCCATCAACAGCGATCTGCATCCAATAATTGGTACTAATATTCCGAATATGTTGTTTGCGGTTATTGCGATTTTTTTGGTGAGATATGCGAGTAAGTAAAAAAAGGAGAGAGGAGAGAGGAGAAAGTCCTCCTTCGCTAAAGCTACGGAGGACAAGGAGTTTAAATTTCTTGCGAAATTTTTTTGGTGTTACCTTATTGGGACCTTCGCTAAGTGAAAGCCTCGGTCGCTTCGAATTTTAGAATATTGTTGTGGGTTGATGCATTAGTGAGACCTTCACTAAGAGCGAAAGCCTCACTATCCGCCCATAAACTTTCACTAAATCCCACTATTTGTTTTCCTGATACTTGATACCTGATACCCGATACAATTTTGTTTTCCTATGTCCCTTTCCCTTGTCCTATGTCAAGTCCTGTGTCCTGTGTCTTAGGTCCTATGTCCTCAAAAAGGCGGCTCCTCATTCAAATCCACTCCATCCATATCATCCATTTTCGATTTTCTGGTGATGGTGGCTTTGTTATCTTTTAAAACATTTGCTAAAGGAGTTAAATTTTGCGGAACGTACATTTCATCCAGATCAACGAATTTAATGAATTTATCAATGAATCTTACGCGCACATTTTCCAAGGCACCATTTCTATGTTTTGCAATAATAACTTCTGCAATTCCCTTGGTTGGATTTCCGTTTTCATCCACATCCAAACCGTAATATTCGGGACGATATAAAAAACAAACTAAATCCGCATCCTGCTCAATGGCTCCTGATTCACGTAGATCGGATAACATCGGACGTTTTGTACCACCGCGATCTTCCACCTTACGACTTAACTGTGATAATGCAATTATAGGAATATTTAATTCTTTGGCAATTGATTTTAATGATCTGGATATCTGACTGATCTCCTGTTCGCGATTTCCGCCTTTTCCAACTTCACTTGTTGTCATCAATTGTAAATAATCGATAACGATCAGTTGAATATCGTGTTGCATTTTTAAACGACGACATTTAGCACGTAATTCGAATATATTTATTGCCGGTGTATCATCAATAAAAATTGGCGCCTCACTCAAACGACCTGATAATTTTACAAGTTGGATCATTTCATGTTCCACAAGATGACCTTTTATGATCTTTTCTGCCGGGATCTCTGTTTCTGCACTTATCAAACGTTTTACAATTTGTTGTGCGCTCATCTCCAATGAAAAAACTGCAACTGCCTTTTTAAAGTCAACAGCCGCATTTCGCGCAAGCGATAAAGTAAATGCAGTTTTACCCATGGAAGGCCGCGCTGCAACAATAATAAGATCTGATTTTTGCCATCCTCCTGTTAATCTATCAAGGGAGCTGAAACCGGAAGGACAACCGGTCAACGAATCTTCATGTTTTCTTGCCTCATCAATTTCTTTAATGGTAGCACTTAATAAATTATTGATATCGCTGTAACTCGTGCGTAAATTTTTATCTGCAATGTTGAATAGGTTCTGCTCTGCTTTATCCAACAATTCGAATACATCGGTAGTATCTTCAAATGAATCGTGCACTATCTCTGTAGAAATGCGAATTAATTCGCGCTGAATAAATTTTTGTGTAACAATACGGGCATGGTGTTCGATATGTGCCGCACTTGCAACTCGGTTCGTTAAAGTGGTAACATAAAAAGGGCCACCGGCTTCTTCGAGTTGTCCCATTTTGCGCAATTCTTCTGTTACGGTTAAAAGATCAATAGGTTGTGTTTTTTCGAACAACCGCCTTATTGCAGTAAAAATGATCCTGTGTCTGTCGTCGTAAAAACTCTCAGGACGCAAAATTTCAATTGCGTTGGTAACAGCATCACGATCTATCATAAATGCCCCGAGCACTGCTTCTTCCAAATCAATTGCCTGAGGAGGCACTTTTCCGTAAACAATGGACGACAAATCGGCTTGTTGACGTTTTCTGTCGATATTTTTAAAATTGTTGTTGGTTCGCTTGTTTTCTAATTCTGACATTTTTGGTGTTGTTTAGGTTGTTCTACGACAGTTTTCCGGCTCTGAACAATAAATTCCCTCTGCGGGTTTCGCATAATTTTTAACAAGGATAAAAATGGAATATTTTGCCTTAAGCGGGATGCCAAAAGTATAACCACATTTCCGATTTACAGCATGATTTCCCATAAAAAAATTTACACAATTTACCGTTTACTAATTGCCCCTGATTTTGTTACAATATACTACTAATAAAATAATTTTTCGCACTCGTTATCAACAATACTTCAATCAATGTGCACAGGCAGTTGGGAAATAAATGTGAGGAGAAAGGAGAAAGGAGAAAGGAGTGAGGAGTGAGGAGTGAGGAGTAAGGAGAAAGGAGTGAGGAGTTTAAATTTCTTCGAAATTTTTTAAACCCCATCTTTTGTTTTCCTGATACCTGATACTTGATACCTGATACCTGATACTTGATACCTGATACCTGATACGCGCATAGCGCTTGTCCCCTCTCCCATGTCCTATGTCCAGTCCCGTGTCCCGCATCCCGTGTCCCGTGTCCCGTGTCCCGCACCCCGCGTACCGCGCCCCCTAATGTTTATGCGCCCTCTTTTTTATCATCCCACCGGCAGTATCCTTAATACTCGTCATAATAATAAATGCATCACTGTCAATTTTTTCTATTTCCGCTTTGAGGCCGGCAACCTCGAGACGAGTGATCACTGTATAAACGATATCAATATTACTATCATTGTGTCCGTGTTTTCCGAAACCCTTTTCTCCTTTATAAATGGTAACACCTCTTCCCAATTCTTCAATGATCATTTTCCGAATTTGCTCTGATCTTGGTGAAATTATTGTCACCCCGGTATATTCTTCAATACCTTCCAAAATAAAATCCACTGTTTTTGCTGCGGATAAATAAGTAAGAATGGAATATAAAGCGATCTCCATCGATAATAAATAAGCAGCAACTGAAAATATAATGATATTGAAAATGAGAATTGTATCTCCTACAGTAAGACCTGTTTTTTTACTGATGTTGATAGCGAGAATTTCCGTGCCATCGATAACACTTCCACCCCTCATGGCAAGACCTATTCCGGCACCTAGAAAAAAGCCTCCGAAAACGGCAACCAATAATTTATCCTCGGTTATTTGAGGATATTCTATTAATTCAACAGCTAAAGCGAGTGCAACAATGGATATTATCGTTTTAAATCCAAATTTTTTCCCAATGGTTGTAAATCCTAAAATGATAAATGGAATATTAACAAGAACTAATATTATGGATAATGGCATTACCGAGAATTCATCTACCAATAGTGAAATACCTACGGCACCTCCATCGATAAATTCATTAGGTAACAAAAAACTTTTAAGCCCGAAACCTGCGATCACAACTCCTATAGCGATCAAAAAGGCATTAACGGTGCCCCTTTTTGCCATTGTTTTTAATTGCCTGAACCCTTTTGCTATCTCATATTCGGAATACTGTTTTTTTATACCACCTAAATTTCTTTTTTGGCGATAAATATTATTTACAATTATTCTTTTCCAGAAATTATTCATATTACTTTAATACTTTTCGATAATCATTTAATTTTCGATTATTTCAAAAATAGTAAAAAAGATCCGGAATGCTAATTTTAAATTCCCCGGGCAGTAAAATTTATTAGGAATATTTACTATTTATGGGGAACTAATTATAATTATTAGGGTACGCTATACTTCTTGAAGAAAATTTAGGTAATAAAAAATAAAAAAGCATTAAAAGAATTTTGCTTCCTTTAATGCTATTACAATAATTTCTAATTACTTAAACGCATCGATCCCTGTAATATCAGCTCCCGTGATCAACAAATGAATATCATGAGTTCCTTCATAGGTGATCACACTTTCCAAATTCATCATATGGCGCATAATGGAATATTCGCCGGTAATTCCCATTCCACCTAAGATCTGACGTGCTTCGCGGGCAATTTCAAGTGCCATGTTCACATTATTTCTTTTTGCCATGGAAATTTGTGCAGCGGTTGCTTTTCCTTCATCTTTCAGCACACCTAATCTCCAGGCTAATAATTGCGCTTTTGTGATCTCCGTAACCATTTCTGCTAATTTCTTTTGTTGCAACTGAAATCCTGCAATTGGTTTTCCGAATTGAATTCTTTGTTTTGCATAACGCAAAGCAGTATCATAACAATCCATAGCAGCACCCATAGCACCCCAGGCAATTCCGTACCGGGCGGTTGATAAACAGCTTAATGGGCCCTTTAATCCTCTGATATCCGGAAAAATATTTTCTTTTGGAATTTTTACATTATCAAACACCAATTCTCCTGTAGCACTAGCTCTCAAACTCCATTTACCATGTGTTTCAGGGGTGGTAAATCCCTCCATGCCTCTTTCTACTATTAAACCACGGATCTTAGCCTCCTCATCTCTGGCCCAAACCACGGCAATATCAGCAAAAGGGGAATTACTGATCCACATTTTAGCTCCATTCAATAAAAAATGATCTCCTTTATCTTTAATGGTTGTTACCATTCCGCTGGGATTCGACCCATGATCAGGTTCCGTTAGACCAAAACATCCGATCATTTCGCCGGAACCCAGTTTTGGCAGGTATTTCATGCGTTGTTCCTCACTTCCGTAAGTATAGATAGGATACATCACTAAACTCCCCTGCACACTCACTAAGGAACGGATTCCGCTATCCCCGCGTTCAATTTCCTGCATAATAAGGCCGTAGGAAATATTATCCAGTCCGCCACCACCATATTGCACAGGAATAGAAGGACCAAATGCTCCAATCTCTGCCAAACCCTTGATCAAATGTTTGGGAGTTTCTGCCTTTTGGGCATATTCCTCAATAATTGGAGATATCTCCTGTTTCACAAATTGTCGAACTGTATCTCTGATAAGCTTGTGTTCCGTTGTTAAAAGATCGTCAAGCTGATAATAATCCACTCCTTCAAAAAGATCGTTGGGCATAAATAAATTTTCGGCAAAGGTAAGGAGGAATTGAGAATTGATAATTGAGAATTGAGAATTAAAACCCAAATAACCTTTCCCGAGAATCAAATTCTCAATTCCCGCTATCTTTGCAGTATAATGGCACGTATAATTTTGGAGGGGATGTTGTTCAAGAGTCATATCGGAGTATATGATTATGAGCAGATGTATGGAAATAATTTTGAGGTGGACCTCATACTGGAAAGTAAGGAGATCAGCAGTGAGACCGACGAACTATCTAATACTATTGACTACGATCATTTATATAAAATAGTGCAGCAGGTGATGCAGGGAAGGTATAAATTGATAGAAAGCGCCTGCCAACAAATTATTGAAACCATACGAAAATTCAATGTTCCTGCAACCCGCATTCAGGTGCGAATAGCCAAGATTCACCCACCATTGGGAGGAGAAGTGCGCAAGGTTTGGATAGAAATGGAGGGTTGAACTAAAAAATAATTTACAAGGTTGTGCCAGAAGTTTATATTTTTGCGCTCTAGTTATGGTCGGATGGCCGAGTGGCTAGGCAGAGCTCTGCAAAAGCTCGTACAGCGGTTCGAATCCGCTTCCGACCTCAATCCATAATCCCCCCGATTAGGACAAATTTCAAACAAAAAATCCAAACCGAATGTCTCATTCGAGTTTGGATTTTTTGTTTGAAATTTGGACGCTGAGCGCAGCGAAGAGGGGGATTATGGATTGAGTGGCTCCCCCACTACCGGATCATGTCTCATAATCCGCAAATCCGAATGTCTCATTCGAGATTGGATTTTTTTATTAAATGAACGCTGAGCGATAGCGAAGAGGACAATAAATATTCCACATTGAGTGGCTCCCCCATCAAAGGATATTGAAAATCGTCAACGTGGTATTTGTGAAAATAAATTTATAAATGCGATGATCATATTTGTCAAAAATCGAATAGCATAAGTATGTTGAAAGAACTCAAAATTCTCTTTGAAAATATTTTCCTTATAAAATACTATTGCGATTTTCTATAATAGAAGAGCGGGTTTTAGACCCGCTCTTCCGAAAAAATATTGTTGAAATTAAACCTTATTTATTTTACTACTACAAGCTTATTTGTAAATTGATTATTATTTGCAATTGTTTTTACCAAATACAAACCTGCAGGTAGTTCTTGTACATCAATATCAATCGCAGTTTGACCCTGCAATAAGGAACCATTGTATATTTTTTTAATGTTTTTTCCATTGATATCTGTTAAAGAAATAACAACATCATCTAAATAAACATTCGAATTTAATTGTAACTCTGTATTGTCAATTACTGGATTGGTAACGAGAGAAGTCCCTAATTGAACAATTTCTTCATCGTTGATGCCAACTGCAATCCTTTCATAGTCGGCGTTTGCGTTGACATAGAAATAGTCTGTCCCGATTTTTTGCCAAATAACAGCTGCAATCCAAATATGGGAAGGTACCCACTCAGGGTCGAGAGTAACTGAATAGGATTGGGAATATGTTGATCCACTTGTAATTGCACCTGTTGCAATTAATTCACCATAAGTGTTGGTTGCCGTCATTCCAGTTCTCAAGGTGAAATCGTGCCGATAGTCAGCTGCAGCTCCATCCTGATCTTCGTCTACATCATCTTCCACTACATACATTGCCAAATAATATTCGCCATTTGCGTCCTGAAAAAATTTTGTGTCTGTTTCAACGTTCAACAAATCGCCTGTAACATTAAATGTAAAGCTACTATTTACGATCGGTGGTACGTTATAGGTAGAATCAACAGCATCTTTCACATTTGCTTCCGTATAAACAATAACCTGCCCCAAATCAGTATGATATGTTGCATTTACTCCATTTACATACCAAGCAGGTGTGTATTCAAGATATTCAAAATTATCCAATATCTCATCGTTAAATGGGTTTGAAAGGTCATCAGAATTATGCAATTCAATAAAAACCGCTTTGTCTAAACTTTCATCAGCCATAACTGCCGTAGATATTACCCCCCATTCACCACAGGGTTCGCACCATGTAGCTGTTTTAGGGTTTACTAATGCCATGTGAGTTTCAGGAACTTGCGCAATTAAATTTAAAGAAATAATTGTTGCAAAAATAAATGAGTAAATTTTTTTCATGAGTGTAAGTTTTAGTAATTACAAAATCGTAATTACAAATATAGTAAATTCTGGATACTTTATTTTCCTAGTCGTATCAATCTTTTGTTAGATTAGGGCACATATATAGAAGATTCGAATATATTAATTAGTTCCGCGCCCTAGTCCCATAAAGGTGACAAATCAATAAAACTCAAAAGAGGCTATTAAGCCTTTTGGTTTGTAATACCAATCCATCAAATTTATTTAACTTAAAAACGATTGAATAAAGCCTCAGCAGACAATCAATCCATCACACACCTGCACATCATCCCATAATTCTTCGAAAAATAATTGGAATACACCAGAGGTAACTTATCTTTCAGAAAATAATACACCCATGCAGTACTGGCATTATTTTCATCCGCACTCCAGAAACTTGCCTGAAGATCGTCGCTGCTGTATCGTCCGCTTACATTTGGTGGATATCCAAAAACAATATTGAATCGGAGATTTGCTCCGAATGCAAGAGCATGTCCGGCATTTTCGTATCCGCCAAGTGAAGTTATTAAAGTATCCCATTCATGATTTGTTGGAAGATGCCATCCTTTGGGGCAGGCGCCAATTGCCTCATCCCAGGTATATAATCTTCCAAATTCTTTGCAGTTACCTGACTTATCCTCATAACACCAACTGTGTTTTGTATTGTAACGCAAATTCTCACCCATCCACACCATACCAGCATAACTTAGCGCCTGGTACTCCTTGCCATCACGACTATCTTTAAAAGTAAACGAACTGTCGGCAGTTATTTCATTATAATTTTGCTGGGCATGCAAAAATGAAAACCCAAAAGAGAAAAACAGGAAAACGGCTAACAATTTCATTCGAGTAAACTTAAATATAGCACAAATTTGCAAATATTTTTTGACCTATTGCCTTATCCTTCAATAATTTTATTTTACTTTTTTGATGTTACCTTCGCACTATGAATGTCTGTTTGATAGCGGCCACAGCAGCAGAAATACCGTTTTTTTCGGCACAAATATCTGATTCTCAAGGTGAATTAATTCCAGGCACCTACATTTTGGAATCAGCCAATGAATTTTCTATCACTATTCTGTTAACAGGTGTTGGAATAACCCAGGCAACGTATTTTATCACCGATACATTAAATAAATTTCCTTTTGACCTTTGCATCCAGGCGGGAATTTGCGGGGCTTTTGACCGCAATATTTTAATCGGGGAAATTCTGGAAATAACAGCAGAAAAAAATGCACAAAGCGGTGCAGAAGATGGTGAAATATTTACAGATATTTTCGAACTTGGCCTGCAAGATCAAAATAAATTTCCATATACAAACGGTTGGATTTTGAATGAAACAAAATCCTTCAAAATTTTAGAAAAAATAAAAAAAGTTAAAGCAATTACGGTTGAAACTGTACATGGCAATGAGGAAACTATCGAAAAAATTAAAAATAAATATGATCCATCTATTGAAAGTATGGAAGGATCTGCCCTGTTTTATTGTTGTTCCATGAAAAATATACCCTTTTTACAAATACGTGCAGTTTCCAATTACGTGGAAAAAAGAAATAAAGCGAACTGGAATATTCCTTTAGCAGTTGAAAATCTGAATAACTTTTTATTACAATTGTTCAACGATTTAAAAACATGAAATTAAGTTTAGGTTTTTCTCCTTGTCCAAACGATACCTTTATTTTTGATGCACTTGCGCACCAAAAAATTGATACCGAAGGACTGGAGTTTGATATTGTTTTTGCGGATGTGGAAACACTTAATAATAAAGCGCATCACGAAGATCTCGATATTACAAAATTAAGTTACCATGCTTATGCATATATGAGCAGAAATTATCAGTTGCTCACCTCAGGCTCTGCGTTGGGCAGAGGTTGCGGACCATTGCTTATATCAAAAGATGAGATTCCAAGATCAAAAATTGAATTTTGTCTTGTAGGAATTCCAGGTAAATTGACAACGGCAAATTTTTTATTATCGCTTGCATTTCCGGAAGCTGCAACTAAAAAAGAATATGTTTTTTCTGAGATCGAAAATGCATTGATAAGTGATGCTATTGACATAGGAGTAATAATTCATGAAAACCGATTTACCTACAAGGCAAAAGGCCTAAAAAAAATAATTGATCTCGGTGAGTGGTGGGAAAATAAATATCAACTGCCTATTCCCTTGGGTGGAATTTGTGTCAGAAGAAATTTCGATATCGACCTCAAACAAAAAATCAACCGCGTGTTAAAACGCAGTGTAGAATTTGCAATGAAAAATCCTGATCAAACCATGGATTTTGTAAGGCAACATTCGCAGGAAATGGAAGAAACAGTTATGAAACAACACATACAATTATATGTAAATGATTTTACTATCGATCTCGGCACTGAAGGAAAAAATGCAGTAGAGAAATTATATGAGGTTGCTATGGAGAAGAGGATAATTGGCGGGATGGTTTATCCGTTGTTTGTAGATGGGTGACCAGAATGTATTGGTTGAATTTGCATTTGAATTTGTAGCGTCACAAAATTTCGTGACTCTACAAATTCAAATGCAAATTCAATACCTCGAACGCCCCCTCCACTGTCTCCCCAAAAACAAAAATCCCATCCTCATGTCCTGCCGTGACAAATATTTTTTCGCGTTTTAGGGTTTCGTCATTTTTTAATAATTCAGCGATCTTTTTTGCTAATTGTGGTGTACCATAGGCGATACTTTTATCTATGGTGGTCACCTTGTTTAACAACGATTTCCATTTATCGGGGTGATGCACATGAATTATTGCATTAATTTTTAGATCGGCGGTATAAATTGCAGCATGTGTTAGAGCCTCTGATGATGCCTTTACCGGACCTTTACAAAAGAGCGTATTCTGTTCAATATCAACAAGATATACTAAACTGAAATGGCTTGCATCGGCAATATTGAACTCAGCAGTTTGAGTTCCTGAAATAATAAATTCATTGGTATCGAATACTCTGCAACTCACATTTCCAAACCCGATACCATTTGGATATACTCCGATGAGATTCAACGATTTAAGTTTGTTTCTGCAAGTGATAAGTTCAATAAAATCAAATTCATTTACAGCTGAACATTGTTCCCAATTATTGATGTATTTGATATATCCTTCGTCCATATTTACTATAAAAAAATCAGTATGTCCTAAAATTATTTTTTAACGAATTTTTCAGGAAATAAACTTCTTATCCCTTCCTCACTTGAATTACAAATTCCCCTTTCCGTAATCAACCCCGTAACATATTTCGCAGGAGTAATATCAAATGCAAAATTACTTGCGGGTGTTTCTTTTGGAGATATTAATACAGATTGAATTTTATTGTCCAATAATCCCTGGACATATTTCACCTCATCTCCGTTTCTTTCTTCTATCGGAATTTCAATGAACGCATCTTTGACATTAAAATCAATACTCGAAGAGGGCGCTGCTACATAAAATGGAATATTATTATCAAATGCTGCTAATGCTTTTAAATAAGTTCCGATCTTATTCACCACATCACCCGTTGCAGAAGTTCTGTCGGTGCCTACCAATACCAGATCAACCATTTTATTTTGCATTAAATGTCCGGCAGCATTGTCCGCAATTAAGGTATGCGGAACTTCATTTTCCAATAATTCCCAGGCTGTTAATTGAGCACCTTGATTTCTAGGGCGAGTTTCACTTACATACACATGAATATTGATACCTTTTTCTTTTGCCAGATAGATAGGTGCTGTTGCTGTCCCTCTGTCTACAGTGGCCAACCAACCGGCATTACAATGTGTTAGAATATTTACCGTTGCATTATTCTTTTTTGCCGCTATTTCTTCAATAATTTTTAATCCATGTTCACCAATAAGAGTATTGAATTTTACATCATCTTCACATATCCATTCCGCCCTTTTTTTTGCATACCACTTCGATTCGATAATAGAATCGTTACCGGTAATTGATTTCAGCATTTCATCCAAGGCCCATTTTAAATTAACCGCAGTGGGCCTGGTTCTTAAAAGCTTGCCATAACTTTCCTCGAAAAAAAAATCGCGGGCACAACTTGCAGGAACTTCTACTGCAGCGAGATACATTCCCCATGCTGCAGCAGCACCTATCAATGGCGCTCCGCGCACCCACATATCCTTTATTGCAACACACATTTCATCTACAGAAGTGATATCAGCAACAACAAATTTATGCGGCAACCACCTTTGGTCAATAATTTGCACAATATTTTCGTTCTCCGGATGCAGCCAGATCGTTTTGTAATGTTTACCTTTAATTTTCATATATGCGTAAGATCGAACTAAATAAATTATTGTTTTTTTTGGCAAGTCTTTTATTTACCAATTTGACCAGGGCTCAAAATGGCAATATTTATTTATTTATCGACTCCACCACAATAATCGGGAATATTTCTGACAATAAGGTGTATGTTTCTGAAACGGAGGTAGCCTATACCATTCAGGGAAATATCATTTATGCAGGTGATACCAATTCGCGACAGAACATGTTATTTACTGTGAATGCCAAAGATATTCTGAGTAAAAAAGTTGGTCTTGTCTATCAAAATGATGTTAAAACAATTCAATACATCACGCAAAATTCAGAATTCTTTTTAGGCGATTATCCATTGGATAAGGAAAATGAAAAACTTTGCAGGTTCGAAAAAATAAGCGACTCTATCATCAATATTTATGATGGGAAAACGGATGCCCTTATAGGAGTTGCACAAGGTAAATTCTCGTCTCAGGTACAATTGGTAATGGCTGCACATTTATATATAAAACACTATAGCTTAGACGAAAAGGTTCGGGCAGCAATGTTAAGTTTAGAGCCCGAATTAAATGAAAATTACCAAAGTTATATCCACCCTTATTTAGACCATGGCCCGTACTTTGAATGGGTATGGGATGGAAAGACCTTAAAACCTGCTTGGGGATACAGACCCGAGGATGAATGGTCATTTGATGGTAAATATTTAAAGCCGGTTTGGAGCGCTGATCCGCAATCGGAATGGATCTGGGATGGAAATATGTTAAAACCATTTTGGGATAGTGGCGTACAAAATCAATGGAGTTGGACCGACAATGTGTTAAAACCCTTCTGGGATTCCAACCCCGACCTGATGTGGACCATTGAAGGTGACATTGTAAGACCAATGTGGAAGTTTGATCAGGCATTACAGTGGCAGGTTGAAGGTGATGTTCCCCTTGCGATCATCACACTCATTATTTTGGGTAAGGCCGACCGTTGATTTGAGGATATGCGCCATTTGACTATCTTTGCCCTTCATTTTAAAAACAAAATATGAAGCAGATCAAAATTATTTTAGTATTATTTATAGTTACAGCAGCTACTTTAACGCAGGCTCAACAAGCTAAGATCGCCTATATCAATTCACAGGCTTTATTGGAAGCAATGCCTGAAGCAAAAGAAGCAAATGCCAAATTAATAGCTTACGCAAATGAATTCGACTCTCTATATCAATCTTATGCAAACGAATATCAGCGTTTAGTGAATGAAATTCAAGGAAATGCCGCTTTAAGTGAAGTTGCAAGAGAAGCAAAAATTCAGGATGCAATGTTATTGGAACAACGCATTCAACAATATGAACAAACTTCCCAACAAAAATTGGATGCTAAAAAAGCGGAATTATTTCAACCCCTGATCAAAAGCACAACAGAGATCATTAAAACGGTTGCTAAAGAAAACGGATATACTTATGTAATTGATAATTCACTTTCTGTATTAATTATGGCTCCTGATGGAGATGATATTTTACCTTTAGTGAAGAAAAAACTCAATATCCAATAAATTATTTCAACTTTATTGTATAGCCGGGTAATGCATAATTATCCGGCTATTATTTTTTTGATATATACCCGATCCTCAGAATATATTTTTATTACCAACAATCCACCGGCAAAATTGCAGGGAAGTTTAATTTCCGTTTTTAATGGCAAGTCATTTTCAATTAATAACATCCTGCCATCCATGTTAAAAATTTCAAGTCTGTCTATTGGTAATTTTGATTCGATCGCAATATAATTAACAGTGGGGTTGGGATAAACATTAATAAATTTATCACTATAATTATTTTGGATAATTTCAGTGCCAACTTCGAACATATCGTAAATAAGCGTGAACATCACATTATCGCCGTCTGTGGTAAACCCACTTGCCCAGAAATTACCGTTACCATCTGTTTTAATATCATATGCCAGATCAGCACCAGTATCACCAAAATATTTACGGTCAATTTCTGTTAATGTGTTGTCAATATATACTACTATGATGTCATTATTATCAGTTGCCGGATTGTACCCATATCCAGTGAGAAAAAATTCTCCTGGTTGGGCTTCACAAATGTCGTAAGCGGCTTCCACTCCAATCCCGGGAATTGTATTAAGTAAAATAATATTTCCATCCTCATCAAAGGTGGTAATTAAAATATCAAATAATGGAGAGATATCTGATGCAGCTTCTCCGCACAAAATAAAATTTCCCGATACAGTTTTTTGTAAGGTCTTGCAGCCGCTGTTAACCGGTAAACTTACAAAGTGATCCCAGATAATTTCATTATCAGAATTTATTCTGGTTATAAATGCATTGTAAAATAAATCGCCCGTCACGCGATCGCCACTGATAATGATATCGCCATTTTCGGCCTCGGCAATTCCCATCCCTACATCATTTCCTGTTGAACCAAAAACAAGATCATTCACTAAATCTCCATCCGAAGTATACCTCACCATCAATATATCATTACCTGTTCCGGATGTTGAAGTGATAAATCCGGTTACAGCGAAATTTCCATCTTCCAGAATTGTTATACCATAAAAATCTTCATTGGTAGAATCCGATCCATATGTTTTATAAAAGATCAAACTTCCGGCAGTATCCATCTTCATTATGAATCCGTCCAGGTCGCTTGTTTCAGGATCGCGCACATCTCCGCAAATTAAAATAAAAGCATCCTGCGTAAATACCATGTTGTTTGCGAATTCAATGTGTTCATTACCGTAATTATAATTCCATATGATATTTCCATCAGCATCTATTTTAAAAAGGCTGACATCGTCGCTTTCCAAAATTCCGGTAGAAATGGTACCTGCAAAAAACACATGGAGATCGTCATCAACAAGCGAAACCGAACCACGATTATTGGATAGGGTATCTCCGAACTTCAGCACAGAGTAAGCTATCTGAGCTTTCAGAACACTAGTGGATAAACATAATAAAAGTGTAATATAATAAAAACGCATTTCCGGATATCTCCATTCAAAAATACGAAAGTATTTTATCCCTTTTTCTTGAGATATAAATAGTCGAGGTAATATAACACTTTTATAGAAAAATTATTGGATTGCGGGGAATCAAAAACAGTTCCGAGATCGTTAAAATAGTTTTCCGGAAGCAATGAACCGAATTGATAGATGGAATTTTTCCACACAATATTTAATTCACTTCCCGGGGCAAAGAACCATGTGTAAACTAGATCAACATTAAATGCATTAAAATTCACATCATCCGTTGAATTTCCTTTTACATTAAATGTATTATAACTTGTTGGTTCCAGATATCCATCCTCTCCTAAATTGTAGAATTCTTTGTATTCTGCATAACTCCAATAATGACGGCCTCTGATGGAGAAACTCATTTTCACGTTTGGTGTATAATTGGCTTGCAAATACGCTTCCATTGTTACGTTATCTCTTCTGCCAAAAATTATGGAATCGGCACTGAAATTAACCCACCCTACATCATTTGGCCAATAATATCTTCCCGCACTTGCAATGAGGAGTATTTTATCATTTACGCGATATCTTGGTGACAGATTTATATTTAATCTGTATCTATCTTTCTCATCAAATATTCGGAAATTACTGTTGACATCCAACGCAAATTTTTTGCTGTAATTGGTAGAAAGCCAACCACCGAAATTATAATTTACCGGGTAAGTATAAAATCTACCGGCAACCCTTGGTTCAAAATAATCGTAAGTTGTAATGGGTTCCAGATCGAACCATAATCCGGCAAATAAATAATTTTTAAATCCTGCATAGGTTTCACCATAAATATTATAATTATGAAATGCATCAGGATCAACTAAACGCGTGTAATTTGTCTCCAGATAAAAATTATATTCATTAAAATGCCAAAAAGGTTCATATTCATGATAACTAGTACTTAGGTTAAAATTCAATAAATTATTTATCGGAAGAAAACCAAGGTCGTTAGGATCATATTTTGCATCGGTATAATCATAACCCGCCTGAAATTGTTTTTTCCCTCCCATTTTACCGGCATATAAAAAGTGTTTAAATCCCAATTCTGAACTTTCTGCTTCCGGGAAAAATTTCTGGCTGGCTGATCCTCCGCCCTTGATGCCCCAAATATTTTTTTCATCATTAAATTGAAAGGTCAAACCGGAAACATTTGCATCATAATACTCATCATCCCTTAAAACATTCGTATTCACAAAACTGATGAACGAATTATTTTTTAAACTTTGATCAAATGCCAAAACATTATAATTAGTGCGCGGACCTGTTAAAAGTTCTAATTCCTGATCGCTGGAATCGCGCACAATTGCATGCGTTTGACCTTCCACTGCATTAAATATTCCAATTCCCAATCCCTTTGATGTTCTACCGGTAACTTTGATCGCATTTAATAAATGCGCCTGTGAAGGATTGCTTATAATTTCACTTGCAGTGTCAATCATACTCCCTACCGCATAATAATTATAGGGAGTGCTTCCTATCCTTCTGGAATAGAAAAGATCACCCTTATTAAATAATTCAGTCCCTTCAGTAAAAAATTGGCGTTGTTCAACAAAATAAGTTTCAAATGGGGTAAGATTTAATATCTGATTATCACTTTGTACCTGACCAAAATCGGGTATTAAGGTCATATCCAGTGTAAAAGCATCGTTCAAACCTACCTTTAGATCAGCGCCGCCATTAAAACTGGTAGAATGTGAAGTGATATCGTTTTCAAAATCAGAATACACATCGTAATATGTAGAAACATAGGGTGACACCGACAATCTCAATGGTGCTTCTATATCTTTTATACCTTTTAAAATTCCACTCTGATTAATGAATCCCTGAATTTCGGGATCCACCGGATTCCACGCACTTTTATCGCGATTTCTTTTTACTTCACGCACAAAATTTATTCCCCAGGTTTGTTCTTTTTCATTAGGAAAACGAATTGCAGAATAGGGAATTTTTAATTCCGCAATCCAACCATTTTCATTTATGGTAACCTCACTCACCCAAACCGCATCCCATGCAAAATCTTCACTTGAACCTCCACCTTGCGGATAACTTTTCGCCTCTCCCTGAACACCGCTCGCCGTAACAAAAAATTCGAGCCCGTTCAAACCCTCCTGGTACGGATCAATGATAATTCCTATAAAATCCGCAATCCCAAATTCATCTCTTGCCGTGAGCGATTTTTCAATACTGTCCGGAGAATTGTCATACATTATTGCTCCGATATAAATAGCAGTATTATCATAGATCACTTTCATCTCTGTGCGAAATGCCGATGGTATATTCCAATTAAATTGAAATTGTGTGAAATTATCAGCAGCCTGAACGTTTTCCCATTCGGGTTCATTTAAAACACCATCTATTTGTATATGGCCTGTTATTCTGGAGGCAACCAATTCTCTTTTTTCGGCTGACTGAGCTTCAATCTCAAAAAATGTAAAAATGCAAATTATGATCGTGTAAATTCTGCGCATAAAAAAATACTATTGATTGCAATAGTATTTCTTTTTTAATTAAAAAACATTGTCGGGCGTGTTAATGGTTGTTAATACTTCCGAACATTTTTTTCTATCACTTATTGAGGTTTTGGCTCCGTTTCGGGTGCTTTCTTTATTTTTTTATTTTTAAGATTTGGGGTCTTTTTAGTGGCCTCAGGTTTTATTTCAGGCATTTTTATGGTTTCCACAGAAGGTTTTCCGGATAAATACCCAAGACTGATCATAAATTCATCCGTTAATTTCAGTGTTTCCAGGAAATATTTGCCGCCCTTATTTTGAATAATCGTAAAACCATGTTTTTCGCCTTCATAGGTATGCAGGTCCATTTTATTACCTGCTGCTATATAGTCGTCGCTGAATTTTTTTACAAACTTATATCCGGAGATCTTATCTGCCGTGCCATGAAATGCAATAGCCGGGGGCATACCGGACTTAATATGAGTCATAGGATCGATCTCGGAGGCATGTGATGCACTTTCCGGGTCTTTATCATCCTTAAACTTTGCGATACGGAATTTATGTTCCATTGCATTTACAACGGGATTCAACAACACAATCGCATTGGGAACAGCTGAAACTGCAGCATTATCACTTGCATCCTGCCACTTTGTATCATCTATGGCACATTCAATGGCCAGGAATGCACCTGCCGAACCACCTGCCATTACAATTCTGTTCGGGTCAATATTCAATTCCTGTGCATGTTCGCGCAGATAACGAATAGCGCTTTTTGCATCATAGATACAATTGAGTGCATTCCCTTTATTTCTGGAAATTACACGGTAATCTGCAGCTATGGCAACAATGCCTCTTTCAGCAAAATATTTACAATGCTCTTCATACTGACTGGGACTTCCATGTATAAATGCACCGCCAAAAAAATAAATTATTACAGGTGAAGGAGGATTTGTTATATGATTTTGCGGATTGTAAATGTTGAGGTGCATTTCCACTGAATCTCCTATCTTTTTATAAACAGGGCTTAATGAAGCAGAGGTGAGTATAGGCGTATAGTTGCCGGGCTCCTCATTCTGCATCTCCTCAAGACTTTGATCTTTTTTTTCGAGTTTGGATTTACAGGCACTTAAGAGAAGAGTTATAACCACTAAACATAGAGTAATTTTATTCATTTTCATCGATTTTCGAGGCACAAAATTAACCGATTTAAGATAAAAGACTGGTTTTAATCAATACAGACCATGCATTAACGAACATTTTACAAATACTGTCGCCTTTAATTATTTATCCGAAATGGGCGTTTTCTTGTTAGCCAGGTCGGTAAGGTATCCGTCTCCGAAAAAAAATAAAAACCGGAAACCAATGTTTATCCTATTTTTGCACTCAAATTTTTTAGCAGAGTAAAATGCAGGCAGAAAAGATCCCATTGAGGGGACAGTTGATTTACGCGGCCGGAACCATGGGATGGAGCATAGTAGTAAATTTACTGGCGGGCATCATCATTTATTTTTACCAACCGGTTGGAGATCCTGAGCTTAACAACCTCATTCCAAAAATTACAATACTTGGATTTATTAATGCTTTAACATTGGTTGTTTTAAGTGCCCGATTGATCGATGCACTTATTGATCCATTTATTGCACATCAAAGTGATAAAAGTGAACATAAAAGAGGCAGAAGAATTCCCTTTATGGCATTTGCACTTTTACCTATTCTTATTACCGGCATTTTATTATACATGCCTTTAAATCGCACAGAAAGTTTTAATAATATTTGGTGGTTAGCAGGAATTCAGATCGCGTTCAACATTGCCATCTCTTTTTATGTGATTCCATATAATGCCTTGCTGCCTGAACTCGGATATAACAGTGAAATAAAATTGCGTATTTCCACTTTTCAATCAATAGCTTATACTCTGGGGCTCGTGGTAGCAAGCGCGTCAAATGCATTGCTTAATTTTTATCAGGACTTTTTCCACATGGACGATAAATTCCGGGCATTTCAGTTCGCCATCTGGACAATTTTTTTAATTGGCTGGATATTTTTATTGCTTCCTGTTTTTATCAATGAGAAAAAATATATTATTCCAAATCGTGTAACAAAATCAATACAGGAGAATTTTAAAACTGTTTTGCGCAACAAAAATGTTTTGTTATATCTCATTGCTGATTTCACTTATTTTATATCATTAACCATAATAGGAACAGGTGCATTATATTATATAAAAGCACTGCTCCATCTCGAGGAGAAGCATGGAACCGGCATGGTCGCAACGGCAGTAGGACTGGCCATGTTGTGGTCGCCCTTAGTATATTATCTCGCTAAAAAATATTCCAAAAAGATGATGATATTGATTTCTCTCATTCTATTATCCGCAGTATTTTCCACTGTTAGATATCTGGGACATTTTGGAATGGATAATATTACCGAAGCATATTTCTTTGCAGCCATACTTTCAATTCCATTTTCAGTTTTGGGAATTTTACCGCCGGTAATATTAGCAGAACTCACTCATGCAGATGCACGCGAAACTAAAGAAAACCGCGAGGCAACTTTTTTCGCAATTCGCAGTTTATTTATTCAATTAGGTCAAACAATGGGTATTGTAATATTCACAATATTAATTGGGATGGATGAAACAAAAGGTTTGGGGAAATACCTCGCAGGTGTTTTTGAAAAAATACCCTTCGAGGAATTGGGAATCCGGCTTTCCGGAGTTTTTGGTTTTGTTTTGTGTTTTATCGCTGCAATGATATTTGCCTTTTTTGATGAGAATAAATTAAATAAAGGAATTGAGGAGGAGAGGATGAAAAATGAAGGGATGAAAGAATGAAGGAATGAAGGGATGAAGGGATGAAAACACCCTTCAATTTTATAAGTTCGATTTTTCCATTTTTTTAGCTTTGGCTTCTACAGTTAATTGAAGTTTCTTTTTATAATCCAAAATTTTATTGCGCATTTCTAAATCGCAGCAGCCTAGTATTTCTGCAGCTAAAATACCTGCGTTTTTGGCTGCATTTAATGCTACTGTTGCAACAGGAACACCATTTGGCATTTGAAAAATGGACAATATCGAATCCCAACCATCAATGGAATTGCTCGATTTTATTGGCACACCAATTACAGGCAGCGGCGAAATAGATGCCACCATTCCCGGTAAATGCGCTGCTCCACCGGCTCCGGCAATTATTACCAAAATGCCACGACCATGCGCCTTACCTGCATAATCCATCATACGTTTTGGCGTTCTGTGTGCACTCACTATGGTAACTTCAACAGGAACACCAAATTCTTTAAGCACATCCACCGCATCCTGCATAATATGCAGATCAGAATCACTTCCCATAATTACACTAATTAATGGTGTTTTCTTTGTTGCAGGATTTGCTGATTTGGATTTTTTCATACTGGATATTTAGATAATTATTTAAATTAAATTCAACTTTGAACTTTTAATGTAGATTTTACAAAATTTGCTTTCTCACGCAATAATTTTTCGTCACTGCCAATTATTGTTACATGTCCCATTTTCCTAAATGGTTTAGTCATTTTTTTTCCATAAAGATGTACATACACACCTTCCTTAGCCAAACAGTCTTTCAATCCTAAATATTTGGCTTCCCCATTGAAATTTTCATCCCCCAAAATATTTATCATTACTGCACTGCTTCGAATACCTGTACTTCCCAGAGGAATATTAAAAATGCATCGCAACAATTGTTCATATTGTGATGTATAATTTGCTTCTATAGTGTGATGGCCGCTGTTATGCGCACGAGGAGCAACCTCATTAATTAATATCTCCCCTTCTTTTGTTAAAAACATCTCCACAGCAAGTATACCATACATATCAAACGCTTTAATACAATCCATTGCGATCTTATAAGCCTTTTCTTCCGTGGAATTATCGATATGTGCAGGCGCAAATAAAAACTCCACGAGATTTGCCTCCTTGTGAAATTCCATTTCAACAGCGGGAAAACAATGGGTTTCCCCGTTGGTATCTCTTGCTACAATTACGGCGAGCTCCTTTTCGAAATCAATTACATCTTCAATCACACATTCTCCTTCCAACAGATCATCAATATCTTCCTGGCCATTTATTACCACCACTCCTTTTCCATCGTATCCGGAAGTGCAGGATTTCTGAACAAAGGGGAAAATGATCTTTTCTTCGCGAATTAAATTTATCAGTTCCGTTTTATTTTCTATGATCTGAAAATTTGCAGTTGGTAAACCGCTATCCTCATAAAACATTTTTTGTTTTCCTTTATCCTGAATTAATTTAAGCACCTCAGGTTTCGGATATATTTCTTTTCCCTCTTTTTCCAATTGAAATAATGCTTCCACATTCACATGCTCAATTTCTATGGTGATCTTTTGAAGATTTTTACCAAATTGATACACGGTCTCATAATCTTTAAAACTTCCACACACAAATTTTGCAGCAAGTGTAGAACAGGGACATTCCGGATCAGGATCCAAAACGTGGCACTGAATGTTCCAGTCGCTGGCTGCTTCTATCAGCATCTTTCCCAATTGACCTCCACCTAATATACCCAGTTCCAATTCTCCCGATGAAATTTCATTCATGCAACAAAACTAAACACAATATCTCTTTTAATTAAAATCCATAATTTTACAGTCATGAAACTACTGCCCGCACTTACCCTGTTCTCCACACTTTTTTTGCAAGCAGTAAATCCTCTGATTGCACAGCCCTGCCTGTTTGTTGAGGACTTTTCGGATGATGCTGCATATGAATATTTTTACTATTACTATGATGTTACAGGAGCATGCCTTTCTGATGAACAAAATGGCTCCCTAACAATTTCTGCAGGCAAATTAAACTTTAATGCAACCAACGATGCAAACGATACCCGGTATTTTCACGATCTGGGATTTGATATGTATGATGATTTTTGGACAACCTCCTTCGAATTTACACCCACGCAAGGTGGAGCACTAGGTAGAACAGGTACCGTTTTGTTTGCACTGTCTGAAGGCGACGACAACCCAATTTCAGATACCTATTCCATTTGCGAATTTCAAAATACCGATGCCATGATGGTGATGTGGATGTCGGATTTTGATGTTGATCCCGATAGTGTTGGATTTGAGATCTGGCTGAATGATAATGGCGTTGTTACCCAATCACCTCGTTTTGAGGTTCCTTATGGCGAGACCTATTATCTTCAATTTTCAAGAATAGCTACTGAATTCACAAAACTGGATGTTTTTAGTGATCCGGCATTTACGGAGTTAGTGGGAAATATTTCCTGTTTTGATGTTCCCATCACAATTACAGGGTTAAATACGCTTCAACATGGTAATTTTCCCGGCGGTTCCTACCAACGAAAATTAACTGCATCAATTGATAACATTTGTGTAAGAAATGTAGATGTTGTTGCAATTGATATAGAAGGTCCTACAACAGTTTGTTTAGGCAATGAAAGTGAGTTTACGCTGATCACTCTTCCCAGTGCAAATATCGAGTGGGATATTCCTACAGGAATTATTTATACCGGTGGCGCAACAGAAACTATCACAGTTACCGATTGGCCTGGTCCGGGAACATACGAATTAACCGGTTATATTTCCTATAACTGTTATTTTGATACGGCAACTTTTACGGTAACAATTATTGAACCCGGAACAACAGAATTTATCGAAGCGGGATTTTGCAGCGGAGAAAATGTAACAGTTGATGTTACCACAACTGATGCAACTTATGTGTGGTTCGACAGTACCACAAACAGTTCTTATACATTTGATGAACCTGGAATTTATTGGGTGGAAATACTTTCAGGAGGATGTTCTTTTTCTGACACCATAACAATTACCGAATATGCAAATCCTGAAATTGAACTTGGGAATGATCTGACAATTTGTGGAATTACAAATGTGAACGGAGTGCCGGGTTTTGAAAATTATTCCTGGAGCAATGGTGCCAATACAGAAGATTTTGAAACAAGTATCCCCGGTATTTATACACTTACGGTTACCGACGAAAATGGGTGTACTGCAAGTGATGAAATTGAATTAAAGAATGGTTGTGAAGATCATATTTCCATGCCAAATGCATTTTCTCCGAATGCTGATGGAATAAATGACTTGTTCGGCCCGAATTATTCGGGAGAAATAAATGAATATCAATTACAAATATTTAATCGCTGGGGGCAATTAATTTTTGATACTCATAAAATTGATAAATCATGGGATGGAACCTTTGAAGGTGAAATTCAACCATTAGGCACCTATACTTATGTATTAAACGCAAGACTAAATAATAAAAAAGTTGATCTCACCGGTAATTTCACATTGGTAAAATGATTTTAATTGACGCCGTATCTGCCTATCCCTATATTCTTGCCACACATATTATATTTATTGTAACATGGTTTGCCGCCTTGTTTTATATCGTCAGATTATTTATTTATCATGTAGAAGCCACACAAAAACAAGAACCTGAAAAAAGTATTTTAACCAACCAATTCAGCATCATGGAAAGGCGCCTTATGAACATCATTGGCACTCCATCTATGATACTTGTTTTAATTACAGGAAGTATTTTACTAAGTATAAACAATCAATTTTTAGCACAAGGCTGGATGCAATTCAAATTATTTTTTGTTGTGTGTTTAATATTTTATCATACCTATTGTTTGAAAATGTTACACAAATTAAAAACAACAGCATCTACTCCATCCTCCCAAAAACTTCGGATGATAAATGAGCTCGCAACAATATTTTTAGTTGCTATTGTTTTTCTCGTAGAATTAAAAAACCTGTTGGATATGGTTTGGGCAATTTGCGGTATAATTGTTTTAATGATCGTTCTATTCATCGCGATCAAGATCTATAAAATTCGAAGAAAAAACTAATATTAATTGATAATTGATAATTGACAATTGACAATTATACCTAACCCATATAATCAGTCTGCGTATTATTAACTTACTTTGACATTATTAAATATTCGCGGTTATTAAGTTTCAAATGCCAATTTTTTGTGGCTGTTGAATTGTCAATTGTCATTTATCAATTGTCAATTACTAAAAAATCCACCTCAACCCAAGTGCCGGATCAAAAGCCACATCATCAAATCCATTTACGATTGCAAATTGGGGTAATACATCAAGTGAAATCTGAAAAGGTAAACTTTGCCAATTATATTCAACACCTAATTGTCCTCCACCCATAATGAACAATCCCTCTTTTCCGTTGCCTAAATAATCGTTCTTTAAAAATTGACTTCCTACCGTAATTGCCGGACCCACATAAAAATTCCATCCTGTTCCTATATCAAATACCCAATGGTAAGCCGCTGTTAATCTGAAATAGGAATACGAATTACCTAACCCCATTCCGAGGTCAGCCTCCACCCGATTGGTCTTATTCAATTGATGCTGGTAGGAAATTCCTCCCCCATAACCAAACCTTACGCCCAATGCATTACCATAAATTTGTGCCGAAGCCACTGAGAAACTGCCGATTGTAAAAAGAATGAGTAGTAGTTTTTTCATTTGTGTGATTTTTCACAAATAGACGGAAATTTGTTTGAAATTTCAAATTATATGCAATACATTGTTAGAAAGACGGGAACATATTCAGGCGATACATCGGGTTATAAGTCATTTGTTTAGTAAGAAAAATTAGATATATTTGTTTAAAATCCTATAACATGAAAACTTTACTATTTTATCTTATTCAATTTACCCTTTTATTATCGAAAGTGAACCCTTTAATGTCGCAGGAAAGCGGAGAGCTTGACTCAACTTTTAATTTTGATGGCATAAGCACCTTCAATAATGGAGGAGATAAATTTTATGACATAACAATCCAAAATGACGGAAAAATATTAGTAATGAGTAACAATGATTTGTATTCCGATTCCATATTGATCGCACGTTTCAATATTGATGGAAGTATAGATAACACTTTTGGTCAGGATGGGTTTATTCAAACATTCGGATCTGGTTACTCTGTTAATAGCGATGGACATAAGATCATTTCTCAGGTAGATGGGACAATTTTTACAGGTTGTAATTCAAGACCAACTTTGGCTTACCAATACATTACAATTGCAAAATTTACTGCTGATGGTTCTCCTGATTCTACTTTTGATTTCGATGGCGTCCTTTATGAAACTATTGGCACAAGCAATACCTGGTTTCAGGATTTAGTTATTCAACCGGATGGAAAAATTCTGGTTTCCGCGTTTGCTAAAATAGATATTCCCGGGTTTTTAGATTTTGGCCCTGTGTTTTGTCGGTACCTGGCTGATGGTTCACCAGATTCAACTTTCGGATTAGATGGGAAACTCTTTTTAGGTGATATACTGCCGGATGAATGCCCTGAATCAATCATCCTTACCCCTGAAGGAAAAATTATTGTTATGACAACAAACTTAATTCTACAGTTATTACCAAATGGTGAGTTTGACGATTCGTTTGGGTTGGAAGGGATAGTTACCGTTGATATTGCTCATAAATTTAACTATGTAAATTCTGAAATATGCAGAAATTATGATGGCACAATCTATATTTCCGGAGTTGTTGATTGGACAGAGTCGTCGGACCTCTATTTATATAAATATTCATTTAATGGAGAGAAAGATTTGCTTTTTGGTGATGAGGGCGTGGTTTTACAATATTATTATCCAGGTAATATCCCTAAGTCATTAATCATGCAACCAGATGGTAAAATTTTATTGTTGTCAAAATACTACTTAAGTGATGATGATTATTCCTCTTTATTATTGACAAGATTTTATCAAAATGGAATAATGGACACAGTATTTGGTGATAGTGGGGAATATTATGTTACACCGGGTTGGCATCATAATATTGAAGTTGGCACTGACCTAGTTGTACAACCGGATAATAAAATACTAATTTGTGGATATTTTGAAAATGATACAATTAATGAAGGAAGAATTTGGCGAATCATTCCTGAATTGGAACTTTTGAGTACAACGGATCATTTGGCCTCCCAAAATTGTATTGTTTTTCCAAACCCAACTTCTGACGTATGTTTTCTTAAAACCGATTTTTACATTGATGAAAATTACCCATTATCACTTGTAGATCAACAGGGTCGTTTCATAAAAACCTTGACCCCGGTCCTGGAAAATGATATCATAGAAAAAACTTATCGAATACAACTTCCTGATAATTTACCATCGGGTACTTATTTTATCACATTTCAAAGCAGATTTCAAAAATTCAGTTTGCAATTTGTAACTAAATAATAATTACCTGTACTGTTTATCTTGAGTGATTCTCTCTCTAGGAGCGAGAGCACTTGTTTTAAATCTCAAAAGAAAGTAAATTTGGTAAATTTCCTTTGCATGAAAAACAAACTATATAATACCATTCTACTTATCTTTTTAATTTCACAGGTAAGTAATGTTATGTCACAGGAAAGTGGCGCCCTTGACTCCACTTTCAATTTTGATGGTATATGTACCTTCAATAATGGAGGAGACCATTTTCTTGACATAACAATCCAAACGGACGGAAAAATACTGGTCATGAGTAATAATGATTTGTATTCCGATTCGGTATTGATAGCCCGTTTCAATCCTGATGGAGAATTAGATAGTACTTTCGGTAATGATGGGTCCATTCAAACTCCAGGTTCAGGTATATCGCTTTATAGTGATGGTCATAAGCTCATTTCACTTCCTGATGGTTCAATTTATGCCGGGTGTAATACTGCTATTGGAGCGCAAAATTTTACGATTGCAAAATTTGCTTCCGACGGCTCTCCTGATTCTTCATTTGATTTAGATGGTATTCTTTATGAATCATTAGGTACAAGTAATAGTTGGTTTCAGGATTTTGTTGTGCAACCCGATGGAAAAATTCTCGTTTCCGGGTTTGTTAAAATAGAATTTAACCCATTTTTATGGACCTTTGGTCCTGCTATTTGTCGTTACTTACCTGATGGATCACCAGATGAAGATTTCGGAGTTGATGGAAAACTTTTACTGGGTGATCTTTTGCCGGATGAATGCCCAAAATCGCTTTTACTTACACCGGAAGGAAAAATAATAGTGATGACAACAAATCTGATTCTTCAGTTATTACCAAATGGTGAATTTGATGAATCTTTTGGATCTGAGGGAATAATTACCGTAGAGAATGATTATCCATTTGGATATAGAAATTCAACAATTTGCAGAAATGATGATGGCACCATTTTCATCGCTGGAATAATAGATTGGGGAGAAACCTCTGAATTGTTTTTATATAAATATTCTGTTAATGGGGAACGAGATTTATTATTTGGCTTTGGTGGTGAGGTTCATCAAAATTATAATCCCACCAATATTCCAAATGCATTAGAATTACAAGCTGATGGCAAGCTTTTACTTTTGACAACCTCTTGGTCAATTGATGGTATTTCTTCCTATTTATTTTTAACAAGATATTACCAAAATGGAGTACAAGATACTGTATTAGGTGATAACGGTTATTTTGATGTTTCACCAGGTTGGCAAAGTTGGCTTGAAGTTGGCACCGACCTGGCCATACAACCGGATAATGCAATATTAATATGCGGTTATTTAGAAGATGATACCATTAATGAGGGTAGAATATGGCGACTTTTACCTGAATTGGAATTTACGTCTCTGGATGATCAGATAATAACCCAAAATTGTTATATTTTTCCAAACCCCACTTCAGATCTATGTTATCTAAAAACCAATTTTTACCTGGATGAAAATTATCCATTATCACTTGTAGATCAACAGGGTCGCTTCATAAAAACCTTGATTCCCGTTATGGAAAATGATATCCAAGAAAAAACTTATCGAATACAACTTCCGGATAATTTACCT
>JBGAWP010000038.1:0-35477 GCA_044227505.1 Chitinophagales bacterium | reverse complement strand
CGTAATGGTGTGCCAAAAACAGTGTTGTATCAGAAACACCTTTGATCTTTACCTTAAATTCATAGGATGTTAATACCTGTGCCCTCAGGCTCAGTGATATAAAAAGGATGGAAAACAGGAGTAAATTTCGTTTCATTGTAAACTGAATTTTTGTTTCTAATTTCTTTAAATCGGTTATCTATGCGTCAAGTGCCTCAGCCACCACAAAAATACTGCCGCATATTAATAAAAGGTCATTCCTTTGCATTTCTTGTTTTGCTGCCTGCAGGGCTGACTTTACATTTGGAAAACTCTTTCCCTGTAAACCCTCAGCACCGGCCATTTGTTCCAGTATTTCCGTTTCCAAACCACGAGGAATATCAGGCTTACAGAAATAATAGGTAGCTTCTTTCGGAAATTGCTGAAGATTTGCGCGGAGGTCTTTGTCGTTTACCGCACCGGTTACGATAAGGAGTTGATCATAGACTGTTTTTCTAACCTGTTCAAATAATTCTGCTAAACCTGCGCTATTATGTGCACAGTCACAAATTACTAATGGGTGTTGAGATAATATTTGCCATCGACCGGCGAAACCGGTATTTTTTTTCACCTGTTTTAATCCATCATAAATAGCCTCATCCGGAATTTCAACTCCAACACTGCGTAAAACTTCAATAGATTGAACAAGCGTTTTAATGTTTTTTAATTGGTATATTCCTGCAAGATCCAAAACCAGACCGGGATAAATCAATTGGTCCAAATAAGCAACATTTAATTCCAGGTAATTTAATTCCTCCTCTAAAATTTCAACCTGAACATTATCCTCTGCTAAATAAATGGCTGCATCAATTGAATTTGACTTTTCTAAAAACACAGGGAATGTTTCTTCCTGAAATTCACCAATAACCACCGGAATGTTGTGTTTAATAATTCCGGCTTTTTCTCCGGCAATTTCCTTCAGGGTATTTCCCAGCATTGATTGATGATCATAACTGATATTTGTTATTATGGAAAGGATAGGAGTTATCACATTTGTGGAATCCAATCTTCCCCCTAAACCTACTTCAATAACAGCTATATCAATTTCTTTTTGCGCGAAAAAATCAAATGCCATGGCAACTGTTAATTCAAAAAAGGAAGGTGAAATTTCTTGTATATGTGGTTTGATCCTCTCCACAAAATCGACCACAAACTCCTTTTCACACATGGTCCCATTTAAGCGTATTCGCTCCCTGAAATCGAGTAGGTGAGGGGATGTGTATAATCCCGTGGAATAGCCTGCTTCCTGAAGCACCGATGCAAGCATGTTCGAAACAGAACCTTTACCATTGGTGCCGGCAACATGAATACTCGAAAATTTTTTATGTGGGTCGTCCAATATTTTCAATAATGCGATAGTATTGGTAAGATCTTTTTTGAAGGCAGCAGCTCCAATGCGATGATACATTGGTAAATGGGTGTAGAGATAATCAATAGTTTCCTTGTAAGTCATCACTTTGCCAAATAAATTGCAACTGCAAATTGAATTAAAATTATTGTGATATTATAACTTCCTCTGAATAAGAAAAATAGAAGGGGAGAGGTAAGGATAATAATTTCAGCATTTTCCTGTTCAGGTGTACCGCAAAAAAAAATGCTCTCCTTTTACAGAGAGCACTCATTTCATACTTCAATAACAGTTGAGTTCCAAAGTATTATTGTAACTTAAAGTGGAAGGTGATATATCCTATTTGTGTTTCGGTAGCATTGTTATCTACGGTAAATGTTGTTTTTAAGGCTGCTGCCTTCGATTTTGCAATTAGATTGGTATCTGTAATAGTGGAACCACTGCGTTCATAATCAGCTTTAATAACATTACCGGATTTATCTACCGTAATTTTAATTCGGATATCGCCGATTTCATTGTGATTAACACTTAAAGTGGGTGGTGATTTTATTTTCCTGTTTCCAAGGCCAGATACATCATATCCTTTTCCTGTGTTTCCCAAACCATCGCCCCCATTTGGAATGCCGTTCGGATCACCTTCATTTCCAGTCCCACCTTTATCTCCCTGACTTGATGAACCGGTTGTTCCCTTATTTTTTATCTTATTAGGATCGAATAATTCATCCTTATTTACAGGCTTAGTTGTTTCAGTGGAGGTTTTCTTTATGTCTGCTTTTGGTTTTGTGATCACCTTTTTATCAGGTATCACAATACTTTCTTCAATATCCTGTGTAATCGATTCCTGTTCCAGAGGTTGAGTAACAGAAGAGGCTGAAGATTCGGCAATAGCCGGTTCATTTTCACCGAAACCGGAAATATCTGTTCCGAAATCAATTAACAGGCCCTCTGTTCCTTCAGGAACTGCAGGTGTTGTAAAACCAATAAACATAATAGCGGTTAAAACACCAACAATAGTTGTAGTTATAACCCCACTTATGCGTTTCGTCTTTGATTCTAATTCTTTCCAGGTCTTCATAATTTTTCCTTTTTATATATGATGCTATCAATTACCAAATTACACAAATCTCATTCCCTTTTTTAAACAAAGTGCAAAAATTACACCTAAAACATTGCGTATATTCAATAAATACGGGCTAATTGTGCATTAATAAACGTTTTCAGTCCAGGTTATGGTATATCCAGTTTACAAATTTAATTTGAAAAGTGTTGGTTGCTTTAAGGACTTTAAACGGCTTTAAGAGTCATTGTATTTAAAACAGGACAAATTATACATTTTATGGTAGGTTTTCGCCAGGAAGCATGTATAATGGATATTTCATCAACATGCATTTTAAAAAATCTAAAGTTTAATCTGCTATTATTGCCCTGATAAAAGTGAAAGGAACGAAATTGATTAAAAGAGTATTTCTGGTTCTTTCAATTGTCAATATTTAGCTAACGTTTGAAAATTACCCTTTATCGGTACTATGAGTGAAGAAATTAAAAAGGAAACGGTTTTTACAGGTTACGAAATGTTCCTGATAGCGATTCTGACTTTTTTGCAGTTTACCATCATTTTGGATTTTATGGTCCTTTCACCCTTTAGTGCCATATTGTTGCCTGAATTGGATATTTCTCCTGCACAATTCAGCCTGGTTGTATCGGTTTATGCAATAAGTGCAGGCATAAGTGGATTACTGGCTGCAGGATTTGCTGATAAGTACGACAGAAAAAAGTTATTGTTGGTTTTTTACGCAGGATTTATTCTGGGTACTTTTTTATGTGGATTTGCGCCTGATTACATCTCCTTATTAATTGCAAGAGTTATTACCGGTATATTCGGTGGAGTAATAGGATCCATCATATTTGCCATCACAACAGATATTTTTAAGTTACAGGTGAGAGGTAGAGTGATGGGTTTTATTCAAATGGCATTTGCCGCAAGTCAGGTTTTGGGTATACCTGTTGGACTATATTTATCAAACAAAACAAATTGGCATGCTCCCTTTATTTTAATCGCCTCCATTAGTGTGCTGGTATTTGTTATTATCATATGGAAAGTAAAACCTGTTACTGAACATTTAGCAATCAAAAGAAATATCACTTCCTTTCAACATTTTAAACTCACCATCAGCAAAAAAAGATATCTTTCAGGTTTTGCTGCTACAACTTTACTTGCAACGGGTGGATTTATGTTGATGCCTTTCGGCAGTGCATTTACTGTAAATAATCTTAAAATAGAACTCGATCATTTACCACTTATTTACGTAATAACAGGATTGTTTACCATAGTAGCAGGGCCAATTATAGGAAGGTTTAGCGACAGAATTGGAAAATACAATATGTTTATTGCAGGTTCCATTTTGTCGATGATCATGGTGGTGATCTATTGCAATCTCGGAGCTACACCCTTATGGGTTGTTATCATGATTAATGTGATTTTGTTCATTGGAATTTCATCCAGAATTATTTCTGCCTCAGCTTTAATGTCAGCTGTTCCTGAACCTGCTGACCGAGGAGCTTTTATGGGTATTAATTCTTCAGTACAACAATTTTCAGGTGGAATTGCTGCATTTTTTGCAGGATTGATAATCGTTCAGGAAGATTCCGGATATTTAGATCATTACGATTGGCTTGGTTATGTTGTTGTTGTTGCGATGATCATAACAGTTTTTATGTTGTCATTCATCAATAAAATGGTAATGAAAAAAGATTAGGAGAAATTCTTAAACGATAATTATTTTATATTTTTACCAAAAAACCACTCTATGTATATACGCATAAGCTATTATTTTATTTGCAGTTTATTTATTTTAACCCTTGTGGCATGCAGTACTTCTAAATCTGCAACAACAACACTTACTTATTCAAAAGATGTGAGTAAAATAATTAATTTGAGCTGTATAGGTTGTCACAATGCAGAACGTCCGGCCGGGGGAATAAACCTTACAACTTATGAAAACGTGAGGGAACAAAGTGTCAATGGAAAATTAATTCCTGCCATACAACATGCGGAAGGTGTTGAGTCAATGCCTCGAAAATCGCCAAAACTTGATGATGTTTACATTCAAACCATTGTGAACTGGGTTGCAAGTGGCGCAGCGCAATGAAAGGACATACGACATAGGACATAGGACATAGGACATAGGACATAGGACATACGACATAGGACATACGACATAGGACTTAGGACATATGACACTAAAATTTCGCAAGAAATTTAAACTCCTTTCTCCTTATTAACAAACAAATGGTTACAACTTTTATGTAACTCAATTGGAAATTTGCCAATTTTGAGGTCTGTTATGAATTTGATCAAACGCAGGTTTCATTTTTATTTCCTATCCTTTCTAAAACACGATCTCAAATCAAGTATTACCGTTTTTTTTGTTGCGTTACCACTTTGTCTGGGGATTTCTTTAGCAAGTGGTGCTCCTTTGTATTCCGGACTATTAGCAGGTATAATTGGCGGACTTGTTGTTCCGCTTATCAGCCGTTCGGAACTTAGCGTGAGTGGGCCTGCAGCGGGATTGACCACCATATGTGTTGCAGCTATAACAGGTCTTGGAGGTATTGAGATATTCTTTTTATCTCTTATGGTTGCAGGTGGCTTGCAGATATTATTGGGTGTTTTCAAGTTAGGAGGATTTACACAGTTTATTCCCTCCGGAGTTATTAAAGGAATGCTGACTGCCATCGGAATAATTTTAATATCAAAACAAATTCCACTGCTTATAGGATATGATCAACCCGATTTCTGGACAAACGAATTATTTAATGTGTTCACTTTTGAACATGGATTTAAAATGAATGGTAATCTATTAGAACATATCTCTTTAGGTCCAATAATAATTGCAATATTTTCCTTTTTACTTATTTACGTTTGGAAAAAATTATTTGCTTCAAGATTTCCTTATATCCCAACAACATTTTTGGTGGTTTTTTTCGGAATAATTTTAGCGTTGATATTTGAAAAATATATATCGTTCTTAAAATTGTCTTCAGCGCAATTTGTCAACATTCCGGATAATATTTTTTCAGATATGCATGGTCCAGATTTTTCTGCACTTTTTACGAATGCAGAAATTTGGAAGACTGCTGTAATAATTTGTTTTGTTGCATCATTGGAAACTCTTTTAAGTATAACTGCAATTGACAAATTAGATCCTAACAACAGAATAACTCCTCAAAACAGAGAATTAGTTGCTCAGGGCTCAGCAAATTTAATAAGTGGTTTTTTTGGAGGATTACCAATCACAGCAGTTATTGTAAGAGCGTCTGCCAATGCCGAAGCAGGAGCTAAAACACGGTTATCTGCATTTATGCATGGTGTATGGCTTTTAGTGGCGATATTATTTGCAGTCAGTTTATTAAACCTTATTCCATATTGCGTACTAGCAGTTATTTTAATAAGAACCGGATATAATCTTGCAAAACCAAAAATGATTCGCGCAGTTTATAAACAAGGAAAGGAACAATTTTTTCCATTTGCCGTAACTGCAATTTCTATTTTATTCAGCGATCTTTTAATTGGTGTTTTAATAGGAGTGGTGTATGCAATTTATTTCCTTATTAAACATACTTACAAAGCCGGGTTTACTTTAAAGGAAAATTTAGAAGGACATACTCCGCATTACACACTTGATCTTGCTCTCAACGTAAGTTTTATCAATAAAAAAAGAATCATGGAAACGCTCGATAAAATTCCACAATATTCCATCGTAGAAATTATCGGTACTGATAGTGTGTATATTGACAGAGATGTGTTGGAAATATTCGCAGAATTTAAATCAAAAGCACATAACAAGCATATACAACTCATTTTAAGAGATATCCCGGATGTGGAGATTTTGGAATTGCATTGAAGAGGACGTAGGACATATGACATAGGACATAGGACTTGACATAAGACATGGGAAATAGGACTTGATTTGATTTAGATTTGAATTTTTATTTTTTTTTGGAATTTATTCAGGAGTGATGATTTTTTTGCTATATGGTCTAAAATATATTGCTGCCTTAATAACAATCATTTAAAAGTATATCCAAACCCCAATCCAAAAAAATTGTTTACTCCGGCACCTGGCATATAAACATTAAGATTACCTGTATCATATGTCATCCATGTTAAACCAGATCCACCATAAATGGAAAAATTAAACGTTTCTGTAATGTCTGCAGTAAAGCCCAATCCTATTCTTTGGTCGAAAATATGATAAAGCCCGGTTAAGCGTACAAATCCAGCATAGTATTGAAAATAATCATCCGGATCAATTACTCTATCTCTATCCATTTCACCAAGATAATCTGATCGAAGTGGACTATGCGAATACTCTGAAGAAAGCATCAAAAAAGGATGCACCTTTAAATTCGTTTTAATATAATATTTATAATTTAGTTTTACACCTAACATTTCTTTGAAGTTTGTGGGATGTACGTCGATGTTATATAATGGTCGTGACGATGATTTAGGATCATTTATTCTTAATCCCAATGAAATTTGATGTGCTTTAAATTGTTTGCCAACAGTAATTCCAACATTGGAGCTGTATGTTGATCTATTGTAATCAACTCCAACATTGATTTGACTGTTCACTAAAATGCAGTTTGTAATTAATAAAAGTAATAACAGGTTTTTCATATTGAGGATTTTATTAAATTTATAAGATTATATCACAAATTTACACTTTCGCAGAATTTAAATACAAAGGGTAGAAGGAGGAAGTAGGAAGTATGAAATAGGACTGTACCGACTAAAAAGCAAGCCGCGAAATGCCGGACATAAATTTTAAAAGGAAAATTTTATGGTATTGTAAATTGTACCAATGGATAATAAAATTTAACTGACTAATCGAAGCCCCCTTTTTCAACCTTACACACCTTCCTTCCTTTGCCCCTTAGAACCTTCCCTTCGATTCTTCGAATCTTCTCCCTTCGAATCTTTAATTCACCCTTCGAATCTTCAAGCACCCTTCGAATCTTACATACTTTTACACACTACCATTTTTCTTTATCTGAACTTGCATCACTACTTTTGAGTTGTAGCGTATCAGGCAATTACATTTATGAAAATTCTTTTTACTTATTTACAGCCGTTTAGATGGCTAGTTTTTTTTGTTTTATTTCTCGCGGCCATTAATACCGGCTTTTCATTAGTTGACCCAATTATTTTAGGGCATCTGGTAACACTGGCAAATACCTACCAGACTAATTCTTCGGAATATACATGGCATACCTTCTTTTATTCATTTTCCTGGCAACAACCCGGTGTGTTGATGTTGTTGTTGTGTTCTGTTTCTGTGGCTATGATAAGTCGGATCGCTAAAAACTTTCAGGATTATTTTCTCAATGTGGTAACACAAAAATTCGGAGCTAAAATATTTACAGATGGTTTGCAACACGCCATGAAACTTCCTTATCAGGACTTTGAAGACCAGCGCAGCGGAGAAACATTATCTATTCTTTCCAAAGTTAGAATAGATGTTGAACGGTTTATGAACATGTTCATCAACGTACTCCTCGGTATTTTTGTTGGAATTGTTTTCGTGTTTGTTTACGCTGCTATTTATATACATTGGTATATACCTGCTGTGTATTTTATAGGCATCATTTTACTCACCTATATATCTAACGTTTTGAGTAAAAAGGTAAAGATCATACAAAAAACAATTGTTGGAAAAACTACTGCTTTAGCCGGTGCAACTACCGAATCACTGCGAAATATTGAATTGGTGAAGAGCCTTGGATTAACCCATCAGGAGGTGGATCGACTCAATAAAAATACTTATAAAATTCTCGGATTAGAGCTCACGAAAGTTAAACGAATCAGAAGCATCAGTTTTATTCAAGGCACCTTTGTAAATACTTTAAGGCAATTGATCCTTTTCATTTTAATGTGGCTCATCTTTAAAAATGTGATGGATGCAGGCCAGTTGGTTACCATGCAGGTGTTTTCTTTTTTCGTTTTTGGACCACTGCAGGATATAGGAAATATCATTTTATCATACAGGGAAGCCGAAGCATCACTAAACAACTTTAATATTTTGATGAATAAAGTACCTGAGGCAAAACCGGATAATCCTGTTCACTTAGGAACAATTGAAAAACTCAAATTTGAAAACGTTCGTTTTAAACACAAAACCGCCTCTAATCATGCCATCGACGGAATCAGTTTCGATGTAAAATCAGGAGAAACCATAGCTTTTGTTGGACCTTCAGGCTCCGGGAAAAGCACTTTAATGAAATTGTTGGTAGGCTTATACCGACCGCAGGAAGGAAAGATATTGTACAATGGAGTGGATGAAAATTCTATCGATTTTAATGACCTTAGAAATCAGATCGGTTTTGTGACCCAGGATACCCAGCTTTTTTCCGGTACCATCAGGGAAAACCTCATGTTCGTAAACCCGGAAGCTACAGAAAAAGACCTTTTAGATGTTATCCATAAAGCGAGTTGCGATAATTTGCTGGCAAGAGCAGAAAAAGGAATTGAAACGGTGATAGGTGAGGGGGGATTAAAATTATCTGGGGGAGAAAAACAACGTCTCAGCATTGCACGTGCCCTTTTGCGCAAACCCCGTTTATTGATCTTCGATGAGGCGACCAGTTCTTTAGACTCTTTAACTGAGGAAGAAATATCCAATACCATTATCGGAATCACACAACAAAGAAATCAGATAACCATCCTCATTGCACATCGTCTTAGCACAATAATGCATGCAGATAGAATTTATGTATTAGAACAAGGGGAGATGGCTGAAACAGGTTCTCATGAAAAATTATTGGCTGAAAAAGGTTTGTATTATGCCATGTGGAGACAACAAGTGGGAGAGAGGAAGAAAATTACGACAGCAGTGGTGGATGAGAAATTGAATTGAGTTTTTTAGTTCTGATATGTAGTAGATCTCCTGCGTCGATCACTACATGTTTCGGTTCTGTATTTTGGGTTACGTTCAGAGTTCAGGAAAATGTTGTTAAAATAGTTGAAATGGTTCAATTCGGCGGAGAATCACGATGCGGTCGAACTCATCACTCCTAACTCATTACTCATTTTCTGATGCTATCGTAAACTTTCAACCGGAGCATACTCACTACTCACTATTCTCCATTCACCCAAGTGAGACCCCCACTGAAAAAGTAGGAGCCTCTCTTAGGAAGATCCCTGCAACCTTAGTGTAACATTTACCCCACTGATTTTTAACGAAATTTAACGTTACAATGTAAACTTATTTCGCACAGTTCCGTTATACAGTTGTGTGTTTTCATGGGGATCAGGGGTTGTTCACGAAAGTGGATGCCCCTGTTTTTTTAAGTTAATTGAGCAGTGGAATTAATTATTCAAAAATGAAGGTTTTCAGATCATTTCATTACCACCATACTCTTTACATCTACCAATTTACCATCCACAACAAGCGAATAAATATAATTTCCTGCAGACATTAATTTTGCATCTACAGAAATTTGTTTTTCACTGCAGGAAACCGGAGTAGAACTGATTATTTTTCCTGTTGCCGATTCCGCAATAATAATTGTTGCATTGGTACAATCCGCAGAAATTTGAAATGGAATTATAGTACTGTTGTCAAAAGGATTGGGAATATTTGATCCCAAGGAGTTTCTATCAGAAGCAATGTTCTTTGTATCTGAATTGATATTTGCACTGCCAAAAACAGCGCGATTTAAATTGTCAATTTGATTTTGCAAATTTTCATTTTGTGATTTTAATTCTTCATTTTGGGCAGATAATTCCTGTACGGATTTTACAAGTGGCACCACAAATTCAGCGTAACGCAAACCATACAGATCATTTTCATTTTTGGGGGCATCAACCCCGCTGAAATTGTAATTCACCTCCTCAGCAGCGGCTTGCACCTCTTGCGCTATGAATCCGGAATATAGTATTTTTTCCTTTTCAGCTAATGCTCCTTTATCGATGTTGCTATCAGTGTACTTAAAAAATGTACTTAATCCACTTATATCCAAATGATACACTACAGGCCTTAATTTGTTTATGAATTCTAATCCCATTACGGTTTCTTGTACATCTTTTTTATATCGGCCGTCAGAAATATTGCTCCAATTTTGGAAACCACCAATGCTATTGATGAATATATTTCCTACTCGTACCTGGTTGCTTTCGGATATCATAGTTAAATTTCCAAGTGCTGTTGAATTTGTATAATTATCAGGAATTGCCTGACCTGTATTGCTGCCAATAAAAGTACAGGAGCTGTTATTATCATTTGTACCACCGGCGTAGGAACCCAATGCAGTGTTATTAGTTCCAATGGTGTTGCCTGAAAGTGCGCTTTTTCCAACAGCAGTATTAGATCCTGCAGTTGAATTTAAACCAAGTGCATCGTTTCCCAATGCTATATTACTTTCACCAAGCGTGTTGGAAAAAAGTGCCCCGGCTCCAATTGCAATATTATCAGAACCATAGGTGTTATTATATAAACTTTGTCCAATGGCAATATTTTCATTTCCGTCAATATTTGCATTTAAGGCCTGAATTCCAATGGCTATATTAGATGCTCCCATTTGATTGTGTTGAAGTGCTTCCCGCCCAAATGCACAATTATAATAACCGCTGGTATTATCATATAGAACCCTGTACCCGACGCCGGTATTAAAAATACCTGTGGTGTTTGATCTGAGTGCACCAAATCCAACTGCAACATTTGAATTTCCAATAGTATTATACACTAAAGCATAGGTCCCGATAGCAGTATTTGTATTTCCAGAAGTATTAGTGGCAAGGGCTTTATACCCGATAGCAAGGTTATCATATCCTGTTGTCAATACATCCAAAGATTGATATCCATATCCTACATTTCCACCTGTGCCTAAATATCCGGATTTTATATTGTTCACCTTAAAAATTAATGGATTTCCGTCCGTGGTTCCGATAAAATTATTCGCTGGATTGATACCGCTATTACCCGAAATACTCCAACCAGTGCTTAATGTTGAAATTCCAACCCAGGCGCTCCCTGTGAAATAGTAAAACCCGGGTGTTGAATTAGTTTGATATATCAACAAACCAGTTGCCGGAGAAACAATTGCGTTTCTCTGTGCTTTTGTCATGCGGGGAATTAATATCCCTTTAGAAGTGGATACGATATCCAAGGCAGAGGAAATATCTGGCGAAAGTGTCCCGATTCCGGCACTCCCTGTGGATGGAAATGTATTTGTTTGGCAATGGAGTTCCAACGCATCAAATGCCAAAAGGATTTGTGCCAAAACCAGAGAGAGGAATATGTATTTTTTCATAATTAAAATTTTATAAAGCCAAATTTAGACAAAATGCTGGTGAAATTTCTAAGGCTTCACATGCCTTTTCTACTAATAAATTACTGGTCAAAAGATGTTGAAAACTTGACAATAAAACAAGCGGTGAAACTGTGTATTGATGCCTCTTTTCGTTACCTTTGCCGGAAGTAAAAAATAATACTCTACCTAGAAGAAAAAAGATATGGCTGAAGGCGAAAAAATAATACCGATCAATATTGAAGATGAAATGAAAACCGCGTATATCGACTATTCCATGTCGGTAATCGTGGCGCGTGCTATTCCTGACGTGAGAGACGGTCTGAAACCCGTGCACAGAAGGGTTTTATATGGTATGCACGACCTGGGAATGGACTACAACAAACCCTACAAAAAATCAGCAAGAATAGTGGGAGAGGTGCTCGGTAAGTATCACCCGCATGGAGATACTTCCGTTTATGATGCCATGGTTCGTATGGCTCAGGAATGGAGTATGCGATACACGCTCATAGATGGCCAGGGAAACTTTGGTTCCATTGATGGTGATAGTCCCGCAGCAATGCGTTACACAGAAGCAAGATTTCAAAAAATAACCCATGAAATTTTAGCGGATATAGAAAAAGAGACCGTTGATTTTTCTCCGAATTTTGATGATACGCTGGAAGAGCCTACAGTATTGCCTTCCAAGATTCCCAACCTTTTAATGAACGGGTCTTCGGGAATTGCCGTGGGAATGGCTACCAATATCCTTCCGCATAACCTTTCGGAGGTTTGTGATGGAATTGTGGAATATATCAAAAATAAGGAGATCAGCATCCCAGAACTCATGCAGTTCATCAAAGGACCTGATTTCCCGACCGGTTCAACCATTTACGGAATTGAGGGAATTAGAGAAAGTTTTGAGACCGGAAGGGGGAAGATCGTGGTAAGGGGAGTTGCAAACATTGAATCCATGCCGAATGGCAGAGAACATATTGTGATCACAGAATTGCCTTATCAGGTTAATAAAGCACTTTTAATCACTAAAATTTCAGAACTTGTTCATGAGAAGAAAATTGAAGGTATTTCTGATGCAAACGACTACTCCGACCGCGATGGTTTGCGTGTGGTGGTGGAAGTGAAGAAAGATGCCGTGGCTAGTGTGGTATTAAATCAACTGTATAAGTATACACCACTGCAATCTTCGTATGGGGTAAATAATATTTGTTTGGTTCACGGAAGACCTAAATTGCTGAATTTGAAGCAGTTGATCTCCAATTTTGTGGAATTCAGACATGAGGTTATCGTTAAAAGAACTCAATTCGACCTGCGTAAAGCAGAAGAAAGAGCCCACATTCTGGAAGGATTGCTTATTGCATTAGACCACTTAGATCAGGTAATTGCTTTAATTCGCGGTTCTAAAACACCGGATGAAGCAAAAGAAGGATTAGTAACCAATTTCGCCTTGAGCGATCTGCAGGCAAAAGCTATTCTTGAAATGCGTTTACAGCGTTTAACGGGTTTAGAAAGAGATAAGATTCGGGAGGAGTATAATGAAATAATGGCGCTTATAGGCCGTTTGAAAGAAATTTTGAGCAATGAAGAATTGCGTTTTCAGATCATTATTGATGAAACGCTGGAGGTAAAGGCAAAATACGGTGATGCGAGAAGAACCAATATCGTAGCCAACGAAGGTGAAATGAGCATTGAGGATCTTATCGAAGAGGAAGATGTGGCGATCACTATTTCTCATTTGGGTTATGTTAAAAGAACCGCGCTCACGGAATATCGCAAGCAAGGCCGTGGTGGAAGAGGAGCAAAGGGAAGTGCATCACGTGAGGAGGATTTTATCGAACATTTATTGATAGCCTCTACACATGATACCATGTTGTTCTTTACACAGCAGGGACGTTGCTTCTGGCTACCGGTTTATCAGATCCCGGAAGGAAGCAGAACTTCAAAAGGAAGAGCAATTCAAAATCTTATTGCATTACCTGCTGACGATAAGGTTATGGCATATATCGATATACATGACCTTGAAGATGAAGCATTTATAAATTCGCATTACCTTGTATTCTGTACTAAAAAAGGTACCATTAAAAAGACTACAGTTGAATCATTCAGTCGCCCAAGGGCTAACGGAATTGTTGCCATTAACATCAACGACGACGATGAATTATTGGAAGTGCGTTTAACAAATGGTAATTGTGAGATCATGCTTGCCGTGAAAAGCGGAAGAGCTATTCGTTTCCCGGAAGAAAAGGTTCGTCCGATGGGCCGAAGTGCAACAGGAGTAAGGGGTATAGTGCTTTCAGGTAAAAACGATGAAGTAGTTGGCATGATAACTGTTGAAAAGGGCGATGAAGAAAAATCAGTATTGGTGGTGAGTGAGAATGGTTATGGAAAAAGAAGCCAGTTGGTGGATCTCGATACCGGTGAACAGGAATATCGTATTACCAACAGAGGTGGAAAAGGTGTTACAACATTAAAGATCACCCCTAAGACAGGAAATCTAATCACCATAAAAGACGTGACCAACGAAGATGATCTGATGATCATTTGTGAATCAGGACTTGCGATCAGAATGGGAATTGATGAGCTGAGAGTGATGGGCAGAGCAACACAAGGAGTGAGGCTGATCAATTTAAGAGATGGTGACCGTATTGCATCTGTTACCAGGATTCAAAAAGATGAAGAGGTAGATGAAACAGAAAATGGAGAGTTAGGCGGTGGACCAGAGGGGAATGAAGGGGAAAATGGAAATGAATCTACCGAAACTAATAATACAGATGAACTAACATAAACATTTGATAATTAATACAATAAACTACTAAAAACATGAAACTATTCAAAGGTTTTTTTATAATAGCAGTTTTGTTTACCCAGGTTGTAAATGCACAAAACAGCAAAGTTGTTACCGCTTCGAGCGCACTTTTTAATGGAGAATATGCGAAAGCCAGGACAGCAATTGATGAGGCTATTTTGAATGAGAAGACTAAAGAACAGGCAAAAACCTGGTTTTACCGCGGACAGATCTATAATCAGATAGCATTGGATACAACAGGTGAATTTTCGAATATTTCAGATCCGATCGGTATAGCGCTCGAATCCTTTAAAACTGCATTGAGTTTACCGGATGTTAAAAATTACAAAACAGATATTGGCACTGAATTATTCACTACCTATAATCTGTTTTTTTCTAAGGGGGCCACTGCGTATAGTGCCGGTAACAGTGAAGAGGCCTATGTTAATTTTAGCAAGGCACACGAAGCAAATTTGCTGCAGATAGAGGCTTATCCGCTTGGAGTATTAGACACAGGTGTGATATTCAATATGGGATTAATGGCGGAAAGAACCGGTAGAATTCCGGAAGCTGTGGCTGCTTATCAAAAGCTTGTGGAGATGAAGTACAGCGAATCGTATTTGTATTCCAAACTCTCTAATATCTATCTGGAGGCAGGTAGAAACGCAGAAGCACTGGCCATTCTGGAAGAAGGACGCAAAAATTTCCCGCAGGATAAAGAGATCATTACAGCTGAACTTAATTATTATTTGTCGCAGAACAAGCTGGATGTTTTGGTGAGTAAATTGGAGAATGCGATAAGTCTTGATCCTAAAAACACAGAATTATATTTTGTTTTAGGCACTACGCATAGCGAATTGATCAAATTGGACTCCTTAAACGGTAAACAGCATTTTGATGCTGCCATCAAAGCCTACGACAAGGCTTTGTCTCTCGACCCTGAGCGGTTTGATATCAATCTGAATGCAGGAGCACTTTATTACAACACTGCAATTGAGATCAATAAAGCAATGAATATGCTGCCATTGGAAAAGGAAGCGGAATATCAAAAATTATCCGTAGAAAGGAATAAACTGTATATGCAAGCCTTACCATACTTCGAAAATGGACATCGCATCGACCCTAAGAATACAGATTGCATGTTAGCTCTTAAGGAGATCTATGTGAGAACGAACCAGAAAGAGAAAGCAGAAGCGATCAAACAATTACTTGGGAATTAAATTTCAAATAATAATAAAAAAGGGGAGCATCGTAAAAATGCTCCCCTTTTTTATTTTGGTTATTTGTGTATTAAAAGCGCACGCCTAAATTCAGACCAAATATTCTGGTCCCGAAGAATAAACCACCCAGGTCAACATCTACGGTATTTTCTGCAACTGTTGCCTCAATAGTCCAACCCGGAATAGGCACGGACTCAATATCAGCTTCCATATCTGCCTTATCCTGCTCATCCATATCGCTCATATCGTCTATACCATGTGATTTTCCGTTTAAAACACCAACAAAGGGTCCTAGTATCCACCAATCCAGAGTCATCGATTTGCCAAGTTGCCATTGAATTCCAATTAATTCACCCGCTCCGAAACCATTAAAAGTAGTTTCGATGAGCGGCTTATGCACAACTCCGGCATTGGATGTAAATTGGTAGATCTGTGAATGGGTCATATGGGTATATTTCAAAAAAGATGCAGCATAAAAACCAAAAGGAGCACCTTTCACACCTACGTAAAAGCGATATTCCGGCATCAGACTGAAATTGGTGAAGGTGGTACTGTTAATTGCCGTAACTGCTTCGTCGTTGTCGCCAAATATATCCAATAAGGTGTTTTTAAATGGAAGATCAACGTTTGGTGCAATGCTTATAGTTATTCCTGTTGATTGTTTTGGATTTATAACTCGTTCATAACCAATTGTATAATAACCAACAACCGGTCCGGTTAAGTTGAACTTTACAATGTTTGGTTTTAACAAAGTGTTTTCCAGAGCATTTTCAACCACCTGAGCGGAAAGGGTAGCGGTGGTGTTAAAAACAAAGCTGATGATAAGTAGTGTGGCCAATTTTTTCATAAAATTTGTGTTTTGTAGTTTAAGAATTTCTAGTTTAAAGGTAATCCAATCCGGTAATACTATTTATAAAAATATCGTAATTAGGAAATTGAAATTATTGTGCGTTGATTATTTTTTCCTAATTATGATTATAAAGGAAGGATATAAATGCCCCTGAACAATTACCATTCAAATGCAATCATTTTTTGAATGTAAATATCAACCATGAAGTTAGGAGCATGCTAATGAATGGGATGCTTGGGTTGAAAATACTACTTAACATAAAATTTAGTTATGGGCAAATAAGGTGCTGAGGTTCAAGGGTTTATATTTTTAAAAATTAAGAGAAATATATTACATTTTTAAAAATATAAACCCTTGAACCTCAGCATTGAAACGCCTTTAAAAATCAATAAATCGTTTCAAAGTATTTCGACCATAACTCTATATTATGTTAATGTAGGTTAGCGTTGTGCGGCTGGTCGGGATGCCTGCGAGGGGAAGGTTCAGGAGTGGAGTGAGCCGTATTCGCGAACGCAACGACGATAGAAAAGATGCTTATAGAACTCTTAATTTCATTTTGTATAGGAGCCCTTCTTGGGTGGGGCTTAACCGATATTCATTACTCTGCTAAAGAAAAATCAAAGAAATACAGAAGCTAATTGGAAGGCAAATCCAATAATTATCAGCCACAAAACATTTTTTGATTTTGCAAACTTTTTATCATTTTCTTCATTGACCTTTTTTATCATTTCATTTATTGACTTGAGTAGTGAATCTGCGATGTCATTTGCAGTATATTCAACCGAATATCTTCGTGTTGCTCGGATGTGAACCTCAGAAATTGATTTGTAGGGAGAGGCTGTAAGCCTAAATAATACAATAACTCCAATAATATCAAGTAAAAGTCCCAGTGAAGATACTACCTGACTTAAATTAATTTGTTCCATAGTGTGATTTTGGGGTAAATCTATGGAATGAAAACTAAAGGAAGGTAGACAGCTTAGGAGGACGCGCGGCGGCTGTTTGTGCGCCTACTTAACATAAAATTCAGTTATGGGCAAATACGGTGCTGAGGTTCAAGGGTTTATGTTTTTAAAAATTAAGATAAATATATTACATTTTTTAAAATATAAACCCTTGAACCTCAGCATTGAAACGCCTTTAAAAATCAATAAATCGTTTCAAAGTATTTCGCGCATAACTCTATATTATGTTAACGTAGGTTTGCCTTTTGTGCGGTTGGTGGCGTGGGCTACTAAAAGCATTTTCAGTCGTGGAGTGAGCCTTACTCGCGAACGTAACGACGATAGAAGGGGTGAGAGGAATAAATTATTTGTGAGCGGTGAAATATAAAAAAAGCCCCCGCATAAAGCAGGGGCGTTGTTCTTAAAATAATCGAGCTATTGTGTATAGCAAAATGATAAGCCACTTGATAAATTCAGGTGAAATCTCGAGACGGAGTTTCATAATAAAGAATTTAGAAGGTTATGAATAGGCAAGTCCAAAGCTCTGCCTGTTCGCTTCGCATCATTTTAAGGGATGAATCCCTCTTTGCTATTTTAAAGCATAACTGCTTCGGTAAGAAAACCCTGTCATTGGTAGTGACGGGGTTTTTTATTTCTACAAATATAATGAACTTTTTATATAGTCTTTTTGTACGGTATATAAAATATTGCACAATGGACAAGGAATTAATTGTATTAAATAGTAAAATTAGAAAGGCTAATAAGATAGCATATCTATCCCTGTCGCTATCGCTGATAGCACTGCTATTAAGGCTGATATCCACGCTATTAAAATAGCATTAGACGCCTGTTTTCTGGTTGTTCCGTAATCTGATAATTGATTTGCCAACAAGTCTACTTCGGTTTTTAATTTCTTAAATTCAAGACCAGATTTTTCTTTCTCGACCTCTTTTTCTTTGGATTTTTCCGCTAAAAACTCGGCTTCGAATTTCTGCAAGTCTATGCCTCGCTGAGTTGGTATAAATGGCATAGGGGCAGGGATGTTTTTATCGTTTTCGATTAGTTCATCCTGTAATAATTTCAATACTAAATCGTGGAATAAATCATCATCAAAGTGTGGGTAAAATGGTGGCTTATCTTTTAAGCCGTATAGGGATTCAAAAGGAACGGATTTTTCTGTTACGATATATGTTAAAAGTATAAATTCGAAATAGTTCATGTGTGGTTATTTCCCACAAACATATATCATAGAAGTGATTGATTAACAAATCTTACATTAATGTTAATAAAACATTGTAGTTTTTAAATAAATGATAATTATATTTGTCAATTGATTAAAAAAGTAAAACCCCGAATTGTAGTTCGAGGTTTTAAGAGTAAATATTGCTTTTATAATAGGGGGTTGTGACTGGCGTCCCGACCGAGCCTTGACAGTTTCGTCGGAGGGTTCGATTCCCTCAACCTCCACCTTATGAAAACAAAAGTAATTCTTTAGTTTGGTATTACCAAACATTTTAGTCACATATTGCGGACTTTTTTGTGGCGGGGCGAGAGAAGCGCCTACTTAACATAATATTAATTATGGGCAAATATAATAGCCTAATTTCTTGATATTCAGCCAATTACTTTCATACAATTCATTAACTTATTTTATATGTATAACATCTGAATATCTTGGCTAAGCAAAACAATCCTGATCTAAACGATGATAATATCTTCATAAATTTATTATAATTTTCATTGCAATTTTTTACCATATTCAGCATTGAATTTATAAATCAAAATGCCTTTCCGGAAATTCTGAAAAGGCATTTTAAAGCTATGATCATTACTAGGATTTTTTACAAGGTTTCCTCCAACCATTTATAAAATTCGCGCTGCCATGCCAGAGCATTGTGGCATTTGAGCACCCAATGGTTTTCATCGGGTAAATACACGAATCTCGATTTAATTCCGCGCAACTGTGCAGCTTGAAAAGCTTGAAACGCCTGATCTTCAGTTGTACGATAATCTTTTCCGCCTTGATAGATCAAAATGGGTGTATTCCAGTTTGCAACAAAATTGATAGGATTGAAGTCGGTATAGCTTTTTTGGTGCTCTCCGGGTTCCCAATAAGGTCCACCCATATCCCAATCAGAAAACCAAACTTCTTCGGTTGTTCCATAAAAGGAATTCAGATTGAACAACCCATCGTGCGCAATGAATGATTTGAATCGCCCGTTGTGCGTTCCGGCCATCATATATACGCTGTATCCTCCATAACTTGCTCCAACAGCTCCACATCTGGAACCGTCAACATAAGGAAGTGTTTTTGCATAATCAATAGCGCTATAATAATCTCTTATCGCCTGTCCACCCCAATCTCCACTGATCTCCTCGTTCCAGGCAGTTCCGTGACCCGGCATTCCGCGTCGGTTTGGAGCAACAATAATATACCCGTTTGCAGCCATCAATTGAAAGTTCCATCGAAAGGAATAAAACTGTGTAAGCGCACTTTGTGGTCCGCCCTGACAATATAAAAGTGTGGGATATTTTTTATTCGGGTCAAAATCGGGCGGGTAGATAAACCAAACGAGCATATCCTTTCCATCAGAGGTTTTCACCATTTTTCGCTCCGTTTTGCCCATTTTTATCTTGTCATACTGAGGTTTATTAATTGTTGTGAGGGCTGCCATATCTCCCGTTGCTGCATTTACACGATAAATTTCGGCAGCGTGATTCATATCAGTGCGCGTAACTATGAGTTGCCCGTTCACTTCGCCAACAATACCGGTTATGTCAAAATCGCCCTTTGTTATTTTGCGAACAGGGTTTACTTTTTTCCCACCGGCATCTACTTTGGTAAAAACATTGGTAACATCCAATTCAAACAGTTGCATGGTACCATCAATTGGTGCAGTAAAATAGAGGTATTTTCCATCATTGCTCCAGCGAATAGCATCGATGGATTCGTCAAAACTCGCAGTTGCATCAATTTTTGTCTCAGTTTTTTTCTCGAGGATGTACAATCTGTTTTTATCCGCTTCGTATCCATCCGTTTCCATACTTAACCAAGCCATTTTAGAGCCGTCGGGTGAAATATTCGGATTGGTATCATAACCCATCATCCCTTCAGTAAAATTTTGTGTTTTACTGTTTTCGAGGTTATAAACAAAAATATCTGTGTTTGTGCTGATTGCATAAGCAGCACCTGTTTTTTGTTTGGTAACATATATAATACGTTTGCTATCCGGGTGCCAAACCATATCTTCAATACCGCCAAATGGCATTTGAGGACAATCGTATTGCTGGCCTGCCATGATATCTATTTCATCGGTTATAGTCCCATTGTTCCATTTTGCATAGAATACATGTTGATATGCACCATCTTCCCAGGTATCCCAATGACGATAATTCAGATCATTTATGATCCTCACATTGGAACCGGTAAGGTCGGGATAAACTTCCGCCGCCATTACCTTGTCCAATTTGATCTCCTTTGAAAATAAAATATACATTCCATTTGGCGAAAAACGGACATTATTGAGGCCGCCTTCATAATTGGTAAGCTGCACAGCTCCGGTTCCGTCCCATTCCGATTGCCATATTTGTCCTTTGAAGATATATCCCATTTTTCCTCCCGGCAATGTCATAACGGAGTTCTCCCCTCCTTTTTCCGTTGTGATCTGAATCGGATTCCCGCCATCCAAAGTAACTTTAAAAAGATTTCTTTCCGAAGTACCTGCCTCAACATTATAATAGGTAACTCCAAAGATGATGTTCTTGCCATCCGGAGAAATTGCTTCAGCCCCTACCCTTCCGAGACTCCACAATAATTCAGGGCTCATTACTGCCTGAGAAAAGGTTTTACCCGCAATTAAAAGGATCAAACCATACAATAGAAATTTCTTCATCTAAAATATTTTTTGCGAAGATACAAAAGGGATCAAAGACCCATCCGTTTAAAAGAGGAATATGTTTAATTTGCAGCCTCAATTAATTAGCAGTATATGTCACATTACCAATTGCATTTGTCGCGAGACAAAAAGTTAAGATCGCTTATCGATAACAGCGATCCTTTTATCTTGAAACAAGAAAAAAATATTTGTTTGTATTTATGTTACAGTATCATGAGTCAGCAATTATCTACAAAAGTTGCTGCAGTATTTCACCAGCGATTTATTGAATTATATGAAGGAAAAGAACCGACTGCAAAACAAATTGTGGAAACTCAGTTTGAAACGTTGCGTGCTATTGGATTATCGAATGCAAAAGCAAATTACATCTTAAATGTTGCACGTTTTGAATTAGAACATGGCATGAGCGCTAAGAAATTAAATAAAATGACCAATGAGGAGATAATATCTTATTTAACACAAATAAAGGGAGTTGGTAAATGGACGGTGGAAATGTTATTGATGTTTGCATTGGGTCGTGAAGATGTATTTTCAATCGACGATTTTGGTATTCAGTCGGCGATGATTAAAATGTATAATTTAAATATAGAGGATAAAAAAGAAATGCGACAAAAAATGTTGAAGATATCCGCTAAGTGGGAGCCTTATCGCACTTATGCGTGTTTGCATTTATGGCATTGGAAGGATGAGAAATAGTGTATAGTAGTTTGTATATAGAATTTAGACCGCTCCGGATCGGAATTGGAACTAAACCATGCGATTCTGGCCACAAATTATAATATATTTTTACTTGAAATCACTGAGGCTCTCGCTCCCAGCGAGTCTCAGTAACGCTAAAAATTAAAACAACCGCAGATTTCTGCGGTTGTTTACACCAGACAGCACAGAAGTGCCTTCACAGGGATATAATTAAAGAGGTTGTTGCTTAATTTATTTTAATTACAACTACATATTCCTACCGACTAAAACGGTGAGACTATATGAAATCAATTATAATAATATTTAATTTGATACTGTTATTATTTCCGTGTAAAAACACTGCCGAAGCATACTTTTATGTGTAGGTACTGCTGAGGCATTAATAAAAATGCCGGCCTGTATAACCGGCATTTATTCAAAACCCATGATTCCTAAATTCTAAATGTGAAATTCGTCTCACAAATGAAAAAGGATAAACTTACTATATCACTTCTGCAACCATTTTAATTTTAAATTTTAATGTGACAATAAAATCTACCGGAGTTTCATTTACATCACCTGATAAATAAACCATGGCTTTATGCGGATCATTTTTTATCAGGTCAGACAATTTGTCTACCGCAGTCTGGTCAAAACTGAGTGCACTTTCTAAGGTGGCCTGTGATAAATTAATATTGCTTACACTGGCTACCTGATAAACTCCGTTTCCATTTTCATCGGCAATGCTAAATACACCATTATTTATTTTTTGAGTAAGTGTTCCGTTAAAATAGGAAACATAATATTTTACTTCAATAATTTCTATTGATTTAATGTGTGATGCATATTTATCGATAAGATCACTTTGTGCAACTGCATCCAATAATTCTTCACCTGTAAAAGCTGCATTTGAGCCTACAACATCAATGGAAGTGCTGAGGTAAAATTCTTCATTCACATCCAATATGCTTTTTTTACAAGAATTTGTAAATGCCAATACGCATAGCACTAATGGCATTAAATAAATGGTCTTTTTCATATGGTTAATTTTGCTCTTTAATAATCTTCACCATGTAAAATAAACAATTTGATATCATGTAATTAGTGATATTTGTTATATCAAACTGTGATTTATAATTTAATAAATATTGGATAATCCGGTGCTGACCGCAGAGGTGGGATTCCTTGAAATCAACCCGGGTCAATTACAAAATCGAAACATTTGTCACTTAGACTAAATGGTTTAAATTAAAGACTATGCATAAAAAAAACCGCAGGTTAGCTGCGGTTTTAGCTTGATTTAATATTGCGTATTAATATTTTATAAAGTTGCTTTTTCTGACTTAGCAGAGGCATTACATTTTGATGGCGGGCAATCTTTGGTCTCTGGACACATATTATCAGAATTTGCATTAGCTGTTGTACTCATTTGCGCTTTATTTCCATAAGGACATTTTGCAGCTTGTTCAGGTGTGCAATCAGAAGGGTCGCAATGAGCGGGATTTGCATTGCTCATTTGTTCGGTTGAAGCTGAACTTTTATGTGCTTCTCCCGCAGTTGTGGCCGACATCGCCCATATTGAAATACCCACAATAAAAACCAAGGTAAGGGTAGCTAATAATGATTTAAGATTCATAGTTATAGATTTAGAGTTTAAAGTTAACAATAATTGATAACATAGTGTAATAATAACGATTTTTAACCAAAATTATTTTTACAGAACATAATGATAATGGATCCGGATTCAACAGGAGCTAATCAGAATTTAAAAGCGCTCCCTATTGGATTATTTTAGATGCATTATAACTTTTGGTATGATTTGCCGAAATTTGCAGACACAGAAAAATGAAATAATGAAAAAATTAACATTAATACTCTTACTACTTGTTTCTATTCCACTCTTTTCACAACAGCCACAGCAACTGCTAACCACAGGAAAAGGTGAAGCTGAGGAATTGATTGGAGACAGTTTCGTATGGCAAACCGAACAATTTGCCGACCTTGGAATTTTACGTTACACCATCCCGGGGTTTGAAAAATTAACTGCAAAACAAAAGGCACTTGTTTATTACCTGACGCAAGCCGGTTATTGCGGAAGGGATATAATCTACGATCAGAATTACAGGTATAATCTGGAGATCAGAAAGGCACTTGAAAATATTGTCACCAAATATGCCGGAAATAATGGTTCTAATGAATGGTCAGAATTTCTTGTGTATACCAAACGTGTGTGGTTCAGCAATGGAATTCATCATCATTATTCCACCGATAAAATTATGCCCGGATTTTCTAAGGAATATTTTAAAAGCCTTTTATTGGCAACGGACACAAAACTTTCTGAGAATGTGATAAAAATTATGTTTGATCCTGAAATTGATGCCAAAAAAGTAAATCTTGATCCAAAATCCGACCTGTTGTTAAGTTCGGCAACAAATTTTTATGGAGTTGATGTTTCGCAAAAAGATGCAGAACAATTTTATTCCACCAGAATTGATATTAATGATGAAAAACCAATTTCTCACGGATTAAACTCTCAATTGGTAAAAACACCCAATGGAATTGAGGAAAGATTATGGATCGCGGAAGGGATGTACGGAGCAGCAATAAAACAAATCATTTTTTGGTTGGAAAAGGCCGTTACCGTTGCCGAAAATGCTCAACAGGCAAAGGCGTTAAATCTGCTTATCTCATATTATAAAACAGGCGATCTGAAAACATGGGATGAATATAATATTGAGTGGGTAAAAGAAACTGAAGGTGATATTGATTATATTAATTCATTTATTGAAGTATATAATGATCCTCTGGGATTTAGAGGTTCTTTCGAATCAATTGTTGAGTTAAAAGATTTTGAAGCTTCTGAAAGAATGTCAACACTCTCGCAGCATGCTCAATGGTTTGAAGACCAATCTCCGATTTTAAAGGAGCATAAAAAAGATACTGTAATAGGTGTTTCTTATAAAGTTGTAAATGTAGCCGGTGAGGCTGGTGATGCATCTCCTGCCACTCCTATCGGAGTGAATTTACCGAACGCAAACTGGATAAGAGCTGATTTCGGTTCAAAATCCGTAAGTCTGGGAAACATAGGTTACGCGTATGAGCAAGCAGGTAGTTCAGGATTGCTAGATGAGTTTTGTTATAGCGCCGATGAAAAAGAAAGAGCAATTAAATTTGGATCCATTGCAGGAAAAATGCATACAGCTATGCATGAAGTAATTGGTCATGCAAGTGGTAAAATAAATAAAGGTGTTGGAACTCCTAAAGAGACCTTAAAAAATTATGCAAATGTTCTGGAGGAAGCCCGTGCCGACCTCGTTGGCTTATATTATATCATGGACCCTAAATTAGTGGAATGGGGATTAATTCCGGATGTTGCGGTGGGAATGACACAATACGACAGTTATATACGCAATGGCTTAATGGTGCAATTACGCAGAATTGAACCGGGCAAAACAGTGGAGGAATCGCACATGCGTAACCGCCAATTAATTGCAGCCTGGGCTTATACAAAAGGTAAATCAACCAATGTGATTGAAAGAAAATTCGAAAATGGAAAAACATATTTTGTGGTGAATGATTATGAAGCTTTGAGAAAACTTTTCGGTGAATTATTGCGCGAAATTCAACGCATAAAATCTGAGGGCGATTATAAGGCCGGAATGGATCTTGTGGAAACTTATGGTGTTCAGGTGGATGAGGATATTCATAAAGAGGTTTTAGCAAGGTCTGAAAAACTAAACATCCCTCCCTATTTCGGATTTATCAATCCTGTATTAACGCCTGTTTTGGATGATAAGGGAAATATTATTGATGTTTCCGTTTCGTATCCTGATAATTTTACGGAACAAATGTTGTATTACGGAACTAAATATTCGTTTTTACAACCGGGAAGCGGGAAATAAGATCATGAGTGGTGAATGGTGAGTGGTGAGTTTGATCCATCTATAATTAAAGCAACGGATTATTATCCTTAGCGTTTGGTTAAGTTGAAGATTACCTAGTGCTCACTATTAACCAGTCATGAGTCATTGGTCAGGAGTAAAAACTTCCGGCCATCGAGAATTTTCTCACCACTCACCACTCACCATTCACCCCCTAATCTCACCAAACAAAGTGACATTAATCATTTCTGCATTTATGATTTAAGCAGAATTTTACTCCATAAAATTTAAAATATGATCTTTAAACGCAACGCATCCGATTTTATGACTGGCGCAGTGATTGTGGCCAATGTTAATAATACTTTTGATCAGATAATGGAATTTTTTACAACGTATAAAATTCAGCATTTACCTGTAGCCGATAACGACAGATTAATTGGTATTATCAGTATAAATGATATGCTCAGTTTTATGTCGGGTATTATAAAGGAAGATGTAAGTATTACGCATTATAATCTGAATAAAAAGTTCAAAGTAAGCGAAGTGATGACCCCCGATCCAATAACTGTACAACCTGATTCATCTCAAAAAGAAGTTTTAGAAATTTTGGCAGAAGGTAAATTTCAGGCAGTTCCTGTTGTTAGTGAAGGAATTATTCAGGGAATTATTACCAATAAGGATATTACCCGCATTTATAATTATGATGCAACACATATTCTTCCTTGAGAAGGAAAATACGATAAAATAATACACTAAAACGATTACTATTTTATTGTATTATTTTATTGCTGTGTTTATTATCGGCACCCAACATTGGCCAACCTGAAATCGTAACATCGTAGGTATTTATTGCAAATAAATTACCTGCAGTGGTAGTTACATATATCCATCCCTTCATTGCAATAGGTTGCGAACGGATAGGTTCCTTTATTGCATATTTTTTTTCTACTGCACCGGTCAATTGATTCATTAAAATAATTTCTCCTTGTAATGTTCCGGTGATTATATATTTTCCTGCAACAATAGGTGCGGTTGCAAGATATCCTCCCTCCTGTTTCAAATTGCCTGATATTGCATATTTCCATTTTTCTTTTCCGGTAACATTATCCAAACAAAAAAGTGTATCTCCCATAATATTATATTGTGCATCTGCAACAGCTGTTACACGACTACCATAAAAATTTTGAAGCGAACTTACATTGCTTTGTCCAATATTTTCATTTGCTGCCATCCAGTTTGAAGAAGAAGGTGCTCCCGCACCGAAACCATTTCCTGCGTCACTGGAATTACTTTCCATTTTTAATTTTGAACTGCTCTGAATATTCTTATCTAAATAAGCGGCTTGTTTTTTTTGTGTTTTAAAATCGATCGCATTCAATTCATAATTATAACCTGTAACCTGCTCTGAAACTGCTTCTCCGGCCATATCTCCGCGCTGACTGTAATATGCTCGTCCGTTGTGAAGAACTGGTGCGGAAGTTGCACGACATTTTTTCGCGGAAGTAAATTCTCCGGTCTCTGAATCAAGAATATAATATACACCGGCAAATGTTACAACATGTAATTTTCCTTCGTCTTCAATTGGTGCGGATAAAATATCCCCCTCTATTCTTTTTTGCCACAATATTTTTCCGGTCTTTAATTCCATCGCAATAATGGCATGCGAATACGCTCCGGCATTATTACTTTTTAAATTATTATTCAGAGATGCATTTTGTTGTTCACTAAAATCGCCGTTGTTATCAAATGTATAATTCGTACCGCATGGATAGGAAGAATATACTATTCCATTTGAAATTGTTGGAGTCGACATTAAAGGATCACCAAGCCACCACGACCAAAGATGTTTACCGGTATTTACATCACAGGCGAAAATGGTGCATGACTCCGTATTAAAAACAATAACATCATCTTCTATTACACAAGAGGATGGACCATCATCATCCAAATTAATTCCCCAGTTAAATTCACCGGTTTCTGCATGAAAACTTAAAAATTGTTTACTGCCGAATCCACCACTTACATAAATTTTATTATCACTCCAGGTAGGAGTTGGCACATTATTATTAGCCGGTAATTTTATTTTATATCCAAATTCGGTTTGTGTGAAATAATCGGTGAAAGGAAAATCGATTACATGGCCCTGGCGAAAACTGCTGCTTAATCTGTTTGCCGGATCAGCATTAATTGCCAACACTTCTGCAAGCACATCCGTTGAATCACTTTGAATATCCTCCCCGGGAATTTTTGAAAGCGGAATATAGTAAGTTTGAAATGATAGCAGGACAACAAGTGTGGAAAATGCGAGTAGTTTCATAGCTACGAAATTTAATGTGTTATTTGAAGATCATGATGCATGCATAACGTATTTTCCACAATACTTGGTATGATGGTACCATAACTACTTTTCCCGACTCGCTCAGACTGTTTAAGCGGATAAGACCAAATAAATAAAAAATGAAAATTTTTTTTCAAAAAAATTAGGATAAATCTGATAAAGCTGTATATTTGACCTGTTTTTAAGGGATAAACAAGCAGCAAGCGTCCCGAAAGGGACAATTGCTGTTTTTATTTTACTACCTTTCTACCCTTTCATTTCCTTTCGTGCATTTTCAGTTTCTATTTTACAGGGTTTCATAGGAAGCTATTAAGCAACTTATTACCGGATTCCATATTATATGCGATTAAAAGTGACTGATTGTTGAGCGTTTTCCATCAATTCTATTTAACAACAATTTATTATCTTTAACACTTATTAATAATCCACACCATTTATGCAGAAATTTTTTACTTTATTACTGATCTCTCTATTTTATACACAGGCTGGAATTACACAAGTTACCAGGTGTGCAACTGTTGAGCATGAAGCTGCCTTAAAGGCCAAAGATCCTGATTATGAGAAGAGAAAACAGGAAATTGAAGCGTTTACGAATCGCTATATCCAAAAAAACAAGTCTCAAAATAAAATGGAAGGTGGTGTTACCATCAAAATTCCTATAGTTTTTCACATAGTTTACAAAACTGCCGCACAAAATATTTCTGATGCGCGAATAATGGAACAGATTGATATACTCAATGCTGATTTCAGACGCTTAAATGCTGATACCACTGATACTCCGGATGCATTTGGCGATGTAGCAGCAGATTGCAATGTGGAATTTTGCCTTGCAGCAATTGATCCGGATGGAAATCCCACCTCGGGAATTTTAAGAGTGGAAACAGATGTTACAACTTTCGATTTTGATGATGGAATTAAGTTTACAGCAGACGGTGGGTCTGATGCCTGGCCTGCTGATGAATATCTCAATTTCTGGAGTGGAAATATCGGCGCATTTTTATTAGGATACGCTCAATTTCCCGGTGGACCTGCCGCTACGGATGGAGTTGTGATTCATTATCAGCACGTAGGGCTTGAGCCTGCAGGTTATCCATACCATTTAGGCCGTACCGCTACACATGAAGTAGGCCACTGGTTGAATCTTTATCACATTTGGGGCGATGATGGTGGCTGCGCGGGATCAGATCTTTGCGGAGACACCCCAAACCAAAAAGTGGAAACCTACGGTTGTCCGGGTTTTCCGGAAACGGATATTTGTTCTCCTGATGCTCCCGGTATTATGTTCCAGAATTATATGGATTATACCGATGATGCCTGTATGAATATTTTCACACAGGATCAAAAAGATCGCATTCAATCACTATTTGAACCAGGCGGTGAAAGATTTAATCTCACAAATTCAGAAGGCTGTGGTTTACAACCATATGATGCTCAGGCAATTACTGCGCTTCCCGGCGGAACGATATGTGATCTGACCGTAAATCCGGTTGTTACCATTAAAAACCATGGAACTGTTTTACTTACATCAATTGACATACTTTATAATATAGATGGAGGCCCCACCTCTACCTATAATTGGACAGGATCGCTTGTAACAGGCGCTACTGAAGCTGTTTCTTTACCTGCTATCACCACTACTGAAGGCGATCACACACTCGAAGCCACACTTGAAAATCCGAATGGATTTGATGATGCCGATGCCGGCGACAACACTACTGAGACAGACTTTTTAGTTAGTCTTACTGCTCTCCCACTTCCTTTATCACAAGGATTTGAAGCAAGCGGATTTCCTTACGATGGTTATACCATCTATAATCCCGATGATTATTATACCTGGGAAAGAACAAACGATGCCGCTGCATTGGGAACCTACTCCATTTATATGAACCATTTTGATAATGATGCAAATGGTGAAATAGATGAATTTGTAATTCCGGCTTATGATCTGAGTGGCATGACGGAGATTAGTTTTACGTTTGATGTTGCTTATGCATTGTATACCAATGGTGGCGTTTATTCCGATACGCTCGAAGTTTTGGTTAGTGACAATTGCGGAACTAGTTGGGAATCCGTTTACAAAAAGGCAAATCCCGATCTGCAAACTGCACCATTCACCGCGAGCTCTTTTGTTCCGGAAGATGATGAGTGGAGAAATGAAGTGATTGATCTTACCAGTTATTTAGGATCATCACAACTCTTCGTAAAATTCCGCACGATCAGCGATTATGAAAATAATTTATACGTTGATAATATCAATTTAAATGATGGTCAGCAAATTGGTGTAATAAATACTTCCAATGATTTTAAATTGTCATTATTCCCTAATCCAGCTAATGATCTATTAAATATTAAATACAATATTGCACAAAACGGAAATGGAACAGTATTAATTTATGATGTGTTGGGAAAATTGGTTTTCAGTGAAATTATTTCAACAACATCCGGAATAAATATTATTACAATTCCGGTTAAAGATCTGAATGCAGGGTATTATAGAATTAAATTGGAAACGGGTGGGATGAATGCTTCTACACCGTTTGTGAAGGAATAAGGTTAAGGAGAGAGGAGAAAGGAGTTTTGCTGACTTCGTCAGCATTTGTATATATTCGTCTTCGCTGTGGTTGCATAAATTTTGATTTGAACATTATCCCATCCAGAATATGTGCTTTTACATGCGACCCTTTCAGGGTCGATGGTCTCTCTTTTATTTTTTTTCTATAAACATGTGATCCCTTCGGGATCAAAAGTGATGGAAAATTTTATTGTAAGTCAATAATGTTTATTTCAAATTAAACAATCTGAATGGTGTTTTTTACCACAACTGTTTGGATATATTAATTGTCATTTTCGTTTGAAAATCCCATTATTAAATAGCTAAAAAAATCAATTAAGATCCACTTTATTTTGCCATAATTAGAATATCAATCGGGGTATTTCCGACCCTGAAGTGGTCGCATGTTTATAGAAAACCATTTAGTAAGAATTATCTTGACCCTGAATGGGTCACATGTTTATAGAAAAACACTTAGTGAGAAATAACCGACCCTGAAGGGGTCGCATGTTTATAGAAAAACATTTAGTTAGAATTATCTTGACCCTGAAGGGGTCGCATGTGAATCGCCAGTAAAGCTGATCAAAAATTTTGAAACGATTCCTATATCGTCTCCAACACCACCACCTCTTTCTCCACTCCCACCACTAAGGTAAAATCCTGTTTAAGCGAATAATGCATGTGATATTCTGCAACTGTTCCACCTTTCATTAAAATTCCGTCAATATCACCTCGCTCTTTTAATAAAAAGGGTTTTACATACATATCATCCTTAAATTCGAGTTTGCGTTTGCCATAAATTTTATACATCACTTCTTTGGCGCTCCAGTATATCAATAATTTTTTCATCTCATCCTTATCACCAATATGATTTAATTCATCAGATGATAAAAATTTATGTTTGATGATATCTATCTTTCTGTTTGGCTCCTCTACATCAATACCAACACGGTAATCCTTTGAAATTATTGCGGCTGCATAAGTAAAACTATGTGATAGACTTACATGCAGATCAAAATTTGTAACATAAGGTTTTCCATGTTCATCAAATAACAATTCCACAAATTCATCGGTGTTCATCAGGAATTTAAGCAGGTAACGGCTTGCCAACCAGGTAAGCTGCCGTTTGGGGTGCGTTATTGCTGCAAGATAGTTTGTCTCCCATTCGCTCAAAATGAGTTTAGACCGATAGAATTCAGGCTCCTCCTCTATTTTCCACACTGCATACTCCGCATAATTGAGCAAACTCTCCTTTAAAACCAAAGCCATAAAGCGTATAATTTCGGCACTAAAATAGGATTAAATAGTAAGCAGGCGGGAAAAAAATTTGTTTATTTTGAAAAATCTCCCTAATTTCACAGGACACAAACACACCCGTCATGTTTAAATTTTTTCAATTCATCAAATCCGAACAGGAGTATATCCACATCGAGATACCTAAAGATCTCAAAGGAAAACTTGTGGAAATAATCATCCAGGAGAAAGCACCTGATCCGGATACTCACCTCGATAAAACAGATGAAGAGACCATGGCCCAGAAAGAAGCTGAACTCAAAATGATGGATAAGGTGCGGAATCAGCTCAATGTTTGGGACATATGACATAGGACATATGGCATAGGACATAGGACATAGGACTTGACATAGGACAAGGAAAAGGGGACATAGGATTTAGTTTAATTTAGATTGTATTTTTTATTTCTATTTCAATATCAGATTAGTTTGATATTGGTATTAATAATTTTAAAGGATAGGAGGGTCTCACTAACGTTTAACCTAGGGAGATACAGGACTGGACATAGGACATTGGAAGGGGGACATAAGTTTGTGTTTTAATATATTGGTTTAATTTTTATATTGATTGGAACATTGATATTACATTGAAAATATTGAAATAGTAGTTTTCATAAATTTCTTCGTGTAACCTCAGTGTTCTTAACCTTTGTGGCAAAATAAATTAAGTGAATGTTAAAATAACATTCCTCTGAAAATTAGTTAGTCGATAACATGAAAATTTCGCTTCGGAACCTGTGGCAGGTGAAAAACACCTTGCCACGGCGTTGGAGGGAAATTAATTTATCATTCCACGAAAATTTCTTCCCGTTTACTTCCCGCACTCACCGCCTTACCGGCCAAAGGAGAAATAGGAAATAAGAAGTAGGACAGTTTGTAGTAGAACTAAAATCTATGATCCTAATCAAACATCAATTACCATGTAAATAAAATAAATTCTATCCTAAAACAAATTTGTCCCATGTCCCCCTTCCAATGTCCTATGTCCAGTCCAATGTCCTATGTCCTACTTCCAAAATAATTCCTATATTTGCACCCGAATGAGAAAAAGTGCAACAAAACAAATTGCGTTCAATAATATCCGGTGAGGAATATTTTAGTTTAAAAATATTTGCGCCCGGACTATTGTTCGGGTTTTTTATTTTAATGAAATTAAAAATTATGAAAGAAAGATTGTTTACAGACAACAACGAAAAGTTTTATCCCTCTAAAACCTTTGCATACCTGCTGTAATACCCGGACCCAGTCCTGTGTTTCAACCCGGCTATGCATTAGACCGGGTTTTATATTTCTATAAGACTCGTATTATTTATTAATTACCTATGCAAAGGGGATAAAATTTTTATGCGATGAACAGATTAACAGGATTGATCTTAAAGATCATTATTTATATCATAAAAAATATAAATAAAAATGCCGGTGTATTGATAGATGTATTGGAAAACATATATACTTTAACCGTAAACGTGAAAACTAAAACTTTAGAAAAAATGATAAAAGTTTTGGTATTGATCGTTACCGGAAAAATAATGGAGATTGTTGTGGACAATAAAATTGTTGCTGCAGTGGAAATTATAAAGATCATCAATAACTATATCACTTTAAACGACGTTTGGGTGATAATAGAATTATGGGTGATGTGGATGGTATATATTGTTAGAATGAATGCCAATGTTATTTTAATAAATGGTTTTGCTATTATTAAAATCAACACCACTGCAGTTATAATGAACATTATTTCAAATATCAAAAATGCAGTTGATGTTTTGGCGAATTCACTTTTGGATACAACTCTATCTATACACGAAACACAAAACAAAGGGCTACGAAGTTGTATCCCTTTTGTTTAGATACAGGTTTACAGGAGAACTTAGCATACTTTTTTTGTGAAGTTCTCCTTTTAATGTACCTAAAAACAGGAAATTCAATCCTAAATTTGCATCCATGCTTTCAGGCGCTATCAATAAGTTTTTAACCAAATTATTCAAACCCCTCCAACCCACCTACCAGCGATTAATTGGCAGACATATCGATGTTTTAAATAAGGCGTACCCCTACCCTGTTAAGGTATTTCGCATTTCTTTCAGGTCTTTCGGGGTCTTGGCGGGATGTTTATTTGTTTTATACATATTTATTCTGCTCGGAGCATTTGGTTTAGTTCCTGATCGGAAGGAACTAAAGGAAATTAATAATTATACAGCATCGGAGATCTATTCGCAGGACAGCATTTTATTAGGTAAATACTTTTTACAAAATCGCACCAATGCAGAGTTTGAAGATCTTCCTGATCATCTCATTAATGCATTGGTCTCTACGGAAGATTCGCGGTTTTATGAACACCACGGAGTTGATTTTGTCAGTTTTATCCGTGTTCTTATCATGTCTATCATTTTAAATGATGATGCAGGCGGGGGTAGTACCATCACACAACAACTATCGAAAAATCTCTATGCGAGAAAGGATTATGGTCCCCTCACCATGCCCGTAAATAAATTTCGGGAGATGATAATTGCAGGTAGGCTGGAAGATGTTTATACCAAGGAAGAGATACTTACCTTATATTTTAATACCGTTCCTTTTGGAGAGGATTGTTATGGTATTGAAGCCGGAACCTTGCGGTTTTTCAACACAATTCCCGCAAATCTTACCATTGAGCAAAGTGCCGTGCTGGTTGGACTGTTGAAGGCAAATACTACGTATAATCCGAGGTTACATCCTGAAAAATCGCTGGTACGGCGCAATACGGTATTAAATCTGATGGTAGCTCATGAAAATCAGTACTTAACACAACCGGAAGCCGATTCTTTAAAACAATTACCAATAACACTGAATTACCGGCGCGAAAGTGCTAGTGAGGGATTAGCACCTTATTTCCGGGAGTATTTAAAGACCCAATTGGAAACATGGGCAAAGGAGAATCCGAAGGAAGACGGCACTGAATGGAACATTTACACCGATGGGCTCAAAATATACACCACCATTAACGGTGAATTGCAACAATATGCCGAAGAGGCTATGACCGAGCATATGGCATATCTCCAAAAACAATTCGATAAAAGCTGGGGAAAAACCGAACCATGGAAAAATAGCAAGACCGATGTAGTGAACACGGCAAAAAAGAGAAGTGAGCGCTATAAATCCTTAAAATTGCTGGAATACAGCGATAAGGGAATTAATAAAAGGTTTGAAGAACCGGTGGAAACTACTATATTCACCTGGAACGGAGCGGAAGATACCGTTCTCTCCCCTATCGATTCGCTAAAACACCATTTGAGATATTTACAAACCGGTTTTCTTGCCATGGAGCCCAAAACAGGATATATTCTTGCCTGGGTAGGTGGAATAAACAACCAGTTTTTCAAATACGACCA
>JBGAWP010000037.1:0-36312 GCA_044227505.1 Chitinophagales bacterium | reverse complement strand
AATGCATTGCGTCTCTACGATTAAGATCAAATTTCATCAACGTGACTGCGACTGAAACTGCGACTGCGACTGAGACTGCGACTGTGACTGCGACTTCCTTTTTCACTTCCACAACCTAAAATAATATCCACCCACAACATAAAATTCATAATACGTAATATTCTGATCGCCGATATCCGGCTGATCGTTATGGATGAGAATATTAGGGAGGCTGGCAAAACCGTTTTTAAATTCGGCAGCGACAAAAAAACGGTCCCAGAGATCAATGCGCGGACCTGTTTTTAATTCTATGGTATATCCGGAAAGATGAAAATCATTATCCAATCCATAATTCAATACTTTGACATCGGTTTTTGTGATCATCCAAATGCCACCCAAACCAAAATTCCATTTAAGTGCAACTTTGTCGTTGAACATTCGAGTGATCGGTAATAAATATTCAAATTCACCACTTACTAAATTAAATCCGTTAGTATGTTCCAATAACAAAAGATCAGGAGTGAGTTCAACGGTATCATTTAAATAAGATCCCGCATATTTAATGGAGCCTGCTTCGGTGATAACCCCCGACATAGTTGTGGTTTGATATTTTGTCACCACATATTTCATGTGATCAGCTCCAAAAGAAACACTTATGCGGTCTGAAAGAAAATATCCAATACGGAAATTATATTGCGGCACCCACATGGTTGTGGGATTAATATAATCAACAGAGAAAGCTGTAGGTCTGTCGGTAGCCTTTAAATTATAAAAGGTAAGATCATATTCCGGCCCTTTTACATGGAAGGTAGAATTTCGATACCAGGTTCTGTTATATCCCCAATAAAAATAAAATCTCCCTTTGGAGGAATAACTATTTTCATTAATACTATCACTTTGACCAAAACTTTTTGTGATAGATATAAAAAATATGATCAAAAAAAAGAGAAGTGTGTTTTTCAAGTGTGCGTGATTATTTATTTTTGAAATTAAACAAGGTCATAGAGCAAGTATTTCTACTAGCTGCAACATTTGTTTATTAATTTCCATATGATGTTTCGTAGCATTTGCAAATGGCGTGAATGCGACTTCATCATTTACCAATCCGGCCATTACATTTTTCTTTCCCTCCATTAATGCCTCCACTGCAGCCATACCTAATCTACTTCCCAAAATCCTATCGCGCACAGTAGGATTTCCACCGCGCTGAATATGACCTAAAACAGAAACGCGTGTATCGTAGTGATCAAATTTTTCTTTAACCAATTTTGCAATTTCAAATGCACCACCTCGTTCATCTCCCTCGGCAACTATAACAATGGCAGATGTTTTCTGATGCGCCCATCCCTTTTGTAAGATACCTATCAGATTTTCTATATCAGTTTCTGTTTCCGGAATTACAATTGCTTCAGCACCACCTGCAATTCCTGTTGAAAGAGCTATAAATCCAGCATCTCTGCCCATTACTTCTACAAAAAATAAACGATTATGCGATATTGCAGTGTCTCTTATTTTATCAATTGCATCAATAGCTGTGTTAATTGCAGTATCAAATCCCAAAGTATAATCAGTTCCAAAAAGATCATTGTCAATTGTTCCGGGAACACCTACACAAGAAATTCCAAATTCTTTTTCAAAAACAGTTGCACCTCTGAAAGTACCATCACCACCAATAGCAACAAATCCTTCTATTCCATTCTTTTTAAGATTCTCATATGCTTTTGTTCTGCCTTCCAATGTCATAAAGGCCTGACTACGCGCAGTTTTTAAAACAGTTCCACCTCGTTGAATTATATTACTAACATCAACAGATTCCATTTTCTTAAATTCTCCATCTATCATTCCTTCGTATCCGCGCATAATTCCAAAAACTTCTAACCCATGATAAATTCCGGTGCGCACAACCGCTCTTACACAAGCATTCATTCCGGGACTATCCCCGCCGCTTGTCATTACTGCAATTTTTTTCATAAAATATAAATACTGGTTAAATAAAATTTGCTTTACTAATTAATTTGTTTCTTATAACAAATTTTTTGTTTTGTTGCTTAACTACAAATAATTGTTAAATATTCGCCAACATATCTTTTGTCATAGCGTCAAGATCGAATTTGTGTTTCCATCCCCATTCATTTCTTGCTACACTATCATCGATACTCCCCGGCCAGGTTTCTGCAATTTTCTGACGAAAATCAATATTATAGGTAACTTCAAAATCAGGAATATATTTTTTTATTGATTCTGCCACTAATTTTGGAGAAAAACTCATTGCAGCAAGATTATAAGAAGAATGCACTAATAGTTTCTCCGCAGGAGCGTTCATCAGTTCAAAGGTTGCCCTAATTGCATCGGGCATGTACATCATGGGTAAAAAAGTATTTTCCCCTAAATAACATTCGTATTTGCCTTCTTTTTTAGCCTTGAAATAAATATCAACGGCATAATCAGTAGTTCCTCCACCAGGTTCAGTTTTATAACTAATTATACCGGGATAACGCAGACTTCTTATGTCAAGTCCATATTTTAAATGATACCAATCGCACCATCTTTCTCCAGCTAACTTACTAATTCCATAAATGGTATTCGGTTCCATTATTGTTATCTGCGGGGTATTTTCTTTTGGCGTTGTAGGCCCGAATGCTGCTATGGAACTTGGCCAATAAACTCGTTGAATCTTTTTTTCGCGGGCAACTTCCAGCGTATTGATCAATCCATCCATATTGAGTTGCCAGGCTTTCTGTGGATATTTTTCACCGGTTGCGGATAACATAGCAGCCATATTATATACCTGAGTCGGTTTATATTTATCCACCAACTCCCCTAAATGCTGAACATCCAACACATTTAAAATTTCAAAGGGGCCAGATTCGAAGAGCTCACCCTCCGGCTTTTTAATGTCTGCAGCAATTACATTGGCGTCACCATAATTAGTGCGAAGTAACATGGTCAACTCAGCTCCAATCTGGCCACTGGCTCCTATCAATAATATCGTTTCTCCCGGCATGCAGAATTTTTAAGGCAACAAAAATAGGGTTAAGGGGTTTATTTACAAACTTCTGTAACTAACATATTATGGTTTACCTTTAGGCCCGATCTCTGTTTAAGATGAAAAAGATCCTGGTTGTTGTTGGTACCCGACCCAATTTTATCAAAATTGCACAATTTAAGAGTGCTGCAACGCTTCACAACTTCGACCTCAGAATTGTGCATACAGGTCAACATTATGATGATAATTTGTCGGGAATATTTTTTCAACAACTTCATCTGCAGCCCGATTACTTTCTTGAGGTATTAAGCAGTGACCCTGAAATACAGCGCCTTCAAATTAAGGAGGGCCTAACACAATTAATACAAAATATATTTACTCCTGATTTGATAATGGTTGTGGGCGATGTAAACTCCACACGGGCGGCGGCAGAAATGGCATTTCAATTAAACATAAAAATTGCCCATATTGAAAGTGGTTTACGCAGTTTTGACAAAACAATGCCAGAGGAAATTAATCGCATCATTACCGATGAGCTAAGCACCTATTTTTTTATTACAGAAGAAAGTGGATTACAGAATTTAAAATCAGAAAAACAGGATCAGACACATTTATATTTTGTGGGCAATACTATGATAGATACGCTGATAAAGTTTTCGGATCAAATAAAACAAAACCATATTTTAAGTGAATTAGGATTAGAGGAAAATAACTTTGCCATTGTCACCCTGCACCGACCTTCCAATGTTGACTCTCTTATTGATTTGAAAAGGTCGATTGAATTATTAGCACATATCTCTCAAAAAATAAAATTGGTATTTCCCATTCATCCGAGAACATATCAAAAATTAGTAAATTATGCGCTTTTGCCATTTTTACAGAAATTAGAAAATGTTATTGTAACGGAACCGCTGAGTTATTTTTCATTTCAAAAACTGATAGCCTCCTGCACCTTTGTAATAACTGACAGTGGAGGAGTTCAGGAAGAAACAACCTTTAGAAAAAAACCTTGTATCACAATAAGACCCAATACAGAAAGACCTTCCACAATACTTTTGGGAACAAACACACTCACCGGTTGGAAGTTGGAAAGTATAGATGCAATTATTAATTCTATAAAAAATAATACTTTTAAAAAAGGTGAAATTCCTCCTTTGTGGGATGGAAATTCAACAAACAGAATTTTTCAGATCTTAACAGAATTGTTATAGATTTCATCTAATATTTTAGCAAAACATTTAGCATTTTCTCTCCTTGCATACTTTTGGATACCGGTAGAATTAATATTTAATTGTCCTGATCTGTATTGATCAAATAGTATTAATATTTTTTCCTTGATATCCATTTTATTATTCATTTCAGCAATTGATCCGGCATGAGTTTCCCTAATTATTGATGCAGCATCACCTTCAACATTTCCGATTACCAATATTGGTCTCTTTGCAGCTAGGTATTCAAATAATTTTGCAGGAATCCTGCCTAAAATATCATGGGTATCATTTAACAATAAAAGCAAAACTGGTGACCGCTGCATAGCCTGTACAGCTTCATTATGAGCCATATGTTCAACATGAACTAATTTGTCTTGCAATTTGTTGTTAATTATACTTTCCCAAACAGTAAAATCGATATTTCCGGTCAGTTGTATAGCAAGCTCCTTGTTAAATTCCGAATTTTCCATACACAGTTCTGATAACGCTTCCCACAATAATTTCGGATTACGCGCTTTATTTATCATGCCTGAATGATGTAAAATAAATCCACGCTCAATTTCCACTGAATTTTTGTTAAAATCATCCTCATCAAAACCATTGGTAATAACTTCTGTATTATTATTATTTAAGTGGTTAAAATCGGATGCCCAATGTTTGCTTACCGTTACAACTTTATTAGCAGACCGTAAAACCTTTTGTTCCAAAACATGATGTTTTTTATCAGCATAGTCCGATAAATTCAATTCCTTGTAATAATCTATTTTTGTCCATGGATCGCGAAAATCTGCAATCCAGGGAATATTTAATTTTTGTTTAACTCCCATTGCGATCAAATGCATGCTATGTGGCGGGCCGGAAGAAATAATTGCATCAACGGGGTTTTTCAATAAATATTCCGAAAGGTATTTTATAGATGGTTTGATCCAAAATTTACGTGCATCAGGTATAAAAAAATTACCCCTTACCCATATAGAAAATTTCTGTAAGGCTCCCGGTTTCTTTTTTTCCTGCAGAAATCCCGCACCAATTTTTTCTTGCTTTTTATAACCTAAAAATCTCTTGTAAAGATCATACGGCTCCCAAATTGGTCGCTTTATCACAACGATTCCAGATGGGATAGAGGCTTCAAGAGAATGATCAACAACCGGCATTTCTGCATTTTCGGCGGTGTAAATAACAGGTTCCCAACCGAATTCACGTAAAAATTTTGCCATTTTCACCCAACGCTGAACAGCAACTCCACCGCTAGGCGGCCAGTAATATGTAATGATAAGGACCTTTTTCAATTCAATGTTATAAAGGGTTAAAATTATAACATCTTGCAAAACTGCGTGGCCCTATTGTTCTTTTTGTTATTTTTTACATCAAAAACATAGTGCACTTTGTGGTTTTTTTTACCACAACACATATAAACTCCAAACTATAAACATTGTGTCCTTTGTGTGACCTTTGTGTGCTTTGTGGTTTTACCACAAGGAACACAAAGAAGGCACAAGGAACACAAGGAGTTAAATCAAAAACATAGTGCTCATTGTGTTAATTTTTTTTTTAACACGAGGAACCGAAGTCCTGCATGCCCTGAAAGTGACTCAGTAGCCTTTTATGGTTAGTTTTAAGTTCTTAACTTTAGCGCTTCAAATCCAATGGAATGATGAATAAACCAACCGGTCAAAAAAATATTTTAGCTTTTGTTGCTGCACTGGTAGCATTCTTAGTGTTTAGTGCTCTATACTTTTATCCCTTATTACAGGGTAAAATATTAGTGCAAAGTGATATAATGAATTATATCGGAACCAGTAAGGAGGCAACCGATCATTATAACGCTACCGGCGATGCTGCCCTGTGGACAAATTCCATGTTTGGCGGCATGCCAACCTATCAGGTAATGTTGCCGGAAAATGGGAATGTATTTGAAAAGGTAAATAAGTATTTAGGTATGTTTTTACCAAGGCCTGCAAATTATATGTTTATTGCTTTGGTCTGCTTTTTTTTATTATTGCGCAGTTTTAAGATCAATTATTATCTCGCTATTTCCGGAGCCTTATGTTATGCCCTGGGTACATATCTCATAACATTCATGGAAGTTGGGCATAATACTAAAGTGAATGCTTTAGCATTAATGCCGCTTGTATTAACGGGAATAAATTATTTGATTCAAAAAAAGTTTTGGCTCGGAGCATCCTTAACTTTATTTGCAATGACCTGTCAGATAACAGCAAACCATCCACAAATTACTTATTACATGTTTCTTATCATCTTGTGCTGGATGATATCTGAATTTGTTTATTCCATACGCGAAAAACAATTAACAAACTTTTTTAAAAATGCAGCAATAATTATTGTCGCAATATTATTTGCTGTAAGTGCAAACACCTCCAAATTATGGACGACCTACGAATACAGTAAGGAAACGATCAGGGGAGGAAGTGAACTCACAACAACAAAAGAAGTTCAGGGCAGTGGATTGGATCGTGAATATGCATTTAGTTGGAGTTCAGGTGTTGCTGAATCGTTCAGTATAATGTATTCCAATTTCTCAGGCGGAGGAAGTGGTTTCTCCTTTTTACAGGGCAAGGATGGAAAAACCATTGAAAGCCCTCTGCTCTCTTTTGTTCAATCTGCCTACCAGCAAGATCAGAAAAAAGCACAGGAATTATTGCAATATTCAGGACAAGGAACAAAATATTGGGGAGATATGCCTTTTACCTCAGGCCCTATTTATGTTGGCTCAATTTTATGTTTTCTATTCTTATTAGGCGCCTTTCTTGCAAATAATAAATTGCGCTGGTGGTTAATTGCTGCAACAATTTTATCACTGTTTTTAGGTTGGGGAAAGAATTTTCCGGCATTTAATAATTTCATGTTCGATTATTTTCCATTGTATAATAAATTCCGCACGGTTTCCATGGCAATGACCATGTTGTGTTTAACAATTCCTGTTATGGCATATTATATTGTCAATAAATTTTTATCAAAAGAAAATGAAATTGATGATAAAAAGAAAATGTATGCATTAAAATGGAGTTCCATTATTGTTGGTGGGTTAAGTGTATTATTGTTGCTATCGGGCAGTTTGTTTGATCTTACTAGTCCACGTGAGGAAGCATATCTGGCACAAATGAATGACCCGCAAACAATGGCATATTTCGATCTTTTGAAAGATGAACGTCTTGCAATGATAAGAACGGATGTATTTGTATCTACATTCTTAATTGGACTTGCTGCACTTACATTATTTTTATTTCTGAGGAAAACAATCAACGGAAAAGTTGCCATAGCAATTATTTGTATTTTACCGGTAGTTGATCTTTTGATTGTTGACTCCCATTATCTTGGAAAGGATAATTATGCGGATGCAAATTTTTATGAGCAGCGTTTCAGAAATGCGAATCCGGTTATTAAAGATAAGGATCCCAATTTCAGGGTTTTTAATACGCTTGTAGCTTTAGATCAGGATGGAAGCACTTCTTATTATTATAAAAATCTAGGCGGATATCACGGCGCAAAATTGCAGCGGTACCAGGATATGATAGATGGTTATTTAAGTAAAGGAAATTATCCAGCCATTAATATGCTGAATACAAAGTATATCATTGGTAATCGAGGAAATAAACCATCAGTTGACCGTAATCCAATGGCATGCGGGAATACGTGGTTTGTTGATTCTGTTCAAATGGTAAATTCTGCAGATGAAGAATTTGCAGCAATCGAAAAATTAAATCCACTTAAAAAAGTAATCGTACATTCAGAGTTTAAAGCTCAGATTGTTTCGGAAACAGCCGCAATGGATTCAGCACGCAGTATTCAACTTGTAAAATATACACCTGATGAATTGCAATATAAATCGAAAAATAGTGTTGCTGGCCCTGCGGTTTTTAGTGAAGTATGGTATAGAGGTAATGAGGATTGGAAGGCTTATATAGATGGAAAATATGTGGATCATTTCAGAGCTAATTACATACTTCGCGGATTGTGGATACCGGAGGGAGAACATGATATCACCTTTAAATTTGAACCGCATTCTTTTTATACCGGAAAAAAAGTTTCGACAGCTGCATCATCTTTGATATTAATTATCGTCGCTGCAGGATTTTTTATGGCGTATAGGAAAGAAAATAATACACAATCTATCGAATCAAACAAATAATACATGCAATACGATCCGGTAAAACGAAGTTTAGGAAGTGTATTTAATAAAACCCCTTTTTTAAGAATACTTTTTTATAAGATGCTTGATCTTTTATTATTAAGGTCATGGCATATCCATAAAGAATTAAAAAAATGGGCGAAGGGAAAACTGGATTCCGAACAACATATAATGGACGCCGGTTCCGGTTTCGGGCAATACTCCTATTATTTAAGCTCCATGAGTGAAAAATGGAAATTTTTAGCTGTGGATGTAAAGGAAGAACAAATTGCAGATTGTAATACGTTTTTCAAAAAGATAGGAAGGAAAAATATTCGTTTTCAGGTACAGGACCTTACCAAATTTAAAATTGATAATCATTTTAATTTAGTTGTATGCGTGGATGTAATGGAACATGTTTTAGAAGACGTGGAAGTATTTAAAAATTTTCACGCATCATTAGTTACCGGAGGAATGGTATTGATCTCCACTCCTTCCGACCAAGGAGGATCTGATGTTCAGGAGGGAGATGATAGTTCATTTATTGAAGAACACGTTCGCGATGGATATAATATGGAAGATATTCAGGTGAAATTGCGCTCAGCCGGTTTCCAAAAAACAGAGGCCAGATATGCCTATGGAACTCCCGGTAAAATAGCCTGGCGATTATCGATGAAATATCCGCTGCAATTATTAAATATCTCCAAGGCATTTTTTATTATTTTACCATTTTATTATCTATTTACATTTCCATTTTGTTTGATATTAAATTATATCGATACGCATAGTGAGCATAAGACGGGCACGGGGTTGATCGTGAAGGCGTGGAAGTGAATCCACAGTTCCTTCGGTAACTCTGTGGCGAAGGATTCCCGCCCAGGTATTTTACCACAGAGTTACCGAAGGAACTCTCTGTGGAATGCGAACGTAGATCATAGTCAAGTGACAACCTATACACGTGACGATAAAGAATTAGTAACACCAAGTATTCCGAACCCACAGAGTTCCTTCGGTAACTCTGTGGGGAATTACGAAGAAAAATCCCTAATTATATTTTTACCAGTTGTAACCTCTCCCCCATTCTCCTTTATAAACTGCAAAATTGTTTTATACAACTCCAACCACCCTTTATCAGCTTGATCAAAAAAGTAATTGTTATGCCATAAAATAGTCAGGAGAGCATTGGTTTTATTTTTTTCTAGGAAATCCAGTATCTTTTTCCCAGCTTGTTTGGAGTTGCAGTTTTGATAATATTTTAAGGAAGTATCCATTACATTTAACGGGACCTCTACAAAATTATAAGCTCTTTTTTCTTTAAGATGAAAGGGTTTTATAGGCAATCCATAGTTATTCCTGAATCCCATCACATCCGGAAATCCCATGGAGGAATCTAATTTAATTCCGGAATTTTCGATGTCATCAAATGTATAGGGCAGTTCCGTAATTAAATAATGATTTCTATTTATTGGGGAACCAAGTTCTCCTTGTTTTTTTAATTCGCTAGTGAAATTATCTTTTCCTGCACTTTTATGCAACCCATTTTCCCAACCTTTTGCAATAATTTCACTGCGCATCCTTTTTATTGAAGGCGCATCAATTTCATAATCCGCATTGTTTATTCTGCGTGTTCCTTTTCCGCTATTCACTAACCAAAAAAATGTGGAACGAACGTCAAATGCATCTTCAATATCCAATATTTTATTGAGCAATAAATAATCCGGGGTTTTGATATAATGGTTAAAGATCAATTGTAAAAGCGCACTTATCTTTCCATGTTTTACTAAATATCCATAATTATCACTCAAAGCTCCGTAAACCGAATCAATGTCGTGTGTCAGAAAATATTGTGTTGGCCTTTCTATTTTATTTACCAGCGATTTAAGTTTGGAAGTAGAGTTATACAGTGCATCAAAATATTGTGCTACAAGATTTTGATCGATACAATTAAAATGTTTTTGCAAACTTATATCGTATGGAAAGCGGTCATATTTATCAGGGGTGTAATCAATATACTCCTGTAAATAACTCAATAAATAAAAACAGGTACTTAAATAATCCGGTTTACCTGATGCATTGGTATGCAGAGGTTCCTTTCTGAAATAACCTTTAAAATGGAAGTCGCCACTTTGATACGTATTTCTAAAAAAATGGGAGACCTGCATATCTCCCATACCGTGCTCAGCAACTAAAATATCTTCTCCCTCAATTACAAATTCACAATTAAATCCGATATACTTTGCAAAAACAGATATGATCCATGCATATTCCTTTTGCAGTTCGGATTCAATTTTGAATTTAATGTTTGCAAGCATGGAAGTAAAATCGAGCCATTAATTGTAAAAAACAGATAGGGAAATTATAATTTAGCACATTATACCTTTGCGTCTTTGCGGCTTTGCGTGAAAAAATAAAAAATTACATTACGCGGACCGCTATGATCCAAAAGATTCCAAGAGTGATAAATCAAATATCAAATTTTATCCCCTGTGCCAACGGTAATTTGGTTGAATAATTAATTGTATTTGTTTGTCTGCGCATATAAGCTTTCCAACAATCGCTTCCACTTTCACGCCCTCCGCCGGTTTCTTTTTCACCGCCGAATGCACCGCCAATTTCCGCACCACTGGTTCCGATATTTACGTTGGCAATCCCGCAATCAGATCCTGCAACAGATAAAAAATATTCTGTTTCTAATATGTTGGTTGACATAATTGCAGAACTCAAACCCTGTGGAACATTATTGTGCATTGCTACTGCTTCCTCAATGGTGTTATATTTCATCACATATAAAATAGGCGCAAAAGTTTCGTGTTGCACAATGGCAAATTCATTTTTCGCTTCTATGATACAAGGTTTTACATAACATCCGCTTTCGTAGCCCTCGCCTTCACAAACTCCGCCTTCCACTAATATTTTTCCGCCCTCTGCAATTGCTTTTTCAATCGCCGAAGTGTAATCCTCCACCGCTTTAACATCAATTAAAGGGCCTACATGATTATTTTCATCCAATGGGTTACCAATCTTCAATTGTGAATATGTTTTTCTTAGTGTATTTATTACATTATCATAAACAGAAGCGTGAATAATTAATCTGCGTGTGGTTGTGCAGCGTTGTCCTGCTGTCCCCACTGCACCAAAAATTGCAGCGCGAATAGCGATCTCCATATTTGCATGTTCGGTAATAATGATCGCATTATTACCGCCGAGTTCCTGAATTACTTTTCCTAAACGTTCGCCAACTATTCCACCAATTCTTTTTCCTACACGCGTACTTCCTGTAACCGAAATTAAAGGAATACGTTTATCCTTTGCCATTTCCTCGCCGATAGAATTGTGTGATACCATTAATGCACTTACTCCTTCAGGAACATTATTGTCTTTAAATACTTCTGCAATTATTTTATGTGTTGCAATTGCACTCATGGTAACCTTGGAACTCGGTTTCCAGATACAAACATCACCACAAACAAATGCAAGTGCAGCATTCCAACTCCAGACTGCAACCGGAAAATTAAATGCGGAAATAATTCCTACGATCCCAAGCGGATGCCATTGCTCATACATCCGGTGAAGCGGACGTTCGCTGTGCATGGTCAATCCATATAATTGGCGACTCAATCCCACAGCAAAATCGCAGATATCTATCATTTCCTGCACTTCACCCAAACCTTCCTGCAAACTTTTTCCCATTTCGTAACTCACCAAAGTTCCGAGTGCATGTTTGTTCGCCCGCAATTTATCGCCGATCTGACGCACCACTTCTCCGCGTTTAGGAGCCGGCCAGTTACGCCATTCTTTAAATGCCTTTTCGGCAGTCTGAACTATCAACTCATACTCATCTCTCGATGCTGAAGTGCAACTCGCAATCAAAGCTCCATCCACCGGCGAATAACTTTCAATGGTGTTGCCATTCCCTTTCAACCAGTTCAATCCCGTTGAAACACCGCTATTATTATCTTTTATTCCGAGAAGATTCAATTCATTCTCTATCATATTCACTTTCTGTAAAGTTTCCATTGTTCAAATTTAGGTAGCAAAATTACGGAGAAAAAACGGGTGTTTTTAAAGCTGATAAATAGCATTTGGAGCAAAAAAGTTCCTGCACATCACCACCCTCGGTCCGGCTGTCCGCTGCAAACTTTTTTTTGAAGTTTTTATAAACACCAAAAGTGTTAGGTAAAAAAAGGATTTCCGCTACCATCCGGCCGGCCTGCCGCTAACGCAGATTTGCAGGCAGGGCTAGAAAGCGGTTTCGGAATTACTTCAATGCCTTTCAAAACCCATTAAAAACTTCCTCAAATTCAAAAAAGACTTCCTATATAAAAAACATGCCTTTTAAATTTATATAATGACAAAAATTTAATTCAATTTAATCAAAATCAGGATAAGAACACAAGGTGGATGGATATTATTTATAATACTAAACTCTTCGAAAAAGCAAAAAAAAGACGAATGAACTTAAACTTCATTCGTCTTAAACAAAATAAAAAATTTATTAAATTTATTGATCTAAATCAACATTTATCTCATAACTGAAATCGCAGCTTAAACAACGCTCGATATCCGGCTGGTCTTTTTTCTCCTTATCCTCTTTTGCACCTTGTGTAATTATTCCAAATGAAATATCTTTCTCGGGTTTTAGAGATTCATTAAAAGTATCACCAAACCTATCTTTAACGAGTTTATCATAGTAGTGAGTGGTTAGTTTAATACTTAATTTTTGGCCTGATGTATTTTTTAATTGTACTTCATAATTACATGCTAATGCTTTTCTTTTCATAAAAGCAATCCTGTATTCATAGGAAACAGGTTGCCCACTTGCGGTAAACTCCACCTTTTTCCATTCTGTAAATTGTCCTTCTGCCGAATTAGACGGAGGTAAAACTCCAGTTTCCACCGACTGAGCATTGATCTGAAAACTGAATAATGAAATAATTACACCTAAAACCATTAATTTTTTCATGTGTTTGTTCGTTTTGATAATTTTTCCACATATTTGGCTATGCAGATATGCCCCGTTTGTTATAATGGTATCCGGTCTCCACTAAGAGATGGCCAAAATTAATATATTATACTTATTTTTATAATGAGATATGTTTTTTTAAATAATTAATTGTCAAGATCTTAAATTTGAGTAAAAATTAAACCGATATGGCTATCAAACTAAATCCCATTGACCAATACATCTCCAAAGCACAACCCTTTGCCCAACCTATACTGAGTCATTTCAGAAAACTCGTTCACGATACCTGTCCTGATGTGGAAGAAAAATTAAAATGGGGGATGCCGCATTTCGATTACAAGGGTCAAATGATGTGCAGCATGGCATCATTTAAACAACATTGCGCATTCGGATTTTGGAAAGCAGCAATTATGAAAGATTCCATTTTAATTGAAAATGCTAAATCAGAATCCGCAATGGGGCATTTAGGTAAAATAACCTCGCTTAAAGATCTTCCTTCCGATAAAAAAATAATCAGCTGGATAAAAGAAGCAATGAAATTAAATGAGGAAGGTAAAATTGTTCCCAAACCAAAACCAACAGAAAAAGATAAAAAAGAATTAACGGTTCCACCCGCTTTACAAACTGCCTTAAATAAAAATAAAAAAGCAAAATCCACCTTCGAAAATTTCGCCTACTCCCATCGCAAAGAATATATTCAATGGATTACAGAAGCGAAAACAGATGTGACCAGAGATAAAAGAATTGCAACAACTATTGAATGGTTAGCAGAAGGTAAAGGGAGGAATTGGAAATATCAGACATGAGTAATGAGTTATGAGTAATGAGTTTACTCAGATTTAGCATGAAACATTACTTATTCATAAGAAAATATCGAATGAGTGAATGTTCTGGGTTCTGAGTTCTGACATGTAGTAGATCTCCTGCGTCGATCACAGCATGTTTCAGTTCTGAGTTTTAATTTCTTCGAAATAAAAAAAAATCCATCGTTTGTTTTCCTGATACCTGATACATGACACCTGATACATGACACCTGTCCTATGTCCATTTCCCATATCCTATGTCAGTCCTATGTCATATGTCCTATGTCCTATGTCCTATATCCTGTGTCCTACATCTCCAGCTTGCGCATCAACTCAAACACATTCGCAATATCCAAATTCAGCATGAACGAAATTTTCTCTCCGTAAGGCGCTCCTTCAATTTGTGTTTTAATGTCATCTGACCAAAGCAACGGGAAATATATTTCAAAAATATTGTTTGGCAAACGGATCATTACACCTGCATCATATAATAATTTTCCGGAGATATCCGGATCAACAGAACCTAAGGTACCGAGATCGGCAAATAAGGCAACGGGAATATTAAAAGGCATTGGAACTTCAATATTTGCCGCAAATAATTTATCGTTTGTAGTTGCAATATCACCTGTTAATTCCGGAGTTTTGAAAAAACCATCTGTAATGGATATTTGTTGCGATTTAATTCCGTCGCTGCTATTGCGTGCAAAATAAATCTCGTCATAAAGATCGTCGTAGAAACCATTATTTCCCGACAACGTGAAAACATCTTTTGCATAATCGCCGTCAACAGAATAAATATTCATCAATCCTGCAAATAATCGCACATCCACTCCATATTTCTTTTTAGGATAGGTATAGGTGATATTAAATTCCGTATAAAATTTAAACGCATCGTCATTCATTTCACCAACTACCCTTAAAGAATGTGGTAGTCGTGTAATTTGATTGGAAAGGTGATAGGATAATTCCTGAACAAAAAAGGAAGAAAATCCTGTTGTATTAATTAATCCTGCATCATCCACAAAAAAATATTTATCCTCCTCCATAATATATAAATTACGGAATTGAATGGTATGATTTAATTTGCTTTTGAATTCCTTTTTTGCAAGATCAATTTCCACCTTCGTTTCAAATTTTCTGAACTGTGGAATAAGATCCAAAGTATCGTTTGGAGAAGTAACAGTAAAATCATCATAACTGTAACTCATCACCGATTCTGAAATCCGTAACCGGTCGATAAATCCATTATTCGGATAAATGTTTAATCCGATACTCCCCTGACCTACTAACGTTTCCGCATTAAATGAATACATAGGGGCTGCAACAAAATCAATTAGAGGTGTTGGAAGTATCATATTCCAAACACCAAGACCCAACATAAACCCATCATTTTCATTAGAACCGAAAATGGGTGAATAATTGATCGTGGTTCTGGTTGGATCATCAACCCCAAAACCCAACAGTTTTAATTGAAGTGGTTCTAAAGTTTTAAATAATCCTGAGGTTTTTATTGTATTATTTTCCCGTTCAGTTTCCGGAATAGTTTGTTGGGCATCAATTTTTAAATGAGATACATTCCACTCACTTTTATAGTTCACGTAAATGGTCTGACTTCCCGTAAATCCCCTGAACCAATCTGTTCTCAAAACACTATCTCCATCCATTAAACTTAAAGAAAATGGAGCTGGGATATCCGATTTATTTTCAATATCAACCGCCATTGCAGTTTTTCCTTTTTGGAATTTTCCTATTTTATAATCCGGACCTCTGTCGGAGTTAATTAATTTTTCGAAGAACCATGCATAATTTTCGCCGGTTTCTTCCTCAAATAATTTTTGCATATCTCCGGGATAAACATGTTTGAATTCATACGTATCATAATAGGTATGCATTATGCGATCGAATTCATCCTTTCCCAAAACATCCGTTAAATAACGGAAAAAATATCCGGTCTCCATATACATCACCAATCCATAATTAATTGGCGTAAATGCAGTTGACGAGGTATTTATTGCTTGTGATTTATTTTGTTTAACACATACCTGATTTATATTCCAGATCATATTATCATCAGAACTCGTATCAACTCCAATTAAATTTGCAAGCATAGGTGGCACTCCAAGCGCATTTCTTTCTCCATAATAAGTATCCATATACCTGTTTTCATAATAGGTATTTATTCCCTCATCCATCCAGCCATGCACTCTTTCGTTACTTCCTATAATTCCATAAAACCAATTATGTCCAACCTCATGCGTAATTATATTATCTAAAGATTCTGCATCCAGATCTCCCGATAAAACTGTAATTGTTGGATATTCCATTCCACCTGCACCTTCCACTTCCAACGAACCATCAACTGCCTGTGCAACATTCCAAGGATATTCACCCACATTTTCTGAATAAAACAAAACTGAGCGATTAATATATTCGCATGCCTTTTTCCATTCATCAGCATGCTCATCATTAAAATAGGCATAGGTTGTAACTGTTCTTTCCGACTCCGGCAAAACAATTCCGCTTTTCATCACATTAAATCTTTTATCGGCGAACCATGCAAAATCATGTGCATTTTTTAATTGATATTCAATCGTTTTTGTTTTATCTGATGATGCGGGGAAGGAAAGATCAGTAGTATCAAATCTTTTATTTTCCGTAGCTCTTGCTACTTTATCTAAAAATGCAACTTCAGTTTTTGTTTGGAGATCACCACTAGCTCCCACTACATAATTTTCAGGTAGTGTTATAAAAACATGAAAATTGCCAAATTCACTATAAAATTCTCCTTGATCCAAATAAGGTATCGGATGCCATCCCTGTGCATCATACACGGCCGGTTTTGGGTACCATTGCGAAATCTGATATTGTTGCCCGGTATGCCCCATTCTGGAAAAACATTTCGGGATCTTTACATAGAAAGTTGTTTTAATATTTATGGTTTCCCCGGTTTTTAAGGGTCTATTGAGAAGCAATTTGGCGATATCCTGGTTTTCAGGGTCATATTCCAGCTTAACATCTTCCCCACCAACTTTAAAATGTAAACTGTCGATATATCCTCGTTCCTCCTCTTTTGCAAATTGAAAAGTTTGGCTTCCCTGTTCAAATTTTTGTCGGGCGAAGGCCGTTTTGGTGTTTTTATAAGCATTTGGCCATAAATGTATCCAAATAAATGTCAATTCGTCAGGTGAATTGTTGGTGTAGCGCATTGCCATAGAGCCATCCAGTGCATGATTTACATCATCCAGGGTCACATTGATCTCATAATCCACATTTTGTTGCCAATAACTCGTAGTTTGCGCTATTGCAGTGTGCTGTAAATTAACGGTCAATATCACGATCAGTACTAATACCAGTTTGTTCATCAAATAAATTTTGGGTTAAAGATAGAAGGAATTGTTTTTGCAGTGTTAATGTTATCGGAAGGCAAAAGGTTACAAATTGCCGGTTCTTTTCAATTTTGGGAGATGTTTTGTTTTATTTGGATCAAAGTTTTACAAAATCAACGAAACTTATTTTTGAAAAACTAAATTTGCATTAATATGATGAATGAGGATTTTAACGAAAGGGAAAACACAGAAATTGCAGAGTTGATTGAGTTGTTTGAAAAATGTTTGAGCAGCAACGAGCAGCACTATTTCGATGAAGACAGCCTGGAGCGCATTCTGGAATATTATGAAATGCGCAATCTCAGCGACCGTGCGGAAGCTGTAGTGGATTATGCCATTATGCAAAATCCGAACTCCTCCGACTTCCTGGTGCGCAAAGCAGAATTTTTACTCAACAGGAAAAAATACAAGGAATCACTAGAATTATTGGATAGGGCATACCTCTTTGATACCCGCGAAATTGACATCTTTCTCATTCGCTCCGACATCTATCTCGAAACAAATGAACCGGAAAAGGCCGCAGAAACTCTTTTTGAAGCACTAAAGATTGCGGATAAGGAGGAGCAGGATGTTATTTATGCCGAACTCAGTGATATTTATGAAATTCAGGAAGATTTTGAAAAAGCCTTTGAATGCCTTTCCAAAGCTTTGGAAATAAATCCTATAAATGAGGATGCACTTTTTAAACTTTCGCATATTGTCGATATGACCGACAAATACGAAGAAAGTATTTCTATTCATACAACTATCACCGAAAAAGAACCTTATGCGTGGCTGGCATGGTATAATTTAGGCAAGGCATATATGGGGCTAAGCCTTTTTGAAAAAGCAATTGAAGCTTTTGAATTTGTAATGGCAATTGACGAAAATTTCGATCTTGTTTACCGCGATGCCGCAGATATTTATTACCGCCTCGACGATTTTAAAAAGGCAATTGAAATGTTTGAAATTGCACATGAAAAATCGGGTGGTTATGAAGATTATAGTTTCCGAATAGGCTTGTGTTACGAACGCATGGAAAATTATAAATCTGCACGTTTTCAATTTCGCAAAGCTGCCCGTCAGGATCCTTTTATGCACGAGGCGTATTTTCGTATTGGAGAAACTTATCGCATTGAAGATCGATTTGATGCCGCTTTGGTAAATTATAAAAAAGCATTAAAACTAGATGAAAGCAATGAAGATTATATCTGCACTATCATCAGTATTTACAAAATGCTTGACAGAGATCCTGAGGTAATTAATTATTTAAATTGGTTGGTGAATGTGCGCCCCGATATTTTAACTTATTGGTTGGATTATATAATTTATCTTCTCGATATTGAAAAATATGATCAGGTTATTGAAGTTACTGCAGAAGCAATTAATCGCTCCGGACATTATGCTGAATATTTTTATCTGCAAAGTGCAGCATTATTTTTAACCGGTAAAGAACGTGAATCTATTTCTGTACTCGAACACGCCTTAACGTTAGATTACGTTCGCCATGCAATTTTATATGAAGTATGTAAGGATTTTGTGATGAATAAAAAGGTGCAGGATGTGATTAATCTTTATAATAATAATTAGGTAAGTGGTGAGTGGTGAGTTAGTGAGTGGGGTGGAAAAAAGGGGTGAGTGGGTTGGTGAGTGGGGAGTTAACAGTGGGCAGTGAGCAGTTTGTAACATTGGAATATTTTCCTTCGAGGAGAAATCTTTTTTACCATTTAAAATCTAAATTCTTTGTAATTGTGGCAGCGTGTAACATTGGAGATTTTCGCTTCGAACTGAATTTTAATGTATAGACAAACCTAGCTCTCCTATGGCGCTGGGGGCCTGTGGGCAATTTGCAACTTTGATAAATTTCCTTCGATCTAAACTATTTCAACAATTTCAACCCCTTCAACAAATTCAACAAGTCTCAGATTCTCCTCCGATCCAGACTACTTTATTTTTTTACCAATTTTAAATCCTATCTGGTTTCTTTTTTCTTTAGGTTGAGATAATAGTTGTCGAAGCGTTTTGAATATTAATTCAACATCCCCACTATTCTGTAAAACCTGTTTTTCCAATTGTTCTAATTTTAATAATATATCCTTATTTGTCAATAACATTTCTTTCATTCGATTAAATATTCTCACTACCTGAATGTTCATTTCTATAGCCCTTTCACTGTTTAAAATGCCGGCTAACATAACAACTCCATGTTCTGTAAAACAAAAAGGAGGATGCCTCAAACCAAATTTGTCCTGATTGGAGGACGCAATTTGCGTCCTCCAATATTCAAACTCAGATGGCGTCATTTCAAACATAAAGTCTATTGGAAACCGCGAAATATTTCTTCTTACAGCTTCCTTCAGGCGCTTAGTTTCAACATTATACAGCTTAGCTATGTCACGGTCTAAAAGGACCTTTTGATTGCGGATAAAATAAATTTTTTGGATAATCGCCTCATCAGGGATCATAACCGGCAGGGCAGTTTTTTTTCAATGTTGGTTTTTAAGGGTTTTACGGAGGGATATCCGTTTCTAATAAGAATTATAAACAAGTAATTGAAAAGTTTAAACAAATATAAAAAATAAATCTTACCAAATAAACTAAACAAGTTGTGAATTTGCAAAATTAGCGACCAACCTTTAAATTTGATTGATAATAACCAACTCCTATGAAAAAGGTAATTCTCCTTCTGCTATATTTATCAAGCTACCACTTGTTTTCACAAAATATACCGTATAACAGCAGTTATGTTGCAGTGGACACAAATTGTTTATGGGATGAGGATGTAGCGCTTACTACAACTATAGGCTGGATTGCATATCAGACAATTGAAGATACTTATAATGGCACAATAGACTCCACTATTTGTGTATCGTTGAAAGCGATTGAAACTTATGGTGGAATATCATTTGCGGGGATAGATTTTGATACCAGCCGTTCTTTATTTATCAAAGCAGATCTGAACGAATTAAATAAGATACCCTTGGGTACAGATGCAGCCTATCAGGTTTATGAAGGTTTTTTTGATGGATTGGATGGACTTAACACCTCGGTGGATTGCCCTGACCTTGTGTGTTCGGCAATAATTTTGGGAATTCAGATACCGGATTCCACATTCACTTCTACAACTACACGCTGGCAATTTATAAATGCAAGTGCATTTGAAAGCGGATTTTGTTTTCCGACAGAAAAATTTGAAGATCAATTTTTAACAGATTATATCGTTAAACTTACATTCAGTGAAATAGCTTCAAGTGATACTATCAAAAAATGGAGCAATCCGTTTGTAGAGGAAATATTTGAAGAAAAATTAATTACTGATCTCACAAATTCTGATGGCAATTATGAAGATACAGTTTATGTAATTAAACCCTGGAATATTCCGGATTTTTACTCGGTGGGGATATTAAAATACGATGATCCCTTTTATCCGTCCACAGAACATTTTGATTTTATCGATGTAACACCAAATCCAAATCCACCGGTGATTACGGCAATTAATATTGAAATTGATGAATATTATACCTTGTTAACGCAACCGCTGGTACAATTGCGCGGCGGCATGGTGGAGGGAGATACTTTGCGCCATCAGGTAAATCTGATAAATAATGGAGGAACATTTTGTTTGAGTATTGCAGAAATGGTTTTCACAGGCAATACGAATTATATTTTTAATTCCGGTAAATTGGAAATGTATGGACCTACATCCTGTGTTATGTTTAAAAGCGGCGCCGCAATTAAAGTTGCAGATAGCAGTACGTTACAATATGGAAATAATGGTGTTGGCGTTTTAGGTTTAGGTAGTGGCGGTACAATTGTTTTAGGAAAAGGTTCTTCCATGTTCATAAACAACAGGGTAAGTTTAATTAAAGATCCGAATTCAATTTATTCAGGAGATATTTATATGAATTTAAATAAAGGTAATACTTTAGGTTTTGGAGAGGGAGCAAGTATTACAAATGATGCAAAAAGTGAGACCGGTGCACATTTATGTATTTATATGAATGGTGGGAATTTAGATATGAGCGGATTAAATGAAGAGAGTAAAAAATTAATCCGATTAATTTATCCGGTTCCTTCCGATGAATTCGCAGAAAAAATAAATATTTTTCCGAATCCTACATCTGAAATTTTTACTGCAGAAATTCAAAATGATAGGCCTCAAAAAATCACCATTCAGATCACCGATCTAAATGGAAAAATACTACAACAACAAAATGCAGATCTTTCTCTCGGAATTAACGCGATCAAGATCTCATTGAAAAATTTAGAAAAAGGAATTTTCCTGGTGAATTTTATTACAGATTCAGAGCAGGGAATTAAGAGGGTGGTGAAGTTGTGAGAGGTGAATAGTCAACAGTGGGCAGTGGGCAGTATGTATCAGTGATGATTTTTGCTTCGAATTAATCTTTAATGTAAAGAAAAAGTTAACTCCCCTATGGGGCTGGGGGCCCGTGGGCAGTGGCAGTGGGCAGTTTGTATCATTAGAATATTAATTTAAGCTCCAATGCTTTGGGATTACCGAAAACATTATTTGGAGGAAATTGCTCGTAGGAATTGGGAGATAATTTATTTTGCAGAAACTATGAAAAAATGTAAAAGAAACGTCTTTCCCTTTGGGGAAGATAAGAGATGGGGCCCGAGGCAGGGGAATAAAAAATAATAATCAAAAAATAAAAAACATCAATCGGATAGACAACCCGGAAGACTATCCTTCGAATGGAACCTAGGCAACCATTTGTATCATCGGAATATTAATTTAAGCTCCAATGCTTTGGGATTACCGAAAACATTATTCGGAGGGATCTGGTTGTAGGAATTGCTAGGAAATTTATTTTGCAGAAACTATGAAAAAACGTAAAAGAAGCGTCTTTCCCTTTGGGGAAGATAAGAGAAGGGGTCCGAGTCAGAGGGAATAAAAAATAATAATCAAAAAATAAAAAACATCAATCGGATACTCTACCCGGATGATATTCCTCCGCATTAAACCCGATCAACCCTTTAAACCCCTTCAACCCTTTTACCCCTCCGCACTAAACCCTGACAACCGTGTAAACCCCTTATAACCCTTTCAACCCATTGAACTCATATTTACCATTACTGAGAGTCTCGCTAAGAGCGAGACCCTCAGTCGCTCCGGAGTGAAGTAGGGTTTCCTCTGTGCTGAACCATTTCAACCCTTTCAACCCTGCAAACACTCCCCCGCCTCCATTTTTTGGCTGTTTCATTCTCAATTCTCAACGCTCCATTCTCAATTCCTCTTGTTTATCACTATTTTTGCACCTTACTATTTAACTCTTTAATGAACTTTGAACTAAGTAGCCTTCCCAAGAGAAACGCAAAACCCCGGACACATGGCATTACAATGGTTATGGATAAGGGTTTGAGCATCCGGGAAGCGGAAGATCTATTATCTGTTTCTGAACCTTATATCGACTTGCTAAAACTAGGCTTTGGGACGGCGTTTGTAACTCCGAGAATAGAGGACAAGCTTGCAGTGTATAGAAATGCGAATATTCCCACTTACTTCGGGGGTACTCTCTTTGAGGCCTTTGTCGCCAGAGATCAGTTTGATGATTATTTGCGTTTGCTGGAAAAATATAAAATGCAATATGCGGAGGTGAGTGATGGCTCCATTGAATTGGAACACGATGTTAAATGCGATTATATCGCCAAGTTAGCAAAACATGTTACTGTTTTAAGTGAGGTTGGTTCAAAGGATGAAACCAAAATATTAGCTCCTTACAAATGGATAGAGCTGATGAAAAAAGAAATAGAAGCAGGGAGTTATAAAGTGATCGCCGAAGCACGTGAAAGCGGAACCGTTGGAATATATCACAGCAAAGGAGAAGTGCGAAGCGATCTTATTGATGAAATTCTCACCGTGATCTCAGAGGATAAAATTATCTGGGAGGCGCCTATAAAAAGTCAGCAGGTTTATTTCATTAAATTATTAGGTGCCAATGTAAATCTTGGAAATATTGCACCTAACGAAATAATTCCGCTCGAAACTTTACGTCTTGGTTTAAGAGGTGATACATTTCATCACTTTTTGAAATAATATCCTAACTACATGGAATTTATACATTCGTTTATTGATACCTTTCTGCATTTGGATAAATACCTTGCCGAATGGATCACCACTTATGAAAACTGGATCTATGTGATCCTTTTCCTTATCATTTTTACTGAAACCGGAATTGTAATATGGCCTTGGTTACCCGGCGATTCACTGTTATTCGCAGCAGGAACTTTTTGTGCAACAGGGGCGCTAAATATATATATATTAATTCCATTATTACTTGTGGCTGCAATTCTAGGAGATACTTCAAATTATTTTATCGGTAAATATTTTGGGGATCGCGCTTTGAAATTGAAGTTTCGCGGTAAACAAATATTAAAACCCGAACACCTTGAAAAAACCCATAAATTTTATGAAAAATATGGCGCTAAAACCATTATCCTGGCTCGTTTTGTGCCGATTGTTCGCACCATTGCTCCTTTTATTGCAGGTATGGGAACTATGACCTATAAAAAATTTCTTACCTATAATATTGTTGGAGCATTTCTTTGGATTCCTTCTATCACAATTTTAGGATTTGCCTTAGGACAAAATGAGTATGTGAAAAACAATTTTGAAATTGTTGTACTCGCAATCATTTTCATTTCTATAATTCCGATCATTGTGGAATTAATAAAAGCAAAAATGGCAAAATCAAATAACCCTGTTCCATGAGAAAATTTGGTTTAATTGGATATCCGCTTACCCATTCTTTTTCAGAAAAATATTTTTCGGAAAAATTTGAAAAAGAAGAAATCGAAAATTGTAATTATTCCCTTTTCCCATTAGAAAACATTGAAGATGTTAGATTTTTATTTGAAGTGGAAAAAGACCTTCACGGATTAAATGTTACCATCCCCTATAAAGAAACTGTAATAGAATATCTCGACGACCTTGATGAAACTGCGCAAAAAATTGGTGCTGTTAATTGCATTAAAATTGATGAGATACAAAAAGTAGGATATAATACAGATTATGCTGCGTTTCGCGATTCACTCAAACCTTTATTAAAACAACATCATAAAAAAGCATTAATACTTGGAACCGGTGGAGCCTCAAAAGCAATTAATTATGCGCTTCAGGAATTAAATATTCAACCGGTTTTTGTATCGAGAAATAAATCGGAGAATAATTTTATTTATACTGAATTAAACGGGGATATTATTTCAGAATTTCCTGTAATAATTAATTGCACCCCTACAGGAATGTATCCCGAAATAAATGTTGCACCGGAAATACCTTATCATTTATTGTCAAAAAATAATTTATTGTTCGATCTCATATATAATCCTGAAAAAACCCTTTTTCTGCAACAAGGAGAGAAACAAGGTTGCATTATTAAAAATGGATTGGAAATGCTGAAATTACAAGCAGAATATGCATGGGGGATATGGAATACAGAACAGGAATAAGATTGTACTAATTAAATCAGTCCATAATATCTCTGTATTTAATCAAGATCATTCAAATTTTAATCCTATTAAATCAGCACAATCCGCGTCATCAGCGCCCCCCCTTTTTTAACACTTTGAGAAAAATACTTTTACTTATTATCCTCGCTGAAATAACATTTTATTGAACTCACATTTCTCTGGAATTCCATATGATAAGTAAATGTTATCATGCCTCCGAAAATATAAGCATCGTTATTGGTAGGATCACCTCTTCCGCCTTCCGGTTCGATCAAATCGGGTCTGGTGCCATCTGAAGCGTTTGAGAGTGCAGCGGCCATTACAGCCTTTTCGAGATCATAATGCAGAAAATAATAATCCGGATTTGGATAATACGAACTAACATCATCAATATAATCAGTTGTTGTAAGTCTGGCTGCCATTTCAAATCCTAGAACCCAGTTATTATAGGTTAACACTCTAAAACCACCTCCCAAGGGAAAACATACTGCGATCTTAGAATATTTTTTTCTATCCGGGTATTCCGGTAAACCCTGACCTTCAGTTCCAAGCTCCTGAAGATTAACCCACTCACCTTCGTACAATGCCTGAGGGTTAAAATAAAAACCGCCAATTCCGGCGTAGATATATGGTGTCCACCTTTTCTTTTTGATGCCGGTGAACCTGTTCATCGACAATTCAATTTCCCCAGAAACTTCAACAATTGGTGAGCGGAAACTAAGATTTCTGTAATGTCTGAATTCATTATCTGTTAATCCATCATCCCCCTTAACCATAGAAGCGATAGCATTAAAACGAAAAGCAGTGCGAGGTATTATTTCCTGTCGGTACACAAGACCTAAAGCCGGACGTGTAACTTCCGGGTCAATATCCCAAAAAAATGCCCGGCCTACATCATCTGAGCCACCCAGATCACCAAGGAAACTGGAAAAGCCTAAATTCACACCAAACTCACGGGAAAGTACAATAGGTTGCGCTTTGAGCAATGAAGATTGCCAAAACATACCAATGGTAATCGCCAGAAACGTTATGATTGGTTTTTTAAACATGTTGTGCTGATGCTTAGGGGACAACGAAAATCTAACATTTTTTAACAAAAACAAAATTTGCAAGGCCAAATACCAAATATTATTTAAAAATCCCACAAAAAGTGCGGGTATTTTGTAAAACGTAACTTGCAACTCACTTATTTTTAGTTTCGCCCAACATCTTTTTCTGAGGACATTTACACGAAACATTAAAAAAACATCAAAATCACCTTTCATTTCTCCCTTACAATTGGTCCACAAACAACAATACGACATAAACACGTATCAAGTTGCAGGATTGATGAATATCATCAAGCCTTGGCTGTAGGGCCGAAATTCATAGGAATACCACCAAAACCCTCATTATCCTTAATATCTCCATGGGTATTTTCAAATTTGGAAATATTGTCTGTGAGGGCCTTTAACAGACGTTTCGCGTGTTGCGGAGTCATCAGGATTCTGCTTTTTACCTTTGCCTTAGGAACTCCTGGCATTACACGTATAAAATCGATAACGAATTCGGCACTGGAATGGGTAATGATAGCAAGGTTAGAATAGATCCCTTCAGCAATTTCCTCAGAAAGTTCTATGTTCAGTTGATTTTTGTCTTTTAAATCACTCATAATTTGAATATTTATGGGTAAAATTATTGGTAAAATCGGGTTTCTCGAAATTGTTTTGCAATTTAGGCCAACCTTTTTTTGATATGGTAAAAAACACGATCTTACTAATTTTTGGAGTTTTGCTGATAACCGCTTCCTTTTTGTCATGCAAAAAAAATGTTGCAAATAATGGAGAAACCATGCACGACGATAGTGTGGTGGTTATAAAACAGATATTTCATCCCCTGTTTATCGATTCCGGAAAAATAGTGGAATTTTTAAACAACTATCCACTATTTTCTTTTCATGCCGAGGAAATTAAATCTTTTTATAAAAATAGAAATTCAAGATCTGCCTGGTTTAATGAATATGGTATAGTGGAACAAGGCGGATTATTCATAAATTTATTAGATCACTTTGATGAGGAAGGATTAAAAGATTCTGTAGTATATTATTCCAAATTAAAAAAACAATATAGTATAATTTCAGATCCGAATTATTCCTATTCAGGCGCAGATAGCCTTACTACACAGTTTGAATTATTATTGACGGCCGAATTTTTTATTTATGCCCAAAAAGTATGGTTCGGTCTCAACGAAAAAACTACAAAGGATCTAGATTGGTATATCACCAGAAAAACTATTCCATCTGTTTCTATTTTGGACTCCATTCTGGCCGGTGGCAAAAATTCGTTCACGGCTTTTGATCCCGTATATCCACAATATTCCTTGTTAAAAAAGTATTTAAAAAAATACAAAGAAATACCTGACTCGATTGTTTGGAGTAAATTAATATTACCGCAAGGAATTAAATTTTATAAAGAAGGTGATTCTTCTCCGATTATTTCTACCATTAAATTTCGTTTGAACATTTTAGGAGATCTTGCCGAAAACGATTCTGCACAATTGTTTGATGCTACCACGACTGAGGCGGTCAAAAAATTCCAATCGCGGCACGGATTAAAACCGGATGGCTCTATTGGTGAAAAGTTTTTAGCAGAAATAAATGTTACCCCTGCCGAACGCAAACAACAGCTGGAATTAAATATGGAACGCTGCCGCTGGATTCCACATGAAACCGGAGAAAATTATATTTTGGTAAATATTCCGGCTTACAAAATGTACATTTTCGAAGAGGATACACTCAATTTTACAATAAATGTTGTTGTTGGAAAATCGACAACAAGTACAACTATATTTAATGATGAATTGGAATATATTGTATTCAGTCCCTATTGGGTTCCGCCGCCCAGCATTTTAAATAATGAAATTCTGCCTTCCTTAAAAAAGAATAAAAATTATTTGGAGAAGGAAAATATGGAAGCCTTCGACGGAAATGGAAAAACAATTAATGTTAGTAATGTTGACTGGAGTAGTTATTCTAAAATGCCTTACAGAATTCGTCAAAAACCCGGAGGAAATAATTCGCTGGGATGGGTGAAATTTTTATTTCCGAATGAACATAATATTTATTTTCACGACACTCCATCCCGAAATTTATTTAAGGAATCGCAGCGAAATTTTAGTCACGGTTGCATACGACTTGAAGAACCTAAAAAACTCGCAGAATATTTGCTGCGAAATGATTCGATCTACACACAACAAAAAATAGATTCCCTCTATTATCTCGGTAAAGAGACCTATGTTAAATTAAAAGAAAAAACTCCGGTCTTTATAGTTTATTTCACAGCATGGGTCGACGAAAATGGCGATATTAATTTCCGCAAAGACATTTATGGCCATGATGCAAAGTTGGAGAAAACGTTGTTTATACGGAGTGATAAATTATAATTTAGCTCCGTCTGCTTTGTATTCCTACCGGAATTAACAAATCTATTTTAATTTTATAAAAAATACCAATAGAAAATTGTTAATTTCCGACTATTACCTGGCTTAAATATTTGAATTAATTGCTTCCTATGAAATATTACTGCAAAATAATTTTCTGTGTTTCAATAATATTTGAATTTTCATCACTAAATATTACCAAATAAATACTTTTAGCAAATGTTTCTACATTAATTGTTGTGCTACCCTCCATGTTTCCTGATCGCAACAATTCCCCTGAAAGTGTAATTATCTGATACTTTGCGGATTCACCGGATGTTGATGAAAATGTTATGGTTGTATTTGCAGGGTTTGGGTAAATAAAGAAGCTTGCATTATTTATATATTCCTCTCTGGCTTCAATCCAGAATGGATATTGGCAATAAGCCTCTGCAACTACTGCACAGAGTTCTTTTAGATAGAGTGAGGTAAAATAGATACGACGGCAAGAGGAACCTTCTATGCCCTGAGGATAATTATATTCCACCTGGTTTTTAAGGTAATTAAATTTTTGATATGCATAATTATAATCACCTTCCGTAAATAACATATATGCCTGACGAAACTGTTCACCAACCATAATCTGTGTTTGTGAGTTAGCCTGTATAGGAATTGTCTCATCGCAGGATGTTTCTGCAATTCTAGCCTCTATATTTTCCGGATCGTCTATTTCTATTTCACATGGAAATGGCAAGGTGCAGTTGCATCCACTTGGCTGTGTTGTAAGTGATAAAGTAGCATCAACCGGAATTTCAACATCACAATTGTGACCACTTCCACCTTTAAAATTAATTTCATAGTCGGTTCCTTCCGTAGGATCTCCGGTAGATTTCCAATAATTCCCTTTGGCTGGAACATCAAATTCAAATGCAACTTCGATATCATCAGTAAGTGATGTATTATTATCATCTACACAAATATTAAAAGCAATTCCATTTCCGTCAAATCTATTAATAAGAAGGTCATCTTCTGGGGTTTGATTCTGGTTTTCATATGCATCAATCTGAGGGAAAATATCCCATCCTTTTACACCTGCTGTGGTGTTATTTATTATCCATCCGCAACCCTGGTCACCTACAACTAAAAAACAAAGTTCATCTGCATTGGAAACACCATAATTTGCACCATCCATATAAATACCATAATTATTTTGTTGGATAACGGCTTTGTTTTGCAAATAAATATTGGAGTGATAAGCTTCAATTCCTTTACTGTTTGTTTTAACCGTTCCTGCCATCATTGTAAATTTATCCACGTCTTCGAGGAAAATTCCGGTACCGGTTGTATAATTTTTAACAGTACATCCACGCCATTTAAAATCTGTGACATCAATTGCATAAATACCATAGGGAATGGTGGAGTTTTTGGCTATAATGGTATTAACATATCCATCTATTTTTGATACGGTATATGCATCAATGGAATTCCCACGTTGATCTGCAAAATCACAATGATCAATGGTGACCTCTGCAGGGCAATTAATGTCTGTTACTTCAATATCATTAAGCAATAGCCCTGTATTAAAGCCATTAAATAAACAATAGTCGAGATCAACTAAAATGGTTTCCGAACACTTAAGACCATGGCTGGCGTAGCCACTGATATCATTAAAATCAATATGATCGGCTGATGTTGTGTTGGCAACCGATGTGAAGGATGATGTGCTGTAATAATAAATTTTTCCATTACTTAATTCAACATCGTTATCTTCGATTTAAAGACCTGCACCTGCATTGAGTGATAAAATATGATCCGTTATTCCTGTTCCATTCAAACGGAATTTACTTCCTGTACCAAGATCAAATATTCCACCGTCATTATAACTCACAAATCCGTTTCCGGTAAATGTAAAATCAATTCCTGCATTAGTTTGCACGATTCCACCTCCCTGAATATCAAGTTTCGAATTATTTGCCAAAAGATTTAATGTTTCTGCATTTAAAATTAATTTACCCCCTTCGGCAACAATAATTTCGGCATAGTCATCAACAGTAATAATACTCCCTTCATTTATTTCCAGAATTGCACCGTCTTTGATATATAGTTTACTGTATTTATTGATTTTTAATGTGCCTCCGTCGTTTACATTCAATTGGCTTCCGTAAAGTAGTTCCAGATTGCCTATATTGTTGGTTGGGGTATTGTCATCGCCAAGCTCGAGGGTGCCGCCGGTGTTGACGTTTATTAATGCGCCACAATTTGCTGTGCTAACAGTAAAGATGGAAGCAACAATTGCAGAAGTACCGGTACCATAATCTGTTGCATAATTTCCGTTTATTTGAATTAAACCATCATCATTTATCTCAATATCATATATTTTTTTCTTATTACTATTTCCGTAATTGTAGGTAGTTTCAAGGGTAGCATCGATAGTTACAGGAAGAATTGATAATAAATTATTTTCATTAATAGTCAATTGATCTTCTATCCACGCTATATTATCTTCAGTCAATTGAACGTGAATTCTCCAGCTTCTTCAGGAGAAAAGTATGCTTCAAAAGGATAAATTTCGGGGTATGTTCCTTCAATTGGTATATCATCAACGTTAAAATATAGGTCATCTGTAATAATATCTAACGAACTCACAGAGGGCACAAAGGAAAAATTATCGGAATATATATCCACATTCAGATCAGTTCCAATATAAAACCCATCTAAAAGTGACAACCAATCGGGAATTAAATCTGCCATTGCACCAATATCAGGCCTCGTGGAACCTGGTGCAGTATCATAATGCGGAAATGGTTCCTCCTGCGGTGGAACTGCTAAGCCGTAGGACAAGTCATCAATAATAAATGGTCCGAATGCAGTCACAGTATTTCCATAAAAAATATAATCTGAAAAACCTCCAATTAAAGGCGAACCCTGCTGAAAAGCTGAAAGAGTTTGTATTGTCGTTATTAAGGGTGCCCAAATTGTAAGAAAACCACTAATTTCTAAAAATATTTGATCTTCTTCCATTCCATCGGTTACAATTGCATTTTTATTTCCATTTGCTATTGCTATTTTGCGCGGTTGTGATGGGTAGCTTCCCATTGCGCTCAATTCGGAAAGCAAAACCTCTCTCATTAAACAATGTCCTTCTACATTATCAGGTCCAGAAAAATAACTCTGTATTAAAAGTTGGTTCGATGATGGCGTTTGAGCAGTATATAAACTATAAGAAAGTTTATTAATTGAAGAACCTGTTATGTCATCTAAAAATTTAATGCATGCTTGAAAACCAATCGGAATATTTGCACCTTTTGCAGGAGAATCAAATGTGCTGAATAATCTTGTGCAATGCGGTATATTTTCCTGTTCCATATAGGTCAACGCATACCTTGCAATTTGACCTCCCATGCTAGCACCAACAACTACCAACTCTTCATTTGAGCATTTTAAATCATTATTTATCAATTGCAATAATTCAATAAAAGCAAAAGCATTTCTTTGGATATAATCAGTGCCATCACAAAAATCAACATACACAATATCATACCCATCATACCCTTCGGCGTTACCATGGGTCCAAAGCATCTCACAAAATTCCGGGCCTTTATCAAATTGAGGTGTATAAAGTCCATTTAAATCAGGATCAGGATTATCAGGATCCGGCAAATAGTGCCTGTAACCAGTAGATATGTCCATCCAACCTAAAACCCCATATTTAGGATCTGTCGCGCTTGATTCATGATCTGCATACCCGGGGTCGAACCCTTCTAATAAAATAAATGGTTTGGTTAAACATTCATGTTTAGTATTATCAGGACCATATCCATAGGTTATATCATATCTCAAACAGGTCAATCCATCACTTTCATCCTCCTCAGCATTATATGGAATAATACTGCTAATAAATCCTTCATCATCAAGTGGAAAATCCCAGGCTATTTTATAGTAGATTTCAGCAGTTGAAATTAATTCTAAGCTATTTGTAAGCGTTATTTTTATCTGAATAGTTTTATTCCCTTCCGTGGAATAGATTATCCTGACAATTTCATCAAATTCAACCGATCTCCAACCAAATCCATCACCAAAATTTATGGAAATTTCTTCAACGTCATTAGTATCATTAGTAAAATAGTGCTCAGTATTAACAACAAAGTCAACCGTATCATTTGATGCTAATTTAAATAATGGAGTGGCGGAAAATAATTTAGCATTGTCATAAGGAATTTCAATTGCTTCCTCAACATTATAAAAACGACCATTTAAAGTATCCAATAAGTTACTATCAATTGCATACTCCTTTATCAAATTATAATCATAATTAAGTATCAAAATGGGATTAATGCCGTCAGAAGAATTGGATTTAAAAACTTTCCTGAAATCTGAATACGATAAGAATCCTGATCTATTAATTGAGCCAGATCTTATGGCATTGTATATCGAATACCATTTATCGAAATTACTTATGCTGTCATTTGTTTCGCTAAATCCCAACGTTTGTTTTCGAACCGGGCTTTTGTTTATTAAAATACCTGTATTAATTTCTTCAGTATTCAATGCAGAATAAACTGTATCAATTGTTGCCTGGTAATTTATAATTTGCTGCGATAATAATGTGTAAGAACTCAGGAATAAAATAATTCCCAAAAGGGTGTAATTTTTCATAGGATGGGTTATTTTTGATTAATATAAAATTTCGTAATAAGTGGTATCAAATGCAGGACAATAAATGTCAGCGCCCTGAGAATTTGTATTTAAGCCATCATTGAAAATAAACCAAGTTAAATGTTGGATTTGATTTCCATAAACTGTTAATTCCTCTATTGTATCTACATAATTACCATAAAATGTAGCATATAAATCATTCACAATTATATAGTCCCATTCATCATAATAATTAACATTGTGCACCCTGACTTTTAAAAAAGCCTCTGGCTGCAAAAAAACTTCAACATCATTTCCAGCACCAAGGTCAAGTATATAAACTTGAAGCATATTGTCAATATAATGTTCCTTTTTACCACTTACGTAATAAGAATAACTGTTTCTTTTGTCATAAACAAACTCAAATCCTCCAAAGGCTCCTGTGGTAGTGGAATCAATAATGATGGAAGAACCTGGAGGTCCTAATAAGGATCCCGAGTTATCATTTTCTAATAAATATACTGTGGCACCTGGAATTAAATCGTTAGTAGTCTTATCCTTTACAACACCATCCACCCTTGCCGGTCCAAAGATGCCTTTACCACAGGAAAGTAGCAGAAAGAATAGGTAAAGAAGTAATAATCTTTTCATATTGCATGGTTGGTTTTGTAAAGATATATTAAAATTATTTGAAATAACCAAATTTTAAGAACTATTATGGGCGGTTCGCAATCTTGCAGAAATTAAAAAAATACTTTTATCAAATTATCAAAAACAATTGGAGTCTATCAAAAATAAGTCTAACCACATTCGCTTAAAATTTTAAAATAGTATTTTTTTATATTATTATCTGACTGGTTTACAAAATAAAAAAACCGGCCTAAACCGGTTTTTTTATTTCGTATTAAATTGAGGTTATTCTACATCAAGAACTTTCACCTTGCGTTTCGCTGCCAACTCATCCACTTCATCTTTGTTGCCAACTATGAGGTTATGGAAACGACGCTGACCAGTTCCTGCAGGAATTTGATGTCCTACAATTACGTTCTCTTTCAAGCCCATCAGATAATCTGTTTTCGCTGAAATAGAAGCAGTGCTCAACACTTTGGTTGTTTCCTGGAACGATGCTGCGGATATCCAACTTTGAGTTCCGAGAGATGCGCGTGTTATACCCAACAACAATGGTGTTGCTGTGGCAGAAACTGCATCGCGGTATTCAATTGGTTTTTTATCTGCGCGTTTCAGTTGTGAATTTTCTTCTCTCAATTGACGTAAAGTAACAATTGCTCCTGCCTTTAATTTTGTTGAATCTCCGGCATCGGTAATTACTTTTTTATCAAATATCTTATCATTTTCTTCTAAGAAATCCAGTTTATCCACGTTTGCATCTTCAAGGAATCTTGTATCACCGGCATCGGTAATAGTCATTTTCCTCATCATCTGACGAACGATAACCTCAATATGTTTATCGTTGATCTTAACACCCTGCAAACGATATACTTCCTGAATTTCATTCACGATATATTCCTGAACGGCATAAGGTCCTTTAATTGCAAGAATATCAGAAGGCGTAATTGCACCGTCGCTCAATGGTAAACCTGCATATACATAGTCATTTTCCTGAACAAGAATTTGTTTGGATAATGGAACCAGATATTTTTTGCGTTCACCATCGCGGCTTTCGATCTCAATTTCACGGTTACCGCGTTTTATCTTACCAAAGCTTACAACTCCGTCTATCTCTGCAACAACTGCAGGATTTGATGGATTACGCGCTTCGAATAATTCGGTTACTCGCGGAAGACCTCCCGTGATATCTCTTACTTTACCAAGTGCTCTTGGTATTTTGGCAATTGTTTGACCAGATTTAACTTCTTCCTTTTGTTCCACAACAATGTGTGATCCAACCGGTAAGTTATAATTCTTGATCTCTACACCTTTTTTATCTTTAATAATAAGTGTAGGAATTTTTGTTTTATCTCTGGATTCAGAAATTACCTTTTCACGGTGACCTGTTTGTTCATCACTTTCCTCGCGGTAAGTAATACCTTCAATGATATTTTCATATTCTACAAAACCACCGAATTCAGAAACGATAACTGCGTTAAATGGATCCCATGAACAAATAACATCACCTTTTTTAAGATCCTGTCCATCAACCGCGGTTAAAATAGAACCGTAAGGAACGTTGTTCGTGATCATTAATTTACCTGTTTTAGGTTCAATAATTTTCACTTCACCTGTACGTCCGATAACAATTCTTACTTTTTTACCTTCGTCGTTTTTAGTATCAACAAAACGCAATCCGTCGAATTCTAATTTACCATCAAATTTTGCAACGAGTTTGGATTCTGTATCAACACTTCCCGCAACACCACCCACGTGGAATGTACGAAGTGTTAATTGTGTTCCCGGCTCACCGATTGATTGTGCGGCAATAATTCCCACAACATCTCCTGTTTGCGCTACGCGATTATTTGCAAGGTTGGTACCGTAACATTTAATACAAACACCTTTTTTCGATTCGCAAGTTAAAACTGATCTGATCTCCACTTCTTCAATGGCAGTTTCATCAATTTTATTTGCAATTTTTTCCGTGATAAGATCACCTGCATTAACGATAAGTTCATCAGTAAGCGGATCATAAACATCGTGAAGACTTGTTCTTCCGATGATACGTTCGCTTAATGGTTCCACTATATCTTCATTATCCTTTAATGCACTGATAGAAATTCCACGCAATGTCTGGCAATCATCTTCATTAATTACAACATCCTGCGCAACGTCAACCAAACGACGTGTTAAATAACCCGCATCTGCAGTTTTTAATGCCGTATCCGCCAAACCTTTACGCGCACCGTGCGTGGAAATAAAATATTCCAATACACTTAATCCGCTTTTCAAGTTTGAAAGGATTGGATTTTCGATTATTCCACCTTCACCTGATGCACTGGATTTTCTAGGTTTAGCCATCAAACCACGCATTGCTGCAAGCTGACGAATTTGTTCCTTAGATCCCCTTGCACCGGAATCCAACATCATAAACACAGAGTTGAATCCTTTTTTGTCATTTGTAAGACTGGTAATTAAATCTCCTGTCAAACGCGTATTTAATCTCGACCAGATATCGATTATCTGATTGTAACGTTCATTTTGTGTAATTACACCATACATGTGGTTGGAAATAACTTCATCCACTTCAGCTTGTGCTGCAGCAACTAATTTTTCCTTATTTTCCACTTCAACAAGATCGCTCAAATTGAAAGATAAACCACCGGTAAATGCAGAACGGAAACCAAGATCCTTAATATCATCCAAAAACTTTGCAGTTCTCGGAACATCTGTTCTGCGAATTACTTCACCAATTACTTTTGC
>JBGAWP010000036.1:0-36677 GCA_044227505.1 Chitinophagales bacterium | reverse complement strand
TCACGCAAAGCCGCAAAGGCGCAAAGTTTTATGGTTTACATATATAATTCTACCGTAATTCCTTATTCCTATTTCCTATTTCCTACTTCCTATTTCTTATTTCATATCCCCTCAAATTGCACACAAAATCTCAGCGGCCTCCAACAGAGTCGACTCTGTTTTCGCAAAACAAAATCGCAATACTTTATTGCCCGGCGGAGAACTATAAAATGGTGAAAGAGGAATAGAAGCAACCTTGTGTTTAATCGTTAACTCCTCCGCAAATTCCATATCATTTTTATCCGTGATATTACTATAATCCAATAATTGAAAATAAGTTCCAGATGCTGGAGTAAATGTAAACCGCGAGGATTTTATTGCATATAAAAACAGATCTCTTTTTTGTTGATAAAACAAATTAATATTTTCATACTCCGATTTATCCTCCATAAAATCGGCGAGTGCATATTGAATCGGAGTATTCACAGAAAACACCAAAAACTGATGCACCGATCTGAACTCCTGCATTAAAATTTTAGGTGCCAAAACATATCCCATTTTCCAACCTGTATTGTGATAGGTTTTTCCAAAAGAATAAACGATCAAACTTCTTTCCATCAATTTCGGATACCGCAAAATACTTTCATGAATTAATCCATCAAAAATAATATGTTCATACACTTCATCACTTACAATAATAATATCCGTTCCTTCCGTAATTTTTTGCAACATCAACAGATCCTCCCCACTCAAAACCGACCCACTCGGATTATGCGGAGTATTTATCATGATCATCCGTGTGCGCTCTGTAATTTTCGAGCGCACAATTTCCCAATCAATTTTAAAATCCGGAGCACTCAAGGTAACCGGCACCACTTTCCCACCATGCAACACCACTGCCGGACCATAACAATCGTAAGCCGGTTCAAACAATATCACCTCATCACCCGCATGCACCAAAGCTGCAATTGCAGTATATATCGCCTGCGTTCCCCCGGCAGTCACTGTAATTTCACTTTCCGGATCATACCGAACTCCATAAATATCTTCATACTTCTCTGCAATCCGTTCTCTCAACTTCAAAACCCCCGCCATCGGCGCATATTGGTTCATTCCCTTAAGCATATACTCCGTCACCAACCCCATCAATCTCTCCGACCCCAAAAAATTCGGAAACCCCTGAGCCAGGTTAATTGCGCCGTGCTGATTGGCAAGGGCAGTCATTTTGGCGAAAATGGTTGTGGTGTGGGGGAGTTTCGGGGTAATCTGCATATCGTGCTTTTGGAAGCAAATTTACACGGTTTTAGGTGATGAAATTCTGTAATGTTAAATAATTGTTATGTTAAGTCCTCGTTCACTATTAATAGTGAATTTGAGTCAGAAATTGAAAATACATGATAAAATATTTGGTGAAATCTTTAAATCGAATTAGGTTTGATTCGCTAGATTTTTAGAAATAAAAATTAATTTTCCTTGTAAGTTTTATAATACAGAATAGTTATTAATAAACTTAGAATGAAATGCCACACTGCCTTAAGTGAATAGTAATTCCTCTTACTATTTTTTGTAGTTTTTGTTATTAAAGTATTAAATCATCAAATTTAATTTTTCAAGAATGCGCGACCATTCAGAAAAAAAATCTTCATCCGATTTCCTTAGTACTGATAAAGGAAAAACGAAATCCAATGCGATTGAAGTTCCTTCTATTACCTTGCCAAAAGGTGGTGGCGCTTTAAAAGGGATTGATGAAAAATTTTCTGTAAATGCTGTGAATGGGACAGCTGCATTTTCCATTCCTCTTCCATTTTCACCGGCGAGAGGAGCTTCACCTTCATTATCATTGAGCTATAATTCGGGAAGTGGAAACGGAATATTTGGTTTAGGATGGAATTTGGGAATATCTTCTATTAAACGCAAAACGGAAAAGGCGTTACCGCAGTATATTGATGCAATTGATTCCGATACCTTTCTTTTTTCCGGGGCAGAAGATCTTGTTCCCGAATTTAAAAGGGAATTGGATGGCAGTTTTACTTTGGATACAGATGGCGAGTTTGTAATCAATGAATATGATTCCGCTGACGGTTTATTTATTATTAAAAGATATAAGCCGCGTTTGGAGGGTGTATTTGCCCGCATTGAAAAATGGACCGAAAAAACAAGCTCCTTAATTAAATGGAGAGTTATTACCAGAGATAATTTAACTACACTTTTCGGATGGACCAATAATTCAGTTATTGCTGATCCTAAAAATAATAAAAAAATATTTGAATGGTTACCCGAATTTGTTTTTGATGACAAAGGAAACTGTACACAATATTTTTATAAGGCCGAAGATGCAACAGGAATAGACCTTTCAAAGATCCACAATAAAAACAGAGTGGATATTAATGGAGATATTCTTTATGAAAATAAGTATTTGAAAAAAATTGTATATGGCAATAAAACACCTTATGCAAATTTTGGATCACCATTTTTACCGGAATCGGATTATATGTTCCAAACAGTTTTTGATTATGGTGAATATGATTTAAATGCTCCATTCGCGGAAATTAATAATTGGGATTTCAGAACAGATGCTTTTTCGGAATATAAATCCGGTTTTGAAATAAGAACAACCCGACTGTGTAAAAGAGTTTTGCTTTACCATTTTTTTGATGAATTACCGGGTGGTAGTGCTTTAATAAGATCAACCAATTTCAATTATGATGTTAGTGCTCAGGAAGATTTTACTTTTTTAAAAATTGTTACATCTTTTGGATATATTAAAAAAGCAGATGGTTCCTATTCCAGTAAAAATCTGCCGTCAATAGAATTCGAATACCAAAAACACGATTGGAATAAAGATATAAAAACAATAGCTTCAGAGGAACTGGTACATGCACCCGTTGGGTTAGATGACCAACAATACCAATTCACTGATCTGTTTAATGAAGGTTTATCCGGAATTCTCTCTGAGCAGTCGGGTGGATGGTATTATAAACACAATCTCGGAGATGGGAAATTTGCGCAAGCTAAATTAATTTCTCCAAAACCATCCTTTTTTGGTTTGGGAAGTCAATTTCAATTGACTGATCTCGATGGAGATGGTGGAAAACAATTTGTCAATTTTAATTCTGCTCTGAAAGGTTATTTTGAATTAAATGATGAAAATGAATGGCAGCAATTCAAACCATTCCGACAAATGCCGAATATTGATTTCGGGGATAGTAATATGCGCATGTTGGATCTCAATGGTGATGGTCAGGCAGAAATTTTAATCACGGAAGATAATATTTTTACCTGGTATCGATCAGAAGGACGAGACGGATTTTCATCTGCTCAGAAAACAACGAAACCCTTCGATGAAGAAGCCGGTCCACACATTGTTTTTGCAGATTCAAAACAAACAATATTTCTGGCAGATATGTCGGGCGACGGATTAACCGACATCGTGCGTATACGAAACGGAAATATTTGTTATTGGCCAAATTTGGGGTATGGAAAATTCGGAGCAAAAGTAGCAATGGATAATTCCCCTGTATTTGATCACCCCGATGCTTTTAATCCTGCATTTATAAAACTGGCAGATATTGATGGCTCCGGAACAACAGATATTATCTATCTCGGAAAAAATATTTTTAGTTGCTGGATGAATTTAAGTGGCAACAGGTTTAGTGATTCCACATTTGAAATGGATGCATTTCCGCATATCGATAATAATTCAAAAATTACGGTTACAGATCTTTTGGGAAATGGCGTTGCATGTATTGTTTGGTCGAGCAGTTTACCAATTAATAGTAATTCACCACTTCGTTATGTTGATCTTATGAATAGTAAAAAACCACATCTTATGGTTTTTTATAAAAATAATTTGGGGAAAGAAGTGTATCTGGAATATGCGCCTTCCACTAAATTTTATTTGGAAGATAAATTGGCAGGAAATCCGTGGATAACAAAATTGCATTTTCCAGTGCATTGTATTTCTAGATCAGAAACGATCGATAAAATTACCGGAGCACGTTTTGTAAGCACCTATAAATATCACCATGGATATTACGATCATCCTGAAAGAGAGTTCAGGGGTTTCGGAATGGTGGAGCAAACGGATTCAGAACATTTTGAACAATGGGTGAAAGCAGATGCAACAAATATTGTAGCACAGGAATTACATCAGGAACCTGTGATCTCAAGATCATGGTTTCACACCGGTGCATTTTTAAGTGAAGAAAAAATATTAACCCAGTTCGAAAAAGAGTATTGGTATGCTCAACTCATAAATGCTGGATTTCCGGTCGCACACAATGAAAATATTTTGCCGGATGCACAAATTATTCCAGGAACAGGTATCTCAAATAGTTATATAAATAATCTATCAGGGCAGGAGTGGCAGGAAGCATTGCGTGCATGCAAAGGAATGGCCCTGCGTTCTGAAGTATTTGCTCTGGATGCTCCCTTGGTCGGCGCAACGGATGCCGAATTAATTAAACAGGGAACACCCTATGCTGTTTCAACCCACAATTGTGTTATTGAATTATTGCAACCGAAAGGAAAAAATAAACACGCAATATTTATCGTAAAAGAAAGCGAAAATATTAGTTACAGTTATGAAAGAAATATTGAAGATTCAAGAATTGCACATAAACTCAATATTAAACTCGATGATTATGGCAATGTATTGGAATCTGCTTCCATCGTTTACCCCAGATCGATTGCAGACCTATCGCTTCCATCAGAAACACAAGTTGCTCAAAACACAACTATTATTCTATATAGTCAAAATCAATATACAAACGATGTTTTTAGTGATAATATTCATCGTTTGCGTTTGCCATCTGAATCAAGATCGTATGAATTAAAAGGTTTGTCAAAAACGGGTAATTATTATACACTCAACGATTTTCAAAATATTTTAACAACTTCAACAGAAGTTTTTTATCATGAAATTGATGTGAACCCTGCTCCTGGAAACACACAAAAAAGATTACTCGAACACATTCGGAATAATTTTTACAAAAATGATCTTACCGGAACTTTGCCCTTGCATCAATTAGAGTCGCTGGCCATACCTTTCGAAAGTTTTCAATTGGCGTATACTCCTGAATTAGTGACAGATATCTATGGAATAAAAGTAAACGATCTGCTTTTAACGGAAGGGAAATTTACACACAGTGAAGGTGATCTCAATTGGTGGATTCGCTCCGGCACAAAACAATTTATAGAAGGTGCTGAAACAGAAGCTGATGCAAAAATCAGATTTTATTCTCCAATTTCATATACAGATCCCTTTGGAGCAAAAACCAAAGTAAAATATTATAGTGACTACTTCCTTTTTATTGAAGAAACGGAAGATGTTTTTGGCAACACATCAAAAGTTGACCTGTTTAATTTTCGTACCCTTTCTCCACAGCGCATGAAAGATATCAATAACAATCTCTCAGAAGCATTGGCCGATGAATTGGGATTAATAAAAGCTATGGCAATTTTCGGTAAGGGAAATGAAGCGGATGATCTTACAGGCCTAACGGAAGAAACTTCTATTGCAGAGCAGAATTTAATTGATTCCTTTTTTACAAGCAATATTTCTACTGATTTAATTGTTCATGGAAAAAATTTATTACAGCACGCTTCTGCGAGATTTGTTTACGATTTTAATGTGTATAAAAATACCGGTAAACCTGCTGTTGTAGCCTCTATTGTGCGTGAGGAGCATTTTCAAAAAAATAATAATTCGCCAATTCAGATCAGTCTTGAATACTCCAATGGAGCAGAAAAAGTGATCATGAAAAAGGCACAGGCCGAACCGGGTTTGGCAAAAAAGGTAATTGTAAATCCGGATAATTCAATTTCTATTACAGAGGAGGACACCTCAATTTTAAATCCAAAACAACTTCGCTGGATTGGAACAGGCCGGACAGTAATTAATAATAAAGGAAATGCAGTTAAACAATTTGAACCTTATTTTTCTGTGTCACCTTTTTATGAGGATCTAAAAGAATTGGTAGAAACTGGTGTAACACCAATTCTATATTATGATGTGATGGGTCGCCTCATAAAAACAGAATTACCGGATGAAACATTTTCAAAAGTGGAGTTTGATTCCTGGAAACAAATTGTTTTTGATGCAAATGATACCATATTAGAATCACAATGGTATACCAATCGGACGAATAATTTAATAGATGCACAATTAATTGCTGAAGGAAAAGACCCCGCAAAAGAAAAAATAGCTGCAGATAAAGCGGCAAAACATGCAAATACACCTAATATTTTGCATTTTGATACATTGGGAAGACCGGTCTTATCCATTGATCACAATAAAAATGTTTTAACCGATGCCGATGAATTTTATCGCACCAAATTAAAAATAGATCCGGAAGGAAACCTGATCAGAATAAATGATGCGCGAGAATTGACGGAAAATGGAAACCTTGGAAATACGGTAATGCAACATAAATATGATATGCTTGGAAACCTGGTATATCAAAAAAGTATGGATGCAGGACAACGATGGCTTCTTGTAAATATTCTTGGGAACCCTTTGCGCACCTGGGATGAACGCGGACATGAATTTCAGTTTTTTTATGATGAGATGCACCGCCTTTTACAAAGTAAAATTATTGGAGGTGATGGCGGAAGTGCTTTAAATAATATTTTCGACAGAAACATTTATGGCGAAAGTCTTTTATTGGCTAACAGAAGTAATGAAGCAGCTTTGCAATCCATAAATATCCTTGGTAAACCTATTAAACATTTTGATACTGGAGGTGTAATTGAAACGCCACAATTTGATTTTAAAGGGCAACCCATTTTTTCTACAAGGAAATTATTTAAAGATTATAGATCCGTTCCGAATTGGACAGATGCAAATCTCATGATTGATCTGGAAACAGATGCTTTTACTTTTACAACGGAAACAGATGCATTAGGGAGGATAACAAAACAAATTGCACCCGACAATAGTATCATCATTCCAGCTTATAACGAAGCCGGATTGCTGAATGGTGAAACCGTTACACAGGTTAATCCGAATGTAACATCCACCTTTATAAAAGATATTGACTACAACGAAAAAGGCCAGCGCAATAAAATTATTTTCGGAAATGATGTCACCACAAAATTTTATTACGACGAAAAAACATTTCGTTTAAAACGTTTGGAATCAAAACGGCAGAATAACGACCCATTGCAGGATTGGTATTACACCTATGATGCTGTTGGTAATATTACGCATATTGAAGATAAAAATATTCCTGTTGTATTTTTTAATAACCAAAAAGTGACCGGGGTTTCAGAATATACTTATGATGCATTATATCGGCTGTCGGAGGCCGCAGGTAGAGAAAATAATGCTGCACTTGTTTTTGACAATAAAGATAATTGGAATGATGCTCCATTTATGCAGCAATTAAACCCCGGAGATCCAATTGCCGTGCGCAACTATTCTCAAAATTATTTATATGATGAAGTTGGAAATATAAAGCAATTGCAGCATCAGGCAACAGGAAATAATTGGCTGCGAAATTATGTTTATGAAAAACTCAACAACAGATTAATAAATACACAAATTGGTTCGGAGATATATAATTACGGATATCATGTTACACATGGATTTATAAATGCAATGCCACATCTGGAACAAATGGATTATAATTTTAAAGAAGAATTAATTAAATCCATTAAACAAAAAGTTACTGCAGGAAATGGTACTGCCGAAACAACTTATTATCAATACGACGGACAAGGTCAGCGTATCCGAAAGATCACTGAAAATTTTGCAACTGCTGGAAATTCCCCAACAAAAAAGGAAGAACGCATTTATATTGCCGGATACGAAACCTATAAAACCTTTCAAACCAATATCGTAAATTTTGAACGGGAATCTTTGAGTTTGATTGATGCCGGTAATCGTTTTGTGATGATTGAAAAAGTTAAACAAAACACAAAACCCATTACAGATCCATCAGAAAATATTGGTGCGCGATTAATACGATATCAATTACATAATCATCTCGGCTCTGCTGCAATGGAATTGGATGATACAGCACAAATTATCAGTTACGAAGAATATCATCCATTCGGCACAACCTCTTTTCAGGCTATGAGTACAGCAATAAAAGCTGCTGCCAAACGCTATCGGTTCACCGGAATGGAACGCGATGAAGAAACGGGACTGGAATACCACAGCGCGCGTTATTATTTGCCATGGTTGGGAAGATGGTTGAGTGCGGATCCGATTGGAATTAAAGATGGAGTTAATTTTTATGCATATTGCTTAAATCATCCGATCAAATTAAATGATAAAAGTGGTCTGCAAGCAGAGGAGGAATCGTCAAATTGGAACAGATTTACAGGAGCATTGGGGGTTGTTGGAGCGGGATTTGAAATTTTTGCAGGAGGAACCTTAATAGCAGGTGGTGTTCTAACTTCCCCGACCGGAGTCGGCGCAGTTGTTGGTGTTGGGGGGGGATTATTAGTTGGCGGCCATGGAATTGATACACTTCAAGCTAAGGCGAGACAAGTGTATTCTGGGGTTAACACAGACACCGCAACCTCTAAATATATTTTACAGGAAGGTATAGGGTTAAGTCGTGGAACTGCGAATTTTACAGACGCAGGTATTGGTGTTGTTGGGACTCTCGGTGCCGGTTTACTTACAAAAGTTCCTGCAGTAGTTGGAGCCGCCTCTAAACCGGCAAGTTTAGTTCATTTAACAACAGCTGAGGCAGCACCAGTTATAACTGCAACGGAAACCTTAGGAAAAGGCGGATCAACACTATATGCCGCCACACCATCTTTGGCGGAATCTTCTTCTTTGGGTGTGTTTTTAAGAACAGGCTTACTTCCAAGTCAAGCAAATACAGCGGTAACTATCCCACAAGTTGCAACAGGAGCCTTTGAGGCACCTGCACTGATTGGTCCTATAACTACTTGGCAAAGAGCATCAGGGGCATTTTATTCTTCAGGTGCAGGAAGTTTGAATTTAGCGACTGGAGTATTTACAAAAACAGGTGCACCGGTTAATCAATTAGTATTTTATGGTGTAGATGCAACTTTACTTACAGGATTAAAAGCAATTCCTGAAATTGGGACAATTGATCTTTCCGAAAAACCTACGTTTAGTATTATAATTAATGAACCAGACAAAGCACCTGAAATTGAACCTGAAGTAAATAGTTCGGAATACAGTTATGCTGATGAATCATCACAGATAGAGTCATCAGAAGAAAACTCCTGCACCTGGGAACCGGAGGAAGAACTTGATTATACTCCGCAAGTATGTGAACAATATTAAATAAAAGAAATTAATTTTTAATGCACAAAATATATCATCATGGCAAAATCTAACGAAAACCAAAGACCCAATATCGTTCTTGGTAAAATATCTGATAAAAATAATCGACCATTGTCAAACCTGATAGTGCAGGTTTATGACAGGGATATGCGCGGTGAAACGTTGCTCTCTGAAACAATTACCGACCGGGATGGAAATTATCAGACAACCTGGCTTCGTGAACAATTGGGGGAACGAGAGAAAAAGTCGGCGGATCTTTTAATAAAGGTATTTTCCAAAGGCAATAAAGATCCTTTATTTGTTTCGGATATTGATAATGTGCGATTTAATGCACATCAAAAAGAAAATATCAATATCACTATCAACAATGTTATTGAAAAAAATAAAATTGAATATGATGATATTTTAAAACAAGTTACCATACTTGCTGAAAAGGTTGCCATTGTTGACTTGCAGGAAAATAAAAAAAATCCCGACATTACTTTTTTAAGCAGGGAAACAGAGATCAATGCAACTCATATAGAATATCTTGTTGTTGCTCATCGCTTGCAGGAACTTACAAAAATTGATGCGGCCTTCTTTTATGCCCTGCTTAGGAAGGATACCTTGCTCAGAAATGATTTTGTTAAAACGTTACAAGCGCGAATTTCCATTGGAATTAATACAGAAATTAAACCTTTGCTTTTGGATGCAGCTTTGGTTGATGCTAAAACTATTGAAAAAGATGTTCAAGCAGCAGCTAAAGAATTAATTGTTTCTGAGCAGGTTGTTAAAGAAATAAAACGCAATATTGAGCAATTAAAACAATATAAAAAGGAAGCCGAAGAATATTATAAAAATGACCACACGAATAAAATTATTGATACCATTACACGATTTGTTTCCAATGGTAAAATTAAGGAGGTAGGGAAGTTATTTCAGGAGAATAAAAATGATATGGTAGGATTCCTGAATAAAGTGACAGATGTATCTTTTTTTAATAATGATGATACAAAACCGAAGGAGACAAAACTGGATGCTGACCTCGCACAAATATTCGGGTTTGGAAATGATCTGATTCCGGGAATTATTAAAGTAAATGACCTGAATAAAAGGGATGACATCAGAAAATTGGCAAAATTCAATAAACAGGAATGGGTAACTGAATTATCAAAAGGTAAAAAAACCATTAATGCCAGAGAAAAAAAATTAATTGATCAAACTGCCTCCAATGTTGTGCGCAAATTGGAAAAATTGTATCCTACAACTGCTTTTACGGCGCAATTGGAACGGGAAAAAAAATCAACGCTTAAAAACCGCGATGCAATCCTTTCATTCCTCACCAAACACGAAGACTTTGAACTAACAAAGAATAATATTGATCTGTATTTACGCGATAAAAAAGTAAATGCAAAAGATTCAGATCTTATCAGAGAGGAATTAAAAAGTGTGCAACGCGTTTTTAAATTGGTTCCGAATTACAGCAAAACAAATGCTCTTTTAAATCAAAAAATTCATTCTTCTCAAAGTATTGTTGCGATTGGAAAAACACGATTTGTTAATGAGATAGCACCAAAAGCGGGAATTGAAAAAACAGAAGCAATATCCATCTATAAAAAGGCAGAGAAAACAAATACTGCTGCAATGCTAATTGTCGGGGAATTGCAGGATTCCATGAGTGCAATGGATATCGCATCCTTGGAAACTTCTTCCCTATCCCCAAAATTAGAAGCAGTAAGTAAAGATTTCCCGAATTTAAAATCGCTATTTAAATTAACCGATACCTGTGCCTGCGAACATTGTCGTTCAGTGTATAGTCCTGCAGCATATCTTGTGGAATTATTGCAATTTCTCGATAAAAGAAGTGTAACAGATCTTACGGCAACACCTGTATTCACAGCAAATGTTGCGAAGGATGTATTATTTGAACGCCGTCCTGATCTTGGGGATATTGATCTGGGTTGTGAAAATGCAAACACTCCGCTTAAATATATTGATCTTGTTTGCGAATTACTCGAAGAAACAATTGCACCGGATACCGGAATTAATTTTACAGGTGATCTCTCCGATGGTGCTGATAAATTTCAGGGAATTATTTCTGCAGGATTATTAAGTACTTTGCAGACTGCGGGGCTTCCTGTTACGGATAAAGCACTAATTTTTGAAACAGAGGTAACTACCGGCTCCGCAGACACTCTGCCGCATTATTTACGCGATACAAAAGCGGTGTGCAAGATCATTAATACAGGAGGAAATAATTATACGGTATTTCGTTTGCGTCAGACTTTATCTCCCGCTGATGAACTGGCGGCTGCTCCGGAATATGTAAATGAAAAAGCTTATGATATTTTGCGCAATAATGATTTTGCATTCAAACTTCCTTTCGATCTAAATCATGTAGAAGCTAAAGCATATTTTAATCGTTTTGATATATCCCGTGCAGATCTCATGCGCGATTTTCAGGTTGCATCTGTTCCATCAGAAGAATCAATAGCAGCAGAAAAATTGGGTTTAACCGATTCTGAAAGAAATTTAATCATTACTGCGAAAGCCACCATCGCCGGTCAGCAGGAAATATGGAATGCACCTGCACAGTGGGATGATCCTCCGGTTGCAGGAAATGTTTTGGCATATATGAAAAGGGTGGATCATTTTACAGAAAAAACCGGACTCACCTACAAGGAATTGGATCTTTTTTTAACATTGAAATATATTGATCCTAACGGTGTTTTATTTATAAAAAGTCTGGATCTTTCCTGTGATACTACTTTAAAGGAAATTGCAGGCCTCGATGCCGCTGTGCTCGATCGCATGCATCGTTTCTTGCGTTTGCAGAAGAAAACAGGATGGAAAATGCAAACACTTGATGAGATCATTTCGCAAAAAAAATTGGGTAATACTATACTCGATAATAATTGTTTAATTAAAGCAGCAACGCTACTTACAATTTCTGAAAAAACAGGAATTAAAATAGATGAATTGATAGGGTTTTACGACGAGATTCCAAATACCCAGGAAAGTGATTTTGCCCCAATACCATTATATCAACAGATATTTCTGAATAAAGCTAAAAATGGTTTTAGTGATGAAAATTTATTACCCGAAAATGTAAACGGCACTCAGTTAATTAATAATATAGATCCCACGCTTGCAGTGTATTTGCAACTTAAACAGTTGGATTATGAAAAATTATTGCCTTTAGTTCCGAATAACGACCTCACTTTTGTAAATCTGAGTTATTTATTTGCCTCTGCTAAATTGATCAAAAAATTAAAGGTGAAGGCCGATGATTATGTTATACTAACAGAGCTTACAAATATTAATGTATCTGAATCGCCACAAAAAACACTTGATTTTGTAGAAGCTGTGGAAATATTTAAAAAATCGCCGTTAAAACTGGCTGATGTTAAATATTTGATTCGACATGAGGCAACACTTATTCCCGACCTGGAAGAAAAAACAAAAACGATACTAGAAAAACTGCAAAAGGAATATCAGAATAATTTCACGATCAATAAATCTCCTTTTAATGCAACCTTAACATCCTCCGAACAAAAAGAAACTTTGCAGAATAATCTCGCAAAATTAAGTGATGTAACGGAGGAGGATGTAAAAATATTTGTTGGATTTATTGATAAGATCTGGACCTCCGCAAATGATGCAAAAACATTTGTTGATACAAAATTGGCAGTTCTGTTTGATACAACAAATATCAAAAATGAAATTGACGGATTGGAAGCTGTTGCAGGAACAATGGTTCAGGATATACTGGATCATGAAACTGCATTACTTGATCTCATTGCAGCACAAGAGCAATTAAAGAGTGCTGTAACTCCGGTGGAGATCACCAATGCAAATAATGCAATTGCTGCGGCTGAAGCACAATTGTTGATCACAACACCTAAATATAATATTGCATCCGGTTTGAATTTGTTGCAGGCGTTTTTGGAAACCATTGCCCTATTCCAGATCGCTATTGGCAAACAAAATATTTTGGAAGCCAATCTCGCCACCGGCTTTAAATCGGAGCCTGAAATAATTAAAACTGTTTTGAAATTTGTTGAATTAAAAAAACCCGCGCCCGGAGCAGGACTCATTTCAGAAATTCTGCAATCTGATACATTAATTGATACTGATATACCGCATGTAATTCCTTTATTGCCAGCTATCACTAATATCGTTTTTGCCGATCAGTATGCATCTATTAAATTATTAAATAAATTATTATCAGCCGTAAGTGCATTTAAATTTAATGAGGAATACTTATCCTGGTTTTTGGAAAATAATCTTGCCATGGGTTGGTTTGAGTTGGATGCTATTCCTTATGATGTTGCACAGGTGGTAATTGATTATCAGAAATATATTGATTTTGCTGTGATCAATGATCTTGCAAAACAGAATCCACCTGTAATTAATCCTGCAGATGCGGAAAGTCCTATTTCTTTTTTAAGTGTCAGTAATTTGTTTTTGCCCGGAAGTACTGCTACAAAAGCGCAAATAATGGAAACCATTGCGTTGCTTACCGGATACGACGCAACAGATATTGATGCAATAGATACTTATTTATTTCCGGTATTTGATCTTGCAAATTATCGGAATGTCAATAATCTGAACCAACTGTTCACCTGTGCCGAATATTTGCGAAAACTCGACAGTGATATATCACAAATACAGGAATATATCAAACCGGTATTAAGTACTGCGGATGTAAGTATATTGCGCACCGCACTTAAATCGAGATACGATGAAGATACCTGGTTGAATACTCTAAAGGAGATCATGGATGTAATACGTCCGCAAAAACGCAATGCTTTGGTTGCCTATATTTTGGCTACAAATCCGGAAATGAAGGATGAGAACGACTTGTTCGATTATTTTTTGGTGGATATAGAAATGGAGTCCTGTATGCCATCATCACGTATAGTGCAGGCACATGGTTCCATTCAATTATTTGTGCAAAGATGTTTGATGGGACTGGAGCCAAAAGCTGCGGCGGATGTAGATAATGATGTAAACTGGAACCAATGGAAATGGATGAAAAATTATCGCGTTTGGGAAGCAAATCGCAAAGTATTTTTATATCCGGAAAACTGGATTGAAGCGGATCTTCGCGATGATAAATCATTTATATTCACCGAATTTGAAAATGAATTACAACAAAATGAATTAACAGATCTCACTGCCGAAAATGCATTGATTCGTTATCTCGAAAAACTGGACAATATTGCCTATCTCGAAGTGGTGGCCACATGGTATCAGACCGATATTAAAACTATGCATGTTTTTGCAAGAACAAAAGGCGGTGATCCCTCATTGTATTATTACAGAAGATTTGAACAGGAGCGTTATTGGACTCCATGGGAAAAAGTGGAATTGGATATTTCCGGTAACCAATTATTGGCCTTTGTGCGCAATAACAGATTATGTCTTGCCTGGCCTTTAATTACCGAAGAAGCGGATCCAAATCAAGGTGCCGTTTTCCCTGATCAGAATGATACCACATCCGAACAACCCTTGGATAAACCGAGGAAAAAAATTAAAATACAATTGTGCATCAGCGAATTTGCCAATAATAAATGGCAGCCGAAAAAAATATCTGCGGATGGTATGCTAACTCCAAGTAATTATACTACGGATGTTACGAGTTTGGATAAGGATAAATACAATATGTTATATTTTGAATCCTTTGAACAAGTGTGGTTTTTTACAACCTGGGAAAGTGATACCTATGAATATCACGAATACAACGGTATATTTAATCTCACCGGTTGCAAGGGATATCCCGAATTGGTTTTTCAGGGAAATGCTTCCTTCCCGGATTTCTATCCCGATTTTAAAGATACCTTACTTAAATCACAGAGATATAACGAAAGAAATTATATTCCCGGCGACGAATTAGCTGTGCGCAACGGACTCTCTTTATTTCAGTTTTATACTTTGTTAAATAAAACACCGGGTAATTTCCGCTTAACCTACCCACATCAATTTACTTATATTGATTTGGTTGTTTTAATGTTTGAGTATTTAATGTTATTATTTTATAAAGGGAATTCAGATCGCAAAAGCGGATTAAAAATTCCGTTGGGAACTTTATTGCCTTATTTTAAAGAAAACAGCAAACAAGGATACGTTATCATTCCCGGTTTCTATGGAATGGATAAAGATCCGGATACAGGCGATCCAATTGAAGTTAAAAGAACGGGTTCAAATGTTATGCAATTGATTGAGGATATTATTGCATTATTTAATAAATATCTCGCATTGTATAATGCAGATCCTGCACAGGATCTTAATGTTTTATTCGAAACCTTTATTGCAGATAATGATTATCAGGAGATAGTTGCAGAAATTGGAGTTTACCTGGGATTACAATACGGAGAACAGTTTAAAAATATGTATCATCCATTATTGTGTTCATTGCGTAAAACAATGTATAAAGATGGTATTCCGGAATTAATGAAGAGAAATACACAATTGCAAAAAACCACCTTTGATTTTAAAGTGAATTACGACCCGAATACTTCACTTGTTCCACCTTTGGTTATAACGAACCCTGACGGTACAAAATCAACTACCTATCCGCAGGAAGACCTTGATTTTACAACTGACGGAAGTTACAGCTGTTATAACTGGGAATTATTTTTCCATGTTCCGTTTTTGATGGCAACACGCCTCACAAAAAATCAGCGTTTTGAAGACGCGTTGACCTGGTTCCATTATATGTTTAATCCAACAGGTGCATTATCCGGAACAACTCCGCAAAAATATTGGGTCACTAAACCATTTTATTTAAATCAGGAATCGGATTATATCAATCAGAGAATTGATACTTTATTATATAAAATTGCAGATCCCTCCACACCGGAAAGAATTGAGTTGGAATTTGCCATTGATCAGTGGAGAAACGATCCGTTCAAACCGCATACCGTTGCGCGGTTCAGACCAGTTGCGTATCAAAAAGCGTTGTTGATGAAATACCTCGACAATCTTACCGAATGGGGCGATTATTTATTCCGTCAGGATACCATGGAAAGTATTGCACAGGCAACACAAATGTATATTTTAGCGGATAAAATATTGGGGCCAAAACCAAAAATAATTCCTTCCCCGATAAAACAACCTTATGAAACCTATAATCAGATAGAAAATAAAATTGATGCATTCGGAAATGCATTAATTGATCTGGAAAATATTTTACCTGATTTTACTGTTTTACCGGAAGGAGGTGATGAAATAACACCACCTGCTTACACACTTTCCATGTTGTATTTCTGTGTTCCCGCAAATGAAAAAATGGCGGAATATTGGGATAGAATTGCTGACCGATTATTTAAAATTCGTCATTGTCAGAATATTGAAGGAGTAGAAAGAAGTCTCGCATTATTTGCACCACCTATTGATCCAGCAATGTTGGTAAGAGCAGCTGCATCCGGATTGGATCTATCGTCGGTAATTGCGGGAATGAATGCACCAACTCCTTATTATCGTTTTAATATTCTTGCCCAAAAAGCTATGGATCTCACACAGGAAGTGAGAGGATTGGGAGGAGCATTATTGCAGGCATTGGAGAAAAAAGATGCGGAAGCGATGGCCTTGTTGAGAAATGAATTGGAGATGCAGGTATTAAATGCAGTAAAGGATGTTAAATTACTGCAGATAAAAGAATCCACCGAACAAATTGAAATATTAAAAAGAACGAAAAAAGTTACGGAGGAAAGAAAAAAATATTATGCAGGCATTGAAAAAATAATCAGTAAGGAACAAACGCAATTAGATAAACTGGAAGAGGCAAGTGAGTATCAAACCGAGTCGCAAATAGTGCGCACGGTAGCCGGTGCATTGGCATTAATTCCGGAATTTCATATTGGAGCTTCCGGATTTGGTGGTTCACCGCAGGTGGTGGTACAATTAGGAGGATCTGCAATTTCGAAAGCGACAAATATTGGCGCTGATATATTAAACATTCTGAGCAGCATTGCATCTTACGAAGCGAATCGCGCAAGTATTAACGGCGGATTTGAACGCAGGTTTGCCGATTGGAAATTGCAGGAACGATTAGCTGATAAAGAATTGGCTTCCATAGAAAAACAAATTTCCGCAGCGGGCATTCGCAAAGATATTGCCATTACAGACTTAAAAAATCACGAATTACAGATCACCAATGCAAAAAAGAGTGATGAATTTATGCGCAATAAATTCACGAATAAAGAATTATACGATTGGATGATCGGTCAGATAAGTTCTGTGTATTTCAGTGCATATAAATTAGCGCACGATTTTGCAAAAAAAGCAGAACGCAGTTACAAATTTGAATTAGGAAATGATGATACTTTTATTTCTTACGGATATTGGGACAGCATGAAAAAAGGTTTGCAAAGTGCCGACCGGTTAATTCATGATATTAAAAGAATGGAAACAAGTTATCTCGATAAAAATAAAAGAGAATACGAGATCACCAAACATGTTTCCTTGGCTCAATTAGATCCGCTTGCATTAATTCGTTTGCGTGCAACCGGAGTTTGTGATTTCGAAATTCCCGAAGTCATGTTCGACATGGATCATGCGGGGCAATTTTTCAGAAGAATAAAATCGGTGAGTTTGAGTTTGCCATGTATTGCAGGTCCGTACACATCGGTTAGCGCAAAACTATCATTAGTAAATAACCGTTACCGGAAAAACACCAATTCCGATAACGCCGCAGGAACCGGTTACGCCGAAGATCCGGGCAATGATGAGCGATTTGTTTACAATGTCGGAACAATTCAATCCATTGCAGCCAGTTCCTCCCAAAACGACAGTGGAGTATTTGAATTAAACTTTAAAGACGAACGCTATTTGCCATTTGAGGGAACGGGTGCCATAAGCAGTTGGCGATTAGAACTACCAACCGCAATTCGTCAATACGATTACAACACCATTTCCGATGTAATTGTGCAAATCAAATACACCTCACGCGAAGGTGGTTCCGGCCTAAAATCCCTAGCCAACACCACCCTCAAAGACCGTCTGGCTCTCATTACCCAACAACTCAGCCAGGAAGGTCTCCACATTTCCACCAACCTGAAACACGACATGCCAAACGAATGGCACCTCCTAAAAACCAACGGCACCGTAAACCTCACTATCCCCAAATCGCGTTTGCCATTCATAGCACAAACAGCAGATGCCCTCATTGAGGATGTAACTTTTGTGGCTAAGGTGACCGGTAATCCGGGAAACTTCACACTCAATATAGATGGTTCCGATACCAATTTAGCCAGGATTGATGCCTGGCAGTTATGCAGCGGAGTGAATTCTGCTGTTGAGTTGGATGGGGAGTTTGTGTTGGTGGTGGAGGATATTGGGGAGTTGGAGGAGTTGGTGATGGTGGTGAAGGTGGGGTTGTAGGTTGTACAGTGGGTATTTTGAGGGTGGATATGGTTTAATTGGCAGTTTTAAGGGGGTTGGAGGGGTGGAAGGGGTGTGGGAGGGGGTTTTGATGGAAAGGAATGTTAAGAAATTGTTATGTTAAGTGGAGATTACTCAAAAATGATGTATTTGAGGGGATTGGGAATTGTCAAATGAGTTTTACACTTTTGATGGGAGTATAATAAACAAATTTCTAATTAATATTTTATAAAACTATAATATTGATCTAGGTTTGAAAATTAAATTCCCAATTCAATTATATATTTTTTACGTATACTAATTATTATTAAAACACACACATTATGAAAAATTTCTACTTGCTTTTTTTTCTTCTTGTTTCGACACACATTTATTCTCAAAGTGGAATGAACGTAAACAGTGAATATTTTAAAATAAATGCAAAAAATCAAAGAACACCTTCAAATGCATTTTTTCAATTAAAACTGAAACGTTTACAATTTATCAGGAAGGCTTGGATGATGATTTAGGGGTTGTACCAGTAACTGATTTTTATGCATTAACTTTAGAAGGAATGGTCAATTAGTTTTATACAATGCCCTTGGAGAAACGATTAATATATTTGAACTAAACAGCACAAAAACCGTACTCATGAATTTAAGTAGTTTGTCAAGGGGGATTTACTTTGCTCAATTAAGAGTAAATAATATTATTATTAATAAAAAAATTATTTTAAATTAATACTAAATATAAAATTTGGATCATCGATAGATGTTAGTAATATAAAACGAATAAAGTTTATTGCTTTTGAATATTGTATATGTAATTTTTTTTTTAATAATAAATTAAATCGCAGTAGTTCTAGTATTTAGTTTGGAAACTCCAAACGAATTAAGCGTTATCAAACTAAAATACCCATTTTGCACTGTACAATTTATTAAAAGGATATAATTGATGCATTCAAATTTGCCACCACTTTTGGTAACTATTTTTGAGTTATTCTAGATTTGTTGTCAAGTATCTATATTACAATGATTAGAAAACTTGGCACAAGTATTGTAAATGGTGGGATAAATAAATTTGTTAAATTTAAAATAAATTTGTATATTTGAAACCCTGTTTGTTTACAACTTTAAGGGAAGTTACGTCTTTGACCCAACACACAATTGAATACCAGATTTGCAGAGAACCCGATATTTATAGGAATATTTAATTGTATTAAAGTTAAAGCTGATGCTATAAAAAGTATAGTTTAAATTTTAATATATGGCAGTAATTGATTTAGTTAAATGGGATCCACAGGGATCCGTAACTTTGTTTGCTTTCAGATTTCCAGCAACAAATCTCAGTACGTACACACAACTTCTTGTACAAGAAACTCAAGAGGCCATATTGTTCTCCAAAGGTCGCATAGTTGGAAAGTTCGGTCCTGGTAAATATACATTAAACACTGAAAACCTTCCAGTGCTTCGTAATTTATTCGGTTTGCCTTTCGGGCAGAAAAATCCATTTACTGCAGAGGTTTGGTTTGTAAATAAAATTTTGACATTTAATATAGATTGGAATATCGATAGAATGGATATTCATGACGCAGATTATAATACTGGGATACCTCTTGTTGCAAAAGGCACATATGGACTTAGAATTGAAGATTCTGAGCGCTTTTTAATCAAAATTGTTGGTTCAAAAAACGCTTATAATCAGCATGATCTTACTGATCAATTTTATGGAGAGTTTTCATCTAAAACCAAATCCGTGTTAATGCAAGAAATGATAGCTAATAAAATTGGCATTAAACAAATTTCTGCATTCTTAGATCATCTATCCGAAAAGTTACGAACTATCATGATTCCATTTTGGGAAAATATAGGATTTGAACTGACTAAATTTTATATAACTAGCATCGAAATAGACGGAACAACTGTAGAGGGTAAACGCATTTTGGAGGCCATTTCCAGACAAAGTGCGCAATCTATTGGAGGTTATACATGGCAACAATCTCAGGCATTTGAAGTTGCTAAAGATGCCTTTACCGGATTAAATAATGATTCTGGTCTCTTAGGAGTAATTATAGCCTCCAATATGATGAATGGTCTCGGAAATGGCATAATGCAAACACCAGAAAATAAGAAAACTTTCAATAAAGATAGCGATAATGGAAACATTCAGCAAAATTTAAATGTAGGAAAAGAAATTTATTGTTCAAATTGTTCAAGAAAATTTTCCAGTAATTTAAGATTTTGCCCGGGCTGTGGAGATGAGTATAATCCGTGTTCTAAATGTGGAACTGATAATGATAAAAAGGCAAAGCGTTGTGTGAGTTGTGGTACTGCATTGTCATCTGCTCAAATATCTTGTTTGAATTGTAATAGTGTGCTAGATGCAGGCGATGAATTTTGTGGAAATTGCGGAAAATCTGTAAATGAAGATAAATGTTCCCGCTGTGGATCTGCATTAACAGCCCAGAGCAAGTTTTGTCCCAAATGTGGGCAAAAAAATTCTTAACGTGAAATAACTTTCGTAATGATAAAAAATAATATACTTTCAAGTCTTTTATTAGCTGGAGGTGAAGTGATCATAATTCTCTGCTTTTTATATTTTGGTAGAAACAGTGATTCGTCAATATTAGTGCTTAATATAGCAGTGAGCTCAATAATATACTTTATATTATTTATTGATACTGTCTCCCCATTAGTAATATTTAAAAATAAATCCCAAGGTTATGTGGGTTCAATGGGTATAAAATGGTTCTTTACATTTTTTTATATTCTATTTGCCATCCTTATAATGTTGGCATTCAATTTAATATTTCAAATTAATATTGTAAGTCAGCTTTTAGTGCATAGTATTTTGTTTTTTTTATTACTCTTGGGTTTTTATTTTGGCTTTTCATCTTCCCAAAATGTTAATGCAGTATTGATGGAAGAAAATCAATCTCGTATGTTACTTGAAGAAATGAAAAAAAATACAAAGGAGGTTGTTGCCAAATTAGAGAAAATGAAAAATATGCCTCCTGAAGTTCTTTTTAGAATGAGAACACTTTTGGAAAGCTTGCGTTTTATCTCTCCTTCAAATTCTATTGAAGCATCGAATCACGAATCAAGTTATTTAGCAGAAATAGTAAAATTACAGAATTGTCTTATTGATATTTCCCCCAATATTGACTCTATTCTTATATGTATTGAAAATTGTGAATATCATTATAAAGGTAGAAAACAAGTTTATTCTAACTAATCTAAACAACACACATGAAAGGAAAAATATTTTCAGAATCTGCTAATATATACCAAGATCAAGCAAAGATATTATTTAATTATTATCAGCAAGTAGCTGAAAGAATCGTTGAAGAGGAAGAACGAATTGAAAAGGAGATTTCTGTGCTTGAAGAAGAGCATCAAGTAGTGGAACGTGACATTGCCACTGCCAAATTGTGGAAATGGATTCTCTGCATATTGATTATACCTTTTATTATTTTTCAATTAAAAGAAAACAAATTGAAAAAACAGTTACTTGTTATAAATGCTAGAATTGTTGAATTTCAAACCCTTCATAAAGAAATATTTCGTGATTATAAGGTGACTAAATTGGGCGTTGCTTATGTTCCAATTGCAGAACAAATTAAATATGAAAATAAAAGCTTTATTGTTGACCATACAGGAATGGTAGATCAATCTGAAGTAAAATTGCAATTGTCGAAACAAAATGAGTTACTCATTGACAATATTGCACAACTGGAGAAATTGACCGCAGAAGCACCTCTGGTAGAGACATCAAATGATACAGAGGAGATTAATACACAACAATATTCTCGGTCAATGCAGCAAATTAATCAGCATGATTATTTTGGAAAACTTGATCGAACACTTCGCACTATTTCATTTTGTATGGATGATCTGGACATAACTTCTGTTTCACTGCCACTTGTAACAAGTAACAGTAGTTTTCTGAAATTCATAAAAGAGTATGCAACATTTGAAATTCCCAAGGGAATACCACTATTTGAAATATTTGATACAAAAAAGAATAATAATGATATTGCAAAATTTGAAAAATTAAATAAGTTAAAGGATTCATTGTCCAGGGATACAGCGAAATTTGAGGATGTTCTGAAAAACCTCATGATTACTATGGCAAATTCAGTACAGGCAATTTCTGCATTAAAAATAGCGTCAAGCAATAAAATTGTGTTGGATTCCAATAAGATTCTTTATAAAATATTAAAATCACCGTATAATCATTATTCACCAGTACTTGAAGCGATGGAAATCGAAAGGATTAGAAACGAAAGCTTTAATTATGGTGAGGCTGTTCAGGATTATATCCCTTTCCAACTAAGGCCTAGTTCCCGAGTGAAATATGATCTCCTTTCTGATACGTGGGTAGCAGAGGATGGAAGTAATACAAATTTTCCATTTGGGGTACATCAAATTATAGAAGAAATAGTTTCACCAATGGTTCAAAATTTAATGCAGGAAACAAGAATTGAACGACTTAAAATTTATAACCATATAAAAGATCAAAAAATTAGTTATTTAAATAAATGGCACCAGGATACAGAAGATTTTTATGGAAGAAACAGAGCTGAAAGCGCTGACCTAATAAACCTAATGAGGGAGAGTCTTAGAGATTACGTTGCTGCATATAATACTATGATGTCCTTAAAAAATACAGAAGGAAGTATGAAAAACTCCGGTGGATCTTTAGATTCAACAATTGGTTCAGCAAATAATAACTCGGTGGAAGTTTTTGCAGCTTTTGAGGCACAATCTAAAAATTTTCATAATGTTCAAATGGAATTTGAGAATTATATGGATCGCCTTAAAGAGGATATTGATCAAAAGGCTGAAAAATTTGAACATATTGATTATTATGATGCATTATTAAGAGATGGAAATTCTAGAGATACTGCTGTGGCTGCAAATACGTTGCATGAATTGGAGGAAAGGCGTAAACCACTAATTTCAGTTAATCCATTGTTTGCTAAAGTTTCAGTAATGCCCCCGGTACCCAATATAGAATCATTAACCTTCGAACATGTTTCAATTAATTTACCGCGAATTGCAAAAAATACTCTCAAAGAATTAAATAAGGAATTGAATCCTAATTCCGATATTGAGGAAGAGGAGAATGAAATAGTTGGAAACATGGAAACAAAAAAGATTATTTTTAAACATGATAATGATAAAATTAATTCTGATATTGATAAAAGCATAAAAACTGAAAAAACAACTGAGAATTTGCACACTGAAATGGATTCAATTGACTCAGATAATTCGACGGAGTCATTGAATAGTAAAATTGAGGATGATGAAATAATTAATAAAGATGTGTTACAACCTGATGAAAATAAGGATACTTTTAAAAATATTATAACAAAATTATATTGCCCTTCTTGTAATAACTCTGTGAATGCAGATGACATTTTTTGTGAGAATTGTGGTAATAAACTAAAAAATTAGATAATGGCAACTTTTAATTATACTGTTGATACCAGCCCAATGGCTGATGAAATTGGAAAGGTATCCAATCATGTTAATGGTACCACGGGTGCAGTGGTTGCAATGCGCACAGCAGTTATTATTGCTGAAGAAAGGGCATCAGAGTTAATTTGTGATAATGTAAATAAGGGCTTCTATTCATTAATCCGATCTCAGATTTCTCAAAAAGTGGCAAAGCTTCAGAGTGAAGTGGATTCACATTTAATGCAGTTGGTTCAGCAGAAAAATGCTTTGTTGAATATAAAAAATCGAATGCAAAGAGATTATAATATGATTTCGGGAAGATATATTAAACTTTTTAATAGTTTAAACTCAAATCTAAAAAGCCGAATATTTGCCTTGGATAAACCGACTATAGATTTTGCCTGTAATGAAATAGATAAAATTTCAAATAGGTCCAAATATCTCGTTGCAACTATACCTGTATCTCAAATAGAATCTATCTCTGTAAGCCAAAAAATAATTGCCTCCAATATCAAGCAAAAGGGGATGTATGTATTGAATTCGATGAAAGGATTTATTCACGAAATGAATATGCAAAAAATTCTAAATGATCAAATTCTTATAGCGGATCACAATTTTAATTCAATTGGAAATGTTTTTATTCCTGTAGCAATTATTGAAAATAATAGGGACGCATCAAATCAAAAAAATGTTGAGATCATTGTTACAAACAACGAATTAAATAATAAGGTGCGTTCAGAAATTATAAATAGATTTTATTCTGAATTTAATAAATTAAATTGGTCCCCCAACAAAACTGCTTCAAATGAGATAAGCATTGAGTATAATAAGTTAATAAATGCATCCGAAAAGTCTGCAAGAATCAAAGAGCTTTCATTAAAATTGTTTCAAACTAATAATTATCAAACTCTTTAAGTTTATATTATGAGTTATACCAGAACATATCGCGAAGTTGTATCAAGAGTTGTATCAAAAACTGTATCTGTTTCTTATCCACCATCTCAAAATGGCGGTTCAAAATCAATTAGTGTTGACATTCTTGCTGAAATTCCTGTTGAAGTAAATATCAATGTGGATACGGATCCATTCGATGCTAGTATTGAAGATTGCGAAACAAATATCGATTTGTTAACTGGGGCTGTTGTTGCTACAGAGGCGGCTCAAATTTATTCTAAGCAACAGCAATCAATTAAAATTGCCGATACGATAATCAGTGGTTTTTTTAGTTATATTAGTTCGGAAATTAGTCAGCAAATAGCTGAGCTGTCACAAAATGTTGAAGCGCAGTTAATGCATATCAGAGAGCTTGTAAAATCTTGCCTGGCAAAGAAAAGTCAAATGGAAAATGATTATAATAGAATTTCAGAACGTTATATAAATATTTTTGATGACCTTAATAATGAGTTGACAAATCGGATTGTTGAGTTAGACCGACCTGTTTTTGTCTTTAGAAAAGAATCTGAAAAGTTGGATTTTAACGCTATCAATTCAGATTTGGTAAATACGGTATCGATTTTTTCAAGTGAAAATTGTGATTTACAATCTAAAATCCGCGGGTCTGTAACAAAGAAGAATGCTCTAGACACAATAAATAAGGCAAAATTATATCTCGAGGAACAAAATATACTTGAAAAAACAATTCAACTTAGCATGTTAAATGAAAGTAATTCTGCGGTGATTTCAGCACCAGTATGTTTTATAGAAGTTAATAATAAAAGTAATGAGATTAACAGATCTATATTTCATTCGCATTATCTGAGTGTTTTAGATGAAAGAAAGAGTGCAAATGAACTGTTAGATCAATTTCTATTAAGTTCTGTAAGTTGGACTTCTTTAAATAAAGAGATTAAGGAAAATATAAATCTATTTTTTCATACAGAAATTAATAATAAATTAAACGGGAATGATAAACGTGAGCTTCGAGTTAGGGATACAATACTAAAGATGGTGGATATTAATGGAATAAATGCAATTAGTTTTACAAATTAAATAAATTATTTTACATGGAAGAATTAAAAGAAATTAGGTTCAATGATAATAATATACAACTGAAGGATAACCTTATTAAAGGCCCAATATTGCCTCAAAAAACAAATGAACTTGATAGAACAATTACAATTCAAGGGAATTCAATTATAGAAGGTGCGGTTTTTGCTCATAAGCTTGAGATCCAAAATGGTGACCTTGAAATACATGGAGCGGTATTTGCCCAGTTGGAGATGTATATAAATAGCGAAGCTACAGGAAAAATTTGTTTTAATAAAAGTGTGGCTTCAGCAAATTCTGTTGTATCACGTGCGCCTAATTGTAATTTGTTATTCTGTTCCGACATAAATGCCAAAACGGTAACTTTATATAATGCTTTCGTTGCGGGAAGCATCTACGCAGATGAAGTAATACTTCAAAATTGTGTTGTAATAGGGGGTGTCTTCGCGACACAAGGTATCGATATTACAAATTCAGTAATCGGAACCTTTAATAGTCAGACTGTTAAAGCATCTGAAAATATTTGGTTATTGTTGCCAAGTGCATTTACAATAGAAAAAATTAATTTTATCCCGGGTTCAAAGTTATTTAACCTTAGTTTAGCTGATCTTGGTGCCCTTTATAAAGGCAACAAGGAATCACCTGAATCCGGAAAAATTGAAATGGACTTCAATATCGATGAACTAAAAAGTACATTGATTAAGGATGATACTCAAAGAACAATAAGAAGTTATAGTGTAGTTGGAAAGGTTCTGGCTGCAGATCTTTTGGATATGGATAAATTCCAAAACCATTTTTTGTTAACAGCTGCTAGTTTGGGTTCGCAGCTGCTTAAGGAATATAATTTTGGCGTTAATTCTAAAGAGGAGCCAGTCTCTTTAACATTTGAAAAAATAAAGAATTTCTTTTTTGATATATTGCAAGGAAGAATCTTGATTCAAAATGTTGATGGCAAATTCAATATTTCAGATATAACAGGCAGGTTTAGTTGACCTGATAATTTTGTAACGATTTTAAAATTAACTATTTATATATTCGATTAATTAAACATAATTTGATAATTTAAGATTAAAATTTATTCCTTTATATGAAGTATTGTTCTAAATGTGGGCTTCAATGTTCAGATGAGATTAAATTTTGCAAAAGCTGCGGAAATCCCTTCGTGATTGTTGGAATAAAAGAAGAACTAAAACCAAAAGAAGAAATTTTTGTTACAGAGATACCTGATAATGAGATTCTTGTTTCTGAAGAACCTGGTAATATCGACATTTTTGAACCACAAAATGAAAAAGAAACTACAGATACTCAGAGCCCCGAAATTTCTATTCCGGTTGAAGATTCCATTGAAATCCCAATTGTATTCGAGAATGGTTTGAATATTGAAATTCAAGATGAGATTAATGAGGATAAAAAAAATGTTGAAATTGAAAATGATGCATTTAAATCGCAAATACAGAAGGGAGGAGTTCAACAAACTAAAGAAAAACCTCCAATTACCATAAAAAATAAAGTAAATAGTATTAAATCAAAATCGTTTAAAGTTATAGGTTTAATTTCTATTTTAATATGTATATGTGGATTATTTATTTTTAGGAATAATATTAAACAAATATTCGATAGCTCACACGAATCTAGTGTGAATGGAAAGATAGATATTGATCCAGAAAACATTAATACAAGCAACATTAAGGACGCTACTACCAGCCCCCAGAATGAAAAGAATATAAATTCAAATTTGGAAAATTCAGAAATAACAGTGCCTTCAAAAAATTTGCCCGACAGGAATCAAGTTAAATCAAATGAAAAACCTGCGTCCAAAAATAAATTGGTAATTACACCTGAATTGAAAACAGTTAGTGATTATTTTACTTTTCTTTCTAACAGTGAAATACCCTATAATGATAAAACAGCTGCAAAAAATGAATTTATTCGAAATCATTTTTCAAGTAAAAATTTCAAAGTTAGCATCAAGGGCGAAAACGGATATATCACTGGTAAAATAACTATTGATGACCTAACTGAGGAGCTTAGACTCAATAATACTCCAATAACCATTGTGACTATAAAAAGGCCCATCGGATTAATTGTAACAGAACTGACCATTTCTTATAAATAATGAATATGAAAACTCAATTATTAACTTTATTTATCCTTTTCTCAGCTATGTGTTCTGAGGCACAGGTTTTTATTCCTGGAGCAGATAGCACTCAAACTTCTGTCCCATCAGATGATGAAATTATTATGATGAATACTGGATATGATACCTTGGCATTAAATAAAGGGGTTCTTGAAATTTTAGCCTTAAAAGATCTCGAGCAGGAAGCCCAAAGAAAAGTAGATTTTTTAAGTAAGTATATAAGTCAAATTGCCACTAAAGATGCTGAAGTTACGCGGGATCAAAAGCGAAGCGCAATAAATCAGGCTTTAAAGCTTTTTCTTGATGAAAAACGTGTTATTGAAGTTAGCAGCGTAAATTCTGATAATGTTGAACCCTACCCAGTCAGAACATATCTTGAACACCTTATGTTATTACCTTACACCACAGTATCTGTAAAGTGGAGTAATGTATACATTGCAAAAGATCTTATCATGGTGTCTGATAATCCTCTGATATATGAAGGTGTCATAAGTGTAGTTCAAACATTTAAAGGATGCTATAAGGAAAATCAAAGTTGTTATCAAGATGTAACTTACAAAAATATACTAATTCGGGTAGAGGCAGAGCAAGTATTTAATGGTGAAAATGAAGAAACAGTTTTTGTTGTAAAATTAGGAGATACTTCTGTAACTGAAACAAGATAATAGGTATGAAAATTTTACTAATTCTAATTATATTTTCATCCCATCTCTGTTACCCTCAATCTTCAGGTATTTTTATTTCTGACACTGCTGTCTTTAACCTTCAATCGAGACAATTAACACAATTTGTTAATAGATTTAATAATGAAGATCCTCAATTTAAATTTGACGACGATTTTGTTGATGGAGTTAATTTAGCACGAAAGAAAAATTTAGTGTATTTGCTGAATTTACAAGACACTACATTAGTGTACGATACCCTAACGATGCAATTTATTGATTTTGTTGCAAAATCCAATAACTCAAATAAAATTAGTTATTTTGATACAACATGGTATGCTGTTGCCAATTGTAATATTGCATATAAAAGTAAAAGCGCAAAAATTGAGTTGACTTTAAAGCCTGTAGGAAATACAACTGAGGGTTACACATGGAATATTGTTGGAATTGATCCATTTTTATCTATTGATAAATCGAAGGATTCAATTTCTCATAAAATATCTCCATACAACAATGAAGTCAATTTTGTAGACTTATACCATTTCTTTGATGAGAAAGAGCCCCAACAGAGTTATATTTCAGATAACTTTACCATTGATTATCTATCTATACTTATTTATCTTATTAATAACAAGGAAATTGAGTTTCATGGTGTCAATAAAATAACTTACCATTTTTTCCAAATTGAGAATTATTATTTTACAGTCGAAAATTTTGTTAGACCACAGGTGGCTAGTTCTGGCTGGTTAATTTCCAGCATTAAAAAAATTGAAGAGAATACCAAAAAACAATTAATTGAAAATAAATTATTTTCTAAATACTAATTATTAAAGTTGATGAAGAATTGTATATACCTATTGTTTTTATTTGTAAATTTTCATGCTCAGGGGCAGATTCTTAAATGTGTTGATTCCAATGATTTGGCTGATATGACCAATTATATTGAGAATAGTGCGGTGAATGGTTTAATTACTCAAATGAATATGATTGGATCCGACCGTTATATAAAGTCCAGTAAATCTCTTAGGGAGGAGGCAAATAAAAGTTTGATTTCAAGTTATTTTTTAGATAGTTCATCGCTCTTTTTTAATACATTAATTCCATCTCCCAAAAATGAATTTAGAAGTATTCAAAATTTCTTAATTGATCTTAATATTTTTCATGAAGATGACACTGTTCAATTTGATTTAGCAGATGCAAAATGTAATCAGGTTTTATATCGAGGTAAATTGACGAATGAATCAAAATCATTTATGTATATGATCATGACTGGAATATTAACGACTGAGGTTAAAAATGATAAAAAAGATTTGTATAATGTTTTTTTTGATACACTTGCAATTTTTTTCAGAATTCCAGCAATTAACGACCCAAATTCTAATTACCACGCTCGATTAAATCAAGAAAATATAAAAATCTGGCAGATTATTAATATGAATCTCATAAAAGAATTAAGAGATATTATCCCTATTTGCGATTATAACCAAATAGCAGCCTACCTACCTGGCTCTGATTTGGATGAAATGATTGAATTAGCTTCGTTTGGAGAAATTGATTTTAGAACCGACCCTTATGATGCTTCAATTAAATTTGAAGGAATTCCTTATGTGTTTACATCTCCAATTATTGAAAACAAATTTACGGTAAATAAATTTGAGGTAAATGTATATAAACCAGGCTATTTTCAGAAGGATACAACAATAGTTATATCAGCATATCGAAAAAACAATATATTTATTAAATTAACACCAAAAGAAGGCAAACTCACCCTTAAATCTAATCCATTGCCTGATGAGCTTTATGTTGATGGGGAAAAGCTACTTTTCCCTACAGCTTCTATGTCATTGCAGGCAGGCAAACATACAATTGTGATGCGAAAACAATTTTTTAATGACACTTTATTTCAAGTCATTATCGAACCTGATTTAGTAAAAGTTGTTAATGTTAATTTAACCAATAAAATGGGCTCCTTGAAAATATATTCTACAGATAATTCAGCAGCTGGAAGTTATTTTACAATTGAGTCGAGCCAATATTTTGAAGCACCTTTTAATCCAATGCATCAAGAGAATGTTATTGTTCCTGTAAAACAAGGTTATATTGGAATTAAATTTATTAAATATCCGTGGGTAAGTTGCAATGTCTATAAAGAAGGTTATTTTGAGTATATAGATACTATTTTAGTTGATTCCTTTGAACCTGTAAATTTAGATGTTAAATTAATTCCCTATAGGACAGCTTTAATTAAAACTAAACCTCAAATTCCAGGTTTAAAACTATATGTAGATGGCAAATTATATGATTGTAACGAAATTAGTTACATCCCACTCTCAGTGGGATCCCATGAATTTCTTTTTAAAGATAATGATATTGTATATCCATTTACACATTATGTTGAACCTAAGACTAATAAAATTAAATTTAAACTAAATCAGAATAAGTAATTTTTTAACTAATATCACAACAAATGAAAAAAGGTGAAATCTGTTTTAATACGCATCTAATTTTTAAGAAAGCTATGGATAAATAAAAAATTATTATTTTTATGAAATATCTCATAATAATACTTCTTTTCTCCCTCCTCTCCTGCACAAACGAACCAATGGCGAGAGGTGTTTATTTTATAGATAATAAAACTACCTCCAACCTTAAAATTTCAGCTTCCTATAATGGCGAACAAATTATTTTTTTGGATAGTCTGGTGGAGGCTGAAAGGGTTAATCATGTTTATTCCGTTACAGAAGGTTCGGGTGGCCATGTTTTGCCGAGCAATTTTTTTAGCAGTTTCGAAGTATTTGCAATTACCGGTTCAGGCGATTCCCTTGTTTATGAAGGAGTTAGAAATGATGATTGGATAACGAGTTCCAATACAATTGACCAGGATATTACTTTGGTTATTGAATAGATCTATTTTTAAAATAGAGGAAATATTAAGGATTTTTTCGGGAGTTGTTGTATTAGGTACTTCTTTTATTTCCTGATTTATTATTCCGTAAACAGTAAAAATTCAATCTCCAATTTTGTAAGTTTGGTCTACCTAAGCCACACCCTGAGATGAAAAAATTAATTCTGCTGCTTTTTATTGCGGTGAATTTTTGCTGCATTTCATTTGCCCAGGCCCCTGATCAACAATGGATTGACACTTTGTTGAGCAAGATCAATAGGGAGAATTCCGTTGAGAATAAGGTAAGATATTATTCCGACCTAATGGGTGCATATATAACTTATATGCCTGAAGAGGGATTGAAGTATGAAAAAGTGGCTCTGGAGTTGGCTGAAAAAACGCAGTGGAAACCGGGAATTGCAGAAATAAATAGGAAGGCTGGTAGATTGTATTACAGGGCCGGAAATTTTGAATTGGCACTTGACCGACATCACAAGGCATTGGATATTTATGAGGAATTAAAGGATACCTTAAAAATAATCAACGTGCTGACAGAAATAGGGCAGGACCATGGTGATGGGGGAAATTTTGAAGAGGCGAGGAACTATTTTAATAAAGCATTGAAGTTGGCCGAACTCAATGACCTGTTATATGACCAAGGAAATTTACATACCTTGCTCGCATGGGTTTATAGTATGCTTGGAAATATTCCGGAAAGTACCAGATATAATCTGAACGCGCTAAAATTATTTGAGCAGGTAGGAAATACAAATGGAATAGGTGTTGCATATTCCAACCTTTCAAGTATAAATACAGAGATCGGTAATTATCCGGAGGCTTTGCGTTATTTGCAGGAAGGCATGAAGGCCATGAAAAAAACGAATGATCAGCTGAATTTGATCAACATTTATGTTAACATCGGATATATTTATCAAAAAATGGGTAAGATGTCAGACGCTATTCAATTTTATAACTTATCCCGTGATCTTGCCATACAAAATAAAGATAAATTTCAAACTGCTTTTGCAGATGAATCTATTGGTAATTGGTATTTAAGTAAAGGTGATCATAGCAATGCCTTACAATATTATTCAGCAGCCATAAAGGGATATCAAAGTGTTTCGAGCAAACATCAATTAGTGAATGCACTTTGTAAGGCGGCGAACTGCTATTTAAAATTGAATAAATATGAAGAAGCAAAAAAATATTTTAACGAAGCGGAAATTTTAACAGGCGAATTAAAAAGTCCTGCGATAACATCTGTTTATTATAGTGAACGCGAAAAACTTGATAGTCTTGTTGGTAATTGGGAAAATGCATATTTCCATTACAAATCCCATATCCTATTACGCGATAGTATCAACAGTGCGCAAAATTTAAAAAAATCGCTGCAAATGAATGTGCAATACGAATTTGATAAAAAAGAAGCTGCAGCAAAAGCAGAACAAGATAAAAAAGATGCGCTGGCATCCGCTGACCTTAAAAGACAAAAAATACTGCGCAATAGTTTTGTGGGAGGATTTTCAATTATGGTGTTGTTTGCCGGGGTGTTTTTTGCGCAGCGCAACAGAATAAAAAAAGGCAAAAAACGAAGCGATGAACTGTTGCTTAATATTCTGCCTTCAGAAGTTGCTGAGGAATTAAAAACTAAAGGAAGTTCTGAAGCAAAACATTTCGACATGGTTAGTGTACTTTTCACCGACTTTAAAAATTTTACCAGCCTAAGTGAAAAGATGTCTGCTCAAGAGCTGGTTAACGAGATCAATTATTGTTACAGTGAATTTGATAAGATCATTTCGGAATGTGGAATAGAAAAAATTAAAACAATAGGAGATGCATATATGTGTGCAGGAGGTTTGCCTGTTCCAAATAACACCAATGGGTGTGATACAGTAAAGGCTGCCATTAAGATCCGGGATTTTATGGAAAAGGAAAAACAAAACAGGAATGAACAGGGAAAATCATTTTTTGAAATTCGGATTGGTATTCACACGGGTCCGGTAGTTGCCGGAATAGTCGGCATTAAAAAATTTGCATATGATATTTGGGGAGATACCGTAAATATAGCTGCACGCCTGGAAAGCAGCGGAGAGGAGGGTAAAATAAATATCAGTGGCGCTACCTATGACCTTATTAAAGATAAATTTCAATGTACTCATCGCGGAAAAATAATGGCAAAAAATAAGGGGGAGATAGATATGTATTTTGTAGAATATTGTTGAATTAAAAATTTCGAAATTAAGTTTTGCACCTATTTAATATTACAGATTATTTTACCTTAAATAAAATAAAGGATGGAGCAGCAAGATAAAAATTACAATTTTCATGAACCGGGCAATACTACATGTTTTGTTTGCTCTCATGTGAATGAAAAAAATATCTTCCCGAAAACTTACTTTCTTACCGACTTCCCGGCTAAAAAATGCAAATTATTTACAGGCCGGTAAGTCGGGGAGAACGGGAAGAAAGCGGAAAGAAAAAATACCTTACCGCTAACTAACTTACTTACCGCCTTCCCGGCAAAAAAAAATTATAGGCCGGTAAGCCGGTGAGAGCGGTAAGGAAGCGGGAAGAAAAATTTCTTACCGACTTCCCGGCCAAAAAAACTTCCGGTAATCAAAATAAAACCCCACCCTTCAACCCGATCTGCTGCGGATACATATTATCATCATTTGCATCATCAATGATCATATTTTTTACGCCATTGATAAAATATGCTCCGATTATTAAAGTCATATTATCATTTAATTGGTTTTCAATACCGAATCCCATTGCGAGACTTGGATTTACTTTGTCGAATTCGAATTCACCGCCGGAGCCATCGTTGCCTTTTTCGTTGGTGACAGAAGTGCTAATTGTAAAACCGAGATTAACGCCATATTGAGCATATAAAACAGTTTTATTTAATTGATCGGAACGCAAACGAACGGCAATAGGCAGATCAATAGTATTAACTTTCCAATGCCATTCTTTGCCGGTGTTATTTTGTAATGACGCAGAAACAAATCCGCCGGGTGCCGAATTCCAGGTTAATCCGGAGGATAGGGAGAATCTTTCTTTACTTCCTAATGTCTGATCAACCATAACACCGATCTGATATCCGAAATTATTTCCGTTGTTTGCATAAAGATCTCCTTCCACACTCCAGAAACTTATTTGTGGGGCAATAAACCCGCCATAACGAAATTGCTGTGCATTTGTGGTGATGGTAATTATTGTAAAAAGGAGGAAAAATATTTTTTTCATAGTTGTAATTATTTTTTGAGGAGATCACATCAAATTAAAATGTAGTTTTATTCTGATGGTCAAATATTTTTTTAATTTTATTTTTATCGTTATTTAATGCAATACATTATTTTTTTGAAATTGATTTTCTTTAAAATAATCCGCCTATCGATACACCAAACTGTCGTGTGAAAATATCATCCTTATCAGTATTATCTTCAAACACATTCATAATGCCATTCTTAAAATAGAAAGCAAGAAAAACGGATGCGCCATCTTTAATTGCTATTTCTGTTCCGATGCCAAGATCAACACTTGCATTTTTTGGTAAATAGTTGAGGCCATTCGGATTATCCTTTCCAATAAAATCGAGATCAGAATCCAACCGCATTCCATTTAAAGTATAATCGCCACGAGCGCGAATTGCGGAAGCATACGTAGCACCACCCTGTATATATGGTGTAATTTTTCCGAGTTGCCCGGTTCGCAATTTCAATGCGACAGGAATTTCAAAATAACGGGGACGAACATCCCACTGTTTAGTATCTTTATTCTGACCAACATTAATGGATTCCAATCCACTTTGAAAATAATCCAAAGTTAATCCGGCGTTAATTGCAATATGCTCGCCTTTACCAAATGTTTGCTCGAATATAAATCCATATTGAAATCCACTGCTTTCACCATATGGTGTATAAAGATCTCCTTCAGGGACGAAGGTGTTTTTAGTGGGAGATACGTAAAATCCGTAACGGAATTCCTGGGCACTTGCAGCAATTGATACTACGCACAAGAGGAGCGTGAGCGTTTTTTTCATTTTTTATTTTTTTTTATTTTATTTTTTGAATTGCGAAAATATAACCTACTGCTTAAAGTTTTAACCGCCATTTGTTAAATAAAAGTATCAAAATGTCACAGAAAATTAAAATTTTTGATTGTGTAAAAGTTAAATTCCGAATATTCCGAATATATCAGATCAACCCATATTAGCACAGTTATCTATAAATCCTTTAGAATTTAGTTATGCTGTGTCAATTTCATCTATATACTTGGATTAAAATGAGAAATCCTGCATAAATTTTTTGATCCAAGTATTGAAAAAATTCTCAAAACGTCAATTTTCATCAGCTGAATATCAAAAAAACCTCCAATGGCATGTCACAAATTGGTGATTTTTATGCTGGATTATCAACATTTTGGAAAAGGGGGTGGTAGTAGGTAGTAGGCAGTTTAATAATAGCGAACTACTTATGGAGAGTAGACTTCGCTCTCAAGTGGAAACATCAACCACGGTGTATCGGAACGCCAACCACGACGTTTGGGGCGAACATTAATGCAAACCCCGATAGGGGTGACATTATTATAGAAAAATTTATAAGTGAAATAAACACAACCCCGGTAGGGGTGGTATTATAACCCAAAACACCATAGAATTAACTAAGAAACATTTCAGTTTCAATCACACGACTTAAGCATGAAGTTTACGCTTCGCCCTTCAGTGGTTGGTGAGAAACACAAACCACGGCGTAAAGAGGATGGTAGCGGCTATTGAGACTTTCGCTCTTAGCGAAGATCTCAATAATGTTAAACCCTAAAATAGTCGCAGTCTCCGTTGTTGAAATTTGAACTCATTGTAGAGACGCAATGCATTGCGTCTCTATAATGAGTTAAAATTTCAAAAAAGGAGAATGCGACTATTTTATGGTTTAAAATTATTTATAAAATA
>JBGAWP010000035.1:0-38571 GCA_044227505.1 Chitinophagales bacterium | reverse complement strand
AACCTGCCTGCCGCTGACGCGTTCGGCAGGCAGGCGCAGATGCCGCTGATTGGGCGGATTTAAAGGGATAAAAAAAGTTATGATTTAGCAAAATTTCAGAATGAAATTTAAACTCCTTTCTCCTCACTCCTTTCTCCTCCTTTTGTGTGAAAACAAACGGTGGGTAAAAAAGGGCCCTCGACCTCACAGGTTTGGGAAACCTGTGCAGGTCTGAGGGAAGGGGGGAGGATAATTAACGAATGAAGAATGGAGGAAAAGGGACGTTTTCACCAAAATAAATAGGTTATTACTCCAATTCTTATAAACCCATAAAAATGGCATGCAAAAAATTTAGAAAAAAGAGTTATTAGTGAAAAATTTGTAACAAAATGCTCCTCTGAGCATAGCTTATTATAAATTCTTTACAATTTTTCTGAAATTTTCAAGATAATATTTATTGGCTTTACGAATATGTGTTAAGCGGTTAGAGCAGGATGAAGGTTGAATATGGTGGAATTTAAGGGGTGGTGGGAATTTTGTAGTTTCGTATATTAATTGTTAGCGGCTACTTTATGACAGACCGTATAAACATAGAGAAAATAAAAATTTACAATTCGTATCGTGGAGACATTGACGGAATTTGTAGAAATAACCGACAGGCAGAAAAAGCAGTATTTGGTAACAGCTTAGACAATACTTGGACTTTTATTTCTACAAAACTTCAAGAAATTGAATTAATTTCCAAACGGCTTACCTCATATGATTTTACCAAAAATACTTTGACAGAATTATACGAAACGACTGACGCTGAAACTTTTAAAATTTTCACTGACAAAATCCCGTTTTATGCAGAATTTCAGAAAGTAAGACAAATTTTAGAGAATATAAAAGCTTGGACAACTGACGAAACAGATACAGTTTGGGCAGGTTATGATAACGGAAAAGAATTCTTAGTTGATTTGAACGCTGACATTGAAAAAATTAAGTTTTGTGACTTTGAAACTTTGGAAAAACTAAATATGGAATTTGCACCAACTTCAACTTATCAGGAAATATCTTTATCAAATGGTTGGGCTGGCGAATACTTAAAACTCGCTGAACAGTTTGACAAAATATATGAGAAAATAAAAAGCATAAAGATTATTGACAACAAAAACGAATGGTGGAAATTTTGGTAAATAGAATGATTGATAACAAAAAAGCAGCAGCTAACAAGCGTTTGGCAAGATTGCGAATTTTGTGGTAAATTCACGTTTACTTTTCGCAAGAAATTTTATCTTTAACAGAAAATAATCGGTTCCGTAGCTCGCAACCTCGCCAAGCGCCGGTACGTTGTAGCCAATTTTAAAAACCCGAATGAAGAAGAAAAAATATCTAATCTTAATCTTAATTTCTATATTGGGAATTTTAAGTTTCTACGGTTTTAAAAATTATGCTGAAAAAGTAAAAGACAAACATTGTTTTGCAACCCAAATTTCTTCAAAAATATTTGACTTCAATACGTTTGAATTAAAAGTGGACACAATTCCCAATTTATCTGATTTTAAAGTTGTGAATCAAAATAGTGGAAAGACTATCTTTGAGAACGGGAGAAGTAGAAAAGGAATTGATAACGAATATGGACATCGATTATTCGAATTGTATTACAATAAAAGAAAAATATATGAATTTGGACATTTTGCTTTCAATAATTGGTACACATACGACTATACTTTAGACATAACTATGAAAAATGGTCAAATTGAACCTGATTTGAAAATAAACGGAAAAAGCTCTTCCTATATTAACTTTTTCTACAAGAGATTTGAATACGATGAAAGTGGAAAACTTGACAGAATAAGTTATTTAACTTTGGGAAAAGAAGTTTATAACGTAGAAAAAATTAACGAATAAAAAACTGGTTACAACAGGCGTTTGGCAAGATTGCGAATTTTGAAGTAAATTCACGTTTATATTTCGCAAGAAATTTTTTCTTTAACAGAAAATAATCGGTTCCGAAGTTCGCAACCTCACCAAGTGTCAAAACGTTCTGAGTCAATAACCTAACCAATTTTAAACATGAACAAACTTTTCATAATCCTAATCCTCTTTTCCTTTCAGGTCGGAAAAGCACAAACATTAAAATGCACTGAAATGCATACAGGTAAATTTGATTTGAAACATGATAATTCACCGGCTGTGTCAATAATTGAACGAACAGACACACTTCAAATTGAAACAAATGAATATCTGAAGGTAAAAAGGTCATATAAGGTTATATGGATCGACGACTGTACTTTTGAGTTACATGACAGAAAAGTGTTAGAAGGTGAAACACCAATTAACGGTAAACCGACAGATGTTTTAACAATTGAAATTATCAAAATTGAGGGACAAAATGTACACATCAGATTATCTTCAAATTATTCTGATATGGTGCGGGAAACCGTTATGACTAAAATTAATTAATGGCAGTTTAAAAGGCACTTGTGCAAGCTGGGTGACGACTTTCTAAGATCATATTAAATTGTAATAGCAATATTAAAAAACCTACCATGAGACATTTTACAACAATAATATTTCTGTTTTTTTTCGGATTGATAGCAAAAAGTCAAGTTGTTATTGATAATGGAGCCTTTTTTACACAGAACGAATTGTCTGATTTGGAGCATAGGTTGCAAATTTTAAAGGATAAAAGCACTGTTGAAACCTTGATTTATACAACTATGGATTTAGCCGGAAAAACTTCATTGGATTATGCAAAGGAATTATTTCATAAATATCCGGCAGGAGTAAAAGGAATCAATAACGGCATAATTATTCTTCTTTCAAAAAATGATAAAAGACTTCAGATTTTAGTTGGTTTAGGATTAGAGTGGGTACTTTCCGATAGTGAATGCCAACTGATCATTGACCAAATGATACCCTATTTCGAAAAAGATGAATTTCATAATGGACTAGATAAAGGAATCGATCTAATTAACCAAAAGGTAATTGATATTGATTGGGAAGCTCATAAATTTAAGAAGATCTCGGATAAAAAAAATGGCGCGATCTTTAAAATTGAATATTCAAATAAGACTGGAAATTCAAAATATAAATACGCAACTGACACTGACCCTCAATTTTCTGATGATTTCAAAATAATACTAACTATTAACGATAAAGATTATGATTTATATTACACGAAATACATGAATGACCTCATTTCAAAAATACTTACGAGTGATAAGATTACAGTTTATTTTAGATTGACTGATTTTGAAAACAACAAACTTGAACTTATTGGAGTTGAATAAATTAGGTTGCGCAACATCAGTCAAAGATTACATCTGCAAAATAGCCGAAGCACGATTTATACAGTATAATTTATTTTAATTCAAAATTTCTATTTTTATTAATAATTCTTTGATTATCTTAACCGCTATTGAAAATTGTTAATTATAAATCGTTATGCTGACTGCTCCAAATAAACTGTACAAAAAATTCCACACAAAATACTCGGAATTTTTAAGTAAATGAGTTTTATTTTTGCCTCAGCCAAATAAATACTATTAAATTATGACTACAGCCATTCTTATAATTATAATTGGAGTTTTCATCTTTTGGGGACATTACCTAAGCGGAGTGTTTGAACGTAAAAGCATTCCCGATGTGTTGGGGCTTATGTTGCTTGGTATGCTTTTAGGGCCGGTGTTTAAATTTGTTGACCCTGATTCATTCGGAAAAATGGGTCCTTTGTTTAGCAATCTGGTGCTGATATTTATTTTGTTTGAAAGTGGGACTGATTTAAAGATTTCAGAAATTAAATCTTCGTTCAAGGAATCAGCAGGCATTACAACTTTGAGTTTCCTGATAACTTGGCTTGCCGGGTTTATTTTATGTAAAATTATTTTTGAACTATCCTGGGTGAGTTGTCTTTTTATTGGAGCCACACTTGGAGGAACATCATCTGCGGTTGTAGTAGGATTGGTAAAAAAAATAGCGGTGAAACCTAAAACTGCTACAACACTAATCATGGAATCTGCAGAATCTGATGTATTTACACTCGCTATTCCCCTTGGAATCCTGGGTTTCATGATAACAGGGGAAATGGAGGCCAGTGCAATTATTTCGCAATTTATTTCTTCTCTTGTACTTGCACTGATTATAGGAATTGGAGGTGCATTTTTATGGTCTTTTATTATAACCAAAATTCCCACATTAAAAACAACGAGTTTTTCTACCCCTGCCTTTTTATTTATTCTTTATGGGGTAGCGGAATATTTGAAATTCAGCGGGCCATTAACTGCCTTATCCTTTGGAATTGCAATTGGCAATCTACAATATTTTGAACCCAAAATTTTAGAAAATATTTTTCCCAATAAGAGTATAATGTTACCGCAGAAAGAAAGAGATTTTTTTAGTGAAATAGTTTTTCTCCTGAGAATATTCTTTTTTGTTTATATCGGGATCAAAATGCAGATCGACAGGATTGATTTATTATTATGGGGAGCTTTTATTACACTCATTCTTTTTGCGGTAAGAATAATTGCGGTAAAAATTGTTACCTCAAAAAATTCTCCCATGTTAGATAAGTCCGTAATGTCAATAATGATTCCGAAAGGATTAGGAGCTGCAGTAATTGCCACACTTCCCTTGCAGGAGGGGCATACAGATGGTATTATAATACAATCCATCTGCTTTTCAGTGATTCTTTTCAGCACACTGTATTGTGTGGGGTTGTTTTTTATGATAAAAACCGGTGTGAGTATGCCATTTTATGCCAGACTATTTGGAAAGGATAAAGTTGGAGAAGAACGAATGGACTAAAAAAATCTTTTTGTAAGTTGAGAGAAATCACTTTTAAAATCGCAGAAATTGTGGAGTATATTTATAAACTTGCAGAGTGAGGTTGAAAATAACAGTTTAAATTGTTTGGTAAAATGTGATTAATTCGTATTTTTATTTAAGATTTTACAAATCTCTGCAATGCAAAAGATACAAAATAGTTTCAACAACATTAAAGTCAACAATTTGAAATATGCACTATTCAGGGGCATATATATTCTTCTTCTATCAATATGTTCATTTCCTGAAGTGCCTTAGAAGAGATTATACTGAAATTAAAATGTTAAACCATAGAATTACCTAAAACATATGACGGCAGATATTAAAACTTATAATAACCAACAGACCGCAGAAGACAAAAAAATCTGTAATCTCCTTGCTGAGATCATTGACAACGAGTTGCCCGAAGCAGAAAACAAAATCTGGCACGCACATCCGGTTTGGTTTTTGGATGGAAATCCGATCGTAGGATACAGCAAACAAAAAGCAGGATTGCGTTTGATGTTTTGGAGTGGCGCGAGCTTTGATGCAGACGGATTAAATGTGATTGGTAAAAAATTTAAAGATGCTTCCATTTTCTATACGGCTGCAGATCAAATTAATAAAAAAGATCTGGTTCGTTGGCTTAAACAATCAAAAGAAATTCAGTGGGATTACAAAAACATTGTTAAAAGAAAAGGACAATTAACAAGGTTGAAATAATTATAGGACGTAGGACGTAGGACGTAGGACATAGGACGTAGGACATAGGACATAGGACGTAGGAGGTAGGATAAAGTATATAGTTGATTTTAGTGGGGGGATTTTTTTGTGTGAAGTTTCTCGTATAAATTTTCAACCCTCTAATTTACACAACTTACCAAAAAAACCCGCAATATATCTATCTTCGTTATTCATGTTGATATTTAATTATACATAAATGCATTTGAACCGAATTTCGTGGAATATAATTTTAGGTTATACCTTGTTGTTGGTTTTTGATTCATGTAAGGGACAAAACAGTTCCATAAATAATGACAATCAGGAAGTAAAGAGAAATTTTGATGCTAAAGGAGATACCCTTTATTCACTTGGGAAACATATCATGGTTGTTTATCAAGATAAAAATAATATTTATTGGTTCGGGAGCAATGGAGAGGGAGTGTATAGGTACGATGACAAAAATATTATTCATTACACAACAAAACATGGATTGTGTAATAATAATATCCGTTCCATTGAAGAAGATAAAACAGGAAACATGTATTTTAATACCGATGGCGGAATAAGTAAATTTAACGGTGATACATTTGAAACTTTATTGCCTGTAAAAAACGATCCGTTTCAAAACTGGAAATTGCAACCCGACGACCTTTGGTTTAAAGCGCCTCAGGATTCCGGCATTTTATATCGCTACGATGGGAAAGAACTGTTTCGGTTAAAATTTCCGAAAACAAAAGAAGGAGAAGAATTTATGCGCAAATTTCCGCGTGCCCAATTTCCTTCCATGACCTTTAATCCCTATGATGTTTATACTATATATAAAGATAAAAATGGTTCCATTTGGTTTGGCACATCCTCTCTTGGAGCTTGCAGATACGATGGCAATTCGTGGATCTGGTTTTCTTATGAAGAATTAAGTTTCCAGGATCCTTCTTATGGTATGCGTTCTATATTAGAAGACAAGAACGGAAAATTTTGGTTCAGCAATACGGTAAACCGATTTTCTTTTATTTCAAATAAAAATCCTGATACCGGGATCACATTGCAAAAAGAAATCGGAATAACGGAAACTGCAACAAATAACAATGGTGCAATAAAATTTTATCTCACAGCCACAGAAGATAATTCCGGCGACCTATGGTTTGTAACATACAAATCCGGTGTTTGGCGATACGATGGAAAAAATTTGAAACAATATATTCTTAAAGACAATGATAAACCGATCACGCTTTTCTCTGTGTATAAGGATAATGCCGGAATACTGTGGATAGGCACCCATGAAAATGGCGTTTATAAATTTAATGGTGAAAACTTTGAAAGATTTAAACCTTGAGAAAAGTGTATCTCTCCTAATGTGGTTTTGTTAACATGGCACATTCTATTAGAACTGTAAAATGTTAAAGTTTCGAAATTGTTTGCAAAAACTGAATCCGTAAATTAACTTTGCATTTCAAAGAACTTTTAAAACTATGAATACTACCCGCCTTTCCATTATTTTTTCTGTTGCAGCACTGTTATTGTGCGTGCCTCTTATCGCCATGCAATTTTCTGAAGGAGTTGTCTGGACAGCTTTTGATTTTATCGTCGCCGGAATCTTATTATTCGGTACAGGACTGCTCTTAGAACTGGTATTAAGTAAGTTTACCAAAACTAAACATCGGATAATGCTTTGTTTGGCACTTTTTAGTATATTATTTCTAGTTTGGGCCGAACTGGCCGTGGGTATTTTTGGCAGCCCTATCGCAGGTTCCTGATTTGTAAAAAGGCAATACCTCCTTTTATGAAATCATTCATTACATGATTGATACTTAGCTCCTATCTTTGCAGCATGAAACAAATGTTCAAAACAATGGGTATCCTGCAGATATGTGTACTCTATTGTTTTGTAATGCTGCTCAACAGTGGTCCTGCATTTAATTCTGAATTTGAAAAAACAAATTACGCTTCAACAACCCGAAGTGGATTTAATACAGAAGTTGGCCTAAACGGACTTCTGCATACCGAAAACAATATCGGTAATCACAATACCCTCACCCCCACTTGTGTAAAATATTGTGGAAACAAGATCATTAAAGCTTTAAGTAAACAAGAACAGAGGGCTTCATACTGCTTATCCATTTATCAATTTTTTTCTAAAAATAATTTACTTCGCACCGAACGAAGGGATATTATTTTTCCCTTCCATTATTTCTGGTGATCAGCTTCCATTCATTTTTATTAAAAATTCACAGCAATCATGCTGTTAAACTTGCGCTGCTTGATGTGGAGCATATTCTATTATTGGAACCTTAAATAAATAAAAAAAATGGAATCAGGATCATTCATTACCGGAACAATTATTATTGTTGTTCTGCTCATCCCTTTTATCTTATTATACCAAAATACCAAAAAACGAAAAAACAAAATTCGCCGTGCCCTGTTGGATTTTGCTGTTCAAAAAAAATGCACAATAATGCATTGTGATATTTGGAACGATACTGCAATTGGAGTTGATGAAGAAAGTAAAAATATTTTCTTCTACAAAAAAATAAAGGACAGCGAAACTTCGATACATGTAAAACTCCAGGAAATCCAAAAATGCCGCGTAATTAACAATAGCCGTGTAATTAAAAACGATTCCGGCAATTATACCATTATCGATAAACTGGCACTGGGTCTTACCCCAACCGACAAAGCTGTTTCGGAAATACAACTGGAATTTTTTAACGCCCATTCCGAATTTTCAGCCCTCAGCGATGAACTGGAATTGTGTAATAGCTGGAACGAGGTGATCAATGATTGTATCGTTGAAATCAATACAATGAAGAAATAAAAGTAATCCCTCTGTGTTGATTGAACATGGAGGGATCTTTTTTTACATAAATTATTGCAGAGGTCCTATTCAATTCAATTCCATAATCTCCAACATTGATCCTGCACACTGTTTAAACCTTGAAGTTTTTGAAAATGCACAAAAACCAATTTTCCGTTAAATTATGTTTTACCCGCTTTTTTGCCTAAATTTATGAAAACTTAGTTGTGCTCTATACGGCAGAAAGCAGTTTTTATTCAGAAGTGACTCCTTCCTAATTACCCATATACTGATAAACAGTGGTTGTCACTACTAACAAAACATCAAAAATGACCGACAAGAATCAACAAATAAAATCGCTGATAGAGCATAACGACGAACTCGAAAATTATTTCCGTAACACCATTATTCCACAATTATTTATTGACGGTAACCTCAAACTGCAGAAGTTTACACCGCCGGCAATGAAACAGTTCAGCCTTGCCAAAACCGATATAGGCAGGCCTATTGACGACATTAAAGACAACTTCCGGTTTCCCTCCATTATCGAAAATATTCAACAGGTGATCGATAGCAACGAAATTCTGGAAAAAGAGATCCAAACAACAGATCTGCGCTGGTATCAGATGAATATAATTCCCTATGTGAGAATGCGCGACAATAAGACCGACGGCGTAATTATCACTTTTGTGGAGATCACCATGCGTATAAAGGATCTGAAAGAACAGGAAAAACTGATAGCCGACCACGAAATTCTGTTGGATACCATATCACACGATATTAAAAATCCGCTTTCCAATCTTGTAATGGCGATCGAATTATTTAAAAGTGTAACTCCGGAAGATGAACAGGCGTTTCAATCGCTTTTAAAAATAGTGGACAACTCTCTCACAAAAATGCATCTCCTGATCAGCGAGCTCACCGAAACCCGCAAAACGGAACATAAATACAGGGCTGAGGTAGAATTGCTCAATTTTGAACATATATTGGAGGATGTTCGTCTCACCCTCAATGAAATTATCAGAGCCTCCGGCGTTGTGATAAAAAGTGATATTAATATTTCTGAAATTACCTACTCCCGAAGGAAACTGCGCAGTATCGTTTATAATCTGGTGAACAATGCCATCAAATTCAGAGCTACAGACCGGCCGCCCGAAATTTTGATCACCACCACGCGCAACGAAAACTTTATTGTTATCTCTGTAAAAGACAATGGCATAGGTATTGACCCCGCCAAACACGAAGCCATTTTCTCGAAATACTACCGCCTCGAAAATGAAATTGAGGGTTCGGGTATAGGCTTGTACCTGGTGAAAGAAATTGTGAAAAGTACGGGAGGCAAAATTCTTGTGCAAAGCACTCCAAATGAAGGCACAGAATTTAGAGTATTTTTGAAAGCAGATCATTAGAAATAAAAAACACCTCTTACCTGCCATTATTATGCAGACCAATAAACCAATAAAAAGAAATGAATTTCTTGCACCCCTGAGCCGTGAACACCACCAGGCTCTCCTGCTCTGCTGGAAAATTAAAACCGGATTTGCAAAAGGCATTGAAGTGCAAAGAATAAAAAAGTACTGCGATTGGTTTTATAACACCCACCTAATACAACATTTTGAATTGGAAGAAAAATTCGTTTTTCCAATTTTAGGTAACCTGCATCAACATGTTCAGGATGCCCTGGCACAACACAGCTTGCTGCGTGCGTTATTTAACGATACTACCAATACTGAAACCGCACTGCAAAAAATTCAAACCGAATTGGAAAAACATATACGATTTGAAGAAAGGATCCTTTTTAATGAAGTGCAGGATATTGCAACTCCCCAACAACTGGAAAGTATACAGAACATTCACAAAGAAGAAGCTTTTTGTGAAAATGATTCGGATGCCTTTTGGAAATGATACTCTTAATTTTTCCTGACAGGTTTTTTTAATTTTTCCATCCACCAGGTGTCGAATCGGATTATTTCATAACCCATTGGATCCCATCTATATAAATTTTTACCTTGCTTAAGTAGGTTTAATTGATCTTGAAATTTAGAAGAAACTGATTTATAATTAAAGTTTTCCTTCACCAAGGCTTTGAGTAATTGCAATATTATTTTTGGTCGTGATATATTTTCATTTTTAACCTTACTTAATAATTTTCTAAATGTTTCAGTCCTATACTCCAACCAATCATAGTTTTTCAGTTCAATAATACATAACATCTCAAGTAATTTATACCCAAGCCACCAACCGGCTTTATCCTTTGTTAGTACGGTTTGTTTCTGAAGTAAAGCAAGGCATTCTTGAAAATTTTGCTGAGCAAATTCAAGATTTGCCTTATAAAACATCCACTGTGAATGAATATAATTTCCCGGCTTTACTATTTTAAATCCTGTCACAATTTTTACTTCCTCGTGTGCATTTACAAAGTCATTTTTAAACAAATATGCCACAAATAAATTGGCATGTAAGGCTTCTTGATTTGGACTTCCAAAATAAAAATAATCCATATATTCTTTTGCAAAATGTATAGTTTCATTATATTTATTTAATTGCAAACTTATATTAGAAAGATATAAGCCGGCGGATCCCATTGCATCTTTAGAATGGACAGCTGGGCTATTTTTAACAAGGTCAGCATATTTGATAGCAATCTTTTGAGCTTCATTATAGTCACTAATTAAGTGAAAATAATAAATTTGACTACGATAATAATAATATTGGACTGTTGCATTTGAATTTTCCTCGCTAAGTTTTTTCAATAAAATATTCGCCTCTTTTGATTTTTCTATATAGTTTAAATTTTTATTTGCATTTACTAAATTTGGCATCACAATTTGTTTATAATAATCCAATGCAATCAATTTATCTTTTATATCATCGATATGTTCAAATTTATCTTTTGTTAGTTGGTGGTAACCTAAAACTGTTTTTGAAAGGGATCGCCTTGTTTGTTTTAAATCCTTTAATAATAAAAGTTCCTCAACTAATTCGTATTTATTAGCAATTCGTTCAGCTTTCCTTAAAATTGCACCAGCACTCGAAATCAACTGTCTATCTAAAAGTATATCAGCCTCCATAATCATCATCCGAACCCTATACCTACTTTCATAAAATTTAGATTTAAATCGTTTGGAGCCTTCTCCCCAGAATAAAATTTTAAGAGCATCCTGATACAATCTTTTTTTAAGCATGGAAAATGCAGCACCTGTTTTGGTGCCCATCAGTTTGGCAGCTTCCGTGTCACTTTTTGGGTTTTTTTCGAGCGTAATTTCAAATAGTTTATTTCTTAATATGCTGTCCTGTCGGCTGTTTATTGCGTAATATTTGCGTAAACTGCTCACTTCATTGGGCGAAAAGGTTTGTATAAGTTGCGTTATTTTTTTCATATTTTTGTTACTTATGGCAGGTTAAACAGCCTTTAATTTTGTCACTAATTACTTCCATTTAGCATACACACCACATTTTTGTTTACTACCCTTATTGCATCTGTCAGCATTTTTGTTTTCCCGAACAAGCATGTTTTTCATGTAACAGACCCTTAATCAGTTTTAAATTACAAATAACAGCTAAATTAACTTAACCTTCAAAATTTAACATTATGGCAATCCTTTTTTCAATCCTTATGTCTTTGGGTATCTTTTCTAACCCTTCAAACAACAATGGTAACATCCAAATGAATGATGCACAGCATCAAAATTCAAACGTTAATGCTAGAGGAACTATCTGGGATGCTGAAGTAGGCGGATAATTCTAATAGGATTAGCTTTCAAGAGCTGTCTTAGCCACCTTTTTTATTATTAGGGGGTTTAATTACTTACGTGTTAACTTTTACCACGTATTATTCAGATAATTTGTTGATTATCAGAATGATATGACATTGCTATGTACCAAACACTCTGTTGAATTGACCTGATTTTTTCCTTGCCTGTATTTTTTTTTCGTGTGACCTTGCACTCGTTATCAGAACAACCAAAAAAAATACGGGTATATGCTTCACACACTATTAAAAAACGAGCCATTAAAAAGCGAAATGTTGATCCCGATCAAATCATCGCTTGAACACATGTATTGTCACCACGACGGTTGGAAATTGTACAACAAATACAACTGGACAAACAAGTGTTTTGATTTTCTTATTCAGAAGGAATCGCAAACCGGGGTAGAGCGGGTTATTGTAAGTGTAAACTTAGATAACCAGGTAACACGACACCATTACGACAATTTGCAAAAACTGTCGAAACGCTTACACAACGGCGGTAAGTCACCCGTTAAAAAGATTTTAGTATTTGACAATCCCGTAGCATTTGAAGCTGCACCGGCTGATGTAGAGCTGATTTCAGTGAACGAATTGCTAAATGCAAGGCTACGGGCCACGGAACCAAAGCTTGTTGCTTGATTTAACCCTTAAGGATTTCGTGGCCCATTTTATCCCTCTTGGTTAGGAGGTAAGACTCATTGTGAGAGTTAGGGGCAATCTCTATTTTGATATTGTCCACAATTTCTAACCCGTAACCCTTTAAGGCTACCCGCTTTTTAGGGTTATTCGTTATTAGTTTCAGTTTTCGTATTCCGAGGTCGCGTAAGATCTGGGCGCCAACGCCATAATCACGTTGGTCCATGGTAAAACCAAGTTCTAAATTGGCCTCTACGGTGTCCATTCCGCTTTCCTGCAATTTATAGGCTTTCAGCTTATTTAATAATCCTATTCCCCTGCCCTCTTGCTGCATATATAATAATACACCGGTCCCGCTTTTTTCGATCATTTTCATGGCTGCGTGCAGTTGATCTCCGCAATCGCAGCGCAATGAACCGAGAATATCACCGGTTGCACAAGAGGAATGCACCCGAACCATTACTGCGTCATCTTCGTTCCAGCTCCCTTTTACTAAAGCCAAATGGACTTCTCCTGTGGTGGTTTGTGTATAGGCGTGTAATTCAAAATTTCCGAATTTGGTGGGAAGTCTTACAGCAACTTCTTTAGTGATGAGCGTTTCTTTTTGAAGACGATATTCAACGAGGTCTTTTATGGAAATTATTTTAAGATCGTGTTTTTCAGCAACTTTGATAAGATCGGGTAACCGCGCCATAGTTCCATCTTCATTCATGATCTCCACCAAAACACCCGCAGGTTCAAACCCGGCATAACGAGCGAGGTCTATTGCTGCTTCAGTATGACCTGTTCTTCTTAAAACCCCGCCTTTTTTTGCACGCAAAGGGAAAATATGACCCGGACGAGCCAGATCTTTCGCCTCGATATCGGGATTTATTAAGGCCTTAACGGTAAGCGACCTATCTATAGAGCTAATACCTGTGGTACAACCATGACCGATCAAATCCACCGAAACGGTAAACTGAGTAGAATGTAACGCAGTATTATCGTCCACCATTAAATTTAATCCAAGTTCTTCACAGCGGTCTTCAATTAGGGGTGCGCATATTAAACCTCTTCCGTGTGTTGCCATAAAATTGATGATCTCAGGTGTTGCATTACGCGCTGCGGTAATGAAATCTCCCTCGTTTTCGCGGTTTTCATCGTCGACAACAATGATAAGTTTGCCGTTTTTAATATCTTCTATCGCTTCCGGGATAGTATTTAATTTTATTTCGTCCATTTCGTTTTTTCGTGTTTATTCTATGTTTCGTTGTGTTGGATTCCAGGTATTAGTTCGTATTCCCTTCATCCATTTTATAAATCCAAGTAACAATGCGAGGTTCATCATATAAAAATAGGCGATCAACCGGAGTGCAAAGTTATGGATATTTACACTGCTGAACAGTTTGTCGATAAGGGGTGAAATAAATCCTATCAATTGCAAAAAGAACAGAATCCGGTAAAATAAGTTCTGCTCAAACAAAAATGCACCGGCTATTAATGCAAGGATCAGGAAAAACGGACCTTTCCAGCGCAGTACCTTATGGGATAAGAAGCTAAAACCTGCTCCGCTAAAAGGGTTTTTCAACAAGCCATAAAAAACGCCCAAATTTTGAAAATTGCCTGCGGAAATGCGGATCTTTCTTTTAAATTCCTCTTGAACAAGATTGGAAACATCCTCATACACTTTAGCCTCCGGATCACTAATGGATAATTTCTTGGAGCTGATTACCCCAAGTGTGATATAAAAATCCTCCATTAAAAAATTTTGGGGTATCACGCGAAATAATTCAGCCCTGATAGCATAACAGGCGCCAAAAGCACCCATCATGGTTCCCCATATTAATCCTTCCTGATATTTAATTTTATTTTCACGCCGTATGTAGGTTTCTTCCTGAAAAGAGATCCCCTCCTTTTGCAAACCGGTATTGATCACATTTGCACCAACTAATCCTACCTTTTCATCTGTAAAATGTCTTACTAAAAAGGGAATGGTATTTTCATCAAATAAAATATTTGCATCTGTCAGGATGTAAATTTCCCCCTTTACTTCAGGTATTAATGCATTGATAATATTTGACTTTCCGCTCCTCCCTCCAAATTTTTTAAATTGAATATTAAATCCTTCTTTAATAAAATTTTCAATGATAGTATTTGTATTGTCAGTGGAGCCATCGGACCCAATAACCAATTCGAGTTTATCCAAAGGGTACTGTGTGGTAAAAACGGTTCTTATTTTTTTCTCTAAAACCTTTTCTTCATTATACACCGACATTATAACACTAACCATAGGTTGATGTTGCGTAGAAATTTCCGGGACCGGTCTTTTTTTAGAAGCTGCAAGTATATTTAAAATCAAGGGATAAAAAATATAACTATGCACAAGACACAATACACAAAACCAGAATATAATTTGCCAGATCAACATTTATAAATTGGAATAAAATTGGGTTAATTGATTTGTTAATGTGTTATTATTTAAATGTTGCAAAACAAAATGTTTTCCTGCCTTGGCTTTCGCTGCTGTTTGCTGTTTATTTTCAATCAGATCGTTTAATTTTTTTACAAATTCCAATTCTGAAACAGCGATCGAGATATGTTCATCCACTCCGGTGGGCATGCCCTCTGCGCCTTTCAGGGTGGTAATTACATGTTTCCCCGCAGCCATTGCTTCCATGATCTTGAGTTTCATTCCGCTACCTGATAATAATGGAACTATACAAATAAACTTCCCGGTGATGAAATCCAATGCATTGTCCACTTCACCATGAAAAATTATTCCGGTTTGTTTGATTGTTGCCAGTTGTGCAGGAGCATTTCTTCCTGCAATATGAAATGTAACATCGGGGTGCAACTTAATTATTGCAGGAAATATTTTATTCATGAACCACATTAATCCTTCAACATTCGGCAACCAATCCAGGGCGCCAATAAAATACAGATCATTCGTAATTATGTTGTTATCTGAATCGGGTATATTTTCAATATCAATTCCGGAAGGAGAGTAAAATACCTTATTTTTTTCTGATAACAATTTATAGTGAACAGTATCGGCAAGAGAAATGGGAATAATGGCGTCCACATTTTTAACGATATCGTTTTCGTATCGGATGAGTTTTTTTGATTGTTGGTTTAAATACTTTTTTTTAATTGGACTTTTGGAATTTGCTGCAAGATTTTTCCAAATTTCTCCTTCCTGGTTATGACTGCGATAAATAAATTTTGCCTGTGTATAGTTTTTCAGAAAGGCAAAATATTGGATTAAATATAAACCCTCCGCCTGGATAATATCAAATTTTTCCTTTTGAATAAGTACTATCAATATGCTGAGGAAAGTTTTACTGAAGAAACGTTCCACATGATAGGGTGTTTTTTTTAGCAAATTGATAAAAGCGGGGATGGATTTTATACCTGAATCCACCCAGACTGATTCAAAGGTGATATTGTTTTTACCGGATGCCGGGATATCACTTGCCTCAAAATGATGTTTCGGGGTATTCATGTATAGTATGGTCACAGAGTTGCCATTTGCTGCTAAACCCTTTGCCATTTGCAGAATAGCTATAGCTTCACCGTCCTTTGGCGGCCAGGGATTTTTTTTAGCGAGCAATAATATATTCATGTATTGCCGCAAAATTAAGCATTCCACAATCAGCTATGAATACGTATTTTTGCGCCGCTGATGATAGGGAATAAAAAAATAGTGATCGTTTTACCTGCTTATAATGCTGCTAAAACACTGGAACAAACCTATGCGGAAATTCCAATGGATATTGTGGACGAAGTTGTACTGGTGGATGATGCAAGTAAGGATGATACTGTGGAAGTTGGTAATAGAATTGGAATTAAACACATTATAAAACACGAAAACAATAAGGGTTATGGTGGAAATCAGAAATCCTGTTACAATAAGGCTTTGTCTCTGAATGCTGATATTGTTATTATGTTGCATCCCGATTATCAGTATACACCGAAGCTGATCACGAGTATGGCGTCCATCATTGCGCAGGATCTTTACCCTGTGGTTTTAGCCTCCCGTATTTTGGGCAGAGGAGCGTTAAACGGAGGAATGCCGTTTTATAAATATGTATTCAACCGATTTCTTACCCTTTCGCAAAATTTGTTGTTGCGACAAAAATTATCAGAGTATCACACCGGTTACCGGGCATTTTCGGGTGAGGTTTTACGCAAAATAAATTATGAGGCAAATTCGGACGATTTTGTATTCGACAATCAAATGCTGGCACAAATATTTTTTGCCGGCTATGAAATTGCTGAAGTAACTTGTCCTACTAAATATTTTGAAGATGCATCGTCCATTAATTTTAAAAGAAGCGTGATCTACGGGTTAGGTGTTTTGAGAACATCTCTGCAATATCGTTTGCAAAAATGGGGTATTGCGAAATTTCATTATTTGACTCCGAATAAGTAAGAGCTTTCTACTATATCATATGTAATATTAGCCTAAAATTACTATTAATTTGAAGCGTACCGATGTTTAGATGTACCAATGCATAGATGTACCAATGTACCGATGAACAGCAGGATTTCGATGAATTTGTGAAGTTTTAGACTTCCAAAATAATAAATATAACACCAATATTTTATTAGCAAATTAGCAAATGGAACAGCCCTAAAAAATTGACAACTGATCTCTTGATTTAGATTCCTGTTTCCTATTTAAAACAGATCTTTCATGCCATTTTTTATTTCGAAATAATGGAGTGATCATAATGAGTTGGTATAACACTAAGGTAAATATTAACCCAAATAAAGATCCAAAATACACGTCTACCAAAAAATGCTGCATTAAATACACTCTTGAAAATGCTACAAGTAATGCCAAACCGAAAAATAAATACCCGTAACTTTTATTTTTTACGAATATCGCAAATAAACAAAACAAGGTGAATGCCGCAGCTGTATGTCCGGAAGGGAAACTATGCCATTGGTATAATTTTAACCCCTCCACGAAATGAATTTCCTGCCCTTGAAAATAAAGAGATGGCCTTGCTTCATTGTAAAAATCCTTTAGGAGTGAAATTAAAAATGCCGAGGTAAAAGAAACCAGAGAGGTTATTATTCCATAACGCAGTTTCACAAAAAAAAGAAATAAACACGCAATTCCAACCGTATATCCATCGCCCAACCAGGTAGCATATCTGAAAAAAGTATCCGCTGCAGGGCTGTGATTTTTATTCATCCAAAGAGAAAATACTCCTTTGTCAAAAATCAACAGATAAACGCCCGCAACCACAAACCAGGTAAGGCAAAGCAGAAAGAATATTTTATTTTCCCTTAATATTTTGCCCATTATTTTTTGCGGAGTATATAATGTTTAAATTTATTTAATGTATTTCGATAAACCTCCCCATCGATTACCGGTGAATCATTTTTTGCCTTTATCGTCAGGAAATAACTGATAGGCGCGATAACAAAAATAGATAACCACATACCAACGAATGGTGTTACAAAATTTTGCTCCGCCATTTTTTCACCGCTGATATTCAGGATATAAAAAAATATAAAAATAAAAATGGAGAATAATACAGGTAATCCAAATCCTCCTTTTCGAATAATGGAACCCAGAGGTGCGCCTACAAATACAAATAGAAAACATGCCAGGGATAACGTGAATTTTCTATGCCATTCTATCCAGTGATCTCTTATTTTATCTTCCGTAAGATTCATTCGCAAAACGATCTGGTTGCTATAACCGGAAAGACTGCGCACTGTTTGTAAACTACCCTTTATTACCGCATATTTATTTTCGGCAGGAATCAGATCTAAAAATGTTTTTTCCGAACCGGCCACAAGTGTATCGGGCAGCTGATCGCTGCCACCACGCGATAAATAATAATGTGAACGCAGTGTTGGTTCAAGGGTTGTTTTTTGCCTTACCTCATATTGCCGCAGCGAATCAATTGCAGTGGTCAACTGCGTAATGTTCAGCATTTTATAGTGATTGGAATATAATTCCTCACTGGTATGTGTCATTTGAAATCCGGAAAGGTCAAGCGTTTTTTCCCATTGATCGAAATTCATTCGCACATGTTCTCTCGATTTTTTATTTTTCACCTGAGAATTTAATTCCTCGTATTGTTTTCCGTGATATAAGGTAAAAACCAAATTCTGATTATCTGCTGTGGTTTGCATTTTTCCACTTTCAGCTATTAACACATTATCGTTCGACTTATCCAGCTCTTCATAAATGGTGACTTCCTGAATAGTAATATTATCATCACTTTTACCTCCTATGATAATACTGTAATTTTCAATTTCATTATAGAATTCGTTGGGTTTGATATTCAAAGCCGGTTTTTGTTTGGTGATATCAACCAGCGTAACAACAAATTTCAAATAGGCAGATGGTAATATATAATTGGAAAAAAGAAAGGCGCTGATCGCAATCACCAACCCGATAACCACGGTACTTCTCATAAACCGGAACATGGAAATTCCCGCACTTTTAAATGCAGCAAGTTCAAATCTTTCCCCCAAATTTCCATAGGTCATGATGCAAGCAAGTAAAACTGCAATTGGCAGAGATAATGGAACCATATTGGCAGAAGCATAAAACAGCAATTTAAGGATCACCCACCATTCCAAACCTTTTCCCACAAGATCCTCAATATATTTCCATAAAAATATCATCAAAAAAATGATCAATGCGATGACGAAAGAAATAAAAAACGGTCCCAGAAACGATTTTATAATATATTTGTCGATCTTGTTCATGTATGCTTCCTCTAATTCAATTTGATGTTAAAGAATCTGACCTCCTGTTTAACACGGAATTATTTCCGTTAAAACGGCAGGTCAACCAAAAAATATATATCCTATTCGAACAAATCAAATTAAAGCTCAAAGATACAGAGCAGCACAAACAATTTATTTTCCCGACCGGAACCGATAGTGAGACAGGAAAAATCTCGCAGGGTGAAAACTACTTATCCTTTCCCTGGGTGATGTTGGATTTTCCAAAATTGTTTAACAAAGAAGATATTTTTTCCTTCAGAACGCTCTTTTGGTATGGCCATTATTTCAGTTTTTCGCTGGTTTTAGGTGGCATATCAGCAGAAATATATCTTCCCTTGATCCTGAAGAACCGTGATTATCTTAAAAACATGGGTTTGTATTTCTCCATCCATGAAGACCCTTGGCAGCACGAGATCAATGCAGAAAATTCGCAATTATTAGAGCAAACTGATGACCTTTCTATTGAAAAACAAGTATTGGAACATGGATTTGTTAAAATTACACGTAAAATCCAATCCTTTGACACAGAGGAAATCAGTAAAAATGTGGAGGAAATGTATGTTTCAATGCTGAAAACCCTCTCAGGCAGCACCAATTCTGACCATTAGATTGTGTATCTGAGCATCCCATAAACGTTTTTGGGCATCCATTTCGTTGTCATCGGCAAAGTCGGTGACAAATAAAATGGTATCGTTGGTAACCTCCGTTTTATCAATCCGGAATTCGAAATACTCGTCCTCGTCCTGCCAATCCCAGCGAAAACGGATAAAATCATCGTCATCTGTGCTGATAAGGTCTGCTGTATCAGTTTCTCCTTGCCAGGTGAAGAAGAAGGTGTTTCCATCATTGTCAACTGTATCGGCAAACCACTGCTGCAAACCCGTAGGGGTTGTTAAGCAGTTATATAAAACCAAAGGACTCGACTTTATGATATATTCGATCGTAAATTTTTTCTTTTTCGACATTCGTTGCTTTGCCACTTAATAATTTAGCTAGAAGTTGCAAGTATAACATAATTTCAAAGGATACAAAATTTTTAACAAATAATTTTGGTGTATAGCTTAAATATATTTGTAGAATGAGCTGTTTTTCAAAATATCCGGCAATTTTAAGAAAATTAGAGTAGCTCTGCAGTGCATTCATTAACTTTGTGCTCTCAAAAAATAACTTACAAAACAAGAGCTTTTATGATGAACAACTCGTATGAACTTACCCTTAAGGAGTGGAACCAGAAAGAGAAGGCCGCAGTAGAGCTAAGTGCTTTGGCGTCACAACTTTGGTACGACAAATCCGTGGAACTCATTATTTTTCGCCGTCAGCTTGTTGATGCACGTGCGAGTGAGATCCTGAATCACCATTTATATGCACAGCGATTTTTAAATCGCCCCCTCACCATTGAAATTTCTTTGGCATTGACCAAAGCTCTGGTAAAACTTGATCTTGCGCCATCGCGCATTGATCTTGGTCGTTTGGGCAGTGAATGGCTTACTGAAGGTTCCAACTTTGCCAATACAGATGAATTTGTTGGCAATAAAATGGCGGAATTCATTGGAAAAGACAAATTGGTGCTAAAACCAAAGGATGTTGTTTTATATGGTTTCGGCCGGATTGGTCGCATTGCAGCGCGAATTATTATAAATGAGGCAGGAAAAGGAGAACAACTTCGCCTGAGAGCCATAGTTACTCGTTCAAATTCTGACGAGGATATTATAAAACGCGCCAGTTTGTTACGTCGCGATTCCATTCATGGAAAATTTCAGGGAACTGTGGTGGAGGATCTTGAAAACAAAGCCTTGATCATTAATGGCCATACCGTTTATATGATAGCCGGCGACAAACCTGAAAGTATTGATTACACTGCTTACGACATAAATGAAGCTTTAGTTATTGACAATACCGGTATTTCCCGCGAACGCGAAAAACTAGCTAAACATCTGGAAGCGAAGGGTGTTAGTCAGGTTTTACTTACTGCTCCTGGAAAAGGTGATATCCCAAACATTGTGCATGGAATAAATCATGAAAGATTTGACATCACAAAAGAAAAAATATTTTCTGCAGCAAGTTGCACAACCAATGCTGTAGTTCCTATTTTATATGTAATGGAAAATGCCTTTGGTATCGATCATGGACATTTAGAAACAGTGCATAGTTATACTAACGATCAAAATTTATTGGATAACTATCATAAAAAATCGAGAAGAGGTCGCTCAGCGCCGATGAATATGGTAATTACCGAAACCGGTGCTGCAAGTGCAGTTGCCAAAGTATTACCTGATCTTGCCGGAAAATTTACAGGAAATGCAATTCGTGTTCCCACACCCGATGTTTCTTTAGCCATCATGAATTTAACACTGAAGAAAAATGTTACTGTTGAAGAGGTAAATAATATGTTGAAGGAAGCTTCTTCACATGGTCAATTAGTGGAACAAATCGATTATAGTATGAGTTTGGAAATTGTGAGCAGCGATTGTATTGGAAATAGTCATTGCGTTATTGTTGATGCACCTGCAACCATTGTTTCTAAAGATGGCAAAAGCGTAGTGTTGTATTGCTGGTACGACAATGAATTTGGATATACCAAACAGGTGGTTCGTTTATCGAAGTATCTTGCGGGTGTTATCCGTTTGAGATATTATTAAATAATTAAAATTTGATCTGAAAGCAATCAGGTTGATAATTATGAATTTGCAATTTTTATTGCTCGCGATAAAACATTTGCTAATTCTTGCCCGAATGCACAGCAGGCGGGTGCTAATTACCAAATTTGCTAATTAATGTTATGTTTGAAAATTTATCCGACAGGTTAGAAAGTGCCTTTAAGAGTCTCAAGGGACAAGGCAAAATATCAGAGATCAATATTGCAACTACGGTAAAAGAAATTCGCCGTGCGCTTGTTGAAGCCGATGTTAACTATAAAATAGCCAAAGAATTTACAGATACTGTAAAAGAAAAAGCTCTGGGTCAGGATGTACTCACCTCTGTTTCTCCGGGTCAGTTAATGGTGAAAATTGTACAAGATGAATTAACTGCCTTAATGGGTGGTGAGAAGATAGACATCAATGTAAAAGGTACGCCAGCTATTATTTTAATTGCAGGGTTACAAGGTTCGGGTAAAACTACTTTTAGTGCAAAACTTGCCAATCATATTAAAACAAAATTGGGTAGAAATCCGCTGTTGGTCGCCTGCGACATTTATCGTCCTGCCGCTATTAATCAATTGCAGGTTTTAGGGGAACAAATTGGCGTTCATGTATATGCTGATCCGGAAAATAAAAATGCAGTTGATATTGCTAAAAAAGCAATTAATTATGCAAAAACAAATAGTCATAACGTTGTAATTATAGATACTGCCGGCCGTCTTGCTGTAGATGAGGCGATGATGGATGAAATTGCAAATATTAAATCTGCAACAAATCCGGGGGAGACATTATTTGTTGTGGATTCCATGACGGGACAGGACGCGGTTAATACGGCAAAAGCATTTAACGACCGATTAAATTTTGATGGGGTTGTATTGACAAAATTAGATGGCGATACAAGAGGTGGTGCTGCTTTGTCAATTAAATACATTGTTCAGAAACCAATAAAATTTGTAAGCCGCGGAGAAAAAATGGATACGCTGGATATTTTTTATCCTGATCGTATGGCTCAGCGGATTTTAGGAATGGGTGATATTGTTTCCTTTGTTGAAAAAGCACAGGAACAATTTGATGAAGAAAAATCGGCGGAATTGCAGCGCAAGATCCGCAAAAATCAATTTGATTTTGAAGACTTTTTACAGCAATTGAAACAGATCAAAAAAATGGGTAATATGAAAGATCTGTTGGGTATGATTCCTGGAATTGGCAAACAAATTAAGGATATGGATATTGACGAAAAACAATTCGCCAAATTAGAAGCCATGATCCTGAGCATGACACCGGAAGAAAGGAGTAATCCGGATATTATGACCGGTACGCGCAGACAAAGAATTGCCGGCGGAAGTGGATCTACCATTCAGGATGTAAATCAGTTCATGAAACAATTTGAGGAGATGCGCAAAATGATGAAGATGATGAATAAAATGGGTGGAGGCGCAAAAGCTGCCAGAGCATTGGGTGGAATGATGGGTAAAAGATAACAATACATGAAAACCATAATTACCATATTATTTTTCATTATTTCTTTACCGGCTTTTAATCAAACCGAGGCTCCTATTTTTATTCCTGATACCATTGTACATATTGAGTATTATAAATCAAAACAGGTTAAAATATACGATGCGCGAATAGAGGGGGTACCTTCTAATCAATATTCGCTTAAACGCTGGTATACCAGAGCCGGAAAAACCATTTTATATGATTCCATTGATGCTGCCAGAAATATTATTTACATAGCGGTTTTCAGAAAAGACGGAACACCAATTTCAGAACTACGGGAAACAAAAACAAATTATACTGTTACTTATAGAAATAGAAATAGTCAGATCACCGATATTTATTCAGGTGTATTAAATGAACGCAGAACAAAATGGGAAATATTTGAAAATGGTGTAAAAGTTAGAGATACCATATACGACAGATATTCCAATGCCGACCTCGACACCTTGAAATATTATGAGGAAGTTGTGGTAAAAGGAAAAAAGACTACCATTCGTCAAAACATGTCGCGTGATTCCAGGATCACGCTAGAAAATCATATTCGCATGATATATTCCCAGGATTCTGTTTTAATTAGTGAAGGCTTATATAATTTCAGAGTAAAAAACTGCGGATATTTTATAGAATATTATCCAAGTGGAGCGATTTTAAATATCGGCGAATTCGATAAACGCGGATATAAAAACAACGACTGGTTTTATTTTGATGAGATGGGTAATGTTACGAAGAGGGAGCGGTTTTATAAGGGGACGAATGTTTTTAGGTGATGCGGCAGTGGGCAGTGGGCAGTTTGTAACATTGATGATTATCGCTTCGGATTATAAATTTTCTTTATTGATACTCTTACGAGAGTTTGCATTTGGAAATTAAATTCTCATCCTCAATCAAACTAGTCCTACTTTCTACTTTCTACTTCCTATTTCCTACTTCTTATTTCCTATTTCCTACTTCCATTTCTCATCCAAGTAATCAAAACCTCAAATGTTACCGCAATCCCGGCTGTTTAATTATCAATTGTCAATTATCAATTATCAATTAATTTTTGGCTGTTTAATTATCAATTATCAATTATCAATTAATGGACCGGTATCCCGACATTATTTGCGCAGCAATATCTTGTTTATTGAACTTCTTTATTTGTTCAAACCCTCGTTGGCGCATTTCGTTTCTTATGGTATCGCTTAGTAGTACTGAATTAATTTTCTCTGCAATATCCTCAGGATTGGAGGGATTAAAATAAAATGCAGCATTGCCTCCAACCTCAGGTAAGGATGAAATTCCTGAAGTCATTACGGGGCAACCACTTACCATCGCTTCAAGAACCGGAATTCCAAATCCTTCGTATAAACTTGGATAAATAAAACTTATTGCTTTTTGATATAAGGCAGGCAAATGTTCTGTGGGCACATTTTCCAAAAAAATAAAAGAATCCTGTAATTTATTTTCGTGAATAAATGTTTTTACTTTTTCAGAATATTCTTTTCCATTTCCAACAACTACACAGGGCACTCTTTTTTCTTTAGGGATCAACATATATGCTTTACAGATATTCAATAGGTTTTTTCTTTCATTTATACTGCCTACATATAAAATAAATTCAGAGGGCAATTTGTATAAATTAATTTGTGTATCCATTTTTTCCGGCGCAACACGATCATAAAAGAGGTCTTCACAACTTTGGTATATCACCTTTATTTTGGCAGGTGAAATATGGTAGAATTTGATGATATCAATTTTTGTGGCCTCACTTGCTGCAAAAATCAAATCGCTGTTTTTAACGGCGAATTTTGACTTGAGGTCGTAAAATTTCCTGTCAACTCCGGGATAATACTCAGGAAAATGATCAAATATCAGGTCGTGAATGGTAACCACCGATTTGATATGCGAAATTTTGAGTGTAAATGGAATTTCATTGCTTAAACCGTGATAAATGTCAACATTGTGTTTTACTATATCACGGCGAACTCCAAAACTCCGCCACACAGAACCTCTGCCCACTACCATGTGGGTATTTTTATTAAAAGCGAAGGGCAACTTATTCTTAAGCGTTGGGGTAAATAAAAAGTACTCGTTCTCGGGGTAGAATTCGGCTAGGTTTTTAACCACGGTGCGGCTGTAATTGCCCAATCCTGTTGTGTTTTGAAAAATCCGTTTAGCATCAAAACCAATTCGCATAGGGCGAAGATATAGAAGTATGGTCAACTTAGGTAATAAGGGATGTGTTGATAGGTTTAGTTGGTTGGAAGGTGCGAGAGAAGTAGCATAAATGGGATGCTCAAGCGGGATAGATGGATAGTGTGACTATTACACTATCAATAGTATATGAATTATATAGGATTGTAATTGTCGTGCAAATTAAGGTTCAAATGCTTTAAGTAATCATCTCGAATTCGTTACTCTGAATAAGAAAATCCAGGATGATATGATTTAGGATCAAAAATTTGGGAAACAGGAAAATTCGATTTTGCCGCAAGTATTTTTTAGATTGCTCTTCAGGGTAACCCTGAATAAGAAAATCCAAAGTATTTTGATTTATGAATTAAAACTAGGAAGGCATAGAAATTAGATTTTGAATAAAACTCTTTTCGGATTTTCTATTCAGGGTGCCCCCGAGTACGAAAATCATTTCAAAGTGCTTTAGGTAAACCCTTTGGTGCTGATGAATGTACCCTGAATAAGAAAATCTAAGATAGTAGGAGTTGTTTTGAAAATATATTTAGGAATAAGAATATGATTCGAGAGGGAAATATTTTTAAGATTTTCTATTCAGGGTAACCCCGAGTACGAAAATCATTTGAGGAATTTATTTTAGCCCGAAGATTTTATTAATGATTTTCTACTCGGGGTAAAAAAAAACCGGGCTCCTCTCCCGGTTTTTACATAGAACCTCGCTCATGACGGCGAGGTAATAATTTTATTTAGGATATTATCTTTATTGTATTATAAACTTACCTGTCTGACTTATATCAACTCCTGTTAATCGGAAAATATAAACACCGGCAGCAAGGTCTGAACGGTCAATAGTGATGGTATTTGAAGTTGTAGCGATAGTTCTAATCAGATTACCGTTCATGTCGCTTAATTCAATTACAAATTCTTTTCCTGTGAAATTCGTGAAATTCATTATTGCTGTTTCACTAAAAGGGTTTGGTTGAATTTTTACGTTTAAAGGATTTGCTGATAACACTTCCACTCCTGTTTCAGTAACAGTTACACAAGCATCGTTAAGATCTGTAACCACTTCTTCGAAATTTTCATTTACAGCAGCCGTGAAATGTTTGATACAGAATTCTGCGGGATAAGTTGCTGTATAAAATATTCTGAATGTTGGAATTGGTTCGAAATGAATTTGATAAGGGATCTCATTCATCCCCAATGCAATTACTTCATCAGCTGTGTGTGTGATCTGGTAATTAGAGCCAAATGTTTCCGGACATAAATTCACAACAGAATCAATAGTTAATCCTTCCATTGTAAATTGTGTTCCCATAATTCTTGCACTTGGATTCAAACTATAAATATCCAAATAATTGAAGGCTGGATTTACTGCACCAATACTATAAGTAACAGTATCAGATGTATTCATTAACGTTTGCGGAAGTTCACACAGATCGGTTGCATGTGTGTAACCCAAAGCCTGATTTGAACAACCCATCACTAAAGCGGCATCCACAACATCAATATCGCTATCCGCATTTGCATCATTACAAATTTCTGCAATTATGGTATTATCCAAAATATTATCTACATAAAGATCAACATCATTCACAGTTCTGGTGCTGTCTTCATTCAGATCACCTACATGATGCCAACCGTTACAGTTTCCTTCACAATCCATTTTTGCTGTTCCCCAAATTTCACCTAGACAATCTAAAAATGCAACACAATCATCTATCATTTCTGCGCTTATATTTCCATCGATATCGCGTGAAATTGTCATACATCTGGAAGCCCAGTTATTTGCAAGATTTACTTCAACTCTTCCATCCACATCCGGATGATTCATCCAATTTACTCTTGCTACAAATGTATAAGTACCATCAGGAACATCAGTAACATCGATCCACTGACCACCTGTTCCTAAACCATAAGCATCATAACAACCCGCTGAAATTCCCATATCGGCACCGGTATAACCACCAAAGCCACAAAGATCCATTACTGCAAAACCATTTTTATGTCCAACAGAAAGTTCTTCACCATCTTCAGTATACAGTTGATATTCACCATAATCTACATAATGGGTATGGCCATGGCAAGGATCATATTGCAGTAAAGGATTTTCAGCACTTGTGCCAATATGATAATCTTCATCACCATAGTTCCAGATTCTTATTCCGAACCTGATAATAGTTCTAACTCCGGGACCGGTTAATGAACCTTCTTCAATATAACATGCATTTGTCCAATCGTCAGCATCAATGGTTGTAATTTGAAAATCTGTTCCCCAACCTGCACCAATTTCTCCATCAAAATAAGTGGGATCTAAAACCAGGTCTGGCCCTGAAGGACAGTCCGGATTTCCCGGGTAGATACAAGAACCATCACTTACAATTGCAAGTGGAGAATAGTTACATGCATAGGGATCCAAACAACCTGCCGGAGCTCCTGAATAGGTGATAGACCAATCAATAGAAGTGCCGCTGCAATCCACATCATAATCTCCGATGCGGATAAATATTTCCGTGCCTTCTTCTAAGATCGCAATGATCTGAGATTGTTCATCACAAAAATCATCATTATAGGCCATCGTTCCTTCCGCTAATTCGGTGGGAATTAAGCCTGCACAATGATCATAAATATATATTTTAGTATTACAGGTATTTCCAAGATCGCAGGTGGTTAATATATAAGAACCTGTAACCGGAACAGTAAAACTATACCAATAGTCAGGATTTGGAGCCGTGTAAGTTCCTTCTGAAATCACAACTGCTTCTGTGCAATCATCACCGGGTGAAAATGGCGCCGGCAACATTACAGTTTTAGTTTCTGCTTCAATAGCATAAAGACTGTTTGATGAGAAAGTTACAAGTGTTAAAATGGCAATGAGGATGGTTAGAGGAGTAAATTTTTTAGTCATCTGGATTGAATTTTCTGACCTTAAATGTAAAAACATTGTTCGGGATTACAAAATAATTTTACACAGCAAGGTCTCAGGAGCTTAACAACTTCAATTCGGATGCTACTGCTGCAATGGTTTTAGGCGCATTTCCGACAAATATTTTTTTCCCGATGATAAAGACAGGTCGTTTCAGGAAGGTGTATTCCTGCAAAATATATTTGCGATGATCCTGTTCAGAAAGCTCCATTTCGTTTAAACCCCAGCCGCGAAACTTAAGAGCAACCTTACTGAAAAGGGCAAGATAAGAACCCGTCATTTTCTGCATTTCATCGAGCTGCTGTTCCGTAATTGGCTGGGTTTTAATATCCTGGAGTTCGAAGGGATAATTTTTTATTTTCAGATCTTTCATGATTCTTGCACAAGTGGAGCAAGTGCTGAGATAATATAATTTTAATATTTTTTTAGGAGGCATGATACTATATAAATAAAAATAAAATGATTTGAGATATTAATTTTTACTCAAAGTGAATGTGAATATACTTCCTTTTCCGGGTTTAGATTCCACGATAATATTTCCGTGGTGTTTTTCGACAATTTTTTTGCAAATGGATAAACCCAGTCCGGTGCCTTGAAATTTATCTCGTGGATGAAGCCTGTTAAAAAATCCGAAAATTTTGGTTTGAAATTGTTGGGGAATTCCAATTCCATTATCCTTGATCTTAAATTCCCATTGGTCTGATTTTTCTTCTACATCAATAAAAACAAGTGGTTCACTTTTACTGCGGAATTTAATTGCATTATCTATTAAATTTTGAAATAATAATAAAATTTGAGAATGATTCCCGTATAAAAAGGGAAGATCAGGACACAGAATTAATGCATTGCTTTCTTCCACCGCCATTTGCAAATTATTCAGTGCTTTTCGAATAATATCATTCCCGTCAAATTTTGACATCGGCTCTTCCAGGTGATCTATCTTACTAAAAGTGAGCAGGTCTTTGATTAGGTGATGCATTCTTTGTGCTGCATCTGATGCGAAGTGAAGATATTCGCTTCCTTCCTCCGTTAAAGAATTTCCATAACCCCTTAAAAACAAATTGATGTAGGCGGATATATTTCTCAATGGTTCCTGGAGATCATGTGATGCCGAATATGCAAATTGCTGGAGCTCCTGATTACTCTGCAATAATTTTTCGTTCAGTTGAATGAGTGAATAATTATTTTCAGTGATCCTTCCTGATAATTCATTTTGTTTGGAGGAAATATTATTTCTTATTTGCAAAGAATCCTGAACTTGCAAATAAAAATTTGAGATAATTCTACACGCATTATTATCCGCCTCTGAAATTTGACTACTAGTATTGGTAAGCCCATAAAAAAACAATTCCACCTCTCCCGACCTACGGACAGTAAGTAAAACCGCATTACTTTGGGTTTGTTCCTTAAAACCGGAGTTCAAAAAGAATTCTTCTTTACTCTTAAATAAATACTTTTCTTTATCTTCCAATACCTCGGTCTTCAAACTTGCTTTTACAGGAAATCTAATAAAACTATCCTTCTTTTTTCTTTGTGTTACGGGATAACTCCGGATAAAAAGATCATTTTTTTCACTTACTCTATAGATCGAGCAATGTTCGAGTTCAAATAATTTTTTGAAACAATCGGCAAAATATTGTTGAGCATCAGCCAGTTGGCGGATAAAAACAATTTTTTCTGACATCTCTGCTATCAAGGATAAATATTCCGGTTTTGCCAAAATTTTGTCGTATTTTATTGTTTGCGAAAGATAATGCCGAATTTTTCAATCCTGCAATTATTTTGCTGGAAAAAGTTTCATCAAACAATTTTCCTCCATATCCATTTTTTATTGTGCCATAGTTCTGTCATCTTCGCAGGCAAATTGCACACCTTGCAAACATCTTACAACACCATAAAAATGCCTTCCACTGGTACTTACTCCGAATCAGGAAGCAGATTTTTGGGATATGCGTATCCTGTTTCAGAGGAGGCAGAGATCAAAAATTTAAGAGATATTTTAAAAAAGGAACACCATAAAGCTGTACATGTGGTATTCGCTTCGCGTCTTGGGTTTGAAGCAGAATCAGAAAGGAGTTCAGACGACGGCGAACCCTCCGGTACAGCGGGGCGACCGGTTTTGAACGAAATGAAAAGCAGAGCAATAACGCAATGTGCAATTTTTGTCGTGCGCTATTTTGGCGGTAAAAAGTTGGGAGTACCGGGGCTGATCCACGCGTATAAAATGGCAGCGGCAGAATGTCTGGATAGGGCAGAAATAATCACAATAGCCATAAAAGAATCCTATAAAATTTCCTGCAATGAAAAAGATATGCAAATGGTGATGCATGAACTGAATAAAACAGGAGCGCGCATATTGGAATCCGATTTCGGGGAAATTTGTAACTTTAGGATAGAATTTGAACGCACAAATGCAGAAAAAGTATTGTCAAAACTCAAAACTATCTGGCAGATACAATTGGAGCATATTTCTGCTCCGAAATAGCTGCTTTTTGTTAATTCTTTTCAGTTTTTCTGTTTCAGCACAAAATATTACGATTCGCAATTTTAAACCGGGAGCGAAATTGGTTTTAAATAACCAAAAGGAAGTGGAAAATTATATCTCACTGCTCCATCCTACACTGATTACCTCAAATTCGGATCTTCAATTGATCACAACAAAAAAATCTCCACAAGCTACCTATTACACCTTCCGACAAAATTATAAGGAGAGACTTGTGGCTAATTCCATTATTAAAGTGGCAGTTAATAATTCGGGGGAAATTATATTTATTACCGGTAATTATTTTAATACACAAGACTGGAACTTACCTGTGGAGAAAACACAAAAAATGGAACTCCCGGTTACCATAAAAAATATTTATAAAATATCTGAGGATATTAAATCTACACAACACATAATTGTAGATGAAAATAATGAGCCGGAACGTTATTTCAAATTTGAACTGATAAATAATTCAGACCGCAGCAGAATCACTTTGTTGCTGAATGAAAATGGGGAGTTATTTTCTGAAAATGACAACAGGGTATATTTTTCTGTAGTGGATACAACAGTTACGGGCAAAGTATTCGGTCCAGACCCACTCACTTCTGCTGAATCTTTATATGTTGGAGAATATAAAGATTTTGAGGATGCAGATACTGCTGTTTTAACGGCTGAATTACTCGATGTAAGTTTCAAAGCTAAATTTGAAGACGGCATTTTTTATTTGAGAAATGATAGTGTAATAATTAAAGACCTGAATTCACCAACAGAACCTGTTGTAACTTCTTTAACACCGGAATTTAATTTCACCAGAAGTGAAAGTGGTTTTGAGGATGTAAATACTTTTTATCATATCACAAATCTCAATAATTATATCCTGAGTTTAGGATATACGGATCTGCAAAATTTTTATATTGAGATAGATCCTCATGGTGCAAGTGGAGCCGACCAATCCTTTTATGTAAGTGCTGCAATTCCCTCTATACAACTTGGTGAAGGCGGAGTGGATGATGCGGAGGATGCGGATGTTATTGTTCACGAATATGGTCATGCATTAAGCGATCAGGCAGCACCAGAAACGAACGACGGATTGGAGCGCCGTGCACTGGATGAAGGTTATGGAGATTATTTTGCCGCGAGTTATTCGAGAATGTATAGTGATTATCGCTGGAATTTTATTTTCAGCTGGGACGGACACAATGAATTCTGGGCTGGAAGAAATGCCAATACAAATAAACATTATCCTGAAGATAATTCCGCAGATTATTATTCTTCCAGCGAAATATGGAGCGGAGCATTAATGGATATTTTTGACGCAGTAGGAAAAGAAAATACCGATAAAATTGTATTGGAAACACTTTATGGAAGTTTCGACAATATGAGTATGCCAGACGCTGCTCAAATAATACTGGCTTCGGAGGAATCCATTTTTGGTGGATTATTTTATGATGAAGTTTACAACGCCCTTGACGCCAGAGGATTGATAAATCCTGTGGAAACGGAAAATTTAAATTCCAATCAAACAATTCAATTTAAAAACACCTACGGATTTAGTTTTAATAATGAACCTTTAATTGTGGAGTTACCGGAATATCAAAACTATAGTTTACAGATATATGGAATGGATGGAAGGTTGGTTCATAAGGAAAGCGGGATGGGTAAAATTATTGAGTTAGAGTCTGGAATAGATCTATCGGGCATTTTTGTTGTAGAAATTATTACTGCGAATGAGATTCGGAATTTAAAAATTGAAAAATTTTCTGAATAAAATCCTAAATCTTTTCTTAAACAATAAATCAATAACATCAGTTATTTCTCCTCATACTCCTCCGAAGGCCTGAAACTCAACACCGGAATTGGCGAATGTGAGATCACCTTATTTATTCTCGACCCAAAAAGTAATTGATTGAATCTGTTTTCTTCGTGACTCATTACCACTAAAAGATCTGCATCAATCTCCTGGGCGTATAATAAAACGGAATTGCTTACGGTATCATGTCTGATCATTTCGGTGGTACATTTTAATCCGTTTTTGCGAATTGTTTCCGCAGCTTCTTCCATACGGTTTATCAGTTCTTCTTTGCTGGAAATAAATTCTTCCAGAAATTCGGAAACGGCAACAAGATGAATGGTGGAATCCAAATTTTGCGCAAACCGAATTATTCGTTCCACTTTTTCGTGGGTATGTTTTGTGAGGTCGATTGGAAGTAATAAATTTTTAAATTTAATAGGTTCTTTTACCGACCGACAGGTTAATACCGGAAAGTCGACACTGCGCACTAATTTTTCCGTATTATTTCCAAGATTGTATTTTGATGGTTTGGAATCGGACCCAAATGTTCCGATACAAGCCAATTCGGCGTGAATTTTTAATCCATAATCCTGAATTTCGGAAGAAACAGACTCTGTTGTGGTGATCACTACTTCATTGATACGAAAAGCGGCGCCGCTTTTATTTTTCATATCCAGCAGTTTCTTTTCCAGCGCCAATAATTTTTTCTTGTATTCCGCCGCACCTTCCGACTTCTGTAACAGGTCGTCTCTTTTGGCAAAGTGCACGAGATCTATAACAGCATTTGTTCTGTTAGCTATATAAATTGCGTATTGCAGCGCTGCACTCGAAGCTTTTGAAAAATCGGTAGGGACAAATATCCTTCTTTCCTGCTGTTGCATAATTTGCGCAAAAATAATCAGAAAAATTCGATTTAAATTTGTGGGGTATGATTGAACAACACAAAGCTTCAGAGTTAATATTGAATCCCGATGGCAGTATCTATCATCTCCATTTACTTGCAGATGACGTTGCGGATACTATTATTACCGTGGGTGATCCGGACAGGGTTACTATGGTGAGCCGTTATTTCGACAGCATAGAAATTAAAAAACAAAAAAGGGAATTTGTTACACATACCGGATATATAGGAAAAAAAAGAGTTACAGTGATATCGACCGGTATTGGCACTGATAATATTGATATTGCATTCAATGAATTGCATTTGTTAAAAAATTATGATTTTTCAGAGAATAAATTCAAAGCCGCACCTGTTTCTTTAAATATTATCAGAATAGGAACTTCCGGATGTATTCAGGAAGATATTCCTGTGGATGCATTTTTAGCTTCATCGTTTGGGGTAGGAATTGATAATGTGATGCATTTTTATATATTTGAAAATTCAAAAGAGGAAGAGGAAATATTAACGCGATTTAAATTGCATTGTTATTTTCATCACACAATTCATCCCTATGTTTTTAAAGGAGATGCAAATCTTCACGCTAAATTTGAAAAAGAATTTTATAGCGGGATAACATTAACTGCTCCCGGTTTTTATGCTCCGCAGGGAAGAAAGGTTAACCTTCCGGTATCGCAGGAAAAGTTTTATGAGGATATTAAAAGTTTTAAATTAGCACAACATCGCATTACCAATATTGAAATGGAAACTGCAGCGATGTATGGTTTTTCTAAATTATTGGGACATCAATGTTTATCACTAAATGTTTTGCTCGCAAACAGAGCCAGAGGAGAATTTAGTAAGGATCCGGATAAGGCGGTGGATGGGTTGATAAGAAAATCGCTTGAGGTTATTGAAACGATTTGAACTGGATTTATTATTACATCATAGTTTTAGTTTGCAACCTGTGAGTGGTGACCAGAACGTTGGGAATAAGGAGTAAAATTTGGTATTTCTGGGACTGTTCATAATTTGAGTGTATTTTAGAATATAATGTCACCCCTATGGGGTTTGATTCCCGCCTGCTTTATATTTTTATAATAATGTCACCCCTCTGAGGTTTTGTATGTAGTTATTTAAAAATAAATTTTTTATCATAATATTTTACTCCGATTTTTAAAAGGTATATTAATATTGTCTAATTATATTTATCTTTAAAATCTGATTATATGTTATATGGTAGTAGTTATATTAACACATATAATCCGATTAAACCCTAGAGGGGTGACATTATTATAATAAAACGTAACTATAGAAATTACAAACCCCAGAGGGGTGACATTATAATCTATTATTTCAACATTTATTCGCAGCGGAAATAATTGCCTCATTAATTCACAATCTCGGAGTTTTTTATTTTGCCGATAAATAGATCGAGGGCTTTGCGTTTTAGGGAGTCGAGATTATAGTCGATGTCATTTTGGAGATAATCTTTTAATTCGGATTTTTTGAGGAGGCCGGAATCGTAGGTATTTACTACTTCATCAATATGATGAACACCGTATTTTAATGCCTCATTTAATTCGAAAATATTATCGGAATATTGTGGTTTACGCGTTATCCAGGCGGCAAAAACGAAGGGCAATCCTGTCATTTTTTTCCAGGCTTCACTTAGGTCATAAACATATGGATATTTATTATTTAATGCCAATGCTCGGTCGCCAATTACTAAACCCGCAGTTTTGCCTTTTATTTCGTTGATATATCCATCATGTGCCGATATCAGATTGGGCGTTATTTTCCAATGATCGCGCAATAATATTTTAAGTAATTGCACTGAGGTAAGTGAATGATAATCAAGAAAAATATTTTCTGTTTCCTCAATTGGTATTTCTGAAAATACACTCACACTTTTAACAGGGCCATCCGCACCAATACAATAATCCGTTATTATTTGGGCATCGTTCAATTTCGCTAAAACGGCAACGGGCACTAATCCGATATCCACTGAATTTTCCAATAATTTTTTTCCGCCAACCGAAGGAATATCCAATTGAAGAATAAGCCTTTCGCTGATAGCCGAATGCTCCAAACCATATAAAAAAGGTTTGGTATTTAAATAACTTACTAAAGAAATTACTATTTTATTATCCATTTAAATGCGCTATATCATTAAAAGTTTCTAGAGTAAAAACATTATTCTCATAATTAAGTTTATATAAACTTACATTGTGATGTGGAAAAGTATCCATTTCGTTAAGTGGTTTATTCAGCATTGTGCATAATAATATTCTGATTGCCCTTCCATGCGAACAGATCAAAATTTTTTGTTCCGGTGCATCTTTTAAAATTTTTAAAAATTCCAGTTGCCTGTTCTGCACTTCCAAAGGGCTCTCCCCTGCTTCCATTTTTGCATCCAGATCACCTTCTGTCCATAAATGTATGATGCGATAAAAATCTTTAAAGGTATCTCCGCTGTTTTGTCCTTCGTGAACTCCCCAGCTTATTTCATCCAAACCAACATGTTTTTCTATTGGAATATTTAATTGTTTAAACGGAGAAATGGTTTCTTCCGTTCGTTTTAGAAGGGATACATATATTTTTTCAAATCCGGTATTTTTGTAAACATCGTAAAATTGTTGGGCCTGAGCAATACCTTTTTCATTTATTGCGCTGTTCACTCCACGACCTTGCACTATGCCTAAATTATTAAAATCGGTTTCCCCGTGACGGATGAGATATATTTCTTTTTTCAATGGAAGGTTTTAAGTTTTTTGGCCGGTAAGTCGGGAAGAGCGGGGAGGTTGCGGGAAGTATAGATTAAATTAATTGTTTAGAACATTTAAACTTATATGATGATCTATTCCAAATTCTGCATCAAGATCAACGTTTTCATAATTGCGAATGGTGTTGTATAGAGTATCGCGTTCAACGGGAATTTTTCCGGCTGCAAGAATTAATGCACAAATTTCTTTGGTTGTTAAAACGGGGGATTGTTCTTCCGCTCCGGCCATGGAATAAATTTTTGTTGTATCATCAATTGTTCCATCCATATCGTTTACACCAAAGTTTAAACTCAGTTGCGCATTTTCTCTGCCAATCATAGGCCAATAGGCTTTGATATGCGGAAAATTATCAAGGTAAATTCTGGAAACTGCGTAATTTTTTAAGTCTTCAATCACACTCACTTCTGCAATATTACTCATCTGATTGTTTTGATTTCTAAACTTCAATGGGATAAAACAATTAAATCCACCCGTAATATCCTGCAAAGTTCTCAATCGTTCCATATGATCGATGCGATGCGCATAATTTTCTATGTGACCGTATAACATAGTCGCATTGCTGTGCATTCCGAGTTCATGTGCTGTCTGGTGAATTTCCAGCCAGGTTTTTGTATCACATTTATCTGCACAAATAATATTTCTTATTTCTTCATCAAATATTTCTGCACCACCACCCGGCAAGGATCCTAATCCTGCATCCATCAGATATTTTAATCCATCGCGAACCGACATTTTTGCTTTGCGGATCATGTACTCCAATTCAACAGCAGTAAATCCTTTTATGTGCAGATCAGGTCTGAGATTTTTAATTTCTTTTAAAATATCGGCAAACCATTCCAGATTTAATTCGGGCAAAACGCCCCCAACAATATGCACTTCTGTTACGGGTTTATCCTTGTAGGAACGCACGATATCCAACATTTCTTCCTTGCCCATTACCCAACCATCACTGCGCTGTTTTAATAAACGGGAATAGGAACAAAATTTACAATCGAATACACATAAATTGGTGGGTTCAATATGAAAATTACGGTTGAAGTATGTGATATCACCGTGTTTTTTTCTGCGGATATGATCGGCAAGTGTGCCAACAAATCCTAGTGATGCCCTTTCAAATAAAACAATGCCTTCGTCAACATTTAATCTTTCTTCTCCTAAAACTTTTGCAGCAATATTGTGTAATTGATCATCGGCCGTCGTACTAGTCAGCAATTGTAAAATTTCGTCTTCGCGTTTCATATTTTGGTATAAATAAAAAAGTGGTTGACAATAAACCAACCACTTTTTTATTATGTGTTAATGATTATTTTTCATTATTTAATAACTGTGATCTTTTGTGTCAAAATAAATTCACCATCAGAAGCTTTAACCAGGTAATCGCCTGCACTTAAAATTCCAGCATCAAAAATCACCTTATCATCACCGGTATTATTAACCATTATTCTGTTAATTAGTTCGCCTGTTAAATTGTAAATTTCCACAGTAATTTCTTTATTTTCAAAATTCTTCATTTGGAAAATAAATTCTCCTTTTGAAGGATTTGGATATACTGTTAACTGTATCAATTTATTCTTAAGCACTTCATTAATATCAACTCCTCCTTCTTCACAACGGATTGATTCCGGAATTGTTGAACGGGAAGATTCTAAAATTCCACGCATTTTATCAATTTGTTCGTTAGAAAACATATTCATTGCACCATCATCGGTATAATCCATATAATTCATGAATTGAATTCCGGGGCTGGAAGGAGAACAATCATCCAATAACGGAAAGGAGGGATTTCCATAAGTAGCATCTTCCTGATTAGGAGTATCATCAATTCCATCACTTCCACCACACTGTGGTTCGGCTGCAAAATCGTCATCGCCCCAAATATGTTTCAAACTCAACCAGTGACCAATCTCGTGAGTTGCAGTGCGGCCCATGTCGTAAGCGCCTGCGCCAGCTCCATCCACACCAAAATATTTATATCCGATCACAACACC
>JBGAWP010000034.1:0-39972 GCA_044227505.1 Chitinophagales bacterium | reverse complement strand
TTTATTTTTGAAACCAAAAGTTCCATGCGGACTATCTCACCATTCACCATTCACCATTCACCATTCACCACTCACCACCCACCACCCACCATTCACCACTCAGTTATCGAGGATCCCCCTCCTTTCTCCTCTCTCCTCCCTCCTTTTTTAAATTATTTTCACCCGTACCTTGCATATCACAAACAGGTTGCCTACCTTTGCAGCCCGTTTAATCAAAAAACGGAACCGTTATTAAAAACGGCCGCAGGTAGAATTAAGGGCGTGAACCCCGATAAAGTTCGCAATGGCTTACCTGCACTTTCTTTCGGGAATTGTGCACATACCTTTGTGAATATCGCTCCTTCTTCTTATTTTTGCAGCCCGAAATTTTAAAAATCAAAGGTAAAAAGCTAGAATGCCTACAATTCAACAGTTAGTTCGCAAAGGAAGGGACATTATAAAAAGTCCTAGTAAGAGCCGTGCACTTGACTCATGCCCTCAAAAGCGTGGTGTTTGCACCAGGGTATATACTACTACCCCTAAGAAACCAAACTCCGCTCTTCGAAAAGTTGCCAAAGTGCGCTTAACCAATCAAACAGAGATCATTGCCTATATTCCGGGTGAAGGACATAACCTTCAGGAACACTCTATCGTGTTGATTCGCGGTGGCAGGGTGAAAGACCTTCCCGGTGTGCGTTATCATATTGTTCGCGGCGCTCTGGATACAGCCGGTGTGAACAATCGCAGAAAAAGCCGGTCAAAATACGGAACTAAGAGACCAAAAGCAGGTGCAGTTGCTGCTCCGGCCAAAAAGAAATAATTGATTAAAAATTGAAACTAATATAAATGCGTAAGCTAAAACCTAAAAAAAGATATTTACCACTAGACCCAAAGTTTAACGACGCTGTGGTTACAAGGTTCGTAAATATGATGATGTGGCAAGGCAAAAAAAGTATCACATTCGGTATTTTCTACGATGCATTGGACCTTGTTGAAAAACAAACCGGTGAAAGCGGATACGAAGTTTGGAAAAAAGCTTTGAGTAATGTTACTCCGGGTGTAGAGGTGAAAAGCCGCCGTATCGGTGGAGCCAACTTCCAGATACCAACAGAAATTCGCCCCGACCGCAAAGTATCCCTTTCCATGAAATGGTTGATACAATACAGCCGCAAACGCAGCGGAAAATCAATGGCTGAAAAATTAGCAGCTGAAATTGTAGCAGCAGCCAAAGGCGAAGGTGCAACAATGAAAAAGAAAGAAGACGTTCATAAAATGGCTGAAGCTAACAAAGCTTTCGCTCACTTTAAATCATAATAAGTAAAGGAATAATTAAATGGCAAGAGATTTAAAATACACTCGTAACATTGGGATCGCAGCCCATATTGATGCCGGTAAAACGACAACAACAGAGCGTATTTTGTTTTATACGGGTGTAACCCACAAAATTGGTGAGGTTCACGATGGAGCTGCAACAATGGACTGGATGGAACAGGAGAAAGAACGTGGTATCACGATCACCTCTGCTGCAACAACTACACATTGGGTATACAAAAACGACGAATACAAAGTAAATATCATTGATACACCGGGACACGTTGACTTTACAGTTGAGGTGGAACGTTCATTGCGCGTATTGGATGGTGTGGTAGCATTGTTCTGTGCTGTTGGTGGTGTTGAACCGCAATCGGAAACAGTTTGGCGTCAGGCTAACCGTTATCGCGTTCCCCGTATGGGATTTGTAAACAAAATGGACCGCGCAGGTGCCGATTTTCTTGAAGTTGTAAAACAAGTGAAAGAAATGTTGGGTGCTAATCCGGTTCCTCTTGTATTACCGATCGGTGCGGAAGAAACTTTTATCGGAATTGTTGACCTTATCACGAACAAAGCAATTGTTTGGGATGATGCGACACAGGGTATGACTTATAAAGAAGTGCCAATTCCGGAAGACATGAAAGACCTGGTTATCGAATACAGAAATCATCTCGTGGAAGCCGTTGCCGAATACGATGATGCTTTATTGGAGAAATATTTCGATAATCCGGATTCTATCACAGAAGCTGAATTAATTACCGCTATTCGCAAAGCAACTATTGATATCGCTATCATTCCAATGCTTTGTGGATCAGCATTTAAAAATAAAGGCGTTCAGTTCATGCTGGATGCTGTTGTGCGTTACCTTCCTTCACCTTTGGATATTGAAGGAGTAAAAGGTGTTAATCCTGATACAGAGGAAGAAGTTTTCCGCACGCCAGACGTAAAAGAACCTTTTACAGCACTTGCGTTTAAGATCATGACCGATCCTTTTGTTGGTCGTTTGGCATTCTTCCGGGTTTATTCCGGTAAGTTAGATGCCGGTTCTTATGTATTGAACGTACGCACAGGAAAAAAAGAACGTATTTCCCGTATCCTTCAAATGCACGCCAATAAACAAAACCCGCTCGATACCATCGAAGCAGGTGATATTGGAGCAGCAGTTGGGTTTAAGGATATCAGAACCGGAGATACCTTATGCGATGAAAATCATCCAATTGCATTGGAAAGCATCAAATTCCCTGATCCGGTTATCGGATTGGCAATTGAGCCTAAAGTGCAGGCGGAAGTAGATAAATTAGGTATGGCTCTTTCCAAATTAGCGGAAGAAGATCCAACCTTTAAGGTGATGTTCGACGAAGAAACAGGTCAGACTGTTGTTCGCGGAATGGGAGAGTTACACTTAGAGATCATTGTTGACCGTTTAAAACGTGAATTTAAAATTGAAGTAAATCAGGGTGCTCCTGAGGTTGCTTACAAAGAATCCTTCACTAAAACGATCAAACACAGAGAAACCTATAAGAAACAAACTGGTGGTCGCGGTAAATTCGCTGATATTCAGTTTGAGATCGGACCTGCTGATGAAGGACATATCGGTTTACAATTTGTGAACGACATTTTCGGAGGATCTATTCCGCGTGAATATATTCCATCCGTAGAAAAAGGTTTCAAAGAAGCAATGAACACAGGTGTATTGGCCGGATATCAGTTAGACAGTATGAAAGTGCGTTTATTTGATGGTTCGTTCCACGCAGTTGACTCCGATGCATTCTCTTTCGAAATGGCTGCCAAGATCGCTTTCCGCGATGCAGGTAAACATGCAGGACCTCAGTTATTAGAGCCAATCATGAAGCTGGAAGTTATTACTCCGGAAGATCATATGGGTGATGTAATTGGTGACTTGAACAGAAGAAGAGGAATGATCGAAGGTTTCGATAATAAGAATAATGCAACCGTTATTAAAGCAAAAGTTCCGTTGAGCGAAATGTTTGGATATGTAACACAACTGAGAACGATCACTTCAGGACGTGCAACATCCATTCTTGAGTTCTCGCATTTTGCCCCTGCACCAACATCTGTTGCAGAAGAGGTAATTGCTAAATCAAAAGGAAAAGTATCAGTAGGATAATAAATAAGAATACAACAGTATGACCTATAAAATTAGAATGAAACTGAAATCTTTTGATCACACCTTGGTAGATAAAACTGCCGAGAAGATCGTAAAGACAGTTCGCAATACAGGAGCAGTTGTAACCGGACCAATTCCGCTTCCAACACAAAAAAAGATCTATACCGTATTGCGTTCACCACACGTAAATAAAAAAGCGCGTGAGCAGTTCCAAATGTGCACCTATAAAAGGTTGCTAGATATTTACAGCGCAACAAATAAAACAGTTGATGCACTTCAGAAACTTGAGTTGCCAAGTGGAGTAGAAGTGGAAATTAAAATCTAAAAGCTCCGGACAATGAAAGGGATCATAGGAAAAAAAATAGGCATGATGCACTACTTCGGTGAGGAAGGGAAAGTAATTTCCTGCACCGTAATAGAAGCTGGACCATGCGTAGTTGTGCAAAAGAAAACTGATGATACGGATGGCTATAGTGCCGTTCAGTTAGGTTTTGATGAAATGAAAGAAAGAAATTCTAATAAAGCTCAGGCTGGGCACTTCAAAAAATCAAACGCAAAACATATGCGTAAGATCAAGGAGTTCCGCAATTTTGATCTTGATAAAAATGTTGGGGATAATATTACCTGCGACATTTTTGAAGAGGGAGAAAAGGTGAGTGTTGTTAGTACTTCCAAAGGAAAAGGTTTTCAGGGTGTGGTTAAACGTCACAATTTTAGTGGAGTAGGTATGCGCACACACGGTCAGCATGATCGTCACCGCGCACCTGGTTCAATCGGTTCATCATCATATCCTTCCAGAGTATTCAAAGGAATGAAAATGGCCGGACACATGGGAAGCGACACCGTTAAAATGCGCAACATCAAAATAGCAAAAATTATTTCTGACAAGAATCTAATACTGTTAAACGGATCAGTTCCGGGAAGTAAGGGATCTTATGTAATAATCGAGAGATAACATGAAAGTCGACATTGTAAAAATATCAGGCGAAAAAACAGGTAAAGCGTTAGAGCTGAATGATGATATCTTCGGCATCGAACCTAACGACCACGCCATTTATCTTGCTGTAAAACAGTACTTGGCAAATCAGCGTCAGGGAACACACAAAGCGAGAGACAAAGGAGAAACTGCAGGTTCAACAAGAAAACTGCACCGCCAAAAAGGAACCGGTGGTTCCAGAAAAGGATCAATTAAGAGCCCGTTATTTCACGGTGGTGGAACCATATTTGGCCCGCGTCCAAGAGATTATAGCTTTAAACTTAACCGCAAGGTGAAAGAATTAGCGAAACGTTCTGCTTTATCATATAAAGCAAAACAAAACGGAATTGTTATTGTGGAAGATTTCACTATGGACACTCCTAAAACAAAGGAATTCAGCAAAATTATGAGCAACATTGGTGTTGCAGGTAAAAAAACCTTGTTGATCATGGGAGATGCTGAAAATAACAATGTGAAGTTATCAGTGCGCAATTTGCCAAAAACGGAAACGGTAAAAGCAATTGACCTGAATACCTATACGATCATGAATGCACAGTGCATTGTTTTATCAGAAAGCACTGCAAACATGATCAACCAAATGGCAGAGAACAATTAAAAATTAGTAAAATGGCAAAGAGAATATTAATCAAACCGCTTATTACCGAAAAGACCACCAAGCTTACAGAAGCGAATGGCACTTATGGTTTTGTAGTGGGTATGGATGCCAATAAAATAGAGATCAAAAATGCTGTGGAAAAAAACTACAGTGTTAGTGTAGAGCATGTAAGAACAGTTACCGACAATGGTAAATTCGGCTGGAAACGAACTCCGTTCGGTATCAGTCAAGGCACCAAGGGACGTATGAAGAAAGCATACATCACTCTAAAAAAAGGCGAAACAATTGATTTTTTCAGCACAATTTAATCTGAAAGATGGCATTAAAGAAATATAATCCGGTTACACCAGGTACACGATTCAGAATAGGCAACGCTTATACTGAACTTACCACTGATGTACCTGAAAAGAGTTTGACCGCGCCGTTTAAAAAGACGGGTGGACGTAATAGTTCAGGAAACATGACGATGCGCTACATTGGTGGCGGTCACAAGAAGAGATATCGTATAATTGATTTTAAAAGGGATAAACACAATGTTCCTGCAACAGTTAAAACAATTGAATACGATCCGAATCGCAGCGCATTCATCGCATTATTAAATTATGCTGATGGAGAGAAACGATACATCATTGCACCAAACGGTCTGCAAGTTGGACAAACGGTAGAAGCCGGTGAAAACGTTGCACCAGAATTGGGAAACACTTTGATGTTGCGCAGTATTCCTTTGGGAACTATTATTCACAATATTGAAATGTATCCGGGTAAAGGCGGAATGATAGCAAGAAGCGCAGGAAGCTGGGCTCAGTTATCGGCAAAAGAAGGTAAATACGTTATCGTGCGTATGCCTTCCGGCGAAACCAGGATGATTTTGGATAGCTGTGTGGCAACAGTAGGTTCAGTTTCAAATCCTGACCATAACTTGCAACAAGGTGGTAAAGCCGGTCGCAACAGATGGAAAGGAACACGTCCTCGGGTTAGAGGTGTAGCAATGAACCCTGTAGATCACCCGATGGGTGGAGGTGAGGGCCGTGCATCAGGAGGACATCCAAGATCACGCAACGGTAAATTCTCTAAAGGAATGAAAACCCGTCACCCTAAGAAAACAACAACTAAGTTCATCATCAGCAGACGTAAAAAATAATCAATAGTTAATGGCACGTTCGATAAAAAAAGGACCCTACGTTGATCATAACCTCGCCGCGAAAGTGGAGAAGTTGAATGACACGAGCAAAAAAACCGTGGTTAAAACATGGTCACGCCGCTCTACTATCATTCCGGATATGGTTGGTCATACATTCGCAGTACACAACGGAAACAAATTTATACCGGTGTATGTGTCTGAAAATATGGTAGGACATAAATTAGGTGAATTTTCACCAACAAGAAACTTTAAATCACATACCGCTAAGCGATAATTAAATAAAGTATGGAAGCAGTAGCAAAACTTATTAATAACCCAAGAACCAACAACAACGCAGGTTCGCCTCGTAAAGCGAGATATGTTGTTGATGTTATCAGGGGTTTGGATATTGACAAGGCCCTCAATATTCTAAAATATACAGACAGAAAATCTGCAGCACCGGTAGAAAAAGTGTTGAGAAGCGCCATCAAGAATTGGGAGCAAAAATTTGAGCAAGATGCTGCCGACAGCAATTTGTATGTAAAGGAATGTTTTGTAGATGCCGGAAAAACGATGCGCAGATTTCAACCTGCACCACACGGAAGAGCATACAGAATACGCAAACGCACAAACCATATTACTGTTAAAGTTGCATCAAGAAATGCAGCGGTACCAGAAACAAAAGAAACCAAGGAATAAAATATAAAGAATTCGAATGGGACAAAAATGTAATCCAATAGGTAATCGACTAGGTATCATCCGCGGATGGGACAGCAACTGGTATGGTGGAAAAACCATGGCAGAAAAGTTGATCGAGGATGAAAAAATTCGCGAATACCTGAATGCCAGGATATCAAAAGGTGGAATTTCAAAAATAGTGATTGAAAGAACACTGAACAGAATTACTGTAACTATTCATACCTCAAGACCCGGTATCATTATCGGAAAAGGTGGTGGAGAGGTTGACAAGGTGAAGGAAGAATTGAAAAAGATCACACAAAAAGATGTGCAGATCAATATCGTTGAGATCCGTCGCCCTGAATTGGATGCAAATATTGTTGGAGAAACCATTGCACGTCAGTTAGAAGCGCGTATCAACTTCAGAAGAGCAATTAAAATGGCAATCGCTTCCACAATGAGAATGGGTGCTGAAGGAGTGAAGATAAGAGTGAGCGGAAGGTTAAATGGAGCAGAGATGGCTCGTTCGGAAGAATACAAACAAGGTCGCGTTCCATTGCATACATTCCGTGCAGATATTGATTACGCATGGAAAGAAGCACTTACAGTATATGGTAAGTTAGGAGTTAAAGTTTGGATCTGTAAAGGTGAAGTTCTTGGAAAAAGAGATTTACAACCAAATATTGGCTTACAACAGGAAAAAGATCGCAATAACAAAAGAAGAAGACCTACGAATAATAAAAGGTAAAAATAAAAATCATGTTAGCGCCAAAAAAAGTAAAACATAGGAAAACGTTTAAGGGCAAGATAAAAGGCAATGCTAAAAGAGGCAGTCAATTATCAGCGGGATCTTTCGGTTTAAAAACACTGGAAGAAGGTTGGATAACTGATCGTCAGATAGAGGCAGCTAGGGTTGCATTAACCCGCCACTTAAAACGTGAAGGCCAGGTGTGGATCAATATATTTCCCGATAAACCTATCACCAAAAAACCTGCAGAGGTTCGTATGGGTAAGGGAAAGGGTAGCCCTGAATATTGGGTGGCTGTTGTTCAACCGGGAAGAATCATGTTTGAAGCAGATGGAGTTCCACTTCAAACAGCGCAGGAAGCTATGCGACTTGCAGCAGGTAAATTACCAGTAAAAACAAAATTTGTAGTTCGCAGAGACTACGTTTCATAATTATTAAAGCTTTGGCAAATGGCTAAGTTAAAAAAAGAAGATTTAAACCAGTTGAGCAATGAAGACCTTAAACAAAGGCTTCATGACGACAACGACCGTATGGTGAAATTGCGTTTTAATCACGCAGTGAACCCAATTGATAATCCGGCTCAGCTGCGTTATCTCCGCAGAGAAATTGCGAGAATTAAAACTGAAGTTAGAAAACGAGAATTGGTTTCCGCCAAATAAATTTTAAACCAGGATGGAACAACAAATTAGAAATTTAAGAAGAACAATTACCGGTGTGGTAACAAGCGACAAAATGCAAAAATCCATTACTGTTGCTGTGGAAAGAAAGATCATGCACACCAAGTATGGTAAATACCTTAAAAAAACCAAAAAGTATCATGCTCATGATGAGACCAATGATGCAAAAGTGGGTGATAAAGTAAAAATAATGGAAACCCGTCCTTTGAGCAAACTCAAAAGATGGAGATTAGTTGACGTAGTCGAAAGAGCTAAATAAAATGATCCAACAAGAATCAAGACTTAAAGTAGCTGACAATAGCGGTGCCCGCGAGGTATTATGCATACGCGTATTGGGAAGCACGAGAAGAAGATACGCTTCACTCGGAGATAAGATCATCGTTACCGTTAAAGATGCTTTACCGGGTGGTGGTATTAAAAAGGGAACAGTAGCTACTGCAGTAGTGGTGAGAACCCATAAAGAAGTTCGTCGTAAAGACGGATCTTATATTCGTTTTGATGATAATGCCTGCGTATTATTAAATGCAGCAGACGAGCCAAGAGGAACAAGGATCTTTGGACCGGTGGCCCGCGAATTAAGAGATAAACAATTTATGAAAATCGTGTCATTGGCACCTGAAGTTTTATAATTATGAAAAAGAAAGAAGAAATTTTCACAGGTAGGTTCAAACCTAAATATCATGTTAAGAAAAATGATATGGTTCAGGTTATTACCGGTGATGATAAAGGCAAAAAAGGCCGCGTAATTGAAGTGAATTACGATAAAGGCCGTGTAATGGTGGAAGGCGTTAATATAGTGTCGAAACACACGCGCCCAACACAACAATACCCGAACGGGGGCATCATTAAAAAAGAAGCACCTATTCACATCAGTAACGTTCTGGTTGTAGATCCAAAAAGTGGAAAGGGTGTTCGCATCAGCCGCAAGATCGAAAACGGAAAAATGGTTAGATATTCAAAAAAATCCGGAGAAATTATTAAATAATGGAAACTAGAACTCCACGTCTTAAACAAAAGTACAACGAAGAGATCTCTAAAGATCTTCAGGAAAAGTACAAGTACAAAAGCACGATGCAAATTCCTAAATTGCTGAAAATAGCGATCAATCAGGGTTTGGGTGCTGCTACGCAAGACAAGAAGATCATTGATGTTGCATTGGATGAACTGACAAGAATTACGGGTCAGAAATGTGTTGCAACTGTATCGAAAAAAGATATTTCGAACTTTAAATTGCGTTCCAATACACCTATTGGAATAAAAGTAACACTCAGAGGAAATAATATGTATGAGTTTCTCGACAGATTAATTTCCGTTGGTTTACCACGTGTTCGCGATTTCAAAGGAGTGAACAATAAGAGTTTTGATGGTAGAGGAAATTTCACTTTGGGAATTACTGAACAAATTATTTTCCCAGAGATCGATATCGACAAAATAACAAGAGTAACAGGTATGGATATCACCTTTGTAACAACTGCAAAGACTGATGCCGAAGCATATGAATTATTAAAAGGATTGGGAATCCCATTCCGCAAAGCATAAAAAGATACTATGTCAAAAATTTCAGTAGTAGCAAGAAATATCAAACGCGAACATATGATCGAAAAATATGCCGATCGTCGCAAACAACTTAAGGCCGAAGGAAGATGGGAGGAGTTGGATAAACTCCCGCGTAATTCTTCAGCAGTAAGATACCGCAACCGTTGTAAATTAACCGGTCGTCCAAGAGGATATGTGCGTGATCTTGGAATTTCAAGAATTAAACTCCGCGATCTTGCCCTTTATGGCAAAATTCCGGGAATGACTAAAGCAAGTTGGTAATAATTAAAAAGTAAACAACAAATGAACGTTACAGATCCGATAGCCGATTTTCTGACCAGAATCAGAAATGCTCAAAAAGCGAATCACAGAATTGTGGAGGTGCCTGCATCTAATATGAAGAAGCGCCTTACAGAAATTTTGTACGAGCACGGCTTTATATTCAAATATAAATTTGAAACAGAAGGTCCTCAGGGCAGTATTAAAATAGCATTAAAATACGACCCTGTTACAAAAGCTCCGGCAATAAAAGGTTTAACCCGCGTTAGTAAACCGGGTTTAAGAAAATATGCCGGCGTTGATGCAATGCCAAGAGTATTAAGCGGATTAGGTCTTGCGATCGTATCTACCTCTAAAGGTGTTATGACCGAAAAAGATGCTAAACGTCAGAATATCGGCGGAGAAGTTTTATGTTACATTTATTAATAAACACAGAAAGAAAATAAAATGTCACGAATAGGAAAGTTGCCAATTCAATTACCTGCAGGAATTACATTAACTGTATCAGAAAATAATCTGGTAACAGTGAAAGGTAAACGTGGGGAGTTATCGCTAAAAGTGGATGCCGATATCAAAATTAATAATGATGGAAGCACAGTTACACTTGAGCGTCCGACAGAACAAAAAAGACATAAGGCCATGCACGGTTTATACCGCGCACTAATTGGCAATATGGTGAAAGGAATTGAAGAAGGTTTCAAAAAAGAATTGGAATTAGTTGGGGTAGGTTATCGTGCATCCAACCAGGGTCAGGTTTTAGAAATTGCAGTGGGATATTCACATCCAATTATCATGATGATACCTAAGGAAGTGAAACTTGCCACAGTTACCGAAAAAGGAAAAAACCCAACCATCATTTTAGAAAGCAACGATAAACAATTATTAGGAGCAATTGCGGCAAAGATCAGATCATTCCGCAGTCCTGAACCATACAAAGGAAAAGGTATTAAATATTCTGACGAAGTATTGCGTCGTAAAGCAGGTAAAACTGCAGGTAAATAAAAGTATTAGTTATGTTATCAAGAAAATCAGTAAGAAGACAAAAAATTCGCTATCGTGTCCGCAAAAAAGTTGCAGGAACGGCTGAGCGTCCAAGATTAGCAGTATACAGAAGTAATAAAGAAATGTATGCTCAATTGATTGATGATGTAGCAGGACATACACTTTGTTCAGCTTCTACTACCGATAAACAAGGCAAATCTTTAACCGGAGCTAAATCAGAAAAGGCAAAGAGCGTTGGGAAATTATTAGCAGAAAGAGCAATTGAATTAGGTATTACCCTGGTTACATTTGACAGAGGTGGTAATTTATATCATGGAAGAATTAAATCTTTAGCAGAAGGCGCTCGTGAAGGAGGTCTTCAATTCTAAATAAGAATTTTCAATATGGCAATTAATAAAGAAATACAAAGAGTAAGAGCAAGTGAGCTCGATTTAAAGGAAAAGATCGTTGGAATTCAGCGCGTTGCTAAAGTTACCAAAGGAGGAAGAACTTTCAGTTTTTCAGCATTGGTGGTAGTAGGTGATGGAAATGGAATTGTTGGACATGGTCTTGGAAAAGCACGCGAGGTTACTGAAGCAATTCAAAAAGGAATTGATGATGCAAAAAAGAACCTTATCAAAGTGCCGATCTTTAAAGGAACAATACCACACGAGCAACACGGAAAATTCGGAGCAGGTAAAGTGATGATAAAACCAGCTGCACACGGAACAGGTGTAATTGCAGGTGGTGCAATGCGCGCAGTATTGGAAAGTGCAGGTGTTACCGACGTATTGGCAAAATCATTAGGATCATCAAATCCACATAATGTGGTAAAAGCAACTTTGGATGCTTTAGCTCATTTAAGAAATCCAATGACCATTTCTCAACAAAGAAATACATCATTAAAAAAAGTATTTAATAATTAATACAGGTATGAGCAAGATAAAAGTAACTTCTGTAAGAAGTACAACCGACAGACCTAAAAGACAGAAAGCAACAATGAAAGCTTTAGGTTTAAGAAGAATGCATCAGACAATTGAAGTGGAAGCAACTCCTCAAATATTGGGTATGGTGAAGGCAGTTCAACATTTAGTAAAAGTAGAAAATATTTAAAATGGATTTATCAAACTTAAAACCGGCAGACGGTTCGATCAAAAAACGCCACCGTGTAGGTCGCGGACAAGGTTCCGGCTGGGGAGAAACTTCTAAAAGAGGTTTTAAAGGAGCAGGATCACGTTCAGGATACTCCAGAAAAAGAGGTCATGAAGGTGGACAAATGCCTTTACAACGCCGTTTACCTAAACGCGGTTTCAACAATAAGAATTTTGAAGTTAAATATGTGACCTTAAATCTCGATCAAATTCAGAGTTTGGTGGAAAAATATGAGATCACAAGATTCGACGAGGATGTATTAAGAGCAAACAGAATCCTTAAATCGGATGAACGTTTGAAAATTCTCGGAAGAGGTGAATTAAAAGCAAAAGTAGAAATTTGGGCACACGCACACAGCGAAACTGCTAAAAAGGCAGTTGAAGAAGCCGGTGGAACAATAAATGTGATAGGGTAACACATGAAAAAATTTATTCAAACATTAAAGAATATCTGGAGTATTGAAGATCTCAAAAAGAGATTGTTATATACGCTTGGATTAATATTGTTATATCGGTTTGGCTCTTATGTTATGCTTCCCGGTATCGATGCTGCATTGTACAATCAGGCGGCGAATATTGACGGCGACAGCGGTCTTTTGGGTCTGATCAATTTATTTGCAGGGGGAGGATTTAGCCGCGCATCCATTTTTGCGTTGGGTATCATGCCTTATATCTCTGCATCTATCGCAATGCAACTCCTGGCAATTGCCGTTCCTTATTTTGCAAGAATGCAGAAAGAAGGAGAAAGCGGTCGCCGCAAAATGAATCAGTATACGCGTTACTTAACTGTAATTGTAACTGCTCTTCAGGCATCCGGATATTATGCATATTTGAATAACCTGTCTCAAAATGCCGATTTCATTGTTGCTCCGAATGGTCTGTTCTGGTTTATTTGCGTTATCATACTAACAGGAGGAACTTTATTCACCATGTGGATGGGTGAGCGTATTACCGACAAGGGTATAGGAAACGGTATCTCCATGCTGATCATGGTTGGTATTATTGCAGGATTACCGGCAGCGTTACTAAACGAAATTACGCATAGAGGAGCTGATGGCGGCGGCGGTTATATCCCGTTTGTATTGGAGATCGCTTTTATGGTGTTGGTAATAATGGGTGTTATCTTATTAGTGCAGGGTACCAGAAGAATTCCGGTTCAATACGCTAAAAGAGTAGTTGGATCAAGACAATATGGCGGCGTTCGTCAATATATCCCACTTAAAATAAATGCAGCAGGTGTTATGCCTATCATCTTTGCCCAGGCTTTGATGTTTATTCCGGGGATTTTCGCACAGATAAATCCGGATTGGCAAAATTCATCCGCTTTAGTAATGTTAAACGATTTTCAAAGTTGGGGTTATAACCTTATATATGGTTTCCTCATAATAATATTCACATACTTTTATACAGCTATCATTATAAATCCGACTCAAATGGCGGATGATCTTAAGAAGAATGGAGGTTTTATTCCGGGTGTAAAACCAGGTAAAAAAACAGCTGAATTTATTGATAACGTTTTGTCGAGAGTGACACTACCGGGTTCAATATTTCTTGCATTGATCGCAGTTGCTCCGGTTACAACTAGAGCTTTCGGAGTTGATCCATCCTTCGCTCAGTTTTTTGGAGGAACATCATTGCTGATCATGGTAGGTGTAATATTAGATACATTACAACAAATTGAAAGTCACCTGTTAATGCGTCATTACGACGGTTTGATGAAGTCGGGACGTATTAAAGGCCGTTCATCAGGACCAGTAAGCATTCAACAGGGATGATATACTATAAAACAAAAGATGAGGTTGAACTCATCAGAAAAAGTTCTTTGCTTGTTTCGGATACGTTGGCTTTAATAGCCGGCATGATCAAACCCGGTATTACAACTCTTGAGCTCGACAAAAAAGCTGAAGAATTTATCAGGGATAACGGTGCAAAACCTTCCTTTTTAGGATATAGAGGTTTTCCAAACACACTGTGTATTTCTGTAAACGATATGGTTGTTCACGGAATTCCTTCTAAAAATGAAATTAAGGAAGGGGATGTTGTGTCGGTTGATTGTGGCGTATATAAAAATGGATTTCATGGCGATTCTGCTTTTACATTTTTGATAGGTGAGGTTACGCTTGATGCAGTTAATCTGGCGAGAGTTACCAAAGAATGTGTTTTTAAGGGAATTGAAATGGCGGTGCCGGGAAATAGAATTGGCGATATCAGTTATGCAATTCAAAATTATGCAGAACAATATCACGGTTATGGGGTGGTGAGAGAATTGGTTGGACACGGTTTGGGAAAAAGTTTACATGAAGAACCGGAGGTTCCAAATTTTGGAAGCAGAGGAAAGGGACCCAAATTGCAGGAAGGATTAGTGATCGCGATTGAACCAATGATAAATCTCGGAACAAAAAATGTTGTTCAGGAAAACGATGGTTGGACGATAAGAACGAAGGATAAAAAAATATCCTGTCATTTTGAACACACCATTGCGATCACAACAGGAGTAGCAGATATCCTTTCCAATTTTGACAATATTGAAAAGGCAGTGCGAAGCAACAAGAACTTATATCAGGAAAAAGAAACAGTTAATTAATGTCGAAACAAGGGTTAATAAAACAAGACGGAACAATAACAGAAGCATTATCAAATGCAATGTTTAGAGTGAAGTTGGAAAATGAACACGAAATAGTTGCACATATTTCAGGTAAAATGAGGATGAATTATATCCGAATACTACCTGGTGATAAAGTAACCGTAGAGATGAGTCCCTACGATTTAACAAGAGGAAGAATTATATACCGATATAAATAACACTATTATGAAAGTAAAACCATCAATTAAAAAACGCAGCGTCGATTGTAAGATCGTGAAAAGGAAGGGAAGGCTGTACGTGATAAACAAAAAGAACCCTAAATTCAAACAACGTCAAGGTTAACATTTTAAATTATTGAATAAATAATATGGCAAGGATTGCTGGTATAGATTTACCTAAAAACAAAAGAGGCGTAATTGGCCTTACCTACATCTACGGAATTAGTTTAACTACTTCCAAAAAGATTTTACAATCTGCGAGTGTAGATGAAAGTAAAAAAGTAAAGGATTGGTCTGATGATGAGATCAATGCCATACGTACATACATTAACAACGAATTAAAAGTTGAAGGTGCATTGCGTTCAGAAATGCAATTGGCGATTAAACGTTTAATGGATATCGGATGCTATAGAGGTGTTCGCCATCGTAAAGGTTTACCGGTTAGGGGACAACGCACCAGAACAAATTCCAGAACCCGTAAAGGAAGGAAAAAAACAGTTGCGAATAAAAAGAAAGCACCTAAAGGATAATTAAAGTAAGTTTTAATAATAACATTTAATATAAAATGGCTAAAACAACAACAGCAAAAAAGACAGCAAAGAAGAGGATCGTAAAGGTAGAAGCCGAAGGACAGGCTCATATCTTAGCTTCTTTCAATAATCTGATCATCACGTTCACCAATATGACAGGACAAACAATTTCCTGGGCATCAGCGGGTAAGGCGGGATTCAGAGGTTCAAAAAAGAATACGCCTTATGCTGCTCAAATTGCAACATCAGATGCAGGTAAAGTTGCTTACGATGCCGGTTTACGCAAAGTTGAAGTGTTCGTAAAAGGACCAGGATCAGGACGTGAGTCAGCTATCCGCACTATTGCTTCTTCAGGAATTGAAGTAACAATGATCAGGGATATTACACCATTGCCACACAATGGTTGTCGTCCACCAAAAAAGAGAAGAGTATAGTTTTTAATTAATAAAATTCAATAGAATAATGGCAAGGTATACAGGGCCCAGGACAAAAAAATCAAGATCTTTCGGTGAGCCGATTTTTGGTTACGACAAAGCATTTGAAAAGCGTAAATACGCTCCGGGCCAACACGGTCAGACTCGCAAAAAGAAAAGTGCAAGCGAGTACGGCATCCAGCTTAAAGAAAAACAAAAGGCAAAATATACTTACGGTGTATTGGAACGTCAATTCCGTAAAACTTTTGAAGAAGCAACTCGTCGTAAAGGTGTTACAGGTGAAGCGTTATTGCAATTACTTGAAGCAAGATTGGACAATACTGTTTTCCGTTTAGGAATTGCTCCAACACGCAGAGGTGCCCGTCAATTGGTAAATCACAAACATATTGAGGTTAACGGTGAAATTTGTAATTCTCCGTCATCAACTTTACGTCCCGGTGATGTAATTACCATACGCGAAAAATCAAAAGACATTGAATGGCTTAAGGAAGCAACTTCTCAAGGCAGTTCAAAAAGATATCCTTGGTTGGAATGGAATCCAAATCAAATGAAAGGAACTTTTGTTGGTTATCCTGAAAGAGATCAGATTCCTGAAACTATTAAGGAACAACTTATCGTCGAATTATATTCAAAATAAAAATAATATAAAACACCAAAAAATATGGCATTACTTTCATTTCAACGTCCCGATAAGATCACCTTACAAAAAGCAACAGATTTCGAAGGAACTTTCGAGTTCAAACCTTTGGAGCCAGGCTTTGGTGTTACTATCGGAAATGCATTGCGCAGAGTATTATTAAGTTCATTGGAAGGATTTGCAATTTCATCGGTTAAGATCAGCGGTGTTGATCACGAATTTTCTACCATTAACGGTGTTATGGAAGATATTACCGAGATCGTATTGAATTTAAAGCAAGTTCGTTTGAAAAAAGAAATTGGCGGTGATGAAAATGCTGTGGAAAAAATCTTTATTTCCTTAAAAGATAAAGAAGAATTCAGAGCAGGTGATATTGAAAAACATACCAACAGTTTCCGCGTTACCAATCCTGATCTTTTGATCTGCAGAATGGAACCTTTTGTGAAATTGGATATTGAATTAACTATCCAAAAAGGCAGAGGATATTTACCTGCGGAAGAAAATAAAAACATTGATAAAACAATAGGTGTTATTCCAATTGATGCAATTTACACTCCAATAAAGAATGTGAAATACACTATTGAAAATACACGTGTTGAACAAAAAACAGATTACGAAAAATTAGTTGTTGAAATTAAAACGGACGGAACAATTCATCCGGAAGATGCAATTAAAGAAGCTGCCAGAATTTTAATTCAACATTTAATGCTTGTTACGGATGAGAATATTACCTTCCATACAAGTGGTGAAAAAGAAGTGAATGTTGTTGATGAGCATACATTACATATCCGTAAATTATTAAAGACACCTTTAGAAGATCTTGATCTTTCTGTTCGTGCCTATAATTGTTTGAAAGCTGCTAAGATCAATTCACTTTCTGAATTAGTAAAATACGATACAAACGAATTATTGAAGTTCCGCAATTTCGGTAAAAAATCGTTGGTGGAAATTGAAGCAATGGTTTTAGATAAAGGGTTACAATTCGGAATGGACCTTTCAAAATTTAAATTAGAAGAAGATTAATCAAGATGTTGTTATAACATCATTAAACATTAAGTATAATGAGACACGGAAATAAAATAAACCACCTCGGAAGAAAATATGCACACAGAAGTGCAATGTTGAGCAACATGGGTGTGTCGTTACTTTTGCACAAACGTATTAAAACTACCTTGGCGAAAGCAAAAGAATTAAGGGTGTATATAGAACCAATGATCACCCGTTCAAAAGAAGATACCACGCATAATCGTCGTGAGGTGTTTTCTGAATTGCAAAGCAAAGAAGCAGTTAACGAGTTATTCGTGAATATTTCCGCTAAAGTTGCAACACGCAATGGCGGTTATACCAGAATTCTGAAATTAGCTGAACACAGAGCTGGAGATAATGCAGAAACTTGTATCATCGAATTGGTAGATTACAACGAAAATATGTTGAAAGCTCCAAAAGGTGCAACTAAAAAACGCAGTCGCCGTGGTTCAGGAAAAACAGAAAAGAAAGCAGTAGAAGCGGAAGTTAAAGCACCTGTTGCTGAAACTAAAGTGGAGGAAACTCCGGTTACTGATGCAACTGAGGACAGTGCTGAAAAGGATAAAGAATAATATTATTTAATATAGCTTTCAAAGGGGTAAGAAGAAATTCTTATCCCTTTTTTTATTTGTGAATTGAGCAATTATTATTGTTGGTTAAAAATTTCAATTGAGGTTTCGCTAAAGAGCAATTAGCGTGTTCAGTTGTTTGTAAATGAGTCTTATTTTTAATAACTGAATCCAAGATTTTCTTTTGAGGTTTCACATATCCTCAAATCTTTCCTTCAAAACCCTTACTTTTGACCTCTCAAAAATTCAATTATATGCATATACCTAAAGAATTAAGATACACAAAGGATCATGAATGGGTTCGTATTGAAGGCAATATTGGAACAATAGGAATTACCGATTTTGCACAACATGAACTAGGTGACATAGTATACATTGATATAGAGTCTATCGGCGATCATGTTGAAAAGGAGAAAGTATTCGGAACGGTAGAAGCTGTTAAAACAGTTTCTGAATTATTTATGCCTGTTTCAGGTAAGATCCTCGAGATGAATTCTGCCTTAGATGCAAACCCTGAATCAGTAAATCAAGATCCTTACGGAAAGGGCTGGATGATAAAAGTGGAGCTTTCAAACGCATCGGAAGTTGAAGGTTTATTGTCGGCAGCAGAGTACGAAGCAATTATTTCAGCTTAAATTGATATGACCATTCATAAACAGATCTGGCCTGTACTTTTATTTTTATGGGCAGCTGTTATCATGGTTGTCAGCGTAATTCCCGGAGCTGATCTTCCTTCCTTGTCGATCTGGGAACCGGATAAGGTAATGCATGTTTTTGTGTATGCAGTCCTTACTTTTCTTGTTTTTAAATGGTTAAAAAGCTTTTCTACCCCTGTTTCTTTAAATAAAAAAGCATTTATTGCCGTTACAGTGTGCATTTTGTATGGTTTTATCATCGAATTGATACAATTGATCTTGCCGACACGAAGTTTCGATCTTTTGGACGAACTAGCGAACACGATCGGTTGTTTATTGAGTTTAACAGGTATTTTAGTATTTTCGTCAAAACGCAAAATATAGCTAAAACTGCTGTTCGGGACTGATTCGGAATGTTTTTTGTTTAATAGGATGTCAATCGGTCAATAGTGCAGGGTCAATCATACATGGAGCCATCAAAATCTTATCTCAACCAGTCTTTTAACGATATCGTTTTCGAAAATCGGAATAAAGAATATGGCTCTTATGCATTACGTGCATTAACTAAAAGGAATATATTAAGGGCCATGTACCTTATTTCGGGAGTGGTTTTCATCGCCATAGCGAGTATTTATATCGACTTTTCCTTTTTTAAAAGATCAGAACCTTTGATTTTAAATATCACTGAGGTTACCCTATCAGATCCTCCTCCATTATTTAATTTGTTGCCTCCGGCAGTTCCTCCTGCAGCTAAAAAAATGGAAACATCGGAACTTACTGAAATGGAGGTGAAAGAGGATGATAAAGTAGATGATAACAAGGAAAAGAAAGTTATTGATGAGAAAGTAGATTCTACCTCGAATGGCACAGCGGAAAAGGGAACTGATACAAAATCAGTTGAAAGTGGTAATGGAAATACCGTTTATTTCAACGTAGAGGTAAAACCGGAATATCCCGGTGGGTCTAAAGGACTTACAAAATATTTAAAAGACAATGTAAAATACCCTCAGGACGCGAAGGAAAATGGAATTCAAGGAACAGTTCTTGTAGTTTTTATAGTGAATGAAGACGGTTCCGTTTCAGATGCGAAAATTAAAAAGGGAATTGGAGGAGGATGCGACCAGGAAGCTTTGAGAATTGTTAATGAGATGCGCAAATGGAAACCCGGAAAACAGGGTGGAGTTCCGGTGAAGGTATATCAACAAATACCCATCGCATTTAAATTACAGGATTAGATGATAATTCCTGTTAATTTTTGTTGTAGTTTAAATGATATTATAATTGTTTGATGTAATTTTCGTTTAGAATGTAAATATGAAGAAGTTTTTAACCATATTATTTGTTTTAACAGCGTTTTCAGCAACATCCATTGCCCAATCGGATGCAACGCTTGCGCTACAATACATGAGTAATGGAGAGTATGATAAAGCCGCCGATATTTATAAAAAATTGTACAACGAAAATGCAAACAGTTATTACAAATCGTATTTTAATTGTCTTCTGGTTTTAAATGATTTTAAAGAAATTGAAAAGATAATCGGTAAACAAATTAAAAACAATCCGGAAAATCTTACCTATTATGTTGACCTGGGTTATGCTTACGAGAAAAATGGGAATACGAAAGAGCGCGACAAACAATGGGATCTTGCCATTCAGAAATTAACAGATAATAAATCGCAGGTTAATTTATTGGCAAATGCTTTTGTTGGGTTGGATCAGTTATATAATGCGATAAAAACTTATGAAAGGGCACAGAAAATTGTTTCCAATTATTCCTTTAATTACGAACTTGCGGGAATGTATTATAGGGCAGGTAATTTAGACCTAAGCATGGAAACCTATCTGAATTATTATGCCGAGAACGATAAAAGCGCAATGACTAAGACCACCGCTGCACTCAGCAGAATTATGGATGAAGAGAAAGATCATACCTTGTTGCAGGAAAAAATATTTGAACGCATCCAGAAAAATCAGAATGAAATTTTATTCACCGAATTATTAATTTGGGATTATATTCAACTTAAAGATTTTGACGGTGCATTTATTCAGGCAAAAGCACTCGATAAAAGAAATAAAGAAAATGGCGAACGTGTTTTTGATCTTGCAGAAACGGCTAAAATTGAAGGTGCCTATGATAATGCTATTGAAGGATATAATTATATTATCGCAAAAGGTAAAAACTTCCCCTATTATTTCAGCTCTAAAAATGGTATTTTAAATTGTAGAAAAGACAAGATCTTTAAAACAAATTCTTATTCTGATATTGATATCAATGAATTAAAAAGCAGTTATACCGACTTTTTACAGGAATACCTTAAAAATGATTTTCGTGCAGCAACCGTAACCGCCGATCTAGCAAAACTGGAAGCTTTTTATATTCACGATATTGATCGCGCTATTGAAATTCTGGAGCCAGTTGTGGAATGGCCTGCATTAAATATTTCTGATCGGTCAAAAATTAAATTGGATCTGGGGGATTTTTATTTGATATCTGGAGATGTGTGGGAAGCAACCTTATTATATTCGCAGGTAGATAAAGCAATGAAAGACGAACCACTAGGTGAAGAAGCAAGATTAAAAAATGCAAAACTCGCTTATTATCGAGGCGACTTTAAATATTCGCTGGGTATGCTGGATGTTTTAAAAGCAGCAACCAGTGAACTAGTTTCCAATGATGCAATGAAATTATCGGTATTTATTACGGAAAACCTGGGACTGGATTCTGTTTCTGAACCGATGGAATTATTTGCTCAAGCTGACCTACTGGTATTTCAAAATAAGATTAAAGATGCTGTAATAATTCTCGACACCTTAGATGCAAGATACCCAGCACATAAACTTGCTGATGATATCTTATTTCTAAAATCAAGTATAGCACTCAAACAAAAAGATATTACCAAAGCCGTTGCTTACCTCGAAACAATTCGTGAAAATTATACTTTCGAATTGTTAGCCGATGACGCAATTTTCAAACTCGCGGAGATCTATCAATACGATTTTAAAGATCTTGAAAAAGCGAAACTCTGCTACGAACAAATTATTCTCAACTTTAAAGATTCCCTCTATGCAAACGAAGCGAGGAAAAGATTCAGGGCGTTGAGAGGGGATAATCTTAATTAGGTGAATGGTGAGTAGTGAGCCTGCCTGCTGACCGCGTCAGGCAGGTGGTGAGTTTAACCTCGAGGGTAAGTCGGATTCAGGATTCACGAATGAATAATAAGTAATGAGTAATGAGTTTGATCCTACTTGGATTAAAACTTCCGACCGACTATTGCATATTTTTTTCTTCCTTTTTTTCTTCCTTAATCCTTCTGCCGATCACGATTTTTATGTTGTAATAAATTTGTCTTTCCAAAAGTATATACTTCGTGTACCTTTGCGCCCTTCGCGACTTCGTGGCCTCGCCATCCGTACTACCGATCTATTTCTAAAGTGAGTGGTGAATAGTGAGTAATGAGTTTGCGTAATATTAACATTGGTACTGTATTTCCTTTTTGATAATTCATATATCCTGGTGCGAAAAACTTAAGGTCCTCGTCGAACCCACTCATTACTCATTACTCATATCTCATTCGGAGTGGTGAGTAGGTTTTTTTGACTCTTTCACAATTGTCGCATTCTCAACTCTCAATTCTCAACACTCAATTCACCCGAAGCTTAATCATCAACCTGACGAACATTGTCAATTATCAATTATTCCCTATTTTCACCCAAAAAAAACCATGTACATCTACAACGTAACAATAAAAGTGGAACCACATCGTGCAACTGAATGGCTGGAGTGGATGCGTTATATTCATATTCCGAAAGTTTTAGAAACCGGATATTTTTTGGAGAACAGAATTTGCAAGATCGTGAATCTGGAAGATCCTGAGGATTTTACTTTTGCTGTTCAATACACCTGTGCCACTTTGGAAGATTATGAACTGTATCAGAAAAACAGTGCACCTGCTTTGCAAAAGGAAATGCCTGCACTATTTGGTGATGATGCCTTTGCTTTCCGCACTTTGATGGAAGTTTTATAAACGAGTGAACAATTACGGATCCAAGCCGTTTGTTACATTTTAGATTAAACAAAATAAGGAATGCAAAAACATATCGTAGTAATTGGTTCAGGATTCAGCGGACTTTCTGCGGCATGTGCATTGGCTAAGGAGGGATTTAAAGTTAGTTTATTCGAAAAAAACGAATCAGCCGGAGGAAGAGCATCCGTTTTTTCTGAAGCGGGATTTACTTTTGATATGGGGCCCAGTTGGTATTGGATGCCGGATGTTTTTGAATGGTTTTTTGATCTTTACGGACATTCCCCTTCCGATTTCTATGAACTGGTGAAATTGGATCCGGCATACCGGATTTATTTTTCAGAAAATGATTTTATTGATATGCCGGCATCACTCGATGAACTCTACAAATTATTTGAAACATTAGAACCCGGTTCAACGCCTGCGCTGGAGAAATTTTTAAAGGACGCGGCTTACAAATATAAAGTTGGCATGCAGGATATGGTATTTAAACCATGTAATTCGATCATGGAGTTTGCGGAATTAAAAATGGTGAAGGCATTATTTACCATGCAATTATTTACTTCTCTTCGCAAAGAGGTTTATAGCAAATTTAAAAGCGAAAAGATCAGAAAAATATTGGAGTTTCCGGTTTATTTTCTTGGTGCTTTGCCATCTAATACTCCTGCTTTATATTCCATCTTAAACTATGCTGATCTTGTTCTAGGAACATGGTATCCTAAAGGTGGAATGTATAAAATAATTGAAGGCATGCAAAAGGTGGCAGAAAATTTAGGGGTGGAATTTCATTTTAATTCGCCGGTTACCAAAATTCATTCTGTTGAAGGAAAGGTTAAACAAGTTGAGGTTGGTAGTAAAAAAATAGATTGTGATGCCGTTGTTGCATCTGCTGATTATAACCATGTGGAAGAAAAGTTACTCAGCCCGAATCAAAAAAATTATGATGAAAATTACTGGGATAAAAAAACATTTGCTCCATCAGGCATTATATATTATCTGGGAATTAAAGGGAAAGTAAAAAATCTTTTACACCATAATCTGTTTTTTGACCAGTCGTTTGAGGTTTTTGCAGACGAGATCTATACCAACCCGCGTTGGCCATCCAATCCCTTGTTTTATGTATGTGTTCCATCTAAAACCGATGATACGGTTGCTCCTTCGGGAGACGAGAATATGTTCATTTTGATACCTGTTGCATCGGGATTACAATCAGATGAGCTTACTTCCGAAAAATATTTTCAATCTGTAATAAAACGTATAGAAGATTTTACCGGAGAACATTTTAACGATCGTATCATCTATAAAAAAACCTTTACCCCAAATGATTTTACCTCAAGGTATAATGCATATAAGGGCAATGCTTACGGTCTTGCTAACACTTTAAAACAAACTGCTATATTTAAACCCAAAATGCACAATAAGGGTTTAAAAAATCTGGTGTATGCTGGTCAGCTTACGGTTCCGGGACCTGGTATGCCGCCTGCCATAATTTCTGGATATGTTGCAGCAGGGGAGATAAAAAAATTGTTCAAACCACAAAAAAAGTAAATTCACCATGAACAAAACTTCGTATATACGGTTTAAATCGAACAACGAGATCTATGCTTGAACTGTTCCACCAATCGTCATTTGCCTGCAGTCGCAAGGTTACTGAATTATACAGTACCTCCTTCACGCTGGGAATTAAGGCGCTGGATAAAAAATATCACGACGCTATTTATGGTATTTATGGTTTTGTGCGGTTCGCAGATGAGATCGTTGATACCTTTCATGAATGGGATAAAGAGGATCTTTTCAACAGATTCAGAAATGACACCAATAAGGCATTAGATGAAAAAATTTCCTTAAATCCCATACTGCATGCATTTCAATTAACTGTTCATGCTTATCAGATCGACAGAACATTAATTGATTCTTTTTTAAACAGTATGGAAATGGACCTGCATATCAGTAATTATAAGCAGGAAAATTATACCGAATATATTTATGGCAGTGCTGAGGTGGTTGGGTTAATGTGTTTGAAAGTATTCTGCGAAAAAGATGAAAAACTATTTCTCGAATTAAAAGATGGAGCACGTTATCTCGGAGCAGCTTTTCAAAAGGTGAATTTTTTACGTGATCTCCAGGCTGATTTTAAAGAAAGGGGCAGAGTTTATTTTCCGGTTATTGATTTCGATAATTTTTGTCATACACAAAAGGCGGAAATAGAAGAGGAGATAAAAATTGATTTTGAAAAAGCCTATGAAGGTATAATTCGTTTGCCCGAAGGCGCGAAATTCGGCGTGTATCTCGCATACAAATATTACCTCAATCTATTCGAAAAAATTCGAAAAACGGAAGCACACAAAGTGATGCAAACCAGAATTCGTGTATCTAATCCCAAAAAAATATCCATGTGGGCTTCTGTATATTTACGTTCTAATATTTTAGGTATCTACGCACCGTGAATGATAAATATGTATATCTGCTGGTCAATATAGGAACCGTTTTATTTCCGTTCCTTTTTAGTTTTGAAAAAAAGGTATCCTATTACAAATGGTGGAAATATTTATTTCCTGCGTTGATCATTACAGCTGCGGTATTTTTAATATGGGATCATTATTTTACTAAAATTGGTGTTTGGGGATTTAACGAACAATATATCACAGGAAACAAACTATTCGGGTTACCCATAGAAGAAATATTATTCTTTTTTACTGTCCCCTACGCCAGTATATTCATTTATGCATTTGTAAATAAATTCTGGCCAAATACAACTTTGCTCGATAAAATTCAAAGGCCGATTTCCATCAGTATACTTTTAATTGCATCTGTATTATTGATAATGCATTTTGAAAATGCATATACTGCCCTCAATTGCGGATATGCGATCATATTACTTGGCTTGCAATTATTATTTATCAAAGGAAAATACATGGGGAAATTTTACCGCTTTTATTTCTGGCATCTAATCCCTTTCTTTATTGTGAACGGTATTTTAACAGGAACGGGAATTGAAGGCGAGGTGGTTTGGTATAACAATGAAGAAAATTTAGGTATCCGAATGGGAACAATTCCCATAGAAGATTCCTTATATAGTTTGAGCCTTATGCTCATGAATATCAGTATTTTTGAATGGTTAAAAGGTAGAACAAATAAACAATGAATATCCTGATTAATATACTATCTTTCCTCATCGCATTCGCCTTTATGGAATGTTTTGCCTGGTTCATGCATAAATATATCATGCATGGGGTGGGATGGTTTCTGCATAAATCGCATCATGAACCACGGCATGGTCGGTTTGAATTAAATGATCTTTATGCATTAATATTTGCGATTCCGGCCATCATTCTCATGTGGTTTGGAACACCTGAATACAATTATTTATTCTGGTTAGGTACTGGAATAACCGCATACGGTCTATGTTACTTTTTATTTCACGATGTATTAGTACATCGCCGATTAAAACACAATGTAAAACCGGGTAACAGTTATCTGCAACGCATCATCCGCGCCCACAAGATCCACCACAAAAAAATGAGCAAGAAAGATGGTCAGGCTTTTGGATTTTTATTTGCGGATAAGAGGTTTGATGTGAAGAGGACTGATGAGTGAAATTCCAATCATCTTATTTAATTCATAATTTTATTTTTATTCTTTTAAATCAGCCGGATCCGCGTCATCAGCGCCTGCCTGTTGACCGTGTCAGGCAGGTTCCCTTTTCCTTCATTCATAATTCTTATCCCCATTAGACCTCACAGGTTTCCAAAACCTGTGAGGTCATCGGCCATTCATTCCTTAATTTTTTCATTCATTATGTTAATCTCAAAATATTCCTCCTAAAAAAGTAACCACTTATTAATAAAACAACAACCGTTATCCCTCCCAATACCAATACATTTTGCAGAATGGAATCGATTCCTGTTTTTCTCCAGAAAATATCGTAAAAACCTTGTATGCTCCAATAATTTACTGAGATAACGGCAGCATCCTGCATAAAGGTAGGCATGATATAAAGTGGGATCATACTTCCCCCAACAGCACTCATAAATAAGATAATTATTGTTCCTAAAGAATCGGCTTGTTTTTTTGTGGTGACGATGGCAGATAATAAAACTCCGAATGATGAACAGGCAAATGCTGTAAATAATATCATAATGATCAATGCAGGAAGATTGATAAATATATCCAATCCAAATGCAAGCCAGGAAAATAAAAACATGACCACTAATTGAAATACGGAAATAATGGTTGCTGTCAACATTTTACTCATCATGATCTCGAAAGGTTTTACAGGAGATTGCAATAACTTTTTTAATACACCGTTTTCTTTTTCCTCAAGCATACTCTGACCAATTGCGCTGACACTGAACAATAACATCATAATTGCAACTCCGGCAACAGCCTGTATCAATCCCCAATTACTTTCTTCATCACCAACAAGACTGGTCATTGTTATTAAATTTTCCGATTCATTTTCTTGCTCCATTCCCTTTTGGATATTTTTCTTTATGGAATCCTGCATGGGTTGGGGTAAATTCGGGAACATGTTTTCCATGACGCGATCAATTCCCTTATCCGCATCTTTTTCTCCTTTAACGGAGGATATTCTGCCATATACTAAATTTTGCAAAATGCTCACTTCCATTTCCCGACTTTTATCAAATTGCATTTCCACGGGAATGTTTTTTCCTGCATTAAGAGAATCCTCAAAACCTTTATAAATGATAATATTCGCGATTCGGTCGCCCTTTTTAATTTGAGTGATGGCATTTTCTTTTGTCTCTGCAATTAATTCAATGCCGGGAATACTGTCCAACCCCAAAATAATATTTTTTGAGCCGGCAGTATTATCTTCATCCGAATACAATACAACTATAGGATTGTTTTCTTCCTCATCACCACCAGCAACCCCACCAAACGCAAGTGCAAATAATGTTATGAGTCCGATAGGCAATAACAAAGCGAGAAACATCGCCTTTTTATCGGTGAAAAATATTTTGAGATCTTTTTTAGCCAGTTTCCACATATAGGAATAATTATTTGATTCAGTCTCTTAAATGCCTTCCGGTTAAATTTAAAAATATATTTTCCAGACTTATACTTTTAATATCAATATTAATAATATCAATACCTGCATCTGAACATTTTTTAACCACATCCGGCAAAATCAGTTTTACATTTTTGCCGGAAACAATAAGTTCCCTTGTTGTATTGTTAAAGGTATTTGTATATCCGCTCAATGCTTCCTGAATTTCACCGGAATAACTAATTTCAATCGTTTCCTCCACAGCATTATGATCGCGCAACTCCTGTAAACTGCCCTCTGCAATAATTTTCCCCTTATCAATAATCCCTATCCTATCACACATTTTTTCTGCTTCCTCCATATAATGTGTGGTATATAAAATTGTTTTTTTATTGTGATGAAGTTCCGTTAATAACTCGTATATTTTATTTCTACTTTGAGGATCCACCCCAACTGTAGGTTCATCCATTAAGATCAATTGAGGATCATGCATTAATGCACAGGCAATATTGATCCTGCGTTTCATTCCGCCGGAATAGGTTTTAATTTTATCCTGTTTTCTATCTTCTAATCCAACCCAATGAAGAAGTTCTGCAGCTTTTTGTTTTGCTGTTTTTCCCGAAACACCATATAAACTGCCCCAAAAAATTAAATTTTCCAATGCAGTAAGTTCATCGTATAATGCAATTTCCTGCGGCACAATTCCCATCTTTAATTTTATCTTACTGCTTTTTTCATAAACATCCATGCCATCGACAAGAATTCGTCCGGTATCAGGAGGCATTATGGAACTGATCATATGAATTGTTGTAGTTTTGCCGGCACCATTTGGGCCAAGCAATCCGTAAAACATTCCCGAGGGTATCGACAGGTTGATCTGATCAACGGCCTTTAGGTGTAAAAATGACTTTGATATTGCTTCAACCTTTAACATACTTGGTTTTATTTGGTAAAAATATCTCAGTATCCTTGTAAATATAAATAATATCGACCAGGCTAGCTAAATAGGCGATGAAAAGATAAAATTCGGGTGTGATTCCAAAATTAAAGAAAACTACTGTTCAGCATAAAAACTGGGATTCCAATTTTTTGGGTTTCCGGGTTGGGGATCTGTATACCTTATGCGATGAAAAATATTTAAGCCAACAATTATTAAAATATAAAGACGAAGGGTACAGATTATTATATTGGAAAATAGAAGAACAGGATCAGGATTCACTCAATATTGCAAAAAACCTGCAATTTAAAACTTACGATACTAAAGTTACTTATCGTTTAAATTTAAAATCACGTTCGCCGAAAATTCCGGAAAATTCCGGAGTGCAATTATACTCAGGTGAAATTACACCCGAATTAATTGCGCTGGGAAAACAAACCGGTGATTATTCAAGGTTTCAAAACGATAAGAACTTCCCCCCTGATACCTTCGAAAAAATGTATACGGAATGGATGCTCAACACATTTTCTGCGGAACAATCTGACGCTATTTTTATCTTAGAGGAAAATGCAAAAATGTTTGGTTTTGCCACTGTATTCTTTAATGAAGATGATGCTGAAATTATCCTAATTGCCATTGATCACATCCATCGAAAAAAAGGATTTGCAAAAATGATGGTGAATCACATTTCGGCATTTGCTTGCCAAAAAGGATTCAAAAATTTATTTGTGGTAACACAGGAACAAAATATTCCCGCTTGCAATTTATATGAAAGCTGCGGATTTGAAATTGTAAAAAAGGAATATATTTACCATATCTGGTTATAATGGAAGAAATAAAAGAATATACCAAATTTCAACTCGCCTTGCGCAACGGTCAGGACCGCGATGAAATATGGATCGCATATAAGGGAATTATTTATGATGTTACCGAGAGTACCTTATGGAGAAAAGGTACACATTACGAACATTTTGCAGGACAGGATCTCACGCATGAATTACCCGATGCGCCGCATACGGAAATTGTATTTGAGCGATTAAAAAAAGTTGGAAAACTAGTTTAATCCACTCTTTAAAATTTATCCCTTGATATTAAATTTTGTCAATTCAACAAATTCATTTACCCTTTTTCTAACCTGCGCTTGCTTAATTTCCAATAAACGTTGCGGACCAAATTTTTCCACGCAAAAAGAAGCCATAGCACTTCCATAAATTATGGCACGTTTCATATTGATAAAAGAAATGTTTTTTGATTTTGCAAGATAACCGATAAATCCTCCTGCAAATGAATCTCCCGCACCAGTTGGATCGAATACAGATTCCAATGGTAATGCCGGTGCAAAAAATATTTGCTCACCAAAAAATAATAAGGCGCCGTGTTCACCTTTTTTTACAATTAAAATACGCGGCCCCATTTTTAATATAAGACGGGATGCTTTTAATAAAGAGTATTCTCCTGAGAGTTGTCGAGCTTCCTCATCATTTATCATAAGTACATCCACCTTCTTTAAAACTTTGGTCAATGCGGGTTTTGAATTATCCATCCAATAATTCATGGTATCCATTACAATTAGTTTTGGTCTTGCTTTTAATTGTTTGATCACACTTAATTGCAATGAGGGTTCAATATTTCCCAACATTAAAAATTCCGGTTTGCGATTTTTTACCGGCACAACAGGATTAAAATTTGCCAAAACATTCAGATCGGTAGTTAGTGTATCACGTGTATTCATGTCCATGTGATAACGACCGGCCCAAAAAAATGATTTTTCACCGTTCATTACCTTCACCCCATCAGTGTTTATTCCTTTTTTGTTGAAATTGTCCAATGTAGCTTTCGGAAAATCATCACCCACCACAGAGATCAATTTAATATTGGAATAGAAAAATGAGGATGCCAGTCCAATATAAGTTCCGGACCCTCCAATTATTTTATCTGCTTTTCCAAAAGGTGTTTCAATAGAATCAAATGCTACTGTTCCAACAACTAATAAACTCATATTGTAAAATTTTGTGCAAAGTAAAAGAGGAAGAAGGTAAAAAAGGGTACCTTTTTCATTTTTAATAAAACAGAACATCCTTAAAAAAACAAAAACCCTGCATCTCTGCAGGGTTTGCTCCCCAACCTGGACTTGAACCAGGGACCTACTGATTAACAGTCAGTCGCTCTAACCAACTGAGCTATTGAGGAATGATTAGTTTTTGAAACGGGATGCAAATTTATTTTGTTAATTCTACAATGACAAGAATTGACAGATAAATTAAATAATAATGTCGATTTTTTTTTAAAAAACCTCTCAAAAAGGTTCAAAATGTCACAAAATTTCGATTTTTCGCACTTTTTGCAAAATTTCGATGCATGTTATGTGTTGAACGTGCAAAATTTGAACATGGTTCCGCTTTACTTTTATGTTGAAAATTCCTATCTTGCAGCTCGTTTTAAAAATTTACAGGATTGAGGCACACCTTGAGGAATTTTTTTACTTTTTTTATCAGTTTACTTCTGATTAAAATGTCGATGGGGCAGATTATAGCCTCTGCTGATACCTCAATTTGTGTTGGAGGAACGGCCACACTTATAGTTTCTTCCGCACCCAGTTATGGCACATCCAGTTATACATTCGAGGTTTTTCCTTATGCACCTGAAACATATGCAGGTACTTCACCTGTTCAGGCAGGCGGAGGTGGATTAACTGATGACAGTTATTCTACTGCAGTTCCGATCGGATTCAGTTTTTGTTTTCTTGACAACACCTATACACAATGTTATATAGGGTCGAACGGATGGGTGAGTTTTGGTGGACCGGGAGCACTTTCCACAACCTATACCTCTGCAGCAATTCCGAGTGCTGCGGTTGGGGTTCCTAAAAATTGTATCATGGGGCCATGGCAGGATTGGCACCCAGGACTATGCTCTCCCGTTGGAAGTTGTATCAAATATCAAATGATCGGTACGGCTCCCAACAGAAAATTTGTAGTAAGCTGGGATAATGTGCCAATGTTCAGTTGCACTTTAACTTATGGGAAATTTCAAATAGTATTGAATGAAACCTCTAATATCATAGAAAATCACCTGACCAATAAACCAAATTGTATGGCATGGGCCGGTGGAACAGCCACTCAGGGTGTTCATAGTTTAGATGGAACTACAGCATTTACAGCACCGGGAAGAAATTCAACTCCCTGGACAACCCTTAATGAAAGTACCAGATTTGTTCCCAATGGAATTACCTGGTATACTGCAGCAGGAGTGGTTGCAGGATATGGCGATACCATATTTGTTTCACCAACTGTTACCACCACTTATACTGCTACTTTAACAGCATGCGACGGAACGGTTTATGAAGAGGATGTAGTTGTAACTGTTGTGAATGTTGACCCTTCATTTACATATGATGCTTTTTATTGCACCGATGGAGTTGCCATTCCCACTATTACAGGAACTGCTGGCGGAACTTTTACCTCTGCTCCACCAGGGTTAGTTATAGATCCCATTACCGGTGAAATTGACCTGGAAGCCTCCATTCCCGGTTCCTATTCGGTAACCTATTCTATCGGTGGGTTATGTCCGGAATCTGCCAGCGATCTCATTACGATCATCACAGATCCAGATGCCTCTTTTGCTTACGATGATATTGCTTATTGTCCAACAGGAACCACAACTCCAACGTTTATTACTACCCCAAGCGGAACATTTACCGCCTCACCTGCTGGGTTGAGCATTGACCCTATAACAGGTGAAATTGACCTTTCAACTGGAACAGTAGGAACAACTTATACAATATCTTACACGGTAGGAGTGATCTGCACAAGTGTTTTCACCTATACTATTACAATAACACCCATTGACGATCCATCTTTTACGTATAGCGCAGCAAGTTTTTGTCCGACCGGATCAGCATCGCCTTCTGGAATAATTACCCCCGGAGGAACTTTTACAGTTACCCCACCATCTATAGACATAGACCCTGTTACAGGAATAGTTGATCTTACATCGGGTGTGGTTGGCACAACTTATACAATTACCTATACAACCCCTGCGGGTCCATGTACGAATTCAGGTACAACAACTTTAACTATCGATCCGCTTGATGATCCATCCTTTAGTTATAGCGATCCGAGTTATTGCCCAACAGGCACAACCAGTCCGACCACAATTGTAACACCGGGTGGAACCTTTACCATTTCCCCTGCAACAATGGCTATAAATGCAGCTACCGGAACAGTAAATCTTGCTACCGGAGATGTAGGAACAACCTATACCATAACCTATACAACCCCGGCAGGGCCATGCTCAAACAGCACTACCACAACAATTACAATAGACCCGCTTGACGATCCTTATTTTACTTATAGTGATGTTGATTTTTGTAATTACGGAACAGCACCGATAATTACTTTAACTACGCCCGGAGGCACCTTCACAGTTTCACCTGCCGGACTATCGGTTAACGCGGCCACCGGACTTATCGACCTTTCAACAGGAACTCCCGGAGCTTATTATACGATCACCTACACAACACCAGCAGGTTTATGCAGCAACACATCCTCTATTGTTGTTCATATTTTACCATTGACAGACGCTGCATTTACCTTCGATAATTCCGCTTATTGCGCAAAGGGATCTGTTTTGCCTAATTATATTATGAATCCGGGTGGAAGTTTTACTGCCGCAGCCGGAATTTCTATAAATGCTTTAACAGGACAATTAAACCTTGATGCATGTGTTCCGGGTGGTCCTTATGATGTTATTTATACTAGTCCCGGTTGTCCTGAAACAGATACATTTTTAGTTACGATACACCCGCTTCCAAATCCAACTATTACTTTGGATGATGTTATATGTCTGGAGGGAGATCCTATTATTATAACAGGTGATCCAACCGGTGGAACGTTCAGCGGAACCGCGGTAATTGGTGATCAATTTGATCCTGCTATTGCCGGAAGTGCCGGGATATATTCTGCAACATATACCTACACTGATGCAAATGGATGCACCACTGCCGTAACTGATTTTATAGAAGTGATCCATCACTCGGTTGATGCAGGAATGGATATTTATATACCGGAATATACAACAACCGTTTTAAATGCTTCCGGTGGAGCTACATTTTTATGGGAACCACCAACAGGCCTCGACTGCACTGATTGTCCTTCCCCAATTGTAGATAATTTATTAACCACCACTTATACTGTAACCTCCTGGGATATATATGGATGTGTGGATTCTGATGCAGTTGTTGTAAATATTGTACCTGTATTTGATCCGGTAATTTTTATTCCAAATACCTTTACTCCAAACGGCGATAATATCAATGATTATTTTTTCGCCTTTGGTTCAGATCTCGAATTAATAGTTTCCATTTATATATATGATCGTTGGGGTGAATTAATATTTGTTACCGAAAATCTGACTCCGGATGACCCATCCAAAGGTTGGGATGGCACTTTTAATGGGGAGCAATTGAATCAGGGTGTATATGTTTATATGGTGGAAGTAATGCTTGAAGCCGGGGTAAAACAGCAAATTCAAGGAAATATTACCCTTATAAGATAAGTGCATTGTGCTGATTCACATTTCATTTTTTATACCGGAATTTTAGTACTTTAATTTCGCTGCGGTTTATAAGCAGACTTTATCTTCCATATTTAAGAAATTGTATACCAGTGCTTTACTTTGAGAAATGACAAGAATCATTGGTTCTTGCGGCACTTATTTCAGTTTATGAAATTAGAAATCACGCAATGCAAATTGTAAATTTGCAGTCCTTTAATAGAAACAGATATGGAAAAAAAGCAGTCAAATAAGATATCTATAACAACAAACGACGGGAAACCATTTCAAATTCCTGTAGAGGGTTCGTTAGGGTTATTGGCATTGGGATACAAAGGATTGGTAGCCTGGAGGCAGGTAAGACGTCAGTATCAAAAAACGGTAGTTGCCAAACAGGGGCAAAAACAAGAAAAGAAACCGGATACAAATTCATAAAAGAGAAAACACACAACATTAATGCAGTTGTAATTTAGATATGGGAAAGAGAATAGCAAAAAAAGTACTCCTTATCGGCTGGGATGCCGCTGATTGGAAAATAATTAATCCTCTTATGGACGCCGGGCATATGCCTACCCTCGAAAAATTGGTAAACGGGGGAGTTATCGGAAATTTCGCCACTTTGGACCCGCCACTATCACCAACCTTATGGACATCCATAGCAACGGGAAAAAGGCCTTATAAACATGGTATTATCGGTTTTACAGAACCTGATCCATCCGGAAAAGGAGTTCGGCCGGTATATATAACCTCCAGAAAGGTAAAGGCAATGTGGAACATATTTAATCAACATGGAATGAAAAGCCATGTAATTGGCTGGTGGCCTTCCCATCCTGCGGAGCCTATTAATGGAACAATGATCTCTAACCTTTATCAAAGAGCATCAAAACCTATTAATGAACCCTGGCCAATGCTTGATGGAACTGTTCATCCTCCTGAAAAAGCAGAACTTTTTAAAAAATTGCGCATTCACCCCGCTGAATTAACTCCGGCGCATATTTTACCTTTTATTCCTGATGCCATCAAAATTGATCAGGAAAAGGATAAGCGCCTTGGAATGCTTACAAAAATTATTGCCGATTGCTCCACAATTCATGCAGCAGCAACATATATTCTGGAAAATGAAGAATGGGATTTTTTAGGTGTTTATTACGATGCTATTGACCATTTCTGTCATGGTTTCATGAAATTTCACCCTCCGCAAATGCAAATGATACCGGATGATCTTTACAATCTTTATAAAGATGTGGTGATCTCAGGATACAAGTATCACGATATGATGCTTGAACGTTTGTTGCAACTTGCCGGTCCTGATGTAACCGTTATGTTGGTATCTGATCATGGTTTCCACCCTGATCACTTGCGCCCGATCGAGTTGCCTAAAGAACCTGCAGCTCCGGCTTTAGAACACAGTCCTTATGGAATTGTTGTGATAAATGGCCCCGGAATTAAAAAAGATGAACGTATTTACGGAGCATCCATTTTAGATGTAACTCCAACAATTCTTACCATGTTTGGTTTCCCTATTGGTGCTGATATGGATGGAAATGTTTTGGTAAATGCATTTGAAGATGCAATTGTTCCTGATAAAATTGATTCATGGGACGACATTCCCGGCAACAGCGGCGAACATCCAAAAGACAGACAGGAAGATCCATATGCAGCTGCCGAAGCAATGGAACAATTAATTGAATTAGGATATATTGAAAGGCCAAGTGAAAATGTTGAGAAGGCAATTAAGAATACAGTAAACGAGAATAATTATTATTTATCTCGCATGTATATCAATGGAAGAAAATACAATGAGGCAATAGAGATATTGACAAAATTGTTTGAAGAAAATCCGACAGTTACACGATATTCGATGCGTCTTGCTCATGCTTATCAATCCATAAATAAAATTCAGGAAACACGTGATGTACTTTCTAAAATAAAAGCTACAAGTGGAAAAGAAACCATAAGTATGAAAATTATGGAGGGCAATTTACTTTTAGTAGAAAACAAACCTAAAGAAGCAATGGCACTCTTCGAAAAAATTGAAGAAGAAATGCCAAATATCACGCGCGTGAATATGCAATTAGGTAAATGTTATCTCGCATTAAAAAAATGGAAAAAGGCTGAGGATGCATTTCAGAAAGAGCTCAATCATGATCCGGGAAATGCAGCAGCACATCACGGTTTGGGCGTTTCCTTATTGCGCAGAAAACAATATGATGCAGCAGTTGAGAGTTTTTTAAATTCGGTTGGATTAACTTATTTCTTCCCATTTGCACATTATCATCTTGGTGAGGCACTTTATATGTTAGGCGAATATGAACGTTCTGCCGAAGCTTTTGAAGTGTGTTTAAAAATGGCTCCTGGAATTAATAAAGCGAGACAACTTTTAACCAATATTTATAACGAACATCTTAAAAAACCGGAAATTGCACAGGATCATAAAGCAAAGATCGCTGAGTTCATTAAAGGCGATATTGTAGTTGTTTCGGGATTACCACGGTCTGGTACAAGTATGATGATGCAAATGCTCGACACCGGTGGATTAGAGGTTTTTACCGATGGTGTGCGCAAATCAGATGAAAATAATCCGAAAGGATATTATGAACACGAATTAGTTAAATCACTTTCCAGAAATAAAACATGGATGAAAGATGCCATGGGAAAAGTTGTTAAAGTGATAAGTCAATTGGTTTTTGAATTGCCTGCAAATTATCGCTATAAAATTATTTTTATGGACCGCGATCTGGATGAAGTAATTCAAAGTCAGCATAAAATGTTGATCCGCGATGGAAAGGCAAAAGAGGATGCAATAAATATTCGTGTTGTGAATGCATTCAAACAGAACCTCGAGAGAATACATACGTGGGTTCCTAAACAGACAAATATGGAGATCATATATGTTTCACACAGAAATCTGATCAATAATCCTCTGGAGGAATTAAAGAAAGTAAACGATTTTCTTGGCGGCACTTTGGATATAAAGGCAATGGCAGGAGTTGTTGATAAAAAATTACACAGAGAAAAAGCGGTTCAATAAATAAACATTACAATGCGATGATCATCCAAATAAAGATTATTAGATAGGTAATTGTTATTTTCGCATAAAGAATCTCAGCACTATGAAAAAATTCACAGGAACAAATAAAAAATTAATGCAATACGCGGCAAGCGCCGCTGCATTTTTAATGGTTAACGAAACTTCTGCAACCATAGTGTATACCGACCTTGATCCGGATGGGATCATTGGCGGGGAAGGTGCTGAAATTACACTTGATATAAATGCTGATGGTAACGATGACTTTACGTTTATTGTTTACAGTTATGCCGGAACGCTCACTTATTATGGAAGTCCAATTTCATTTGACCTTAAGGTTGCAGGTGCAGAGGCATTAGACAATAATGAATTTGTTGGCAGTTTGGTCACTATGAGCGGATATACAAATGTGTATATTCCAATACTTGCTCCAGGGGAAGGTATTAACAATGATGATAATTTTGAAGGTGGATACGGTTCATTAGCGGTAATTGTTAACGCATCCCTTTATGGATTTCCGGTTTACACCTTCGAAGGTGGACCTTGGTTGGATACTGATATGCAATTCATGGGATTTCGTTTGAGTATTGATAAGGATTATTTTTATGGATGGATGAGGATTTCAGTAAATGACGAAGCAAGTCAGTTAACAGTGCACGACTATGCTTACGAGGCAGAAGCGAACAAAGCCATTTTTACGGGATCTACAGCATCTGACATTGAAGTAAATCCATTAACAAAAGCGGAAATTTATACTTTCGATCAAAACCTGATCATCGCTCTTCCTTCAGATATTAGCGGTCCGGTAAATCTTGCGCTTTTTGATCTTGAGGGGAAATTGGTTCTCCAATTGGGAAATATAACTGGTTCAAATACAATTAATTGCGAAGGTTTTGCCACAGGTAATTATTTTGTTCAATTGACAAATTCGGACCTAAAGTATAATAAACAAGTGCAATTCTCCAATTGATCGGAATTCCGGGCTGTCTGAAATTCAAAAAAAAGTCAAAAGAAAACGCATATTTCTAAAAAAAAGTAAAATTTTGTCATATTTCATAGTACAATTTTCACGAATTAAAAAAAATTACTACATTCGCCTTTATTATTAGTTAACCATTAATCTGTAAAAATGAAAAAATCATTTACAAACAAAGAAACAGTTAAAAAACTAGCGTCCTATTCTGCGCTTGCAGGAGCATTTGTGCTCGTTAACGCAGGAGCAAGTGCACAAATTGTGTACACGGATGTTGATCCTGACGAAACAATCGGAACAGGAGATGCTTATGATCTGGATATGAACAATGATGGGGATGTTGATTTCACGATCAATATGACCAGCATAACTATCCCAAGTTTGTTCTACACTGTCGCTTACCACTCAGTTTATTTTGACGGGGTGATCAACTTCATGAAAATTTATCCTACCAGTGGTAATGCAGTTAATGCTTATACCCTTTCTACCTATTCTGGTGGGACAGTTGGATATGGTTACGCTTTGAACAACGGAGAAGATATCGGACCTTCAGCTAATATGCTTGAAAATTCCACTCAATATATGGGTGCTTACTTAGGGATTCTTGACTATCCGGGCCCAGGAGATATCTATTCATTCTCCAGTTTTGGTGAATGGCCAGGTAAATCAAGCAAATTCTTAGGTGTGCGTTTTAATGCTGATGGTAATGATCATTATGGTTGGGTGAGAATAACTTGCGAAAACCTGGAGATCACTATTGAAGATTATGCATACAACGGAACTCCTGATGCAGAAATAGGTGCAGGTGATATGCCAACAGCTATTGAAACATTGCTTACTGATGATCAGTTAAGCGCATATAGTTTCGGAAATACAATCAATGTTGTTGTTAAGGATATTACTTCTGATGCAACAGTATCAGTATTTAACACAACAGGACAAAAAGTTTATCAAAACGGTCTGAATTTAAGTGGAATGCAAATTACACTTGATAATGCTGCAACCGGTAATTACACTTTACAAATTACCACCGCTGATAATGCAACTTACAGCAAACAGCTTTACATTCAGAATTAATTTTTTATAGATTATTGGAAAAACCTTCGAAGAAATTCGGAGGTTTTTTTTTGACCTTCTGCTTCACTATTTGCCTCTATAATTGCAAAATTATAAACCACGGATAAAATATTTATTAAAAACTAATCACTTTATGGCTGTTAATTCGTGCATTCGTGGCAAATATGATCTGCTCCGTAATGCAGGTAAAAAAAGTTGCCACGAATGCACGAATATAGATATTTAATAAAAGTTAAATACTTTATGGCTGTTAATTCGTGCATTCGTGGCTAATATGATCTGCACCGTAATGCAGATAAAAAAAGTTGCCACGAATGCACGAATATAGATATTTAATAAAAGTTAAATACTTTATGGCTTTTAATTCGTGCATTCGTGGCTAATATTACCTGCTACCTAATGCTGGTAAAAAAAGTTGCCACGAATGCACGAATATAGATATTCATTAAAAGTTAAATGCTTTATGGCTGTTAATTCGAGACATTCGTGGCTAATATGATCTGCACCATAATGCAGGTAAAAAAAGTTGCCACGAATGCACGAATATAGATATTTAAT
>JBGAWP010000033.1:0-41029 GCA_044227505.1 Chitinophagales bacterium | reverse complement strand
AAATCTCTTGCAGTGATCAATATCGGCAAAACAAAATCAACTGTATTGTTGACAACAAACAGCAACGGACCGGTAAATGCATTTAAGGCAACAAAAGCCACAAATACCGTAACCTTAAAAAATAACGATGCCTATGCAATGATAACGTATGCCGATGGTAAAAAACGTCGTCAGGAATTTTATTGCGGTTCAGGATATTTAAGTCAGAATACAGCTTCCATTGTTGTTACTGACCAGGTAACCGATATTACTGTTTTCGACAATAAAGGAAACAGCAGAAATGTATTTGGAAATTTAGTTTCAGGAAAATAAGTTAATAAAATACACACAAAACCAAATTGGCATTATGAAAGCAAAGCAATTAGTTCACTTAACATTGATCGCCACCGTGATCTCTGTTTCCTCCTGTAAACTTTTTTCAGATGGAGATACAGATACACGTGGAGGAGCGATCATTGACAAGGCCAGAGAAGTTACCCTTGACGGTAATTCTGGTAAATTATTTGATATTCTGACAGATAAAACCACCGGAATTGATTTTGTAAATGATCTTTCGGAAAATTACACCGTAAACTGGTGGAGATATTCTTATATCTACAATGGTGGTGGAGTGTGTATTGGTGATATCAATAATGATGGCCTTCAGGATCTTTATTTCACCGGAAATATAACTCCCAATAGTTTATATCTCAATAAAGGAAATTTTAAATTTGAAAATATCACCACAAAAGCCGGGCTAATAAAAAATCCCGAAAAATGGCCTTATGGTGCATCAATGGTAGATATTGATGGAGATAATGACCTAGATATTTATGTTTGTATGAGTCGTTGGGACGATCCTGTAAGACGTGAAAACGAATTATGGATCAACAACGGCGACCTTACATTTACAGAGAAAGCAAAGGAGTTTGGATTAAATGCAAATGTGTACAGCACACATGCAAATTTCTTTGACTACGATAATGATGGCGACCTTGATATGTATCTTGCTACACACCCGGTAGATTTTATCGATAAAAACAAAACAAAGTATTTTCAGAAAATAGAACAAGGTAAAAATATGAGTAATCTCTTTTATGTAAATAACGGAGATAATACTTTTACCGAATCGCATTTAAAAGTTGGCATTAATAATCATGGTTATGGATTAAGTGCAACTGTTGGCGATATTAATGATGATGGATTTTTAGATGTTTTTGTTGCGAATGATTATGCAATGTACGACTTCGTTTATATTAACAACGGTGATGGTACCTTCCGCGATGAATCATTAAAGGCAATTAAAAAAACTTCCATTAATTCTATGGGTGCCGACATTTCCGATTTTAATAATGATGGTTTCCTCGACATGTTTGTTGTGGATATGGATATGGAAGATAACTATACCTATAAAACATTTATGTTGTCGAGCCAGGTGGAAGTAATGCGCATATTATTAAACGCAGGATACGGATATCAAAATCGTTCCAATTCACTACAAATGAATAATGGCGACGGAAGTTTTTCTGAAATATCCAGAACCGCGAATATTTCAACCACTGATTGGAGTTGGACAACTTTCTTTACCGATTTTGATAATGATGGTTGGAAAGACCTCTATATTGCTAACGGATTTTTACGTGATTTTCATGTTGACGAATCGGAAACATATCACAAATTGCGCCGCGCTGTGCGTATTGAAGACAGTACCGTTTATTATGAAGTGCGCAAAGAATTGCCAACTTACGTTCTAGATCATCCGAATTATATTTTCAAAAATAATGGCGACCTCACCTTTACCGACATGCGTGATGACTGGGGTATTTATTATCCTTCCATTACATACGGCGGTGGATATGCCGATCTTGATAATGATGGTGATATGGATATGGTGGTGAGCAATGTAAATCAAGCACCATGGGTATATAGAAATAACAGTGAAAAATTAGGTTCTACAAATAACTGGATCCAATTCAAATTCAAAGGTTATGCTAAAAACACTCCCGGTTATGGAACAAAAGTGAAGATCTATTGCGGTGATCAAATGCAATATATTCAGCATAGTTCAGCCCGTGGTTATATTACCACAATACAGGATGATTGCCATTTTGGATTAGGAAAGGCAGCGAAGGTTGATCTTGTAGAAATAGAATGGTTAGATGGCTCTAAACAGATCATGCGGGATGTGCCGGTTAATCAGGTTGTAATGCTTGATCATGCAAATGCATCTAAAGCAGTTCAGTTTGATAATCATGTTAAAACAGTAAAAACATTTGTAAAAAATACAGAAAATCTGCAATTGGATTTTGTGCATAAAGAAGCTGATTATGATGATTATTTGCGCGAATTCCTATTGCCACATAAAATGAGCACATTAGGGCCAGGAATTGCCGTAGCGGATGTTAATGGTGATGGAACAGATGATTTTTATATCGGTGGAGGAGCAGGCCAATCAGGCGCACTTTATACACAAAACGCCGATGGAAAATTTGTTAGATCAGGTTGGCAGCAATCGGCTAACGATGGCGCCGCTTCAGAAGATCAGGGTGCATTGTTTTTTGATGCTGATAATGATGGAGATAACGACCTTTATGTAGCCTCGGGAAGTAACGAATTTGCTGCAAATGATGCAAAATATGCCGACAGATTATATATTAATGATGGTAAGGGTGGTTTCACCAATACTAAATCAGCAATTCCGGCAATTAATTCCAGCAGTTCAGTTGTAATAGCTGCCGATTATGATAAAGATGGAGATATGGATCTTTTTGTTGGTGGAAGACAAATTCCAGGCAGATATCTTGCTCCGGCCAGTTCTTATATTTTGCAAAACGATGGCGGTAAATTCACGGATATCTCTGAAAAAGTGGCCCCTATGCTGAAAGACATTGGTATGGTTACATCAGCAATTTGGACAGATTTTAATAATGATAATACTTTGGATCTCATTGTTACAGGCGATTGGATGGCTATTACATTCCTGAAAAATGCAGGTGGAAAATTCAGTGATGTTACTGCAAATACCGGACTTGCAAATGCAACAGGTTGGTGGCAGAGTATAACCGGAACTGACGTTGATAATGATGGTGATACCGATTATATCGTTGGAAATTTCGGAACTAACCGCAGATATAAAAATACAACAGCAGTATCTGATGGTCACGCATTACCTCTGGAAGGATTTTTATATGACTTCGATAAAAATGGCAATGAAGATTTTATTCTGAGTTATTACCAGCACGATAAATTATTCCCTGTTAAAACACGGGAACGATTAATTGAGCAACTTCCGGGAATTGAGGAACAATTTCCAACATGGGATGCATTTGGTAAAGCTTCTGTTCAGGATATTTTTGGTGAAGATCTTGAAAAGGCAATTCACCGCACATCTTATATTTTCCACTCCTCTGTACTGGTGAACGACGGCAACGGTAAATTCACTATGAAATTTTTACCAAATGATGCACAAATTTCAACGATGTTTGGAATGGTAACGGATGATTTTAATGAAGATGGATTTGTAGATATATTAATGCATGGTAATTTCTACAATACAGAAATAGAAATAACAAGACATGATGCAGGAAACGGATTAGTTCTTTATGGTAAAGGTGACGGAACATTTGCTCCCGAACGTGGTTACCTATCCGGATTTAAAAGCGATGGCGATGCAAAAGGTTTGGCTTGCGTACTGGATAATAAAACTAAACAGCCAGTTTATCTTTTAGCCAACAGCAACGGAAAAATGGAATCGTTCGGTTTGATACGCCCTGCTACTATCATAGAACTCGCATCTAACGATGCATATGCAATTGTTACTATGAAAGATGGTAAAAAATCAAAAGTGGAATTATACAGCGGAAGCGGATATTTAAGTCAGAGTGCGAAGTTTGTTCGCGTTACTGCAAATACTGCGAGCATAGATGTATATGACTACAAAGGAAATATGCGCACGGTTTATCCTGCTGCTGTTTCTTTGAAGTAAAACAAGGATATAATTCCCGAAGAAACCAGGGAGGAAAAAAGGAAAGAAATTCCTTTTTTCCTCTTTTTTTTATGGCAATATTATCATGATCCGGATCAGTATCGTTTCCACATTATTAAGCTATCCTCTGCTAGAAATAAATCCTATAATTGATGATTCGATTTTGGGGCTAAAGCCCTTTGTGGTTTGGTGTTTTTATCCCACCGGCTAAAGCCGGGGGTTATTGGGTTCGCCTTGTAGGGCTAAAGTTTATAGAGGTTTGGGCCTTTTATCCCACTGGCTATAAAGCCGGTGGTTATTTTGAGAGTGTAGTTGTCAATAGCCGTGGGATTTATCCCACGGATAATTAACGTACCATATTCGGGCTTTAGCCCAATTCAGGATACAGATGGGAAGGGGAAGATATTAAAACCCCTCCGGTGGATTTATCATGCGGTAATGTCCGTTAAGCTTTGCCTTTATTTTTATTTCTGCGATCTGTTTTACAGCAGGCAATATTTTTTTAATATGTTCAACAATTATTTTTTGGCGGGTTGTTTCATTTGGATGGCGAAGTAGTTCGTATTCAGAAATAAAATCAAACCCTACAAAATGTGCAAGGTTAAAGGAAGAGAATATAAAATCAGGTTTGAAAATATTTTCTTTTATATCCAAAAGATCAAAAAGTTCGGTTGCAAATAATTCAAGTTCCTTTAAAAGTTTATAATGAGAATCGTCGATATTATGCACGATGGAAATTATTGCCCCTGAATATAATTTTTCAGGCACTTCATCAATTACTTCCAAAACACGAAATACCTGTACCCCTTTTACCTGAATGTCCATCTCACCGGTTTCATAAACTTTTTGCACTTTTTCCAACTGCATTTCCGTTCCGTATTCCATCATTTCTTTATTATTCACTGCAGGGATGCCAAAAGTTTTTCCTTCCATATTGCATTCCGTTATTAATTGAATATATCGTGGTTCGAAAATATGTAAATTCAATTTTTCGCCCGGATAGGCAACCAGATTTAGTGGAAATATCGGTATGAATTTTTGCATCTGTGCTACTAATATTTTACATCCTCTCCCCTGCCCTTATTTCCGTTTTTAAACTATTTTTCAAAGGTGGGATAGGACAAGAGTATTCGTGATTATAAACACAATAAGGATTATACGCATCATTAAAATCAAGCAAAATGTGTTCCCCTTTCAAGGAACTAATATCCAGATACCGTCCTCCACCATATGTTTCTTTTCCGTTGGTAAGATCATAAAACGGTATAAAATATACTTCTCTTCCCTCCGTTGCATAAGTTTCGTTTCTGTAAACTTCCAGGGTATATGGTGACCCATTCAAAAAAAAATGCAGCACACCCATGGTCTTATAAGTATCCGCTAAATTACCTGTAGCCTGCATTTTAAATATCGGTCCGTTATTTATCTCTGCAAATAAAGCTATAACCCTGTAATTGGTATCTATGTCGTAATATTTTAATCCTGTAAAACTCTTTCGAAGAGAATCGGCCAACGGAGAATCAGCGCTCAGAAAATAAATATTCATGTCTTTTCTGTGTTGGATAGTAGTCGAGTAATAATCCTCCCCAACTTTCTGCAATTTCGGCTCCCCGGAAGAAGTTTTATCTTTACAGGAAGCAAGAACTAATATTCCTAAGGACAAGAAAATTATTTTTGTAGCAGATCGCATAAAGCAGGTTAACAATTGTTCAGAATTTAATTAATGAGCCAAAACTAAATAAAAAGTACAAATTGATATTCCATCATTGAAGGTATATTTCGATACTTTAAATTTAAAACGGATAAATAATCCATTATGTTTGATATAGAATCATTTCGCGAATATTGTTTAAAAAAGAAGGGAGTTACGGAAGAGTTTCCATTTGACGAAGAAACTTTAGTATTTAAGGTGATGGGTAAAATGTTTGCTCTGACAGGTCTCGATGCAGAACAATTTCAGATCAATCTGAAGTGTAACCGCGATCTGATACCTGAGTTACGGGCAAAACATACAGCTGTTCAACCTGGATATCACATGAACAAAGACCATTGGAATACGGTTCTGATAGACGGAAGCTTGTCGAAAAAAGAGATCCTCGGCATGATAGACCACTCCTATGAGGAAGTTGTAAGAGGTATGACAAAAAAAATGCAGGAAGAATTAAAAAAAATGTAATATTGTTCATTACATCCCACCAAAATATGGATATACCTGAAATAATTTATGAAGACAATCACCTGATCGCGGTAAATAAAAAACCGGGACAGATTTCACAGGGGGATAAAACAAAAGATATTCCGCTGGTGGAAATTGTGCGGCAATATCTGAAAGATAAATATCAAAAACCGGGAAATGTTTTTGCAGGTTTAGTGCATCGCATCGACCGGCCGGTAAGCGGGGTATTATTATTTGCAAAAACGAGCAAGGCAAACGAAAGAATGGGAAAAATTATTCGCGAAAGAAATTTTCATAAAACCTATTGGGCAGTTGTAAAAAATAAACCTGTTCCGGAAGAGGGAACACTTAAACACTATCTTGTAAAAAATCCGCATATGAATAAAAGTTTTGCATACCCGGATGAACGTCCGGAATCAAAACTTGCCATTTTAAATTATAAACTCATTGGCGCATCCGACAGATATTATTTATTAGAAGTAGATCCGGAGACAGGAAGGCATCATCAGATAAGAGTGCAGTTAGCTGCAATCAGATGTCCGATAAAAGGCGATATTAAATATGGTTTCGATAGAACCAATAAGGATGCCTCCATACATTTACATGCCCGCAAACTCGAATTTTTGCATCCTGTAAAAAATGAAAAGATAACTATTATTGCCAATCCACCTGACGATGCAGTATGGAATGCATTTATGATAAATCAAACATAAAAAAAACCCGGACATAGCCGGGTTTTTGTTTATCATATCTTTAAATATCAATAATCTTCAGATTCACCTAATTTAACATCAGGCAACATGAAATTTATTCCCACAACTACACCGACAAACGCATTGTGAGAACCTTTATAAATATTTTCACCCTTTGCAGGTTCAAGATCACGGGTAGATTCTGAATTCACATCAAAAAATCCAAATGAACCCCTAAGGCCCGGAGAAAAATACATTTTATCATTTACATAAATATCTACACCGATATCAAATAATACACCCAGATCAACTCTGTTAAAATAATCAATTTGAGGAGTAATACCACCTGCATTGTCGAAATCAGGAACATAACTTTGAGGCGCAATTACCTGTGCAATATCTTGTTGTTCATCTTTTTCAAATACGTCTGCAGTATATTGTTGATTTGCACTTAATAAATAGCTCAATTGAATACCACCTAAAATATGATATTTGATCGCATCTTTTGCATCACCCTCCATGTATTTGAATAACATTGGCACCTGTAAGTAGTTAAGATCAATATAACGATAGGTAAGCACAGGATAAAGTTGATTCGGAATATCCGGATTATAGCTCTGGCTGAAGTCGCGCACCATGTCAGAATAATCCTGACCCATCATTGCATAGTTCAACTCAATTTGAGCGCCAAAATTTTGGTGCCAGTTATATCCAAGCGTTACACCTCCCGCAGGTCCCAATTTGTACTCATAATCCATTTGCGAAAGTTGATAATTATTTTGATTGAGTATCCAGGTGCTGTTAAATTGTCCCTGAAAACCCAAATGAAGTCCCACCTGCGCATGCATCATACCTGTAGCAAAAAGCCCCAGAAATAGTGTTTGTAATGCTTTTTTCATACTTTTCTATTATTGACTCACGAATATACGACGATTTCCATAATCTGAAAATCAGAATCCACAATTACCCATTTTATGAGCGCTTTTACTGAGTTTACCAATAACATACAATTTACACAAAAACGATAGATTTTATAAGGGCAATGCGTGAAATAGTATTGTTTTATAATCAATTCACAACAATTCCTTTAATTGTGACAACTCTTTGAGTGTCACAAAAAAAGAAAATCCGAAATATTTTACAAATAGTATCTTAGCGCCCATGGAAAAAATCGCGATGTTAGGGAGGTATCTAAGATATAGATGGAAGGCTAAAACTGAGTACGATGTCCATTCTCCCTTTTTATTCGATTTTATTGAACATGTTTTAAAGGATGATCGCGGTTTTTACATTTTTGAAGAAATTGAACAATTGCGCAAACAGCTGCTTCTGTTGGATTCTGAACTAAGTGTTGTTGATTTTGGTGCAGGTTCCAAAAAAAGCAACAAACCAAAAAGGAAAATTTCAGATATCGCTAAAAACACGCTTATCACACCCAAATTCGGCAGAATGCTTTTTCATCTCGCCGAACATTATAATTCCACAAATATACTTGAATTAGGTACTTCATTGGGAATCAGCACTTTATATCTTGCGGGCGCAAAAAAACGATCCAACATAATTAGTCTGGAGGGAAGTCCCGAAATTGCCGCCTGTGCTCAACAGAATTTTGAAAAGTTACATGTTGAAAATATTGATATTCTTACCGGGGAATTTTCACAAACCTTACCCAAAGCGCTGGAAACCTTGAAAACCATTGACCTCGCTTTCATAGATGGCAATCATCGACGGGATCCCACTATTCAATATTTCGAACAAATTTTACCCTTTTGTCATATACATTCCATTTTGGTTTTTGATGATATTCATTGGAGCCGGGAAATGGAACAAGCCTGGGATTATATTGTAAAGAATAATAACGTTACTCTATCCATTGACCTTTTCTTCAAAGGAATAGTATTTTTAACCAAAGATTTGCATGAAAAAACAGCAGTAACCATTCAGTTCTAAGGCTATTCAATTTTCTTTTGATCTTCCGTTTATCAGGCAAGAGACCATTTTTAAGGAACTGCCTTAACATAGTTTAACTCGACCTTAAAAAACCATTTCGTAATATCTCTTATTTTTACGGCAGATTAAAATCTAATTAAGTTTATGAAAAAAATACTCCGATTATTACCGGTGTTGATCCTTGTGAATACACTGGTATCAGCCCAGAGCAAGCTGCCCTCCAATTTTTATATGAAAAAATTACCTAATGGGTTGGAATTACTTGTTATTGAGGACAAGACAGTTCCTTTGGCTACTATTGAAATTGTGGTGAAAAATGGGTCCTATACTGAAGACAGCGCATTTAATGGTTTGTCGCATATGTATGAGCACATGTTTTTTAAAGCAAACAAAGATCTTCCAAGTCAGGAGGCATTTTTAAAACGCATTCAGGAATTAGGCGTTGTTTTTAACGGAACAACCAGCAACGAACGCGTTAATTATTTTATTACACTCAGCAATTCAAAATTAGATGAAGGATTGCGGTTTATGAATTCAGCCATTCGTTATCCATTATTTCTTGAACAGGAAATGAAAAATGAAAACCCGGTAGTTGATGGTGAGTTTCAGCGCAACGAATCGAACCCTGTTTTCTTTTTACTGGATGATGTAAATCGCGCAATGTGGAAAGAAAATTATTACAGAAAAAATCCTATCGGATTACACGATGTTATTATGACTTGTACACCGGAGAAAATGCGTGTAATTCAGGAAAAATATTATTATCCCGATAATGCGATGCTTGTAATTGCAGGTGATGTGGAACACGAAGCTGCATTTGCCAATATGGAAAAAGTTTTTGGCGATTGGAAACCTGCCGGCTTCGACCCTTTTGTAAAATGGCCGGTACCGGAAATTAAACCACTTACAGGTGTTACAAATCTTGTTACAATAAATGAAAATGCGCAGGTTCCGATCTTTTTAGTTGGATACCACGGTCCCGATACCAGAAATGATCTGAAAGCAACGTATGCTGCCGATGTATTTTCTTTTATTCTTTCTCAGGCTTCCAGTAAATTACAAAAAGACCTGGTGGAATCAGGATTGGCATATCAGGTGGGTGTGAGTTATCAGACTGCAAAATTTACGGGTCCGATCCAAATATTTCTTGTTCCTAACCCAATGAAAGTTGCCGAAGCTTATAAGACGCTTCAGGATAATATTGCTTTATGGACAAGTCCCGATTATTTTACCGATGAACAATTACAAACTGCAAAAAATTTATTGGCCATTGATGATGCTTACGGAAAAGAAAGCACCAGCAATTTTGTACATACCGTAACCTATTGGTGGGCATCTGCAACCATAGATTATTACACCGATTACGTTGCCAATTTACAAAAGGTAACACGTGAAGACATTAATAATTATATCAACACGTATATTAAAGGAAAACCACATGTTAACGGATTATTGTTAAGCACTGCAATGATGGGTTCTGTTGACCTGAAGGCATTAGGATTTGAAATAAACCAATAATAATAACATACCATAAAATATTTATTATGAAAAAAATTAAATTATTCATATTACTTCTTGTAAGTATCTCTGCTGCACAACATTTATTCGCACAGGATACCAAGGAATTTACTGTGGAAGGAATTAAAGTGATACACAAATATGTTCCGAAAGATGTAATTAGTGTTCGTCTGTTTGTTGAGGGTGGAACAGGGAATTATACAAAAGATAAACAGGGAATTGAAAATGTTACACTTAATTTAATGGTGGATGGCGGTACTACAAAAATGTCGAAACTCGAGTTTAAAACTGCCGCTGAAAAGATCGGAACATCCTTCGGAGCATCTACCAATCTTGATTATGGTACAATGAGCATGACCTGTATTAAAATGTTTTGGGATGATTCCTGGAATTTATTCAGTGATGCTATTTTAAATCCTGCATTTACAGAAAATGAATTCAACATTTTAAAAGAACAATTAATTGCGAACGCAAAACAAGCGATGGCAGATCCTGATAGCTATCTGGCTTTATTATCGCGTCAGGTTGCTTTTGAGGGAAAAGATTATGCAAAAGCACCGGAAGGAACACCGGAGTCATTGGAAACTATCACACGTGAGGATGTGGTTAATTATTATAAAAGAACCATCGGCAAAAAAAGAGTATTTTTAGTTGTTGTGGGTAATATCACTGAAGCTGACCTTACTGCGAAAATTAAATCTACTCTGGCTGCTTTACCTTATGGTGTTGCGGCTTCATCTGAGAACAGAGTTTTGATAACGCAGCCTAAACATTTTGTTGAGGACAGAGATATTGCCACAAATTATATTCGCGGTGTAATGAGTGCTCCGTTTGCAAATACAGAAGAAGGAATTTCATACCGCATTGCTATGTCCATTTTAGGTGATCGTTATTTTACGGAACTCCGCACAAAAAGAAGTTTATCCTATGCACCTTCTGCATTTTTCGCCGCTTCTGCTGTTTCAAATCCCTATGGTGTAATTTATATAAGCACCCTTGATCCTAAACAAAGCATGCAGGTAATGACCGACGAATTAAATAAAATAAAAAAAGAAGGTTTTACCGAAGTGGAATTGACCGATAAAAAACAAGAATTTTTAACAGGTTATTATTTAACTTTAGAAACAACAGGCAATCAGGCTGATGCATTAGGCGCTGCAGAATTAAGTGGTGGATGGGAACAACTCGATAAAATTACTGCAGAAGTTAATGAAGCAAAACTTGTTGACCTTAATAAAGTATTCGATAAATATTCCAAAGCAATTGTTTGGACCTATTTAGGAAAAAAAGATGCAGTAAAAGAAGAAGATTTTAAACAAACGGAAGAAGCGCCAAAGAAAAACAAACCGTATTGAGCATTTGGTAATTTGGTAGTTTGGTAATTTGATAATTTATAAAAGGTCCTAGCCGTTTAATTTCGGTTTGGACTTTTTTTGGGATTCATACCATTATTGAGACCTTCGCTAAGAGCGAAAGCCTCAATATTTACCAGTGAGGCTTTCGCTCTTAGCGAAGGTCTCACTATCGGTAACTGCAAAAAACAAAATTCAATCAGCCAAAAAAATCGCTTTGAGCTCTTTTGCATCTTCGGGTTTCATTCTTCCGGATAGAATAAGACGAAGCTCACGGCGGCGCATTGCAGAATCGTAACGGCTTCTCTCCTCCTCATTTTCGGGAACAATTTCAGGTGATGCAACAGGTCGTCCATCATCATCGAGCGCTACAAAAGTGTAAAAAGCCTCATTGCATTTTACGCGTTCGTGTGAACGAAAATTTTCTTTGGAAACTTCCACATAAATTTCCATACTGGTATTAAAAGCTCGTGTAACCTGAGCGTGAATGGTAACAATATCCCCGATTTTTATAGGTCGGTTGAAAGATACATTATCAACGGCAGCGGTAACCACAATGCGGTTTGCGTGTTTACTTCCGCATATTCCGCATGCAATATCCATCCACTTCAATAAATTACCTCCCATTAAATTATGCATGGGATTGGTATCGTTTGGCATTACTATTTCGGTGAAAGTAGTAGCGGAATCTGAAACTTTTTTTTGTAGCATTGCATTACTGTTTACTACACAAAGGTAGATATTAATAAAAATACCCATAAGAGGATATGAACAGACGCAATTTTATTCGCACAAGTTCCATAAGTTTATTAGCTATGCAATTACACGATTTTAAAGATCAATTCAAGGAGGAAGAGGACATTAAAATGCCCGTATTGTTTGTAGGACATGGAAATCCTATGAATGCAATAGAGGATAATGAGTTTACAAAAGGATGGGAAGATACCGGCAAAATATTACCTGTTCCGAAAGCGATCCTTTGCGTATCTGCACATTGGTTAACCCGCGGCACCAGGGTTGCTGCAATACCCGATCCGCAAACTATTCACGATTTCGGCGGATTTCCCCAATCGCTGTTTGATGTGCAGTACGATGCACCGGGTTCACCGGAATTTGCACTGGAAACACAAAAGATCATCACCAAAACAAAGGTGGAAATTGATAATGAATGGGGATTGGACCACGGTGCCTGGAGTGTATTGATAAAAATGTTCCCAAAGGCCGATATTCCTGTTTTTCAATTGAGCATTGATTATTATCAAAAACCGGAGTACCACTATGCACTTGCAAAAGAACTCGCAGGTTTGCGGAAACGCGGTGTTCTGATAATTGGAAGCGGAAATATTGTGCATAATTTGCAAATGGCGCAATGGAATGATACTGCTTACGACTGGGCAATCGAATTTGATGATACCATAAAAAAATTGATAGAAAAAGGCGATCACACCCCGATAATTAATTATGAAACCTTAGGAAAATCAGCATTATTATCGGTGCCCACAAACGATCACTATTTACCGCTTCTTTATAGTCTTGCACTACAGGAAAAAAATGAATCGCTGCGATTTTTTAACGATAAAACAACCATGGGAGCGGTTTCTATGCGGTCGCTCATAATTGGTGCATGATACAGGTCATAAAATATACATAACGAATAATGTAATTTGCACTAAAATTACATTATGAAAATTAAAATTTGTCTCGCCGGAGCAACAGGCAAAATGGGAAGTCATTTAGCTAAAGCGATCTCTGAATCCAGCGACCTGGAAATAATTAGTGCACTTGCAAAAAATTATAATTCACAAAATTTAGGTGATGTTTTAAATCTGAAAACAATTCATGCGGAAATATTTGATGATATTGTTTTTGCCTTGCGCAGAAAACCGGATATTTTAATTGATTTTACCAATGCATCCATTGTAAAAAGAAATGTGATCTATGCAATTCAGGAAAAAATTCCGGTTGTGATAGGCACATCCGGATTAACGGAAGAAGACCTTGATGAAATACATGTGGAAGCATTACAAAATGAAGTTGGTGTGATTGCTGCAGGAAATTTTTCTATTTCTGCTGCTTTGATGATGAAATTTGCTGAAATGGCCGCTAAATATTTTCCATCGCGCGAGATCATAGAATATAGTTACGATGGTAAACAGGATGCACCAAGTGGAACTGCACGTGAATTAGCATCGCGCATTGCAAAAATAAAATCCGGTGAAAATAAAATAATACCGGAAGATACGATTGGATTAATAGAAAGTCGCGGTGCAAATATATCGGGAACACAAATTCACTCTGTGCGATTACCGGGATTTAATAGTTCGTGTGAAATTATTTTTGGCACGGGTGCAGAGCGATTAAAAATAAGACATGATGCGATAGATGCTACTAAACCTTATATTGATGGTGCTTTATTGGCATTGCGAAAAGTGAGATCACTGACGGGGTTGCACAGAGGACTTGACAGTATTATTAACCTTTAGGATCGCCATGAAGCAGAGCTCCTGCGTCGCTCGCTGCATGGCAGGACTTAGAGATTTCGCGGATGACAAGGATTTCACTATAGTTACCAAGTGCTGTGTCCCCACAGAGTTACGCGCAGCGAACTCTGTGGATTCGGAGGTAAAATTTTCATGCGGCGAATCATTGTCAATTATCAATTATCAATTTTCAATTACCAAATAATTTCCTATAAAATCTGATAAACAACTTACGCCCCTCTCCTTTTTTACCTGCAACAAGATCTTCCTGTACAACTATATTGGTTGCAGTGTTATCTGCACCACCTACAATTGCTATTCCGGGATTTGAAGTTTCTATAGCATGACCTGTTCCGGAGTTAGTGGTTTGGTTTATATAAGTGCTTTGAGTCGAATTTGATGAAGTGGAAATACCGAATTGTTGTGTCTGCATTTCAACCTGAAAAACCGATGGATCCATCCGCATGGATTGCGCATTCAAATTGGAAACAAATAAAACCGCTGCAATGATCATTAATTTTTTCATGTTGTTACAATTTAGCATTATAACGAAGTTGACGATACAAAATTATTCCACATTGTGATTCAAGTCGTTAAATACATCTAATTTGACAAATTGGTGATATTTAAAGTTCTGACATGAAGCAGATCTCCTGCGTCGATCACTACATGTTTCGGTTCTCGGTTTTACTCACTATTCACCACTCACCATTCACCATGAGGATAGAAATAGTTCTGTTCGGAGGAAAATCTATCCCTCCGTCAAACTGCGACAGGCCCCCAGCCCCATAGGGGAGTTTAATTTTCGCAGCACAGGCCCGCATTAAGGATTGTAGCGGAAACCCCACAGCGAGGCACGAGCGAGGAGTTGCAGCGAAAAGCCTGACCCCGAGGAACGAGGGGGAATGCCCAAAAAGCTTTGATTAAACACGGGTAAATACGCTATATTTGCGGCACAAAAAATAAAAAAAGATGAATCTGCACGAATATCAGGGTAAGGAGTTAATAAAAAGATTTGGAGTTAAGATTCAGGAAGGAATTCCTGTTGATTCGCCGGAGCAGGCGGTGGAGGCTGCGCGTCAATTGCAGGTTCAAACCGGGACCAACATCTGGATAGTGAAGGCACAGATCCATGCTGGTGGACGCGGAAAGGCAGGTGGTGTGAAGGTTGCAAAAACTTTGGATGAAGTGTATGAAAAAGCGCAGAAAATTTTGGGTGCAACACTTGTCACTCCTCAAACGGGTGCGGCAGGTAAATTGGTAAGAAAGGTGCTAATAGCACAAGATGTTTATTATCCGGGCGTTTCTGAAACAAAAGAATTTTATATGAGCGTTTTGCTCGATCGCGATAAGGGAAAAAATGTGATCGTGTATTCCACGGAAGGAGGAATGGATATTGAGGAAGTTGCAGAACATCATCCGGAAAAATTACACAAGGAATGGATAGATCCAACGGTTGGAATTATGCCTTTTCAGGCGAGAAGAATTGCGTTTAATTTGTTATTAAGCGGTGATGCATTTAAAGACATGGTAAAATTTGTTACAAGTATTTACTATGCCTACGTTGGAAACGATTGTTCATTATTGGAAATAAATCCTGTTTTAAAAACATCGGATAATAAAATTATCGCTGTTGATTCAAAATGTGTGATTGATGGAAATTCATTATATCGCCATGCTGACATTGCAGCAATGCGTGATATTAATGAGGAAGATGCCACTGAAGTGGAAGCAGGTGCTGCCGGATTGAATTTTGTGAAATTAGATGGCAATGTGGGTTGTATGGTAAATGGTGCCGGTTTGGCAATGGCAACCATGGATATTATTAAATCGAGTGGTGGAAGTCCCGCAAACTTTTTGGATGTAGGAGGAACTGCCGATGCAAAACGCGTGGAAATTGCATTTAAGATCATATTAAAAGATCCGAATGTAAAAGCGATCTTAGTAAATATTTTCGGCGGAATTGTGCGCTGCGATCGTGTTGCTCAGGGAATTATTGATGCATATAAAAACATCGGAAATATACCTGTTCCCATCATTGTGCGACTACAAGGAACAAACGCCGTTGAAGCCAAAAAAATGATAGACGAAAGCGGACTCAAAGTGCAAAGTGCGATATTATTGCAAGAGGCTGCGGATTTGGTGAAAGACGCTGTTGGATAAAGTTTCAGTTCTGTGTTCGGAGTTCTGTGTTCTGACATGTAGTAGATCTCTTGCATCGATCACTACATGTTTCGGTTCTGAGTTCAGGGTTCTGAGTTCAGGGTTCTGAGTTCGGGGTTCTGAGTTCGGGGTTCGGGGTTCTGGGTTCGGTTCTGAGACTGTGACTGAGACTGCGACTGCGACATGATCTACGTTCTGAGTTGAAATTTGATCTAATTGTAGAGACGCAATGCATTGCGTCTCTACAATTAGATCAAATTTCAACAACTGCGACTGTGACTGCGACTCTCTCAACATCTTTTCCCAAATAAATCCCTTCTTAAACGAACCCTACCCAAATTTCAAGCGTTAACCAATTTCAATTCAGGACATTAACTTTGCAAATCATTGTAAACCTATTCAACACATTAAAAAAATTAACTAACAAATAAACTTTTAAAACTATGTCATTTCAACTACAACCGCTCCCTTATTCAAACGATGCTTTGGAGCCGCATATTGATGCAAGAACAATGGAGATACATCATGATAAACATCATGCTGCCTATACAAACAATTTAAATAATGCAATTGCCGGAACAGAATGGGAAAATAAATCCATTGAGGAAATTCTTGCAAATGTTTCTAAAATTTCCCCTGCTGTAAGAAACAACGGTGGTGGATTTTACAACCACAATTTATTTTGGGAAATTATGGCACCAAATGCAGGTGGTATGCCAACAGGCGATCTGATGGATGCAATAAATACTCAATTAGGTGGATTTGATAAGTTTAAAGAAATCTTTTCGGCTGCTGCAACAACACGTTTTGGATCCGGTTGGGCTTGGCTAATGGTTGGTGCAGACAATAAACTGATCGTGAATTCTACCCCAAATCAGGATAATGCATTAATGGATATAGCAGAAGTAAAAGGAACTCCAATTCTTGGAATTGATGTTTGGGAGCATGCCTATTATCTAAATTATCAAAATCGCAGACCTGATTATATCGGCGCATTTTACAATGTGATCAATTGGAATGTTGTGAGTGAAAAATTTAAGGCTGCAACTAAATAATTTTTATCTATAAAATAAAAACCTTGTTGAATTATCAGCAAGGTTTTTTTATTTTTCCTCTTGTGTATCTTCTATTATTTGATTTATGTTATACAAAAACGCCATCACCCGCAAACCGGGAATAAATTTTAATCTTGGGATTACCACATCCAACTTGGGAGCGCCCGATTTTTTTAAGGCAATGGCGCAACATGCTGAATATGTTAAAGCACTGGAGTTAGCCGGAATTCAGGTTAAAAACCTTGAGAGTGATATTAATTTTCCGGATGGTTGTTTTGTAGAAGACACTGCTGTTATTTTTCCAGAGGCTGCAATAATAACAAATCCCGGCGCATCCAGCAGGAAAGGTGAAATTATAACCATCAACAAAATTTTAAATACAATTAAAGAACTACATTTCATCGATCATCCCGGAACCCTCGAAGGTGGTGATGTTTTAAAAATTGAAAATAAATTCTATATTGGTATTAGCGAAAGAACGAACACCGAAGGCATTCGTCAGTTTGCAGAAATAACAAAAAAATTTGGATACGAAACACATGCAATTAAATTGGATGATATTCTCCATCTTAAAACCGGTATTGCCTATCTCGGAAACAATACCATAATAGGATGGCCGGAAGTATTAAAACAACCGGAGTTTGAACAATATCAGAAAATAGAAATTCCACCCGATGAATTATACGCATCTAACTGTATAAGATTGGATGAAAAAAGGCTGATAATTCCAAAAGGATTCCCGAAAACCTCAAATATATTGACAGAATTACATTTTCATGTGATTGAATTAGATATGTCGGAATTTGAAAAAATGGATGGGGGACTCACCTGTTTATCTTTATTATTTATTTAAAGCGCGTTGAAGGGAAGCAGGAAAATAATAGACCTTAACATTTTTAGTTATTACTTTTGAGGGGATATCAACATCACCTTGCTTTGATACTTAAGTTGAAACAAAAAAAATATACTTTTTTATTACTCTGCAGTATTATTGCAATTTCTGCCAGTAGTTTTTCTATGCGATTATCTGAGATTGGTCCTACTGATGCACAACCTGTTTATGATGGTGCAACTCCCTTGGGAGATTTTGAGAAATTAGAAATTCCACTCAAACGCGTAAATAATCTTTTTTTAATTGAAGCAAGAATAGATAGTTTGGAGGGAAATTTTATATTTGATACCGGCGCTCCGAAATTAGTATTAAATAAAACATATTTCCGAAATTGGAAACTCTCCACTGGTTCAACTGCTTATGGAATAGCAGGTGCAAACACACAAATTTTTCATCAGGCAATTGATTCATTAATTATTGATGAACTCTATTTTACTGATCTGGATGCTGATGTTGTAAATCTCGGACATATTGAAACAGCGAAAGGTGTTAAAATATTAGGTCTGCTTGGTGCTAATCTTTTTACAGATATGGAGATGGTGATAGATGAAAGAAATTCTAAACTGATATTATACAAATTAGATAAAGAAGGGGAAAGAATATTTAAGGATGATGCGGATTCACTTGTTCCTGATATCGATATCGCCATTGAAATATATAACGACATAATCTTTTTAAACGGCGAATCGGGTGGTAAAAAATTACGTTTTTGTTTTGATTCCGGAGCCGAGGTAAATGTATTGGACAATACTGTCAGCAACAAGGTATTAAGTCATTTTACGTTGACAAACAGAGCTGTTTTAGGTGGTAGTTCTGATCAAAATGTTGGTGTATTGCGCGGTGAGTTGGACTTCCTGATCATAGACGAAGATACTTTAGAAAATATGCCCTTTGTTTTAACCGGTTTAACCAATTTAGAAACGGTGTATAATACTACGATCGATGGAATTCTGGGTTTTCCATTCCTGGAAAAGGGAATAGTGACCATTAATACCAAAAAAAAGAAATTATATCAGTATTTTTATAAGGAGGTAACAAGATGAACAGATCAACCTTAATTAAAATTGTATTTGTTTTTATACTCGGATTAATCAATCCGGAACTTTTATTTTCTCAAAATACAAGCGATGTTATTCGTGTGGAAGATGATCGACTCGTAATTCGGATCGACAAAAGAAATGCTGAAGAGTATAAGAACCTGATATTGTATTTTGGTTTAAATGAAGACAGTTTATTTACATACAGCAATATTGGTGTTCTGGCAAAGGAAGGATGGAGTTTAACGCGGCTCGAAAAAAATTTCGCGGAAATATCAAAGCCCCTGAATGCAGATGTTGCAAAATTCGATTGGGGGAGTCAACCGATATTTTTTGATAATATTAATCCACCGGGTGAGCCTGGTTATCCAGGTCCTGTAACTTATGGAGCTAATGAATTTAAAAAGGGACAGAATGTTTTTGAAAATGAAAAAGGGGAAACAATATTCTATCTGAAAAATAACATCAATGCAGGCAAGGTGTTTCTTTGCGGAAATTTTAATAATTGGGTGGAAGATGCTACTCAGATGCAAAAAACGGATAGTGGTTGGATCGCAAAAATTACATTAAAACCCGGAAAATATTTTTATAAATTTAAAGTTGATGAAAATTGGATTTACGATCTCAACAACGATCAGAAAGAAAAGGATGGTTATGGTAGTTATAACAGTACGTATTTCAGATGCAATCAGACCTTTACATTAAACGGATATCAGAACAAAAAAAATGTTTATTTAACCGGCACTTTTAATAATTGGAAGGAAAAGGAGTTGAGAATGTATCCCACTGCCAAAGGATGGGAAATACCCATTTATTTAAGTGAAGGAACACATTCTTATAAATTTATTGTTGATGGTGAATGGATAACAGATCCCGGAAATATAAATATACGAAATGATGGCATGGGAAATTTCAATTCCGTGATCTCCATAGGAAATACCACTGATTTTATTTTAACCGGATATCAGAATGCGAATCTTGTAATTCTGAGTGGTACATTTAATGCATGGAACACGGGCGAATTAGTAATGCAAAAAACGGAAAACGGATGGAAACTTCCCTATGTATTAGCACCCGGTAACTATGCATATAAATTTATTGTTGATGGTAAATGGATAACAGATCCTGAAAATCCATATAAAGTAGGAGGAGGGGAAGAAACGAATTCCGTTAAAGTGATCGAACCGAATTATACTTTTATTTTAAATGCATTTCCCGATGCAAAACAAGTTCTGTTAAGCGGAAATTTCAACAATTGGTCAGACCCCGGTTATACCATGTTAAAATCAGATGCCGGATGGATATTTCCTGTTCATTTAGACAGAGGCAAACAATTATATAAATATGTTGTGGATGGAACCTGGATGGTTGATCCGGGTAATCCGTTATATGAGGAGAATGAGTTTGGGACGGGGAATTCGGTTTTATGGGTCGAGTGAGATATAGGACATAGGACATAGGACACAGGACAGACAAAAGACACGGGAGACTGGACACAGGACTAAATTAATGTAAACTTGAAAATAGATTTATTCAAGAAAATTTTTGACTGTATTTAAATGAATGATCAATAGAGGTGACTTCATCGTAATTTATTAATTGTTTCAATAACCGACTATGTGAAAGTAAATTTTTCTTTAGAAATTATATATAACTACCCATAATTATATCCTACCTCATCCGCGCCTGCCCGATCACTGGCGGATTCCCCTTTTTTCCTCCATTATTTGTTTTCCTACGTCCCATTTCCAATGTCCTGTGTCAAGTCCTGTGTCCTATTCCACAGTTACCGACTTCGCCAAATTCCTCGGCTGATCTACATTCCTTCCTAAACGAACTGCAATGTGATATGCAAGCAGTTGTAATGGAATTACACTTAACAATGGAGTCAACGCTTCTTCAGTATCGGGAATGCGAATTACGTGTTCGGCCATGGCTTCTATAACGGTGTCGCTTTCGGAAATGATGGCAATAATTCTTCCTTTGCGGGCTTTAATTTCCTGTATATTGCTGATGATCTTATCGTGTGCACTCATGTTTGTTGCAACAACTACAACAGGCATATTTTCATCAATTAATGCAATGGGACCATGTTTCATTTCTGCCGCAGGATAACCTTCTGCATGTATGTAGGATATCTCTTTTAATTTTAAAGCACCTTCTAATGCAACAGGGAAATTAAATCCTCTTCCCAAATATAAAAAGTTGCTCACGTGCATATATTCTTCAGCCATCTGTTTTATATGCTCGTTTGATTTTAATACGAGTTGAACTTTCTCAGGAATTTTACTTAATTCAATTGCAATTGCCTGATATTTACTTTCGGGAATCGTTCCTCTTTTTCTCGCAATACTTAAAGCCATCATGGTAAGCACCGTTACTTGTGCAGTAAACGCTTTCGTACTTGCCACACCAATTTCTGGTCCGGCATGCGTATAGGAACCTGCATGTGTTGTGCGCGGAATGGAAGAACCTACAACATTACAAATTCCAAAAATAGTTGCTCCTTTTGCTTTTGCCAATTCTATTGCCGCAAGTGTATCTGCAGTTTCACCACTTTGCGAAATTGCAATTACAATATCTTCTTCGCTGATAACAGGATTGCGATATCGGAATTCACTCGCATATTCTACTTCTGTTGGTATACGCGCAAGATCTTCAAATAAATATTCACCAACTAAACCTGCATGCCATGAAGTGCCGCAACCAATAATTATTATGCGTTTTGCATTTATTAATTTCTTCTCGTATTCTTTAATTCCACCCAACACGATCGAATTTTTGGAACCGATCAATCTTCCACGCATACTGTCTTTAATGGAAGTAGGTTGCTCATAAATTTCTTTGAGCATAAAATGATCGTAACCACCTTTTTCAATCATGTCCAATTGCATTTGCAATTCCTGCATGTATGGTGTTATTTTTTCGTTGTGAATCGTTTTAATTACCAATTCATTTGTTCTGTTCACAACGGCAATTTCTTCATCGTTCAAGTACACCACATTACGTGTATATTCAACAAGAGGACTTGCATCACTCGCAATAAAAAATTCATCCTCTCCTATCCCAATAACCAGTGGCGACGATTTTCTTGCTGCAATTAAAATATCGGGGTCATCTTTTGAAATAATTACAATTGCATAAGCACCAATTACCTGGTTTAATGCAATGCGCACTGCCTCTACAAGATCTGTTTTTTCATTTAACTGAATATCCTCAATTAAATGAATTAAAACTTCTGTATCGGTATCAGATAAAAACTGGTGTCCGCGTTTAATTAATTCCGTTTTTAAGGAAGCATAATTTTCAATGATACCATTGTGAATAATTGCGAGATTTTTGCTTTCGCTAACGTGTGGATGTGCATTGGTGGTATTAGGTTCACCATGTGTTGCCCATCTGGTATGTCCGATTCCGCAGGTGCCTTTAGTATCCTTTCCCTCGGCTTCTTTTTCGAGTTCGGCAACTTTACCTGCAATTTTGTAGATGTTAAGATCGTCGTTTAATAATGCAACTCCGGCACTATCGTAACCGCGATATTCTAAACGATGCAGGCCTTTTATGATAATCGGGTAAGCCTGACGATGCCCGATATAACCTACTATACCACACATACTGTTATTTATTTATCGTTGTGTATGTAATAGAGAGACTTGGTTTAAAAAAATCTCTGTCTGATTGAACTCCACCTAAAGTTACGGCATTTGGTATTCTGTTTCCCGGCTGACAAATTAAAGCGAACCCATAATTTTCAATCGAGCCTTGCAATATCTCCTGCACATGTTCCGTAATGATATATTTATATTGAAATACAAATCTTCCTGCTTCACTTTCGGCTCTTGTAACAGTACCTCCAATGTTATTAGTTCCGAAATTATCATCAACAATAGAGGAATATACTTCAATACTATAAAGTGCTATGTAATAAAAATTATGTCCGGTAGAATCTAATTGTACAAGTTGAATTTTAGGAGGAGGGGCAAAATTTCGTCCATCGTTTGATGATGCAGTTAATATCAGCTCTGCTTTATTAATAGAAACATCCTGCAGATTTTTGAGCGTTGGAAATTTCACGATGGTGCGCAATCCCCCAAATCCCTGCACATAGGTATTTTGATCACCATTAATGGAATCAGGCGATAATAAAGCAGTTTGCACCGGACTTCCTGCTGCATAACTATGCGTAAATCTGTTGGTTTTAACCCCGGTAAAAGGCAATACTACCGACAAGGAATCCGCTTCACTATTGTGATAATAAATACGCAAACCGGAAAGGGTTGATGTCATATCAAAATACATGATACCATTGGAAAATCCATCAGTAAGTGTATCCGTTTCGATATAAATTCCCTGTAGAAATTGGAGAAAACTGGTATCATTTTCCAGTACTGTTGTATCCAGATTCAATAAATTTTGTCCGAAGGAATCAAATAATTTAATACGCAAATGCGGTTCGTAACGTGAACCATCTGCTAGCACCACACTATCACTTAAATTTGGAACAAACGCTGTCTTTTTCCCGATGGCAACCGGTAATACGCGAAATCTTGCATCAGAATAATATAATCTGCCCGACTGCAATCTTTCTGTCATACGAAAAACCGAAAGGGAGTGTTTAGCTTCTGTATCACCATAATACCCGGCATAATCCATTGTAACCACAATGGAGTCGATACCAGGTGCATCACCAAAAAATAAATTATTTGTGGGGAGTAATACTTGTGTATAGATATTTCCCGTAGAATTGCCGTAATTCTCACTGCTGATACTTCCCAATGCATAAAACACATTCTGACTGGTAACCACAGAGTCATCCACTTCGGTATAGGTTACAATTTTAAAAGTATCTACGCGTGTTGAATTGAGGAAATCTTCCTCGGGGAGTAATTCTTCACCTATAAAATTCGATTTTCGGCATGATGCTGTTAATATCATCAACCCGCCAACAATAATCAAAGCTGCATTTTTCATCAGGCCTATAACGGAATGTTTATGGAAATTATTGATCCAGTTGGTTATAAAATTCGCTGTATTTTGTCAAATAATCTTCCTCCGTAAATTCAAGAACCGGTTTTCCTGATGCTTTCAAATACTTGGAGATGTCTTTATCTATTGCCTTACTTCCGATGATAACTCCATCAGAAAAAGAGGCTGCACCTTTACTTAATCCGATGTGATTGTAATCGGCATATTGGGCAAGGTCGGTCTTTTCAATATTTACACTGATCGGAGCTTTTTCTAAAAATTTCTCTTTAGAAAGGGTTTCCTTGAACATACCATCATACATGGAATAAACAACCTTAGTATTCTGGAATACCGGTTCACTTTTGTAAGTGGTTTTGATGTACATTGGGATCAAACTGGTCATCCAACCATGACAATGAATAATATCGGGTGCCCATTGAAATTTCTTCACGGTTTCTAAGGCAGCTTTACAAAAGAATACCATACGTTCGGCATTATCTTCATAAAACTGTTCATTCTCGTCGTGGAAAATATATTTTCTTTTAAAAAGATCGTCGTTATCCAAAAAATAAACCTGCATGCGAGCCCCGGGAACTGAGGCAACTTTAATGATAAGCGGATAATCATCATCATTGAGTATGATATTCATTCCACTCAACCTAACTACTTCGTGTAAACGGTGTCTTCTTTCATTTATTACGCCATATCTCGGCATTAAAACTCTAATCTCGCTCCCCTGATCCTGAATATATTGCGGAAGTGCTCTTGCTATATCACCTATATCTGAACCATTTAAATAAGGTTGCATTTCCTGCGTTATAATCAACACTCTTTTCTTACTCATAGATATTGTAGTTTAGTTATTTTGCGTAGCCGCAACTTCTTAAGTCTGCTTAGAAGTTTAATTTTGAGCTGCAAAGTTACAAAATATAGTTCAGAATTTACTTATGCAAGTACTTTCCGAAATAAAATCAGGAACCGCTAAAAACGGCTGAAATTCAATAAAATCAAGGCATGCAGATCATAAAACAGCGAGATACGTTAACACCTTTACTTCAAAACCTCAGGTTAAAAGGTAATAAAATCGGGTTTGTACCAACCATGGGAGCCCTTCATGAAGGTCATATTTCCCTAATTTCGGTGAGTAAAGGCTCCACCAACATTACGGTTTGCAGCATTTTTGTCAATCCAACACAGTTTAACGACCTCAAAGACCTGGAAAAGTATCCGAGACCCATTGAAAGCGATATAAATATGCTTGAAAGGGCCGGCTGTGATATATTATACCTACCGGAAGTGACCGATATTTACCCTCTCGGTGAGGCTGCAACCGAAAAATTTAATTTTGGGGGGATAGAAACACTGCTGGAAGGAGCTAGTCGCCCCGGACACTTTGCAGGAGTAGCACAGGTAGTAAAGATACTTTTAGAGGTGGTTTTACCCGATAAAATGTTTATCGGACAAAAAGATTACCAGCAGTGTATGATCATAAAGGATCTGATAAAACAAATGCAGATTGCAACAGAAGTAGTAATCTGCCCGATTTATCGGGAATTACATGGTTTGGCTATGAGCTCGAGAAATGTGCGTTTATCCCCGGAACTCAGAAAAAAAGCCGGAGCAATTTATGCCACTTTACAATACGCTTCTTCTTTATTGCACATTCTACCTATTTCTGAAATTGAAAATATCGCTGTAAATTCTTTAAATGTTTTAGAGGATTTTAAGGTTGATTATTTTGAGGTTTTAAATGCGGAGAATTTGCAATCAATAAACAATATTTCAGAGGTAAAGAAAATTGTGATAATAACTTCGGTGATAGTTGGCGGGGTTAGGTTGCTGGATAACCATTTGGTAGTTTGTTAGTCTGGTAATTTGGTAATTGGCAACTTATTTTTTTTTCTTGGTAAAATCAATTCTACATTTTCATGTATTTCATTTCGGGAATAATCAAGTTCTTTTATCTCAATATATTTGATAAGCCCGGAAGTTGAATAATAAATTGTATTAATTTCTACTCTTTTAAAATCATTCACCGGTTTCAGATTGGGAGTCCTATGATAATTTCTTCCAATAGTAGTCGTTATGATTATTTCAACTTCCGGCTTTTGCACTATTTCCGAATATGTCTTTAATTCGCTATCGATCAGCCATTCGTTGTTTAAAAGTGTGTAGCCAACTTCAAATATAGTATCGGCTGAAATTGCAGTTTCGTGTTTGTTGGTTCTCAACTCCTTGTTATCTTTATATGCGGTATAGATAAAAGTTTTACTTCCGGTTATAGTGTCTACAGAAAAACTTGACCTACTAGTCAATAGGGTGTCATGGGCATGAATATAATACCTCAAATTTATTTTAACGCCAAGTGAATCAAATTTAATTATGTGATAATAGTTATTTAGGTTTACTGAATCCTGCTTTGAATAAATATAATATACATCTTTCTCGTTTAACAAATACCTGGAAAAATCACTTCTCCAATGAGTTTGAAATATCGAATCATTCTCAAATACAAAATGAAATTTTTCTTTCCAGAGTTTTTTATTTTTATAGGATGTTTTAGAAGTTAAGTAAAAATCAGTGATATTGTGATCGCGATAATTGCGAAGAATTCTTTCAATTTCTGCATCATTAACACCATCTGTTTGAGTTTGACCAAAAGAAATAAACCACGAAAAAAACAATATGAGTGTGTGAAAATTTTTCATGCCTTTGTTTAAACGCATTATAGGCTGATAAAAATATAATGCAAATTGGTTCATATAATCATTGAAATTTTGATCATACCCTTAGAACTCACAGGTTTCCCAAACCTGTGAGGTCATCGAGTCTAAAACCTTGTTGGTCGAGAGCGTTTTCATTTGATAATTGATCGGAGCCGGCTGTTCCATTTGCTAATTTGCTAATTGGCTAATAGCCCGTCAGGGCTGGCTGTTCATTGGTACATCAAGGCTGTTCATAGGTACATTGGTACATTTTCCCCTACCTTTGCACTCGTTATGCGTATTGAGATCTTAAAAAGCAAGATTCACCGTGTCAGGGTTACGGAGGCGAATCTCAACTATATTGGCAGTATCACCATTGATGAAGACCTTTTGGATGCTGCGAACATGATAGAAAACGAAAAGGTGCAGGTGCTTAATCTCGGAAACGGGGAGCGTTTGGAGACTTATATTATCAAGGGAGAACGCGGTTCGGGTGTGATTTGTCTGAACGGACCCGCTGCACGCAGAGTGGAACTTAATGATATTGTGATCATTTGTTCTTATGCTTCCATGGAATTTGAGGAGGCAAAGAAATTTATTCCTACAGTGATCTTTCCTGACAGCCAAACTAATTCGCTTACATAAAAGTGGGAAGGAAACTCTTTTTTAATATTCTCAAATTCGTGATCTTCCTTTCCATAGGAATTGCACTTATTTGGTATATCACGAAAGATCTTACCGTAGAGCAAAAGGAGGAGTTACGTTTATCATTTCGCTCGGCAAATTATTGGTGGGTCGCCCTATCAATTGTGATCGGAATTTTTAGCCATTACATCAGAGCACTGCGCTGGAAAATGATGTTGAAACCGCTGGGATATGATCCGCGCATGAAAACTACTTTTTATTCTGTGATGATAGCTTATCTCACCAATATGGCTGTACCGCGATTAGGAGAAGTAACCCGTTGCGGAATAATGCAGCGATATGAAAAAGTGCCATTTGATAAAGCATTGGGGACATTAGTTGTGGAACGAACCATTGACCTATTATTTTTATTTATTGCAACCTTTTTATTATTTGTAACACAATTCACGCTCATTTACGATTTTTTTAATGAAAAGGTGATCATTCCTATCTCCCAAAAAATTGCATTTAGCACAACTTCCATTATTATTATTATCGCAATTGTTGTTGGGTTTGTATTATTGGTGTGGTTTCTCATTAAAAAATTTAAACATACAGAGGCATACCTCAAACTTAAAATAATGCTGATGAATGTGCGCGATGGAATTTATTCCATTCGCCATTTAAAAAACTTTAAAATATTTATTTTTTATTCCGTTCTGATATGGGTCTGTTATTTTTTAATGGTGTATGTATGTTTTTATGCAATAGAACAAACGACGCATTTCGGGCTCAACCAGGCATTGGCAGTACTTGTATTTGGGACCGTAGGAATTATCAGCACACCCGGCGGAATCGGGGCCTATCAATTGATCGTAACCGAGACTTTAGTAGCCCTTTACGGACTTGACCGCACTTATGCCATATCTTTTAGCTGGCTAGCCTGGAGTGCACAAACAATAATGATTATTTTTGTGGGAGTGATATCCTTATTACTTTTATCTCGTGTTACCCGAAAAGAACTGAATCATGAAGAAGAATGATGCCATATTGGAAAAAATAAGTGACAAAAAATCACTGCTTCAAAAGTTATCGGTATGGCGATTCCACAATAAAAAAATTATTTTCACCAATGGTTGTTTCGATATTTTACACAAGGGACATGCCTGGTTATTAAATTCTGCAAGCGGATTAGAAGACAATGCAATTCTGATAGTTGGATTAAATTCAGATGTTTCCGTAAAAAAATTAAAGGGAGATGGTCGTCCTATCAATAACGTAAATGATCGCGCATTTTTATTAGCGAGTTTATATGCCGTGGATGCAATTATTATTTTTGAGGAGGATACACCGGATCTATTAATTAAAATGATAAAGCCGGATGTATTGGTGAAGGGTGGAGATTATAATGCAGATGAAATTGTTGGGGCTGATACCATGAAATTAAATGGAGGGAAAGTAGTTATTATTCCTTATCTGGAAAATTATTCCACCAGCAAAACGATAAATCAACTTGCGGATCAATAATTTTCGCAATAAAAAATATTTAAAACTATAAATCACAAGATATGAATTTCGAACTTACCGAAGAGCAACTCATGATCAAACAAGCGGCAAGAGATTTTGCGCAAAATGTTTTAAAACCCGGAGTAATTGATCGCGATCGAGAAATGCGTTATCCCTATGAGGAAGTAAAACAAATGGCTGAACTTGGATTTTTAGGTATGATGGTCTCTCCGGAATATGGTGGCGGCGGAATGGATACCATGAGTTATGTGCTTGCCATGGAAGAAATTTCTAAAGTTGATAGTTCTTGCAGTGTTATTATGAGTGTAAATAATTCGCTTGTATGTTGGGGATTAGAAAATTATGGAACGGAAGAACAAAAAAGAAAATATTTACCGGATCTTGCTTCCGGGAAAAAAATAGGTGCATTTTGTTTGAGTGAACCAGAAGCTGGAAGTGATGCAACATCGCAGCGCACCACTGCGGAAGATATGGGTGATCATTATTTATTGAACGGAACAAAAAACTGGATCACCAACGGAGGTTCTGCAAGTATCTATTTGGTGATGGCACAAACGCATGTTGAAAAAGGTCATAAAGGAATAAATTGTCTTATTGTTGAAAAAGGCATGGATGGATTTATTGTAGGAGCGAAAGAAGATAAACTCGGAATTCGCGCAAGTGATACACATACATTATTATTTAATGATGTAAAAGTGCCAAAAGAAAACAGAATTGGAGAAGATGGTTTTGGTTTTTCTTTTGCAATGAAAACATTAAGCGGCGGAAGAATAGGAATTGCTTCACAGGCATTGGGAATTGCTGCAGGTGCTTATGAATTATCGTTACAATATGCAAAAGAAAGAAAGGCATTCGGAAAAGAAATAGCACAACATCAGGCAATTCAATTTAAATTGGCCGACATGGCAACCGAAATTGAAGCTGCCCGATTATTAATTTATAAAGCTGCACAATTAAAAGATGCACACGAAAATTACGACCTCGCATCAAGTATGGCTAAAGTATTTGCAAGTGAAGTTGCCATGCGCACCACAGTGGAAGCGGTGCAAATTCACGGAGGTTATGGTTACGTAAAAGAATATCATGTTGAACGTTTAATGCGCGATGCGAAGATCACACAGATCTATGAGGGAACGAGCGAGGTGCAGAGGATTGTGATTGGGAGAAGCATTCTTAGGTGAGTGGGGAGTGGTGAGTAGTGAGGTTGATTCACGCAAGCCGTAAGTTTTTTCTTCTGACGAATGTCTATTGACAATCGTGAGGCGTGAATCCTGAGGCGTGAGTTCGCTAATCGATTGCCGGATGAGTATAATCCTGACTAATGACTCTTGACAAATGGTGAGTGGTGAGTGGTGAGTGTCGTCCGCATGGAGGTTTTTCCTACGAATGAAAACTTTTCCTGAATGAGTTATGAGTAATGCCCGCCCGGATGACCCGGTCGGACGGGAGTAATGAGTCCGCCCCATTTAGAATTTACGATCAACGAATTATTAAATATTCCATTTAAATTCCGAAGTTGACCGAACCTGATTGCTGATAGTCATATTCACAATTTCATTTGTCAATTTACTATCTACGCGAAGTAAAATTATCCTCCCGACTACATTTTCAATTATCAATTGTCAATTATCAATTACTCTTCACCTTTCCCGATCCTGCAACATTTTTCTTCACATCTTTAGGATTTCCGGAATAGATAATATCCCCTGAACCCGCAATACTTGCTTGCAGATTATTTGCAGCATATACTTTTGCACTTCCGCTTCCTGCAATATCTCCGGTAACATCTTCGGCAATTAAATCAGATAACATAAAATTACCGGAGCCGGCTATGCTGAATGTTACTTTTTTGGTAGTTCCTTTCAGTGTAATATTTCCACTTCCTGCTATATCTCCTTTTACACCTGAGGATTGAATATCTGCAACAATATTACCGGAGCCAGCTACGGAAGTTGTTATTGTTTCATTATTTGTGATAACATTTGTTGAAGTAAAATTTCCGCTTCCGGCAACATTAATAGTTTTTAGTGCAGATGTACTGAGGTAAATTTTTACATCAACACCTTTGATGTTCTTATAGTTGTTTTCTTTAATTCCAATGGTAAGTTTATTTCCTTTTTGTACCACTTCTATCATCTCCAACGTTGAAGCATCTGCGTCAATTTTTAAAGATGCTGTTTCTCCCTGAGTAAAAATGATATCAAAAGGCACTTCTACATTTAACTCGGTAAAAGCAGAAATATCAACATTTTTGCCTTCTATTTTGAGTGCGTTTCCGGTAAAGGATTGGAGAATTAATCCTGTTGCAACAAAAAACACGATGATCGTTGCAAATAAAGTTACTTTTTTCATGATGTCAAGTTTAAATCTTCCAAGCTAAAGTCGTTTGTATTTCAACAAAATTGTTGACTCTACAAAAACTCCCGAGGAAAGACCGGTTAAAAAATAGAATAACCAAGTTAACTGTAATTTTTCAAAAAATATGCGAAGTAAACAGAATTTAACTTTTTTTAATTACTGTTAAGCATATCAGGCAATAAGGTCAACGATCAGATCCGGCATCAAACCCAGCGCCAACAATATGGTTACGCCTATTATAAGTAGTAATTTATACCCAAAATGGATGGGAACAGCAGGTATCTCACCCTGTGTATTAAATGCATTTGCCATAACCCTGAAATAATAAAACACACCAACAAGGGAGGTCAATATTGCCACCACTACCAACCAAATATGATTTGCTTGAATGGCATTGGCAAAAACAGCATATTTCCCAAAGAAACCCGCCAAAGGAGGAATTCCGGCGAGAGATAACATGGCAAAAGCAAGTGTAACGGCAAGCATTTTATTCTTAACAAAAAGTCCTTTTAAACCGTCAATGGTGTTTATACCGGTATGATCTTTAATAATGGAATAAATGGTGAACGCCAATATACTTGCAACTCCGTATGATGCTAAATAATATAAAACATATTCAAATGTATTCACCTGCAAGGTTGCAACAGCAACCAGAACATAACCGGCATTTGCGATACCGGAATAGGCCAGTAATCTTTTAAAATTCGTTTGATAAAGTGCAGTAACATTTCCCACTATCAAAGTAAGAATTGCGACAGTAGTAATTATTTCCTGCCAATTTTCCGTTTGCACCAATCCCGACATTACGATAAATCGAATGAGTCCTCCAAAGGCTGCTGTTTTTACTACCGTTGCCATAAAAGCAGTAATTACACTTGGTGATCCTTCATAAACATCCGGTGCCCAGAAATGAAACGGCACTGCAGATATTTTAAAAATAAATGCACCAAGGATCAAAAAACAACCTACTATAAATAAAGCGGGTAATTCGCCATTTGCTGCAGAAATAAAATTAAATATCCCCTGCATTTCAAAGGTGTGTGCAGTTCCATAAATAAAAGTGATCCCCAACAACAAAAAACAAGATGCGAAGGAACCCATTAAAAAATATTTTAATCCCGCTTCATTGCTGAATAAGTTTTTGCGATTACTTGCAGCGAGGATATATAGTGGTATTGATAAAATTTCAATACTAATAAACAACATCACCAAACTCTGAAAAGAAACAAGCAGAATTCCACCTATCATGGAAAAAAGAAACAGGGAATAAATATCACCAAGGTGTTCCATGTTTTCGCGGAAATAATATTTGCTGATAATGAATACACCCATGGTTAAAAGGATCATGATGATACTGAAGCCATAATAAATTGGGTCGAACTGCAACATGTTTCCGATAAGATCTTCATATCCCCCATTTAATTTTAGAAATATGATACAAAGTGCTGCAATACAGGCTATTAAAACCAACGGCAGTGCAATGCGCTTAAATTTAAACACCCCCACAAACATGGACGCAATACCTGCTGCTGCTAAAATTATTACTGAGGTCATTTATTTAATTATGGTTCCGTTGATCTTTGTTTGGTATTGTAAAATAATATCACTTACACTTTGTTCTGTCAGGCTGGTAACCAATTGCGGAAATAAACCGAAAACAAAAATTAATATCACAATCGGTATCAATACTAATTTATCCATTGTATCAAGATCGGTAAATGTATTTGTTTTATTATTTACCTCACCTAACATTACTCTTCGATAAGAGGAGAACATGTAAACAGCTCCTAAAATAACGCCGCTTCCTGCGAGTAAACACAACCAGGGATTTACTCCGAAAATGGAATTCAACAACATAAATTCACCTGGAAAAGTATTGGTAAGAGGCAATGCAACACTTGCGAGTAATATCACTAAAAATAATCCCGCAAATAAAGGTGCCTTATTTCTTATTCCTCCCATTGAATGAATATCGTGATCATGGAATTTGCGGTATAATATCTGACAAACATAAAATAATCCTACTACGTTAATACCGTGTGCGAGCATTTGATTTAATCCGCCCTGTAAACCCATTTGAGTTGCAGTAAATAATCCGGCAGTAATCAAACCAACGTGCGCAATACTGGAATAAGCGAATAATTTTTTAAGGTCCTTTTGCACCCAGGCAATTGCAGATGCATAAAATACTCCGATGGAAGCAAATACGATAATATAAATTCCATATTCTTCCACAGCTTGCGGAACAACAGGAATTACCCAGCGAATGATACTGTATAAACCCATCTTCAACATAACTCCTCCCAAGAGCATCGTTGCGGGGGAAGGAGAATAAGTATAAGTATCCGGTTGCCAGGTATGGAAAGGAAAAATTGGAATTTTAATTGCATATGCCAGCATAAAGGCAAGGAATAAATACAATTGAATATTCTCCGGAATGTTTAGTTGGTAAATGGATGAAATATCTGTTGACGGAGTTTCGCTCTGCATACTCAGCCATATAATTGCGATGAGCATGAATAAACTTCCGAACAAAGTGTAAATAAAAAACTTAGCCGTTATCTTTTTATGATCTCCCCTTCCCCACCACAACACAAGAAAATATGCAGGTATCAATGCCAGTTCCCAGAAAATATAATAGAGGAACATATCCAGAGAAACAAAAACACCATTCATGGCGCCTTGCATGATCAATAAAAAAGAATAAAATATTTTAGGATTTTCGTATTTGTCTTTGAAGGAAGAAAGAATGATCAGGGGAGATAAAATATTCGACAGCAATATCATCAGCAAACTGATTCCATCAATGCCGATATGGAAACGAATTCCAAGCATATTTACCCAGGCTTCGTTGATAACAAATTGAGTTCCTCCCGCTATATCGAACTGACAATAGGTAACAATACCCAAAGCCAAAGATGCCAGTGCTGACACCAGCGAAAATTGTTTCGCAAAATTTTCAGGAAGAAAATAAATGATCAGTCCTGAAACGATTGGTAATAATATGAGTATTAATGTCAGCATGAATTACATCAAAATAATTAAAAGGATAATTCCGCCCATGCCCAAAGCCATGGCGAATAAATAAAAACTTACGTTTCCGGTTTGAATATTTTTTAACTGTGTTGCAAAGTATCCTGTCGTTCTTGCTGCACTGTTCACAAATCCATCAATAATTTGCAGATCGAATATTTTATAAAGGAATTCGCTCAATGCATGTAAAGGTTTTACGATAACTGTATTGTATAATTCGTCGATATAATATTTTGCATTCAGCAATTTTCCTAATCCTTTCATTTCTGCATCTGATTCCGCAACTACTTTGCGTTCTAAATATTTTATCCTCGCAGCCACTATTGTTAAAATAATTGCAATACTTGCAAAGGCCATCAACATCCATTCGGTAGCTGCTTCTATATGATGTTCGTGTATTGGAACAATATCACTAAAATAATGCATCATCATTTTATCGCCTCCAAATAATTCCGGAATATTAATCAAACCACCCAAAATTGCAAGCACACATAAAATGATCAATGGAACAGTTATTACTTTAGGCGATTCGTGAATCTTGCTCGCTGTTTGTTCACTCATTCTTTCTTCCCCTCTGAACACCAGATAGTATAAACGCATCATATAAAATGCAGTAAATAATCCTGCAATTAATCCCAGTCCCCATAAAACCGGACTTTGCAAATACGCACCTACCAGAATATCATCTTTTGAGAAAAATCCGCTAAAAGGAGGCACTGCCATTATTGCCAGCACGCCAAATCCAAAGACCCAGTGTGTTACTTTCATATATTTACCTATTCCTCCCATTTTGCGAATATCCTGTTCTCCGTGCAAACCGTGAATAACAGAACCGGCACTGAGGAATAATAATGCTTTAAAGAATGCGTGCGTAATTAAATGGAAAAATGCTGCTTCATATGCTCCTACACCAATTGCAAAAAACATCAACCCCAATTGACTCACAGTGGAATATGCCAATACTTTCTTAATATCATTTTGTTTTAATGCAATGCTGCCGGCAAAAATGGCAGTCACAATTCCAACTACCATAATAATATCCATGGTGATAGGTGCAAGGGAAAATAATAAATTACTGCGCACTATCATATAAATACCAGCAGTTACCATGGTTGCAGCGTGGATCAATGCGCTCACCGGTGTTGGACCTGCCATTGCATCGGGCAACCAGGTATACAATGGAATTTGCGCACTTTTACCGCATGCCCCAATAAATAATAATATAGTGATAACTGTTATTATGTTAGTGTCGGGCACATAACTTGCGCCGGAACTTACATCCAATTTATTGTTAACTCCTTCAAAAGTAAGAGTACCCAAATATTGAAACATTAAAAATAAACCGATCAATAAAGCAAGATCACCAATACGGTTCATGATAAAAGCTTTGCTGGCGGCCTTATTATATTCCTGATTTTTAAACCAAAATCCAATTAATAAATAAGAGCATAGTCCAACACCTTCCCACCCCACGAACATGAGCACATAATTATTTGCCATTACCAGGGTGAGCATGAAGAAAATAAATAAATTCAGATAGGAAAAGAAGCGGTTAAATCCTGCATCGCCGTGCATATAACCAATAGAATAAATATGTATCAGGCTTCCTACCCCTGTTATCACCAACATCATTAAAATACTCAGATGATCAATTAAAAAAGCGAATGGAATATCTAACCCTGCAACAGAAAACCAATTAAAAAGTTGCACATTTATTTCGGGTGTGGAACGCAATTCAAAAAATAATATTAAGGTCAAGATAAAGGAAAGCACTATCCATGCACTGGCATGCCAGCCTGCAACTTTTTCAGATATCTTATTCTTTAAAAAAATATGAATTAAGAATCCCAGCAAGGGCAATGCAGGAATCAAGGTAACTATAATATTGAGTGTCTGCTGATTCAATTGTTTACCATTTTAATTTGTTCAATGCGTTAATATTCAGAGTTTTTGTATTTCTATAAATCATCACCAACATCGCCAATCCAATTGCAACTTCTGCCGCGGCCACTACCATGATAAAAAACACAAACGCCTGTCCTGCAGGATCGTTATTATAAGCGGAAAATGCTGCTGCCATCAAATTGATGGAATTCAGCATTAATTCTATACTTAAAAAAACCACGATCAGATTACGGCGCATTAAAATCCCTACCACACCTATGCTGAATAAAATTAAACTCAGCACTACATAACTTTCTAAAGGAATGCTTACTAATTGTTGACTTAAGGTTCCGTTATTATCCATTCGACGACTCCTTTTTATTCATGATAACCACTCCAACCATTGCAGACAGGAACAAAATACTGGTCAATTCGAATGGAATTAAAAATTCATCGAATAATACTTTTCCCAAAGTTTGCACGGAACCCGTTTCTGCATGCAGCGAATCGGGCAAATAGGTTAATTGGGTTTGATAAAAACTTGCAAACAATAAAATAAATACCATGCCTCCGGTAAGCACTGCTGCTATTCTTAAAAGGTTACTTTTCGAAAAAGTTGCCGGAGTATTTAAATTCAGAAACATGAGCACATATAAAAATAATACCATGATGGCCCCGGCGTAAACTATGATGTGGACAATGGCTAAAAATTGCGCATTGAGCATAATATATAATCCTGCCACTGCAAAAAAGCAAACCAATAAGTATAATACACTGTACATTGCATTGCGCTGAAACAACATTAACAAGCTGCTTGCAATTGCGATCCCTGAAAGAAAATAAAAAAATATCTGGGTCATTGGTTGTGAATCAAATTACTTTCTAATTATTAATTGGCGCCCTCGCGGGTTCCTTTTCTTCTTATGTCAATATCGATACGATCTTCCTTTGCAACTCCTTCCACCAACATATCTTTGGTATATAAAAACTGATCGCGGTTATAATTGGATAAATTAATGCGATCGGTTAAATATATTGCGTCTTTTGGACATGCTTCCTCACATAATCCGCAAAAAATGCAGCGCAGCATATTAATATTATATTCGGCTGCATATTTTTCTTCGCGATATAAATGTTCTTCTCCTTTTTTTCTTTCCGCAGCAACCATGGTTATTGCCTCTGCGGGACAAGCTACTGCACATAGTCCGCAAGCTGTGCAATTTTCTCTTCCTTCCTCATCTCTTTTCAATACATGTAATCCACGCCAAACTTTGCTGTGCTCACGTGTTTGTTCAGGATAATTAACGGTTACCTTCTTCTTAAAAAAATGTTTAATTGTTATGCGCAATCCCCCCAACAATGCAGGAATATATAATTTTTCCATAAACGTCATTTGTTTATTGGAAACTACTTTACTTCTGTTGGTTAGTTGTTGCATTTTATATTAAGATAACTACTATTAATTGATTCATTAATGACTTATGACCTATGACTTATGACCTATGACCTATGACTTATGACCTATGACCTATGACCTATGACCTATGACTTATGACTTATGACCTATGACCTATGTCCCACTTCCTATATCCTATGTCCTATGTCCTATGTCCTATGTCATAAGTCATAGGTCCTACTTCCTACTTCCCATCAAGCAAACAATATCAACGCCCCTGTAATCAAAACATTTAATATCGACAGAGGCAATAAAACTTTCCATCCTAAATTCATTAACTGATCAAAGCGGAATCGCGGTATTGTCCAGCGAACCCACATGAAAAAGAAAATGAAGAATAATATCTTGGCAAAAAACACTGCTACACAAATTAAGGCAAACCACACTTCTCCGACCGAATTCTGCACGGTCTCCATTCCCGGGAAGTTGTATCCGCCAAAATACAAAGCAGATATCATTGCTGAAGAGATAAACATATTTACATATTCGGCAAATAGATAAAATCCGAGTTTCATGGAGCTATATTCCGTGTGATATCCGCCCACCAATTCTGTTTCCGATTCTGGAAGATCGAATGGTGTTCGGTTACATTCTGCAAAGGCACAAATAATAAATATTAAAAAACCGAGTGGCTGAATAAATACATTCCAGTGCATACCTGCCCAACCGCTTTGTCCGTTCACGATTTCACCTATACTTAATGAACCCGACGACATGATAATTGCAATGATGCTCATTCCCATCGCCAATTCATAACTGATCATTTGTGATGATGCGCGCACGGCACCCAATAATGAATATTTATTATTGCTCGCCCATCCGCCTATCATAATTCCATATACGCCTAGGCTCACAACACCTAAAACATATAAAATTCCAATATTAATATCTGCAACCTGTAGTGGAACTTTAACTCCTCCAATGGTAACCTCAGGTCCCCATGGAATAACCGCACTCGTCATTAATGCAGTGGTCATTGTAATTGCGGGACCGGCAATAAATAAATATTTGTTTGATGTTGCAGGAAGAATTTCTTCTTTCATAAACATTTTAACTCCATCGGCAAGGGGTTGTAACAACCCGAAAGGTCCGGCACGGTTAGGTCCCAGCCTGTCTTGCATAAATGCAGCAACCTTTCTTTCGGCATAAGTGCTGTAGGCAGCAATAGCGAGAGAAAGTGCAAAAAGCACAACAATTAAAACGATCTTAAAAATTAAAACTGCATCCATGTTCAATTAGCAAATTAGCCAATTAGCTAATTAGCAAATGAGGGTATTTTCGTGAAATGATAAATTGTCTCTTTTTTCATGTTTTAATTTCTATCTAGAAATTAATTATTTTTCATTTAAGCTTGCGGCTTACTTTAATCTTTAATTTAGAAATTAATCTTCAAATTACCTCAATGCAATCATTTGCTAATTGGCTAATTTGCTAATTATTTAATTTTTTTTGCACCACCGGTAATTCATAAGGTAATTCATAATGATTTTGAGAGATCACGGAATGGTGGTCGATATGTGCCGGACCTTCCACAACCCAATCTTTTGTTTCTTTTTTATCGAAACGACATTCATTACAAATAAATCCTTCACTTTCGCCCCATTTATCTTTTCTCGATGTTACTCTTAACACCTCGTCCCCCTGATACCACAATGTTACTTTTCCCGAACATTTCTCACAATGCCTGTGCGCATACATTGGTTTTGTGAACCAAACGCGGCTTTTAAAACGAAATGTCTTGTCGGTAAGCGCCCCAACCGGACAAACATCTATCATATTTCCGCTGAAATCGTTATCTACTGCTTTTTGTATATAGGTAGAAATTTCACTCACTTCTCCTCTGTTAAGAACTCCGTGTACTCGTTCATCTGTGAGCTGATCAGCAACCTGAGTGCAGCGATAGCATAGGATACAGCGATTCATGTGCAATTTTATCTTATCGCCGATATCAATAACTTCGAATGTTCTTCTTTTGAATTCGTAACGGCTGGAAGCTACACCGTGTTCGTAGCTTAGGTCCTGAAGGTGGCATTCACCAGCCTGATCACATATTGGGCAATCGAGGGGGTGATTGATCAGTAAAAATTCCACGACTCCTTTTCTAGCCTCAATTACCTCGGGTGAAGTAGTATTTTTCACCTCCATGCCATCCATAACGGTAGTTCTGCAGCTTGCAACCAACTTTGGCATCGGGCGAGGGTCTTTTTCAGAACCTTTGCTCACCTTCACCAGACAAACCCTGCATTTTCCGCCACTTCCCTTCAAACCCTTGTAGTAACACATGGCAGGAGGAACGTTAACCCCTATCATTCTTGCAGCCTCTAGAATTGTTGTCCCCGCTGGAACTTCAATAGAAATATCGTCGATCGTAACTTTTGGCAAAGCAGCTTTTAATTTGAACCGTTATTGTAATGGTTTTGGCGCTGCAAAGTTAGGGATTAAAAAGAGGATAAAAAAAATTAGGGCACATATCTTTTTGAGTTTCTGCAAAGGTTCGGTCCCGCTTGCCCACCATAGGTTTTTAATCAACTTAGATTTTTCAAAGTTGATAGCTAAGGTGGGCTTTTCGCTGCAACTCCTCGCTCGTTCCTCGCTGCGGGGTTTCTTCGCACTAAAGACTTATAGTGCTTTGAGCGCGCTGCAATCGGGCCTGCCCTATTTACAATAGTGAAATAGGGTGCCGATAATTACCGAGCAATGTTTTTGGGGGCTGGTCGGGAGACAATCTAATTATTCAGCAATATTTTTTCTTGAAACCCGATGTACTGACATTGAGTTCACTTTTTATAGGGGTCGTCGTATTTAGGATTTTGGTTCTTTGTAGAGACGCAATGCATTGCGTCTCTACTATCGAATCCATCAATACTGTCGACACTAACGATAGCAAAAACAAATTCGGTCCTCAAACAAAAAATATCAGTTCCATAATTCGAGGTTTTAAATCATCGGTAACAAAATATGCTCGGGTAAATGGAATTGAATTTAAATGGCAGGCAAAGTTTCATGATCATATTATCCGTGATAAAGAAGAGTTTATTAAAATCTCCAATTACATTAAATATAATGTAAAGAATTGGAAGGAAGATGATTTTTTCTGAGGAAAGGATTAAACCAAGTTACATTTAAGCACGATTAATTTCTGTTCTCGGAAAGGGTATGGTGTTGTGTTTTTTTTTAGTGGCGAAGAAATTAGGTAGG
>JBGAWP010000032.1:0-41622 GCA_044227505.1 Chitinophagales bacterium | reverse complement strand
TAGTGATTGGAAAGAAATGGTAGAGCCGTTGTTTTTTGATGAGAACAATAAGTTTATTTATGCATTGTCGAACCTGAATCGCGACAAAGCTGCATTGGTGAAGATCGACCCTCTAAATGCAATGCATCCTGAGGTAATTTATGAACATCCTGATGTAGATGTTTTATATGCAGAGAGGTCTCCGAAAAAACATAAACTCATATCCTGTTATTATGCAACGGATAAAAAACACACCGTATTTTTTGATGACGATTTGAAAAGAAGTTATGAAGAATTAAAAGTGAAATTTCCAGGTAGCGACATTTATTTTAATTCATATGCTGATAATGAAAAGAATTTAGTTGTCAGAACTTTTAACGACAGAACTCCTGGTGATTTTTATTTATATAATGCGGAAATGAAATCCATTGCACATCTTGCAGAAATAAATCCAAATATTGATAAGGAACAAACCTGTGCCATGCAATCGATAGCTTTTTATTCTCGCGATAGCCTAAAAATAAATGGTTATCTGACATTGCCGCAAGGGGCGAATAAAATGCATTTACCTACCGTGATATTAGTGCATGGAGGACCTATGGCACGCGATTATTGGGGATACAGAGCCGACGTGCAATTGCTCGCCAGTCGCGGTTATGCAGTTTTTCAAATAAATTTCAGAGGGTCGTGGGGATATGGAAAAGATTTTGCCATCAAAGGCTTTAAAGAATGGGGGAAAGCAATGCAAAATGATATCAGCGATGGTGTGGAGTGGCTCATAAACGAAGGAATAGCCGACCCGGAAAATATTGCAATTTACGGAGCTTCTTATGGCGGATATGCTGCACTTGCCGGAGCTACATTTACTCCCGATCTATATGTTTGCGCAATAGATTATGTAGGGCCTTCCAATTTATTTACACTTTTAAATAATTTGCCTTCCTATTGGGAACCTGAAAAAGAAATGATGTATGAAATGATCGGAGATCCTAAAAAAGATAGTTTATTATTGGTTGCTGCGTCACCGGTTTTTCACGTGGAAAATATTACAATACCATTGTTTATAGCTCAGGGCGCTAACGATCCACGTGTTAATAAAACAGAATCAGAACAAATGGTGGATGCTTTGCGACAAAGAAATATTGATGTAGTTTATATGCTTAAAACAAATGAAGGCCATGGATTTAAACTGGAAGAAAACCGCCTCGAATTTTATAAAACAATGATGGGATTTCTGGCTGCAAATATGAAGACGATAGAGCCATTGCCGTGAGGGGAAGTTGGAAGTAGGAAGTAGGAAGTAGGATTTCAATTACTAAATTAACAAATTACCAAATTATCAAATTATTTAATCACCTGCTCTTCTTCAGAAAATAATTCGGCAATAATTCCATCAGAAACAAATTTCCCTTTTGAGGTAATGATTAAATAACCATTAGTGTCACTAATATAATTTTCGGTAATATATTTTTCTGCACCCTTCATCAACTGCTTCAATTCGGATTCACCATATTTTTTTTCAAATTGATTTTTATCCAATCCCCACATTGTGCGTAACGACACCATTATGAATTCGTTTATTTGTTGGGATTTTGTTAAATGTTCTGATTCGAAAAAATCCATTCCGCTGTTGATATTTTTTACATACAGTGCATTATTGCTGATGTTCCATTGTCTGCTAATTCCATTATAGGAATGTGCTGAAGGCCCAAATCCTGCATACCAATTGCCTGACCAATAGGAAGTGTTATGTCTTGAATATTTTTGATTTTTTGCGAAGTTGGAAATTTCATAATGCTCATACCCATCGGCAATTAAAAGCGCTGTCAAAATTTCAAATTGTTCGGCAGCATGATTTTCATCCGGAGATAACATTTTATTTTTCGCGATAAGATGAAATAATTTTGTTTTAGGCTCAACGGTTAACGCATAACAGGAAATATGGTTTATATTAAAACTTAACAGTTTTTGAATATTACTTTCCCATTCTGCATTGGATTGATCCGGAATGCCATAAATGAGGTCTGCGGTAATATTTTCAAACCCGGCATCTTTTATTAATTGTAGACTTTTTTCAGCCTGACCCGCATTGTGTGATCTGTTCATCATTAAGAGGTCGCGATCGTAAAATGATTGGATGCCAAGACTTATTCGATTTATTCCAGATGTTTTTAATTCGATTAATTTTTGTGTATTGATATCATCGGGATTTGCTTCCAGTGTTATCTCCACATCATTTTCTATTGTAAACGATGCTGCAATATTTTCCAGGATCAAATTCAATTCCGTAGAAGTTAACAGGGAAGGTGTTCCACCTCCAAAATAAATAGATTGTATGGTCTTGCCTTCCAGAAATTGTTTTCGCAGGGTTATCTCCGTAATAATTGCAGAAATGATTTCCTCCTTGTGTTTAAGTGAGGTAGAAAAGTGAAAGTTACAATACGTACAGGCCTGTTTACAAAATGGTATATGTATATATATTCCGGCCTTGTTTTCGTTTATCTGCATGGCAGTGCAAATGTATCAGTAAATTTGCTCTCCTTAATATGCGTATCTGTATACCAATTTGGATCTTGCTATTTTCTGCCCTTCAGCCGCTAAGTGCACAGGATTCTATTTGTTTTCTTGCAATAACAGAAGTTCCGTTAGAAATTTCAGCAAAAAAAGGTTCCGATAGTCAGATCGAGCACTTTGATTCAAAATCAGAAAGAAACAGATATTTGAATGAATTTATGTATGATTATTATGAAAAGGGATTTCTTACCGCATCCTGGAGCACCATTTTTAACCGCAATGATACACTTTCTATACTTGTGGAAAAAGGTAAATCAATAAGCTGGGTAAAATTAAAAACCACCAATGTAGATCCTTATTTTTTGGACAACAGCGGATACAGGAGAAAAGATTTCGACAATAAAATTTTTCGTTACGATGAACTGGCTTCTGTTATGATCAAACTGTTACAATTTTCGGAAGATCATGGTTATCCTTTTGCCGAGGTTTTACTCGACAGCATAATTTGGACCGATTCCTCAATAACTGCAGATCTGATACTTCATAAAAATCAATTTATTCTTTTTGATACCATTGAAATAATAGGGAACTTAAATTTAAGTGGAAATTATCTTCGTCAGTATACGGGAATTCACTCCGGAGAGCCTTATGATCAGGATTTATTGGATGGACTGGACAACAGATTAAAAGAAATTCCTTTTGCCAATGTTAAAGCAAATACTAAAATTGAATTTTATGGAAATACTGCAAAAATTATCGTTTATCTCGACGAAAAGAAAACAAGCAGATTTGATTTTATTGTTGGGGTAATTCCAAATACAGAGATCACAGGAAGGTTCATAGTAACCGGTGAAGGGAGATTGGATCTGCACAATATTTTTAATGCCGGCGAAATTTTTAAATTGCATTTTTCAAAACTCGAAAGCACAACAAAAGAATTGCAAACATATTTCGGATATCCTTATTTACCCGGTCTGCCACTCGGACTTGAAACTGATTTTAACTTGTTTTTAAAAGATTCTAATTTTTTGGAATTATCCTCTTCAGCAGGAGTGTTATATCAATTTGGTGGGAGTAATAATATTAAGGCTTTTGTTTCCTTTTATAGTTCCTCAATTTTAACTGTGGATACGAATTTTATTTTGTCAACAAAAACACTTCCCCCCAACCTCGACCTTTCAGAAAGAGCATATGGTTTAACCTGGAACTATGAGCAACTCAACTATAAATTTAATCCAAGAAATGGGTATGCCTTTTCTCTTACAGGATCAGCCGGGACAAAGATCATTGAAGAGAATAATACTGTAACATCATTATATGATCCGGAATTTCCTGATTTTGATTTTGGATCCCTGTACGACAGTGTTGATACAAGATCGCTATCTTTTAAATATAAATACGATCTGCGTTTTTATATCCCATTTTTCAAAAGAAATACTCTTTTGCTGCAAGCGCATGGCTCGTCCATTATTAATTCTTCCATTCTCCAGAATGAATTATTAAGGTTAGGTGGAAATTCCGGTTTAAGAGGATTTGATGATCAATCCATTCCTGTGTCTCAATTCCATATTCTAACAGGAGAATTGAGGTACTTACTTTCTCAAAACTCCTATGCATCAATATTCGCCGATGCCGGATACGTTGAAAATAGAGGTTTAGGAATTTCTACAAACGACTTTCCATTTGGAATTGGCGCAGGTGTCAATTTTGAAACAAAAGCAGGTATCTTTGGACTCAATTATGCTTTGGGAAGTCAAAACAATAATCCTCTGAGTATTAAAAATGCAAAAATTCATTTCGGTTACGTGAATTATTTTTAAGTGGGAAAATATTTTTTTTTAAGTGTATTCTTCATCAGCTTCACTGTTTTGATATTTGGTCAAACAGCACAAATGGGTCATTCCGGTGATTCCATTCCAGGGCAAAGTATTCAGCCTCAATTTCCCGTTGTATTAATTGATACCCAAGCTGTTTTAAAAGCACTTGACTTTCCTAAAATTTCCTACGATTCTTTGTTTTCCCTAAGTTCAAATGCAGGCGAGCAGGTTATGGAAAGTCAGATCCATATAAAAAAACGAGACATCCTTTTACCCGTGCTGTTACTCTTAATGCTGGTGTATGTAACCTGGCTGCGATATGTTTTTTCAAAAGAACTGAGTGAAAATTTTACAGTGATACTCAATAGCAATCTGGGACAACAGATTTATCGCGATAGAGAGTTTTCAGCTAATATTTTTAAACTGCTCACCTTTGTAAATTTTACCCTGACAGCAGGTATTTTTCTTTTCTTATTGGCTGGATATTATGAAATTACAATGCCGTTTGAAAAAACGATCTACAACATTTTAGCTTCCATCGGTCTGATAATTGTTCTTTATATCCTAAAAGGGTTCATATATGCAGTAATTTCTGCAACTTTTAAAATTGGACCTCAGGTAAGTTTTTTTCGATTTAATGCGCAGGTGATCTACCATTTGCTCGGAATAGTATTGTTACCCTTTGTGATCCTGGCGGCTTTTGCCGATCCACCCGTAAGTAAATGGGCGCTTTCCGGGGCGTGTTTCATCATTCTTTTTGCCTTGTTATTGAGGCTTTTCAAGGGAATTGCCGTAATGGGAGCCTTCGATAGGTTTCATATCGTCTATTTTTTGCTGTATATTTGCGCCCTCGAATTAGCACCAATTCTGATAGCTGTGAAGTTATTTAACAGTTGGGGTTAGGTGAAGGAAAAAAATTTGCCGATGAACAACAGCCAGGAACCGTTAATAAAATCAGTAAAATCCATTCTAGTTTCGCAACCCAAACCACCTGAGACCCCAAAATCACCCTATCAGGAACTTGCGGAAAAGTATAAAATTAAAATTGATTTCCGTCAGTTCATTCAGGTTCGTGGGCTTTCCTCTAAAGAATTTAGAAAACAACGCATTAATATACTGGATTATTCGGCTGTCATTTTCACTAGCAGGAATGCAATCGACCACTTCTTCCGCCTTTGTGAGGAATTGCGTATCAGAATGCCGGAAATGACCAAATATTTTTGTGTTTCCGAGGCAATTGCCGTCTATCTTCAAAAATATATTCAATACAGAAAAAGAAAGGTTTTTTATGGTTCAGGTAAGGAATCAGAATTATTGGACCTTTTTAAAAAACATATAGGCGAAAAGTTTTTATTCCCCTGTACACCCAATCATAAGGATGTTTTTACAGAGTTTCTAAAAAACAATAATGCCAATTTCACAGAGGCAATTATTTATGAAACTGTCTCCGCTGATCTCAGCGATATGAATGGCAAGATCAATTACGATATGATCGTATTATTTACTCCAACCGGTGTGCAAAGTCTATTTCAAAATTTCCCAAATTTCGAACAAGGCGAACTGCGTATCGGATGTATGGGTTCTTCCACTCTTAAAGCAATGAAAGAACACAAACTCCGAATCGATGTTAAAGCACCAACTCCTGAAACGCCCTCCATCATTATGGCACTGAGCAATTATATTGCTTTGGCCAATAAGAAAAAATGAGATGGGGATTAGTGAGTGGGGAGTGGTGAGTTAGTCTACCAAAAACTTTTTCTTTTGACTGAACATTTTATATCTGGATGAGTAATGAGTAATGTCCGCCCGGATGACTTAGTCAGACGGGAGTTATGAGTTTGATCCTGCTTTGGATGGGGCTTTATTGTCTTTGATGGGAGGTTTAGATAATGGGTGAGTGGTGAGTAGGGAGTGGTGAGTAACACCAATCGAGGACCCAAAAAATAATATCGAATAAAGAACAAGGAATAAAGAACCTGTCTGCCGGCAGTCGCCAGGCAGGCATCAAACAATCGACGCCCGGAAGATTTTCCTCCGCAGTGAACCCAGAACCCAGAACCCAGAACTCAGAACTCACAATTCCCCCTCTACACTTACCTTTGTCGCAATGAAAAATCAAACCCCAAATCATCTTATTCATGAAAATTCTCCATACCTTCTACAACATGCCTACAATCCTGTTGAATGGTTTCCCTGGGGGGATGAAGCATTCCAAAAAGCAAAAAAGGAGGACAAACCTATCTTGGTCTCTATAGGTTATGCAGCTTGTCACTGGTGTCATGTGATGGAACATGAAAGTTTTGAAGATGAAAGGACAGCACTTTTTATGAATACCTGGTTTGTTAATATTAAAGTGGATCGCGAAGAACGTCCTGATATCGATAATATTTATATGAATGCCTGTCAGTTGCTTACAGGTGCTGGTGGTTGGCCTTTGAACGTATTCTTAACACCTGATCTTTTACCCTTTAGCGGGGGCACCTATTTCCCTCCAAAACCCGGGTACGGTAAACCTTCCTGGATGGAAGTGCTTATGTATATGAAAGATATTTTCAGTCGTGAGCGCGATAAAGTGGAACTACAGGCATCAGCTTTATCGGAACATATTTTACAAATGGATAATGCTTTTATTACTCCGTTAAAAGATATATCTGCAAATGAAACCCCGTTTACCCAACAGGAAATAAATACCGCGATAAACAACCTTAAAAATAATTTCGATACAGTGGATGGCGGATTTGGATCAGCCCCAAAATTTCCGGGTACCATGAGCCTTCAATTTTTATGTAGAGCAAACTTTTTCCAAAAGGATGCAGACATAGAAAAACATATTCATTTAAGTCTGCAAAAAATGATGTATGGTGGAATATTCGATCAGATTGATGGTGGATTTGCGCGATACACCGTAGATAAAAAATGGATAATTCCGCATTTCGAAAAAATGTTATACGATAATGCATTGTTAATTCAATTATATGCCGAAGTATATATGGCTACTTCCAATAAAGAATATTTACATGTGGTATTGCGATCACTTGATTTTTTGGAACGTGAAATGATGAATGAGGAATTTGGATTTTATTCTTCTTACGATGCAGATTCGGAAGGCGTGGAAGGGAAATATTATACCTATACCTATGATGAAATTCAAACCTTACTTGGAGAGGATATTGAATTTGTTTCCCGATTATATAATATCGAAAAAACAGGTAACTGGGAACATACAAATATTTTATATCGATCAGTGGATAATAATGTATTGTCCTCTGAATTTTCCATGAATATTAAAGAGGTGGAAAATAAAATTGAACTCATTAATACTAAATTATTGGTTTTCCGTAAAAGTCGCATAAAACCTGGTCTCGACGATAAAATAATTCTTTCGTGGAATGCACTTACCTGCTCTGCTTTTGTTATGGCATATAAGGCAACTGCAATAATAAAATTCCGAGATATGGCGATCAAAAACCTGGAATTTTTATCTACTGCTTTTGAAGATAAAAACAGGGCAGGGCAATTATTTCATACCTATAAAAATGGACTGGCAAAACACACGGCATTTATTGAAGACTATGCTGCAATGATACAAGCATTGCTCGACGTTTATGAAATTACTGCTGACGAAAAATATTTACTGCGCGCACAATTACATACCACTTTCGTGATGGAAAATTTTATAGATAAAGAGGGCATGTTTTATTTTACACATAAAGATCAACCGGATATTCCATTGCGCAATAAAGATTTTTATGACAATGCAACTCCATCAGGAAATTCGATAATGGTCCATGATCTTATTCGCCTTTCCATTTTAACAGGAGAAAAAAATTGGTATGATTTCGCTATTAATATGTTGATGAAATTAAAACCCTCCATTTTAAAACATGGTTCTTCTTTTGGCAATTGGTTGGGTGCAGCATTAAAAATAGTGAATCCATATGGAGAAGTTGCTGTTGTTGGAAAAGATGCGCTACCTCTTATGGAAGAATTGTATCACATTTATTATCCGCATTTAATTTTTCAGGCTGATGTAACCGGAAATTCAACATATCCTTTATTGCAAAACCGATTCAAAAAAGAAGGAACCTACATTCACCTATGTAAAAATAACGTTTGTAAACTTCCTGTCAGTTCTGTGTCGGACTACCAACTGGCTTTAAAAGAATTTTGAGATGTATGGGGATTGAATTAACTTTAGGTCAGATACGAAACCGATTCTGTTTTCGTTATTAGGTTTAATTGAAAGGATGGACAGATTTATACACAGGATACTTTTTATTTTAATACTGCTTTCAGGGTCTTCTTTGTTAAAAGGACAGTCGGCATCGTTCCGAAGTTATGCACAACAGGATCCTCAGTTTACACAATACATGTTCAATCCGGTATATTTTAATGTTGCTGCTGTTGGAAGTGAACAAGCTTGGGTATCCACTGTTAATATCCGAAATCAATGGGTGAACCTGCCAGGTGCACCTGTGTCACAATCTCTTACATCACACCTCCCGATTTACAAATTAAAAGGGGGGGCAGGCATTACCATAGTGAATGATATCGCAGGTCAGCAACGAAATACCGGTGCTATGCTGATGTATGCTTACCAAAAACAATTCAGGACTTCAGTTTTAAGTTTTGGAGCCGGAGCCGGTTTCATACAACAATCGATAGATGGAAGTAAACTTATCACGCCAACTGGCAATTACGAGAACAATGTGAACCATAATGACCCTAATTTGCCTGTCACATTAAGTTCAGAACTGTTACCCGACGCTTCGGCAGGTATCTATTTCTTTGGAAAAAATTTAACCGCAGGGATTGCAGCATCACACTTATTGTCGCCGGTCTTAAATGGAAAAGATGCGACAATCAGCGATGTACAATATTACCCGGGCGGCAACGTTTATATCAGTTACAAATTTGAGGTGAACGATAAAATTGATATCACACCTAATGTTCTTTATAAAACCGACTTCGTAGAAAGTATTGTTGATGTAAATACGATTTTTACCTATAACAGCAATATTTTAGCGGGAGTATCGTTTAGGGGATATGCCAACAGTCAGTATGATGCAGTGGCATTAATAGCAGGTTTGAATATCACAGATAAGTGGCGCGTAAGTTATAGTTACGATATCACAACCTCAGCCTTAAACACCGTAAGTTCAGGATCACACGAATTAGTGCTCAGATATAGTATCCCGGTTGCAAAACCAAGAGTAGGAAAGATGATTAACAACCCGAGATATTTATATCATTAACAGTGTTAAATTTGTGAATTAAAAGAAAGTTGCTAATTTCACATGCTTTTAGGAAAAAGTGTGTGAAAAAAACTGGGGCGAAATATTATTTTTAACCAATAAAAAGGATATTTTTACACGGTTTTAAAGTTACAAATCATGTCAAGTATGAAAAGAAACCTGCCATTATTACTTATTGCATTCGTAGCCATCCTCGCCGGAACGGGCTGTAGTCACTCAAGTTGGGATGATTACAGGGGACAGTTGCTGGGAATGCAGGACCGTCCGGTCTGGGAACCCATCAATCCATTTGGAATGGTGTACATCCCTTCCGGAACTCTGCACATCGGGCCGAGCGATCAGGATGTTAACAACTCCCTCTGGCAAAGAACCAAATCTATTTCCATTCAGGGTTTTTACATCGATGATGCGGAGATCACAAACAACGAATATCGTCAGTTTGTGTTCTGGGTACGCGATTCCATCTCCCATGTTCTGTTAGATCACTATGCAGAAGAGGAAGAAGGGGAAGCAACCGAAGAACCTAAGATCGACTGGACAATGCCTATCGATTGGGAAGATGAGGAAACAAAATCAAGACTGGAAGAAATTTATCTGCCGGGAAGTGAAACCTATTACGGAACTAAGCAGGTAGATACCCGCCAACTTATATTTAGCTATCGTTGGGCTAAATGGAAAGAGGCAGCTTCAAAATCAAACCGCGATAAAAATATTGCTGATTTCATGGTGGAAGAACCCATTGAGATCTATCCTGATACTTTAGTTTGGGTACATGACTATACCTATTCTTATAATGAACCTATGACCCGCCAATATTTCTCTCACCCTTCCTTCGACGATTATCCTGTGGTTGGTGTTTCCTGGAAACAGGCAAGTGCATTCACCACCTGGAGAACCGATTTCTGGAACGACTGGAGAAGAGCTCATGAAGAAGTTATTGTAGATGATTTCCGTTTACCTACAGAACACGAATGGGAATATGCAGCGCGCGGTGGAAGAGATGAAGCTCCTTATCCTTGGGGTGGACCTTATGTGAGAAATACCAAAGGTTGTTATCTGGCCAACTTTAAACCAGGCCGTGGTAACTATCCTGAAGATGGAGGTTATTATACAGTTAAAGTTTACTCCTATGCACCGAATGATTTCGGAGTATATAATATGGCAGGTAACGTTTCGGAATGGACATCAACTGCATTTGCAGAAAATTCGTATTCTTTTATTCATGATGAAAATCCTGATTATAGATATGACGCAGATGAAAATGATCCGCCGGCTATGAAAAGAAAAGTTATCCGCGGAGGATCATGGAAAGATATCAGTTATTATATACAAACAGGTTCAAGGCACTGGGAGTTTCAGGATACAGCAAAATGTTATGTTGGATTCCGTTGCTGTATGACCTTCCTTGGTCGCTCAATGAGTGATTTCTAATAAAAAATTTCCTAACCAATAGTGAACACACACAATCAGCAATTTTTAACAATCATTCTAAAACTAAAAATTTAAAACAAAATGTCAGCATTTTTCGAAACCGATCGTTTTAAACGTCTCAAGAATCTCATCATCGGAGTAGGTGCATCAGTAGTACTTGTAGGGGCTCTCTTCAAAATCCTCCACTGGGAAGGTGCCGATTTCATGTTAATGGTGGGTATGTTCACCGAAGCATTCATTTTCTTATTATTAGGTGTGCTGCCTCCGCACAAAGATTACTATTGGGAGAAGATCTATCCGGACCTGGATATCGCTCCTGAAGTAGAAGAAGCAAAATCAGGAAAAAAGGTTCATAAAATGGAACCAAGAGAAAGTGTTACCAAACAATTGGACAAAATGCTGGAAGAGAGCAAAGTTGAGCCAATGATGATCGAAAGATTAGGAGATAACCTTAAGCGTTTGGGTGAAAATATCGAGAAATTAGGTGATGTACAAGATGCTGCACTTAATACCAACGAATATTCCACTAAAATAAAAGATGCTTCGATTGCTGTTGCTGAAATGCGTGATGCATATTCCAATGCTGCTAAAGCAATGGAACAGATCACTTCCACTTCAGTGGATACAACTAAATACCATGAGCAAGTGCAAATGGTTACTAAAAACTTAGGTCAGTTGAATGCTATTTACGAATTAGAATTACAAGATACCAACAACCATCTTAAGGCAATGAACAAATTCTATGGTAGCCTGAACAGCGCTATGGATAATCTTCAGGAATCAGTTACTGATACTGCTAAATACCGCGAAGAAATTGGTCAGTTGTCCACTAATTTGGCTGCATTGAACCGTGTATATGGTAATATGCTAAGTGCAATGAGCACAGGAGCTAATCGTTAATTTTAAGAATTGATTTACGTATTTTTTTAACAATATAAATTATAAATAAAAATGTCAATACCTAAGGAACCACGCCAGCTCATGATCAACCTCATGTACCTGGTGCTTACAGCCCTCCTGGCATTGAATGTATCTGCGGAAATTTTAAATGCTTTCAATACTGTTAATAAAGGTATCGGAGAAAGTAATGTTATCCTCACGGATAAAAATAAAGCTCTGATGGCAAATATTACAGAAACTGCTGCGAGCGATCCAAGACCTGAAACGCAGGCTAACTTAGCTAAAGCAACTCAAGCAGCTGCTATTAGTGCAGATTTCATTAAACTTCTGGATGATTATAAAGCCGTTATTATGGATCTTGCCGGTGGCCCAAATGAAAAGGAGCCTACCAAACTTTTGAAAACAGAAGGTGAAATGGAAAAAACCAGTCACTATATGATCAAAGAAGGCAAGGGAGATGAATTAAAAGCTAAAATTGACGAAACAAGGAAAAAGTTTTTAGATCTTATCGGTAATCAATCCGGTATTGATGTTCCACTTAAGGCTTCTGAAGTTCCGGCTGACGCAGGAAGCAGAAGCTGGGCAGAATATAACTTTGACCGTGTTCCGGCAATCGCAATTTATACATTGCTTACTAAATATCAACAGGATGCTAAAAGTGCGGAAAGTACAATTCTAGCCTTCTTAGCCAGAGATATTAACCTGAGAGATTTTAAGGTAGATAAAATGAAGGCATTGGTTTCAGCACCGTCTTCTTATGTGCGCAAAGGAACTGAGTATACAGCAAGTATATTTGTTGGTGCTACTTCAACTTCAATCAACCCTAAGGTTTTCCTTGGTAGCTTTAATGGAGAAGTTAAGAAAGACCCTGATGATCCAAGTGGAGAAGCTTTCCTTGAAGTAAAGGGTAAAACTCCACCTCTTTCCGGAGCACATGAGATTCCAACAGTTGGCGGTATTGCTACTATTAAAGAATCTGCTTCTGGACAAAGACAATATCAAGGTGTTATTCAGGTACCTTCTCCTGAAAATCCAGATGAATTTGTCTATTACCCTTTCGAATCTAAATATGAAACATTTGAAGTTGGTAAGGCAGTAGTTTCTCCAACAGCGATGAACGTATTATATATAGGTATCGATAACCCGATCAAAATTTCTGTTCCTGGTTATGCATCTGAAAAGGTTACAGCATCAGGTTGCGGAATTACACGAGTAAAAGGAGAAGAATATAACGCAAGACCTACAGTTGCTGGAGAAGATAAGATCGTAGTTTCTGTTAAAACAGAAAAGGGATCAGAAACTTCCGAAGAAAAATTCAGAGTTCGTCGTATTCCGGATCCATATGTATATATATTAAATGCAAAAGGTGGACCTTTAAAATTAGGGGAGTTCAGAGCTTCGGATGCGATCACGATCAAAAATCCTGATTTCGTATTCCAGGTTCCGTACACTGTGGTAAGTTTTGAAATGGTATATGCTCCTAAAAAAGGAAATATCGTTTCTGACCCATCATCCTCAGCAAAATATTCATCCATTATGAAGGATATTCAGAAAAAAGCAACCTCAGGCGATAAGATCATTATTGAAGCGATCGTTAAAATGCCTGACGGAAGAACTGTTCCTGTAAATACTTCCTTCAAATTAATTTAATGGGCGGTTATAAAAAAAGATCAGTATGAAAAGAATAATTGTTTTATTAACAGCGGTTTTTATAGTGTCATCCATGGCATTCGCACAACCAACAAGTGCGCCGAGACTGGATGGTATATATAAAAGAGAATTACTCGGAACACGAGAGGTAATTCCTTACGACAATATTCGCGAGGCCGACGTTTTTTGGGAAAAAAGGATATGGCGGAATATTGATTTCAGGGAAAAAATAAATCTGCCATTCACATGGCCGGTTGACCCTTTTGTGCAGGTAGTTTACGATGCCGTAGCAACCGGTGAGTTAAAGGCATATAGCCCTTTGTATGATGATTTTAGAGAAGGAACGGAAATTCCGCCAGATCAGATCATTAATAAATACAACCGTACGGATACCCTGTTAATTATGGATGATATTACCTACGAGGAAAAAACAATTTTCGTGGAGAATATTTTCGACTATAAAACTGTTCAAAAAATACAGATCAAAGAAGACTGGGTTTTTGATGAAGAAACATCAACTATGGTTGTTCGTATTATCGGACTCACTATGATTCGCGATCGATTGGACCTTACCACGGGTGAGGTGCTCGGACAAGAACCGATGTTTTGGATCTATTATCCTGACCTTCGCAATATTATTATTCGTCACGAAGTGTTCAATGAGAAAAATAGCGCAAGAACACTTACATTTGAAGATATTTTCGAAATGCGTTTATTCAATAGTTATATCGTAAAAGAAGATAACGTGTATGATCGCCTTATTGAAAATTATGCAACTGGTATTGATCAGGTGCTGGAAAGTGAAAAAATAAAACAGGTTATATTTGATTACGAACATAACCTCTGGGAATTTTAATTATCTTTCTTTTCTATTCATACTTGAACGGAAGGCCGGCTTTTATAGCCGGCTTTCTTATTTACCCAGAGTTAGAAAATTGTAAAAGATCATTGGACCTAAAATAAATCATCAACAATTTTCTTACTCTGGGTTACCCTTTTTTGGTATCAGGAATCAGGTATCAGGAAAACAAAAATTGTGGTCTAAAAAATTTCGTCAGAAATTTAAACTCCTTTTTTGATATCAGGAAACAGGTATCAAGTATGAGGAAAACAAAAATTGTGGTCTAAAAAATTTCGTCAGAAATTTAAACTCCTTTTTTGGTATCAAGTATCAGGAAAACAAAAATTGTAGTATAAAAAATTTCGTCAGAAATTTAAACTCCTCTTTTGGTATCAGGAATCAGGTATCAAGTATCAGGAAAACAAAAATTGTAGTATAAAAAATTTCGCCAGAAATTTAAACTCCTTTCTCCTCTCTCCTCTCTCCTCCTTCCTCCGGATTAAAATAATTCCAGATCAACTCCGCCTTCGATTTCCCCACTACTTTAACAAGTTCCTCAACGGGTGTAGTTTTTATTTTTTTCACGGATTTAAATTCTTTCATTAAAGCTGCTTTAGCCTTATCTCCAATACCTTTGATATTATCAAGTTCGGAAGTGATCGCTGCATTACTTCTTTTTAACCGATGAAATGTAATTGCAAACCGATGTGCCTCATCGCGCATTTGTTGAATTACTTTCAGGCTCTCACTTTTTTTGTTGATATACAACGGCGTTTGATCATCAGGGAAATATATTTCCTCCAACCTTTTTGCAATAGAACAAATTGCAACCTTTCCATATATTCCTAATTCTTTAAGGGCATCTACTGCAGCTGATAATTGTCCCTTGCCTCCATCCACCACAATTAATTGCGGAAGGGGAAGTGCTTCCTCCAGCAAACGTTTATATCTTCTGTAGACGATCTCATGCATACTTGCAAAATCATCGGGGCCAACAACTGTTTTAATATTAAAATGGCGATAATCCTTTTTGCTCGGTTTGGCATTTTTAAAGCATACCATACTTGCAACGGGATTTGTGCCTTGTATGTTTGAATTATCAAAACACTCAATATGATAGGGTAGGGTAGTGAGTTTAAAATCGTTTTTAATGGTTTCCAGTATGCGGATATTTTTATTTTTATTTTCGCGTTTTTCTTTTCCTGCTTCTCTTTCTTCTCTTACATATAATGCATTTTTAAATGCCAGATCCAACAACTTCTTTTTTTCACCGGCTAGCGGAATAGTTTGAACAATACTGTCATCACTTATTTCTGATTTAACTGGAACAATGATCTCCTTAGCATCGCTGTTAAATTGTAAACGCAATTCAGTTATAGCAATACTCAATAATTCTTCTTTCGATTCATCCAATTTTTTTATGAGTTCTAATGTTTTAGCCTGAGTTACCATGCCTTGCATTATTTTAAGATATCCTATTACAGCAAAATTACCTGCATCAGCAATGCTAAATACATCCACATTGTCGATATTGGTATTCACAACAGTACTTCTTCCCTGGTAATCTTCAATACTTGCGAGTTTTTTATTTAATTCCTCCGCTGCTTCAAACTCTAATCGCTCCACATGTTCCTGCATTTTGTGTTTAAAGCTGGTTTTTACAAAACTCAAATTTCCTTTTAAAATATTAATGATGTTGTTTACATTATCCATGTATTCCTGTTCACTCATTAATCCCTCACATGGGCCTTTGCAATTGCCTAAATGATATTCAAGACAAATTTTAAATTTGTGATTTTTGATATTTGTTTCCGATAAAACATAATTGCAGGTTCGAATCGGAAAAACGGATTTAATAAATTCGAAAATGGATTTTACTTTCCCTTTTGAAGTAAATGGACCAAGATATTGTGAACCGTCTTCAATTCTTTTTCGGGTAAAAAATATTCTCGGGAATCGTTCATTTTTTATTACAATAAAGGGGTATGTTTTTCCATCCTTTAAATTTACGTTGTACTTAGGTTGTTGTGTTTTTATCAAAGTGTTTTCCAACAAAAAAGCATCTGATTCGGAATTAACGATAGTGAATTCAATTTTTTCAATTTGTTTCACCATTAATTTAATACGCGCACTGTGATCTGTTTTTTGAAAATAACTGCTTACGCGTTTTTTTAAATTTTTAGCTTTTCCAACATATAATAATTTAGCTTCCTTATCATAATACCGGTATATGCCTGGTTTATGCGGAAGTGTAATTTCTATATTGTTGAACTGATCCAAATTCATGTATGCAAATATAACAGGTTGTAAATTCCTCTTGTTGGCTGCGATTTAAAAGGCAAATCAAAAAGCGCAATCATTGAAGCTTGAAGAAATTAATAATTTAGGGGGAGGAAGAATAACAAACCGGAGTTAAAATAAGTTTAATTGTAACCTTCCATTAATTCCTCATACTCATTAATCTGATTGTTGTTGTATTTCCCACAATTCAATTCAATTGTTGGAGTTCCTTCAAAAGGCGAGAATTTAGCCGCTGGATCTATTCCTAAAGTTCTGTCAGCATATACTCGTTTCATAAAGAATCCATAGATAGGTAATGCCATATTAGCACCCTGTCCGAGTGCAGTAGATCTGAAATGAACAACGGGGTCATCAGCACCAACCCATACTCCACAAACTAATTGCGGCACCATACCCATGAACCAACCATCAGTATTCTCTTGAGTAGTACCGGTTTTACCTGCAACTTCGGAGGTAATTCCACCATATTCCTGTCGGCGCAATCTTTGGCCAGTTCCGTTATTCACCACATATTTCATCATATCCAACATAACGGCAGAAATTTCCTCGCGCATCACTTCAACTCGTTTAGCAGGAAATTCTGCAATGATATTACCATTTTTATCTTCAATTCGAGAGACAAAAATCGGGCGCACAGCAACACCTTTATTTGCATAAGCGGAATAGGCTGCAGTCATTTCATACACGGTAACTTCCGGAGTTCCCAAACAAATAGAGGGCTGAAATGGTATCTCCGATTCTATTCCCATGTTATGGGCAAGATCTATAACTGGTTGAATTCCCACTTCACGCAGTAAATATGCAGTTACCGTGTTTACCGATTTACCCAATCCCTGGGATAGTGTTAACATTCCTCCATAACTCCCATCAGAGTTTTTTGGAGTCCAGTCACTCACTAAACTCCATTTTTTACCCTTTTCGAAGGTTACTGGCAGATTCGGTATCTGATAGCAGGGAGAAAATCCTTTATCTGCAATTGCAGCAGTATATACAAAAGGTTTAAATGTAGAGCCTACCTGCCTTCCTTGTGATGGTTTTACGTGATCAAGCTGGTAATAACGCATATCTACACCACCAACCCAAGCTTTGATCTCACCGGTATGCGGATCCATAGCCATAAATCCGGGCTGTAATGTTTTCTTAACATATTTGATAGAATCATAGGGCGACATCACTGTATCAAGGTCATAGTTTTTTGCAAACCAGGAAAAAACCGTCATTGTATCTTTTACCTGAAATGCTTTATTTATTTCATCCTCGCTTTTTCCGGCTTTTTTCATTTTGCGATAACGTTCACTTTGTTTCATAGCGTTATCTATAAGTCCGGGATTTGTGCGACCGCTGTACGGATATGCCCAGGGTTCATATTTATTTCCTTTCCAATGCGCATTAAAATCTTTTTGCAATTTGGTGAGCCATTGACTGGTTGCCTGTTCTGCATAACTTTGCATGCGACTATCAATTGTAGTATAGATCTTTAAACCATCCTTATATATATCCCATTTTCCACCGTCAGGTTTTTCATTTTCTTCCACCCAATCACCAAGCCATTGGCGTAAATATTCTCTGAAATAAGTGCCATTTCCAGCCTTGTGATCTTGTCGTTTAAAATCAAGTACTATTGGTTTTACTTTATACAGATCATAATCTTCTTTACTGAGGTCTCCGGTTTCAACCATGGAATGTAAAACCACATTTCTTCTTTCCAAACATCTTTCAGGAAATCGAACAGGATTAAAAAGAGAAGGATTATTTACCATGCCAACAAGAATTGCTGACTCATCAATTGTTAGGGAATCAACAGATTTATTAAAAAATGTTTTCGACGCAGTTTTAATTCCGCTTGCATCATAGATATACGGAATAGTGTTCAAATACATTACAATGATCTCTTCCTTGGTATATCTGCGCTCGAGTTTTGCGGCGGTTACCCATTCTTTTAATTTGATTACTGCAAGAGAAAATTTATTACTTGCAACAGGTCTTCCATATAAATTTTTTGCAAGCTGTTGTGTAAGAGTACTTCCACCTCCCGCTTCTTCCTGGCGCAATATCAAAGTTTTTATGATAACACGCATTACGCTTTTGGCATCAATACCACTGTGTTCGTAATAACGTCTGTCTTCTGTTGCTACTAAAGCTTTTATTAAATGTGGTGGAATTTCTTTTAAGGTTGCATTTGTTCTGTTCTCTCTGTAAAATCTTCCTAATAATTCGCCATCAGATGTTAATATTTGTGTGGCAAGGCTACTTTGTGGATTTTCCAATTCGTCAAAGGAAGGTAGTTTGCCGAATACACCAAATGAAAGCAGCAGGATAAATATAGCAATCACCCCCGCACCGATAAAAAAGATCCGCCAAAACCATTTGATCTGCTTTTTATATAATGCTAATTCTTCTTTTACCGACATGATTAATTATTAATCTTTTATATAATTATCCTCAAAGAAAACTTCATATCCGGCAATGTCTTTTGCTTTATAGAATTGCACATAATTAGATTTCGAAATTACCATCGGGGTAAATGCTTCCTTTGTGAGTTCATTAAAAACGCTTGCGTTATCTTTTATGGTGTAATAATAAGTTAATGCTTTAGCTGCGCTTGAAAATGATTTTACCATTATTAAACTATTTTCTTTTCCAAGTAATAAGCTGCTGATCTTTAAATTATCAGTTCCAAAATTGGCAGCATCAAAGGTTGCGATATTATTTTTCATGGTTGTTGCATCCTTTCCCGTTGCACCCATTATAAATAAAAAGTAATGTTCTTCCTCCGGCTTGTAGGTATAGTTTATTGTTGGTGCTACTTTTTCTACAGCATCCATCACACTTCCTCTGCGCAAATAGTCAAGTATTTCCTGAGCGCGAATTCCAACCTCGTGTTCAGGATATTTAATTGCCACCTTTTGTAATTCGTTTTTGAAAATATCCACACTGTCAGCATCTGCAAAGGTCAAGGCATTTAACATCTCAAATTTTGGTTTGTAAGGGTTAGGCACGAATAAACTATCTGCCATATGTGATCTGCTCTTAACTTCAGCATAACTTTTTTGTTGTAGCAGATTATAGGTTTGTGTATAAAAAATATCAAGAGCATTCTTCTTTTCCTCTCTTTTTTTGAAGTAATCAGGATCTCCGATAATTTTTGCATAATCGGATTCGGGATATTTAGTCAGAATTGCATTTTTGTAAGTTTCCTGTTTAGGATTACCTGTCAATCTGTATAATTGGTAATAAGCTTGCACTTCGTAATAATTTGCAGGGTAGTCTGTTACGTTTTCCTCAAAATATTCGATAGCTTTTGGTTTGTTGGAAAAATTTTCCTTGTAAATAACCCCTGCTCTGAATAATGCACCGGCAATTTTTGCATTGGATGCCGCAATTTGTTCAGGTGTTTTAGGAAGGCTTGCTAAAATAGCATCTATAGTAATATTTTTTCCGGTGAGGTCAATTGTTTTTGTTCCTGCAGTATCTGCAACAACATTTTCTTCTTCACCAAAACTTCCTTTTTCACTTCTGCGCCAATTGTCTTCAAGTTTACGGGTATCCCATTTTTTCTTGAATTCAGAAAAACCTCGCGAACGCAAGGTAATATTATAAAAATAAAAATCACCACCTGTTGTTGTTCCGGCCTGAGCTACATTGTTTTGGTTAATAATTTCATTATTTACTGTATCCTTTTCTTCTTCCTCAACAATTATTTTTTCAAGTTCTTTAAGTAAATCCTTTTCAGATAATCCAGCCCAATATTGTAATTTTTTTTCTGTTTCAATTATGGTCAATTCATCCACCAATAATTTTAAATTGTCGCGCAATTGTTTAACTTCTTCAAAACGCGGTTGATCTTTTGGTAAATTTAATACGGTGCTATCATAATAAGCATACGCCGATTTATATTCTACATCCGCATAATAAATATCACCGAGGCGCATGTAAGAGATTCCTTTTTGTTTTCCTTCATTTGTGCTTCTCACCGATTTATTCAGGTATTCTATTCCGAGCTCTTTTTGTTTGTCGGCAAGTGCTATATCAGCAAGTGTATAATAGATGAGACCATAAAATTCAATATATTTTTCATCCTTAAGCAAATTCAATAATTCATCTTTCGATTCTTTTCCCGATACGCCATAATTTTCCATGGTTAATTTCGCCATATTTAATTTGGCATAAAAGTCCATGTCGTACGTTGGTTTTCCATCTAATACAAGTTGATATGTGGCAAGGGCTTTTTCGTAATTGTTTTGTTCTGCATAAAGTTGGGCAAGAATAAAATTATAACGAACCACAGACTTTTTGTCATCGGTATTTTCAATGGCTGCTATCAGAGGCTCAATAGCATTTGCATGTTGATTTTCTTTGATATAACAATCTGCTTCCACAGAATATAATTCGCCCAATAACCATGTAGGAAAATTTTCCCTGCTTTTTAATACGCTTAATACGGTATGTGCATCACTGTATTTTTTTTGTTCGACAAGAGTACGGGCAACCCAAATTCCTGCCTGACTTGCAACAGGTTGATGTTTTAACCTTTCTACGAAATTCAATTCACCATCCTCATCCTCTTTTACTCTTTTATTGGCCGATTGTTTTTCAATAAGATCAGAATATTCGGCAACGATATATTGAAAAGTGTTTAACGCCTCATCGTAATTCCTTTTATAAAAACTTGATTTGCCTATCAGGAAATAACTATCGTCCACCCATTTGCTTTTTTTATGCATTTGGATCACAAAGGAGGTCTTCTTAACGATCTCATCCATAGCAGGTTGAACCCCTGATGCCTGCTCCTGTGTGCCATACTTGAAAATGGGCAAAATTTCTTCATAGTTATCGGTTTGCCCCTCCCAAAGAGTTCGCTCGTTCTCTTTCATGCTTAACCGGGCGTTAAAATACCCGTTATCCCTGGCTATCAGGTCATCAATGCTGCGCACAACGATATTATTATTGCCATTTTTGCTCGAACTGCACGCAGAAACAAAAAAAAGAATTAAAATTGTAGCGATAAATAGGGAAAAATTTCGTTTCACAGTCAATAGTTTGATGCCGGATATATAACTTATTTCCGACAAAAATATTTTAAATAAAGTAAATAAAATAGCGTTTTACGCAGTAATGGCGAAAGGTAATAAAAAAACCACTCTTTGGTTGCAGAAATTGCGCACGAAATACAAGTTAGTGCTCATGCACGACAAGACTTTTGAGGTGCAAACCTCTCTGCGTTTGAGTTTGTTCAATGTGATCATACTTTTTAGCACATTGCTGGTCGTAATAGGCCTTATTGTATATCTCGCTATTGTTTTCACCCCCCTTAAAAACCTGGTAGTTGGGTATAATGAGGTAAATACCGCCCGACAGATCACTCGAAATAACAGGACCACGGATTCTATGTTACTCTCCCTAAAGGCTTACGATATCTATTTCGCAAACCTTCAAAAGCGTTTAAGCGGTGAAATTGATACCATTGTGCCTTTAGATAGTATTGAAAAGAAGGATTATTCGGATATTCAGATAGGGGAAGCCTCAGAAATTGACAAGATGTTACGGGATCAAATCTCTCAGGAGGACCTTTTTAACCTCAGCCTGGCAGATCCTCGGGATGTTACCAGTGACCAAAATCTTGAATCACTCCACTTTTTCCCTCCTGTAAAGGGTTCGGTCACCTCTGAATTTAGCTCAAGGGAGCGCCATTATGGTATTGACGTGGTGGCTCCCGAAAATACACCTATAAAAGCTTGCCTCGGTGGTATTGTGATTGATAGTTATTGGAGCCTTGAAAGCGGCAATGTGATAATTCTCCAACACGATCATGGTCTGATTTCGTTTTATAAACATAATTCACAGATACTCAAAAAAACAGGAAACACCGTAAAAGCAGGTGATGTAATAGCTGTTATCGGAAATACCGGCGAAATGAGCAGTGGTCCTCACCTGCATTTTGAACTTTGGCATCAAAAAAATCCTATAAATCCAAAAGATTATATTAACTTCAACTAAAATTTCAAAATTATGTTTGGGAATAAAAATTCAACAACCCAGTCTGCACCTAACTCTTTTATTTCAAACAGGATCAATCTAGGAACTATTGTGGAAGGAACAATAGAAAGTGATGGCGACCTCCGAATTGAGGGCACCATACGTGGAACTTTACGCACAAAAGCTAAGGTTGCAGTAGGACCAACCGGTTTGATTGAGGGAGATGTTCATTGTAAAAGTGCAGATATCGAGGGTAGAATTACCGGTGATATTGAAGTGAGCGAAGTTTTGACTTTAAAATCAACTTCTGTTGTAGAAGGAAATATTTATACCGCCAAAATTGTTATTGAAAACGGTGCTCATTTCGACGGCATTTGTAATATGGGTGCTAAGGAAACTAAAATCGTAGATGCCAGACCGCAATACCAGGAAGCCACGATTTGATAATTATTTTAAATATTCTGCGATGGCTTTTCAGCTTTTTGCAGGGATATTTATAGGTGTATGGGGCGGAATTAAATTAGACGCTTTACTGAACACAAAGCCGTGGTTTACGGTTATACTTTCATTGTTGGGAGTTGCGGCAGGTATGTACGCTGTACTCAAAGATTTTATAAAACCGAATAAGAAATGAAAGTTTGAAATGAAATTAAAATCAAAAACTTAATTCTTAAATACTGTTTCCATGATATTGGGTTCTTTTAAAAGATTGATCTTATTTGCAGTTTTTATTGCAGCCGTACTTTTTATTTTGAGTTTTTTCGAAAATTTTAAACCGGTAATGACATTTGCCTGGGTTTTATATTTTGTTTTTCTTGTATTGAGTTTTGCCACTTTATATTTATCCGGAAAAACCATGACCGGTAAATTAAGCGGGTTTATGAATATTTTTTTTGTGAGCATTTTTTCAAAACTTATCATTACTGCAATAATAGTTTTGGTTTATAAAAAAAATGCTGTAGCTTCTGAGGATATTAATTTTATTATACCCTTTGCCATCATTTATTTTTCCTTTTTGTTTTTTGAAACATATGAACTTGTTAAGATGTCGAGGAGGATAGGAAATAATCAAAAAAATATAACCGGTAAAAAATGAAGTTGAAATATTTTTTTACCGGTATTCTCATCCTTTTTTTTATCGAAAGCGCAAGTGCCCAGTCTACTCCATTATTTGATTTCGAACGCGATGTAATTAAATCGGAACAGGTTGCGGCGTCAGCCAGGCTGACAGTATTTAATGCCGCCCCAACAGATAATTATGACCTGAAATATGTTCGATGTGAGTGGAATATTTCTCCAGATACACTTTTTATTTCAGGTGCAATTACTTCTTATTTCACCATATTGGAAACCAGTGAATTAATTTATTTTGATGCAAGTGATTCTTTAATTATTGATTCTGTTATTTTTCATAATACTACTATTCCTTTTCAACACTTGAATAATGAAATAGTAATTGAATTGCCTGAAATTTTAAATGCAGGTGCTTTTGATTCTATTTGCGTTTATTATCACGGTACTCCGGTGTCATCCGGCTTCGGTTCATTTGAAATAACACCACATGAAACAGGTAATACCATCTGGACCTTATCGGAGCCCTATGGGGCAAGTGATTGGTGGCCATGTAAACAAACGATAACAGATAAAATCGATTCTGCGGATATTTTGGTTACTTCACCTTCAGCATATAGATCAGGAGGCCCGGGTTTATTAATTAATGAAATTGTGGATGGAGATTTTACCACGTATCATTGGAGAACCAAATATCCAATGGCAACTTATTTGATCGGAATTTCTGTAAGTAATTATCTGGTATATTCTTTTTATGCACCCCATCATGAAGATTCGGTTTTATTTTATAATTTAATATATCCGGAGACATTTGAAACTGCTATTCCGGGAATAGATATTATTGTTCCCAGTTTTGAATTATTTTCTGACATTTATTCTGATTATCCCTACCCGGACGAAAAATACGGCCATATGCAATTTGGATGGGGTGGAGGAATGGAACATCAAACCATGAGTTCTGTTTCTAATTTTAATTATGAATTACTTGTACATGAAATGGCACACCAATGGTTTGGCGATAAAATTACCTGTGGAACCTGGCGGGACATTTGGTTAAATGAAGGATTTGCAACGTATAGCACCTGGTTGAGTTTCGATTTTTCTGAGGACCCGAATAATTATTATGAAGCCTGGCTTTCAGGAACAAGAAACACAATAGTTTCTAAACCCGGAGGTTCTGTTTGGGTGGATGACACTACAACTACAACCAGAATATTTGATGGTAGATTAACCTATTATAAAGGTGCGTGGATTTTACATATGTTGCGATGGGAATTAGGTGATTCTGTATTTTTTGCTGCTATAAAGAATTATATAACAGATCCTGAACTTATTTATGATTTTGCAGTGACCGATGATCTTAAAAATCATTTAGAATCAGCGGGAGATACCGTGTTGACGGAATATTTTAACGATTGGTTTTATGGGCAAGGATTTCCCACATATTATTTATTGTGGAACCAGGATGAAAATGATCAATTAAAAATTGCTTTGAATCAAACCACCTCAGATCCTTCGGTTGATTTTTTTGAAATGAAGGTGCCGGTGAGAATTTATGGCGAAAACGATTCGCTTGATCTTGTATTGGACCATAAAAAAATAGGGCAGTTGTTTCAATTGGATGTGCCTTTTGAAATTACGGGTATTGTATTGGATCCCGATATCAAATTATTACATGCCAATGATATTATTACACATACAGAATTGCCTGAAGGCACTTTACAATTAGTAACCTACCCAAATCCTGCTGATACGGAATTAAATATCCAGATGTTTAATTCTGAGATCAAAGATTATACGGCAATTTTATATAATAATGCTTCACAGATAGTTTATAGTGATACCTATAGACTTGACAACTCAAGGGGGCTGATCAAAATTGATATTTCAGAATTTGCCCCCGGACCATATGTTTTATCTGTAAGAGATAATGAAAATGATATTGTTGTGAAGCTTATCATTAAATAAACAAGATTTCTTATTGAAATAATATGTTTAAAAAGCATATTTCAAATGCAGAGAAAATGCATCCTGAAATCCTTTAACACTTTCTTCACCCGCAATGGTTAGTGCACGATCATAAAGCACCTCCAAATAATATTTATTCATAAGAGTTACGCCCCCACCAGCGATAAAAGAAACATGAAAATTATTTTTGTCAATTTCATTTTCCAGCGTGTAATTTTCAATCGTATGGATATAGATATTCTCCTCCATGATTTCCTGTGTGTTATCATTGGTTATTGAATAGGTTCCTCCAAAACCAATTTTGAAATAGGGTTTAAATTTGGGAGTGTTCATTTGAACTTTAAGGGCCATGGTTAATAATGCATCTAAAATGTCGAAATTTATTTCTTCTTCCCTATAAAAAGACCCTGACGTGTAGGCGGCGAATCCGTGTGAACTGAATTTATTAAAAACCAATTCAGTATTCAACCACAGTGTTTGTCGTCGGCCCTCAAAATCTAAATCGTAAAATAAGCCTGCATTATATCCATTTCCATAACTATATTCAGCACGACCATAACCCGGACCACTGTCGCCGGTAGTGAATGTAATTTTTGTTTTGGAAACTCCAACCATTAAACCAAAATATTCTTGCGTTTTTGGTTTAATAAATTGATACGAAATGTCATTTGCTTCACATTTATTAAAATCAATTATTATCGATGCGATCTCATTAGAAGTAAATCTGCAACGATCGATTTTTCCCAGTAACTTCGGACATTTTTTTGTTATCCTTGCCAATTGATTTTTATATTCCGCATTTTTAATTCCGGATTTAAGTTTTTCATCGTAATAATAAATGTATAATAATTCCACTATGGAATCACCGTATATCGCAAAAAAATGATTCTTTTCCTTTGCACTATAACTATATAAACTAATACCTACTTCTGAGACTACAATTGCCTTCAGCGCTATAGTATCCTTTTCAAGTAACTGAACATATCCAAGACCCAATTTCCAAAGATCTACTGGTGTTTTATCGATTATAACCTGGCGGCAGATATATTCCGTATTCTCCACCGAAACACTTTTTAAGGTATGCGGAGTGAAGGTTTGTACAACACTCTCCCTTGATTTTTTAAATCTAAAAGTTTCAGGACTGTCTGCCCAATCTCTGAAATCAATTAATCCTTGCAAGGTATCATCCTGATTGGTAATGATAGTGCCCGGAACAAAATTTTCCTGAGCGTTCAACCAGCCATGCAAGAATAGGAGGACAAAAAGCAAATTAAATCGAAAAATATGTGGAGAAAGGATATTATTATTTTTGTGTTTCATTTTTGCTAAATTAGCACAAAAATATACATGAAAAAAATACTATTGTTAGGTAGTGGTGAATTGGGAAAAGAGTTCGTAATAGCATGTAAGCGTTTGGGCCATTATGTAATTGCAGTTGATTCGTATAATGATGCACCTGCACAACAAGTGGCTGATGAAAGAGAAGTGATAAATATGTTGGATGGAAAAGCATTGGATGCCATTGTGAAAAAACACAACCCCGACATTATTGTTCCGGAAATAGAAGCAATTAGAACGGAACGATTTTATGAATATGAGAAGTGGAATATTCAGGTTGTTCCAAGTGCACGTGCCGCTAATTTTACGATGAACAGAAAAGCAATTCGCGATCTTGCTGCTAAAGAATTAGGTGTTAAAACGGCAAAATATGCTTATGCTACAAGTCTGGAAGAATTAAAAAATGCTGTTGCGGAAATTGGAATTCCCTGTGTGATAAAACCGTTGATGAGTTCCAGCGGGAAGGGGCAATCTACAATTAAATCGGAATTGGATATTGAAAAAAGCTGGAATTATTCACAAGAGGCGAAACGCGGAGATATTGCTGAAGTGATAGTGGAAGAATTTATTTCATTTGATTCGGAAATTACTTTATTAACGGTGACGCAAAAAAATGGTCCCACTTTATTTTGTGCACCAATTGGTCACCGTCAGGAGCGGGGTGATTATCAGGAAAGTTGGCAACCTGCATTAATTTCTCCTGAACATATTAAAGAAGCACAGGAAATTGCAAAAAAAGTAACTGAAGCATTGACCGGTGCCGGAATATGGGGAGTGGAATTTTTCCTTAGTGCGAAAAATGGAGTGTATTTTTCAGAGTTGAGTCCTCGACCCCACGATACAGGAATGGTAACACTTGCAGGAACGCAAAATTTAAATGAATTTGAATTACATGCCCGTGCAGTATTAGGGTTGCCAATACCGGAAATCGAATTATTAAAAATTGGAGCTAGTGCGGTAATTCTTGCTCCGGAAGAAATGCAAAAATTCTCCTTTGAAGGAATTGAAAAAGTTTTAGAAAGTTCGCAAACAGATATTCGTATCTTCGGTAAACCAACTACCAGAAAATACAGACGAATGGGGGTAGTGTTGGTAAATAATATTTTAGGAGAAAATGTGAACGAGGTAAAAGAAAAAGCAATGGATCTGTCGAAATTGGTTAGCTTAAAAAAAATGGATTAAATTTGATTTATTAACCTTTTAAAAATAGCATTATGATCACATTAGAACAATATGCCGACCTCTGTGTATTAATGAGCGACACAGCAGGAGATGAATCCAAAGAAATTGTCATTGCCGAAGCAAATGGCGTAAGCGGAGCCGAATGGCTTGAATCAAAAAAAGGATATACTGCTAAAATGAGCGATCCCGCCGATATGGGAAAAACAGCAGTTGCTTTTATGCCATTATATCAAGCGGCCCTCGATAAAAAACGCGGAGGCGGTGAACCCTGCACCCTGGAATTATATACCAAGATACATGCAGAAATGGCATTCAGAAAAGACCCGAATGATCCTACTAAAAAAATTGACTACAATATCGTTTTAGCCGAAAATGGTTATTCCCATCAAACCTGGCTCGAATGTGAAAGTTACTGGACCCCTCGCGTAGGTGCCGATACCGAACCAAAATACATCCCCGAACTCGGTGCAAAATTCAGAGTATTGATGCAACAGGAGAGTGATAGGATTTTTGGGATAGTGAGATGAGGGGTTATTATAAAATAATCAAGGGTGATAAAAAATTAGTTTTTTTATTGCCCTTTTTTTATTTGATGCAATGGAATAAGATTTCGATTCAAATTTTCATCCTTGATCTTATCTCGAAGCGATCACAGGTTGATAGAAAAACGAATCTGATTATTAACCGACCCTGAAAGGGACGCAGGTAAAAACAAATATTGCGGATCAACTTTACGTTGGAATTACATGTGACCACCTTCAGGGTCAGATATTTCTTGGTATTGAGATTTCTATAGACATACGACCCCTTCTGGGTCGGAAATGTAAATATTGAAACCATATCTAAAATTAATAAGTGCCCCCTATAGTCTACTCACACCTATAAAAAATCAATTATACCCGTGAAGGACTGTGGATTCGATCGTCTTCGTTCCCAATTCCGCCAGGGTCCCACGTGAATATTCACTTGATACATGATGAATTATTTTCTGTGTAGACTCTGGCGGGGCAGTCGGACAACAAACAATTTAATTTTTTGAATCAAATTTACATCCCCACGCCGATCCCGAAGGGATCACATGTATATAGAAAAAATGAAGCAACCCATTCACCGACCCTGAAGGGGTCGCATGTAAAAAAACACGCCTTGTGGAAGAACAATATTCAAACCCAAATCCGTGATCAACCATACGTGCGAATTACATGTGACCACCTTCGGGGTCAGACATTTTTTTCGAAGGGGTTTTCTATAAACATGCGACCCCTTCAGGGTCGGAAATGTAAAAATGAAAACCTATTTAATGGAAACTATATTTAAAATTGTTGCTCAATTGTTACCAATAAAAAAAGCAAGTCTCTCAACTTGCTTTCAAATATTTAATAAAGTTATTTATTATTCCAGATCACTCAAATCAAATGAATTCATAAAACTCGTATCAAATACCCCAGCCCTGAATTTAGGATCGCGCATGAGTTTTTTGTGGAAAGGAATGGTTGTTTTAATTCCTTCAACTATAAATTCATCTAATGCCCTTTGCATTTTTAAAATAACTTCTTCGCGTGTGCGCGCCTTGCAAATTAATTTTGCGATCATGCTATCGTAATATGGTGGAATTGTATAGCCGGCATACACAGCAGTATCTACACGAACACCATGACCTTTTGGCGAATGGAAACTTGTTATTTTTCCCGGACTCGGAGAAAAATTTCTTGTGGGATCCTCCGCATTTATTCTGCATTCCATTGCATGTAATAATGGAAAATAATTTTTTCCGGAAATTTTTTCTCCTGTTGCAATTTTTATTTGTTCTTTAATTAAATCAAAATCAACAACTTCTTCTGTAACTGTATGTTCAACCTGAATACGTGTATTCATTTCCATGAAATAAAAATTCTTGTGTTTGTCAACAAGAAATTCTATTGTTCCCACTCCTTCGTATTTAATACTTTCTGCAGCTTTAACCGCGGCATCACCCATTTTTTTTCTCAGCTTCTCATCAAGAAATGGTGAAGGACTTTCTTCCACTAATTTTTGATGTCTTCTTTGTATGGAACAATCGCGTTCACTTAAATGACAAGCTCTTCCATATTGATCACCGGCTATCTGAATTTCAATATGACGCGGTTCCTCAATATATTTTTCCATGTATAAACCATCATTATTAAATGATGCTTTTGCTTCCATACTTGCGGTATCAAATGCACTTTCCACTTCGTCCTCTTTCCAAACAATGCGCATTCCTTTTCCACCACCACCTGCAGTAGCTTTCATGATTACAGGATATCCAATTTTCTTCGCTAATTTTTTTGCATCCGCAACATCCTTCAATAAACCATCGCTTCCCGGAATTACAGGAACGCCGGCTTTTTTCATTGTTTCTTTTGCAGTGATCTTATCACCCATTTTCCTTATCTGATCTGCAGTTGGGCCAATGAATTTTATTCCGTACTTCGTACATATTTCAGAAAATGTAGCATTCTCACTTAAAAATCCATATCCCGGATGAATAGCATCTGCATTGGTAATTTCCGCAGCAGCCATAATTTTCGGAATACTCAAATAGGATTCTTTAGAAGATGGCGGTCCAATGCAAACTGCTTCATCGGCAAAACGCACGGGCAAACTTTCTTTATCTGCTGTAGAATAAACAGCAACAGTTTTAATACCCATTTCCTTTGCTGTTCTAATAACCCTTAAAGCTATTTCGCCGCGATTTGCTATCAGTATTTTTTTGAACATCTTATTTTAAATATCTAATGTACAAATTTGCCAATGTGCAAATTCCAAAATGTGTGAAAAATGATTAGATTATTTGGTCTCAATTAAAAACAGTGGCTGATCATATTCCACCGGACTTGCATCATCAACAAGAATTTTTACGATCTTGCCTGAAACTTCACTTTCAATTTCATTGAATAATTTCATGGCTTCAATGATGCATAATTTAGAACCAATAGAAATTTCATCGCCAACTTTCACGAATACTTCTTTATCCGGTCCTGGAGAACGATAAAAAGTACCTACAATTGGTGATTTTATTGTGATGGTATTTTCAGCAGCAACTGTTTCTGTTTTAGTTTCCTCCGTAACAGCCTGAGTAGTTTTTTCAGATGCTATTTGTTGAGGTTGGGAAACCTGTTGCATTTGGGGTTGTTGCATCATCATCGGAACCTGCATAACTCCTGAAGAAGCTAAAGCAGTTTTAATTTTAATGCGAAAATCCTGATTTTCAATTGTGAGTTCAGCGATGTTGTTTTTATTAACCATCCTGATTAACTCCTGAATTTCTTTAAAGTCCATAGTAAGGTTATTTTACGCGTTCAACATATTCAAATGAGCGGGTGTCAATTTTAATTACATCACCCGAATTAACAAACATAGGTACCATAATAGTAGCCCCTGTTTCCAAAGTTGCATTTTTAAATGCATTAGTCGCAGTATTGCCTTTCACACTCTGCTCTGCAAATGTAACCTCTAAAACGATATGTGCAGGTAACTCACAGAACAAGGGTTTTTCTGTTTCTGCATGAAATAAGATATCAATTTCCTGTCCTTCCTTAAAAAATTCCTTTCCTTCCACCATTGCTTCATCCAATGTAACCTGATCAAAAGTCTCCTGATTCATGAAACTATAACCTGTCTCGTCTTTATATAAATACTGGAATGTACGGCGCTCTACTCTTACAGTATTAATTGTTGCACCGGAAGGAAATGTGTTTTCCAAAACTTTTCCTGTTGTTAAACTTTTGATCTTCGTGCGCACAAAAGCATTTCCCTTACCCGGTTTCACATGCTGAAAATCAACAACCTGCCAAACATCATTATTAAAATCGATGCAAAGCCCTTTTCGTATATCTGCTGTATTTGCCATTTTTTGTTAAATGTTGTCCTGATCGGTAAATCAGGATGTTTATTAAATTCAATTTTTATTAGTAACTCAGTCAATAGTCAGGAGTCAATAGTCAAGGGTTAATGCAAATTGTCAATTGTCAATTTGAATAGGCCCACTTTATCAGTGTTGCTCCCCAGGTAAACCCTCCACCAAATGCTGCCAAAACAATATTATCTCCCTTTTTTAATTTCGGTTCCCATTCCCACAAACACAAAGGCAGTGTTCCCGCTGTTGTATTTCCGTATTTTTCAATATTGATCATTACCTTTTCTTTGGATAATCCCATACGATCAGCGGTTGCGTCAATAATTCTCAAATTTGCCTGATGAGGAACCAACCATGCAATATCCTCACTCACTAAATTGTTCCTTTTCATTATCTCCTCCGAAACATCAGCCATATTCTTCACTGCAAATTTGAACACTGTTTTACCTTCCTGGTAAACTGTATGTTCATTGCTATCAACCGTTTCATGGCTTGCAGGTTTAAGTGACCCTCCTGCTTTCTGATGTAAATAATGACGACCTGAACCATCGGAACGCAAAATGGAATCCACAATACCGGTGCCATCTTCACTTGGCTCAAGCATTACCGCTCCTGCACCATCACCAAAAATAACGCAGGTAGTGCGATCGCTGTAATTAATAATAGAGGACATTTTATCGGCACCTACAATTACCACTCTTTTATAAGTGCCGGTCTCGATAAATTTTGCACCTGTAGTAAGTGCATATAAAAAACCGCTGCACGCGGCACTAATGTCGTAACTTAAAATATGATTACACCCCAATTTATCGCAAACAATATTGGCTGTAGCGGGAAAGGCCATATCAGGTGTAGTAGTTGCCACGATAAGCATTTCAATATCCGTGGCTTTTAACCCTTTTTTTTCCAGCAATCCCTTCACAGCTTCCACAGCCATGTCGCTGGTTGCAAGACCTTCTCCCTTTAAGATCCGGCGCTCTTTGATACCGGTTCTTGACATGATCCACTCGTCAGAAGTGTCTACCATTTTCTCGAGTTCGGCGTTGGTGAGCCTGTATTCAGGAACATAACCGTAGACACCGGTTATTGCTGCAAGTGGTTTATTCATGCCTGTAGTTGGTTTTAACTATTGGAATACCCCGAATTTCCGGGGAATGAAGATCAGGCTTTCTTTTCGATTGCGATTTTTCCTCTGTATGTTCCACATTCAGGACATACGCGGTGATACAAAGTAGGCGCACCACAATTTGCACAGTTGATCACATTTGGCGCTTCAACACCATGATGTGTTCTGCGAGTGCGGGTTCTTTGTTTCGAGTGACGTCGTTTTGGATTCGGCATTGTATTCTAGTTTTAATTTTTACTCAAATTATTTAAAATATCCCAACGGGGATCAATTTCCTTTTTGTCTTCTTCCTCTTTTTCTGTTCCTAACAGTTTTAATATTTCAGGATCACATCCGGGTTCACCATTCTTCTTATCGGGATGTGTCTTTTTTATCGGGATGGATAGATGCACAAACTCGTATATCATTTCCGAAACATCCAAAACAGAGTCACCTTCTGAAATCCATATCACATCTTCATTATCCTTATCCTCCTCACGCTCATCGCCAACCTTAACATAGATCGTGTAATTTCCATGAATCGGAAGATCGAAAGCCTGACCACAGCGGTCACATTCTGATGCAATAGTGCCCGAAATATCAAAATTAAGAACGAATAACCTATCCTTTTTATCAAAAACAAGATCAACGAACACCTTACCTTGTTTTACCAGACTATCTTCAAAATGACTGAAAAAATCATCTTCGAGCACAAAATTAAAGTGGTGCTCTTCCAACTTTAGTCCAACAAACGGTATCTGATATGCCCTCAAATCTTTCACGACCCAACTGTTTTAAAAAAGGCTGACAAAGGTAGTGAACAAAAGGCAAAAAGGGGAATGATTTTGATATTATTGGTCAAAGTTCCATGAAATCGAAGGTTTTTGATAGATTAAACACCCTCCAACCGTCTCATTTCAGATAAAATCGACTCCGGAATCGGAACCTTTTGACCAATATTGAAATCATACATCACCAAAATATCGGAACCAATGGTTGATAACACATTATTACCATTATAAATCTGATGCTGAAGACCAAAACTGGTTGTTTTGATAAAGGTGATGGTGGTTTCTATTCTTATGGTATCAGGATAAAAAAGTGGTTTTTTATATTCAAGTGCGGATGTTGCGAGCATAAATCCAATTTTTTCCTCCTCCAGCATTTTCATAATGCCAATGGTTTCCACAAAATTGACCCTTGCAGATTGAGTATATTTTGCATACATCACATTATTAATATGGCCGAACAGGTCCATTTCGCTCCAGTCAACTCTAAGTGTTAAAATGACAGGTGAAGCCATAAGTAAGAATAAATTTTATCGTTCCGACTCAACAAAGGAGCGTTTAAGCGGGTTTTTAGTACTTTCAGAATAGGAAACCCTTCGGTTACATATGTCTATGGCAGCAAAAATGGCATGCAACATACTTTCTCCTGATGCTTCATTCTTACCGGCAATGTCGTAGGCCGTACCGTGATCAGGAGATGTGCGAACAAAAGGTAAGCCAGCGGTAAAATTGATACCACTTCCAAAACTCAGGCTTTTAAATCCAACTAAACCCTGATCGTGATACATCGCTAGTATTGCGTCAAACTTCTGGTAATTGCCACTTCCGAAAAATCCATCTGCAGCAAATGGTCCAACAACATATATTTTTTTATCCTGTGCAGCTTTTATTGCAGGGATGATAATATTCTTTTCTTCATCTCCCAGTAAGCCTCCGTCACCTGAATGAGGATTTAATCCCAAAACTGCAATGGTTGGATTAAAAATTGCAAAATCCTGTTTCAGACTCTGGTTTATCAATTCAATTTTTTGAAGAATTTTTTCTTTGGTTATTGCTGCAGGAATTTCTTTTATTGGAAGATGATTTGTAACCAAACCAACTCGCAAATTCTCATTCATCAGCAACATTACACTTTCTTTATCTCCGGCCTTTGCATTAAAATATTCTGTATGTCCGTGATAATTAAAACCGCTTTGTTGCATATTATTTTTATTGATGGGAGCAGTTACCAATGCATCAATTTTCTTCTCCAAAAGGTCTTTTGTGGCTGATTCCAGGCTAATTAGAGCAGTTTTTCCCGCAACTGCGGTGTCTTGTCCCGGTTGCAAAATAATATCATCCGTTATACAATTAATGATATTAACCGATTTTGTATTTGTTTGATCAGCATCACTGCAAGTTGTGTAATTAAAACCTTCTATGTTGAACATTTTTTTATAGAAAGATAAAATTCTGTTCGATCCATAAATTACAGGGGTACATAATTTTAAAATTCGATTGTCATCAAGCGCTTTTATCAGCACTTCGGGGCCAATTCCATTTACATCTCCCAATGTGAATCCAATCTTCAATTTATTGTCCATCGCTGTAAAATTAGATAACCGTTGGAAGATTTTTTAATCAGTATCCCGAATTAATGCGAAGTTTGCACAAACAGGAAGTTAAATTTTCAATTTATATGCAAAACAATTTCCATCATAAAAAATCGCTTGGTCAACATTTTTTAAAAAGTGAGGCCACTGCTTTGGAGATTGTGCAGGCTTTGAAGCCCGAAAATGAAACTATTCCAATTCTTGAAATTGGTCCCGGTCTGGGAATTTTATCTAAACATCTTCTAAAACTTCCAAATCCGGTATATTTCAGTGAGTTGGATACCAGAGTAATCACATATTTGGAAGAAGAACTGAAAATTGATCCCTCCTATATTATATATGGTGACTTCTTAAAACTAGACCTTAGGAGATATTTTAAGGGAGAATTCCTCGTAATAGGCAATTTCCCCTATAATATTTCCTCACAAATACTTTTTAAAATTCTAGATTTCAAAGATCAGATTCCGGTTTTAACAGGAATGTTCCAAAAGGAAATGGCAAAAAGGGTAGTGGCAAACCATGGCAATAAAGAATATGGGGTGATTACTGTGATAGTACAGGCATATTACGATTGCAAATATTTATTTGAACTTGCACCGGAGGCATTTGACCCGCCCCCAAAAGTAAATTCAGCTGTTATCCGACTAACGAGGAAGGCAACCTCCTTGAATTGTGATGAAAAACTTAACTTTGCGGATAAAAGAGCAGAACAGCTTAGTGTCAGCGACTTTATTGAACTGACCAGAACTTTCGCAAATGCGGAATAATTTTTTGCTGCTATTATATATATATGTCAACCTTGAAAAAAGTTATCATTACTGATCACCTTCATCCATACCTGAGTGAGAAACTTACTGATCTTGGTTTTGAGGTGGATGTGCAGCAGGATATTACCAATGAAGAGTTATTTGAGATCATTGACCAATATATAGGTCTGGTGTTAAGCACTAAAATAAAGGTAACACCGGCTTTAATTGATAAGGCAACAGCACTTTTATTTATTGCCAGAGCCGGCAGTGGCATGGAAAACATTGATGTTGGATATGCAACTTCCAAAGATATTACAGTGATTAACTCGCCCGAGGGTAATTCCAATGCAGTTGCCGAGCACGCGGTTGGGTGTTTGTTATCCTTACTAAATAATATATCAAGGTCAGACAGGGAAATAAGAGCCGGAATCTGGCGCCGTGAACAAAACAGAGGAACTGAACTGGAAGGAAAAACCGTAGGAATAATCGGATTCGGCAATACAGGTTCTGCCTTTGCTGCAAAATTGAGGTCGTTCGATGTGAACATTCTGGCACATGATAAATATAAAAATGGATTTGGAAATGCTTATGTAAAGGAATCAGATATTGAAGAAATTAAAGAAAAGGCTGATATTATCTCATTTCATTTACCGCTAACAAAAGAAACCTTTCATTATCTGAATGAAGGATTCATCGCTGAACTCAAAAAAAAATTCTGGGTGATCAATACTTCAAGGGGTAAAGTCGTGGATACTTCATCTTTGTTAAAAGGGTTAGCAAGCGGAAAAGTTCTTGGGGCAGCTTTGGATGTTTTTGAAAATGAGCAATTTTATCAATTGGATGGTGACGACAAGGCGATTATGAAAAAAATGTGCAGTTTGGAAAATATAATTCTAACCCCGCATATAGCTGGTTGGAGCCATGAATCCTTCTATAAAATCTCCAAAATATTGGCTGAAAGGATTGAAGCGCTTGACCTTTCAAATGTTAAGTGACAAAAATATGATACTAAAGTGACGGGTATATGACTGGAAAATTAATTAAAGGATATACTTTTGTTTTCAATTATTTACATAATTTAGCGACTCTTAACAAATTTTAAATTTTCGGTCTATGAATAAACTCCTTTACGCACTCGTTGTACTAGTTTTGTGTGTTGGTTCGGCAAAAGCCCAATCCGGTGAGATTCAGGGAAAAGTTCTGAATGATAAAGCAGAAGGAATTCCTTTTGCGAATGTGGTTGCCTATAAGAACGGTGTTCTGGTAACGGGTGCCACAACCGACTTTGACGGTAAGTATGCGATTCCCGCTCTTGAACCAGGAACCTATGAAATTGAAGCTTCCTATGTAGGCTTGAAAAAACGTCTTACCAATATTACAGTATCACAAGGTATCGTGTTCCTCGACGATATCGTTTTAAGTGATAAAATACTTGATGTAGTAATTATTAAATACCAGGCTCCTTTGGTTGACAAAGGAAATACAAGCACCGGTGGTGTGGTAACTAAGGAAGATATTCAGAAAATTGCAACAAGAAACGTTACTTCCATTGCCGCAACCAAAGAAGGTGTTTACCAAAGTGATGAAGGTGGTGGATTGAATATTAAAGGATCACGTGGAGATGCTACCGAATATATTATTGATGGTGTGCGCGTATCAGGTTCTTTGAAATTACCTCAGGATGCAATTGAACAATTGGAAGTTATTACAGGAGGAGTAGATCCTAAATATGGTGATGCTACAGGTGGATTCATCACAATTACAACAAGAGGCCCGTCGAAAAACTACAATGGAAGTATGGAACTTGCCACATCTGAAGTTTTAGATGATTATGGGTACAATCTTGCAAGTTTGTTTTTGACAGGACCGATCATCATGAAAGATAAAGGTACCGACTCTGCTCAGGCAAAATTCGGTTTTTTCATTGCAGGGGAATTGGAAATGGAACGAGATCCTGACCCTTCTGCAATTGGAAATTTTCAAGTGAAGGATGATGTGTTACAGAGTTTGACCGAAAATCCTCTTCGTCCTTCCGTTACCGGTTTAGGTTTTAATAAAAATTCAGAATTTATTACTGATGAAGATATTGAAGCAATTCCTTATAGATTAAATACCAGCAATCGTGGTCTTGCTCTTTCAACAAAATTAGATTATAAATTTTCTCGTAATACAAATCTTCAGGTTGGTTTATCATGGAGAAATTTTCATGGTAATACTTATGCGAGAACTTTTGCATTGTTTAATTCAGAAAACAATCCTGTAGATGATCAAAATACTTATCGCGGATATTTGAGATTTACACAGCGTTTTCCTGAAAAAAAATCTGCAAACACAAAAGAATCAGTTGTAGGTAACGCATATTATTCCATTCAATTGGATTATACAAAATTCCTGAGCACGCGCCAGGATGGTGATCATGGAATGAATCCATTTGCGTATGGATATATTGGTCAATACAATACCTATAAAGCACCGGTTTATTTTTATACAACTGATGAAACAACCGGTTTAACCGGATGGGTACTTGCAGGTTATGCAGATACACTTGTAGAATTTACCCCAGGTGAAGCTAACCCGGAATTAGCAGAATATACTACCGAATTTTATGAAGGTAGCGGTGTTCCTCCATCCAGTTTATTTGATATTCAATTAGGTGGTGGATTATTAAACGGAGAGTCATCTTCATTATTCCTTTCTACATATAATATGTGGTATAATGCCGGTGTTCCTTGGTTCAATTATTCTAAAACAAATCAAGATCAATACAGCTTAACTTTTGGCGCATCTCTGGATCTTAAAAACCCGAATGCAAAAAATGTTTCTAAACACGCCATAGAATTCGGATTTGAATTTCAGCAGCGTATTGAAAGATTTTATGGTGTGAATCCAATCGGATTATGGACCATTGCCCGTCAGCTTGCAAACAAACATATATTAACACTTGATACGGATAATCCATTATTGATCATTGATGGTGAACAGTATACTTATGATGAATATATCAGCACTCCCGGTTTATATTTCGGCGAATTTGATACAATTACATACGACAGATTAGCATTGAGTGATGATCAGGCATATTTTGATCAACAATTAAGAAATAAATTAAATGAAATGGGTATGCCGGTTGGCGATCTTGATTATATTAATATTGATAATCTTCCATTAGATGCATTTTCCATGGATCTATTCAGTGCAGATGAATTATTAAATCAAGGTAGTTCATTGGTATTTTATAATGGATACGATTATTTAGGAAATAATGTAACAGGTGCTCCATCATTCAACGATTTCTTCACGCAGAAAAATGAAGAAGGATTATACACACGTCCAATTGATGCATTCCGCCCGGTGTATACTGCCGGATATATTCAGGACAGATTTAATTTTAATGATATCGTATTCCGTGTAGGTGTGCGTGTTGACCGTTATGATGCAAACAGAAAAGTACTGAGAGATAAATATTCGTTATATGATGTTTATTCAACATCTGAAGTGGATGGTTCTCTTAATCCAAATGGTGCACATCCGGGAAATATTGGTGAAGATTTTGTGGTATATGTTGACGATTTTAATAGTCCAAGTCCAACAGTTTTAGGATACCGTGATGAAGATGTTTGGTATAATGCGGATGGTCAGGAAGTAACCGATCCTAACGTAATAGCAATTACTTCATCAACTGGAACTATTACACCTTATGTAATTGATCCGGATGCCAATATTAAGGATGAAAATTTTGATCCAAATTCTTCTTTCGAAGATTATACTCCTCAGATCACCATTATGCCAAGGATCGCATTCTCTTTCCCGATCTCTAAAGTGAAGGACAGAGAAGCATTATTCTTTGCACATTACGATATCTTGACACAACGTCCTCCAACAGGAACTTCTGCAAGTCCTGCAGATTATTATTTCTTCCTTGAAAATGCAGGAGCATTAATTGACAATCCTGATCTTAAACCGGAAAAAACGATTGACTATCAGGTAGGTTTTCAACAACAATTATCTCCTTCCTCTGTAATTAAAATATCAGCTTTTTATAAAGAATTGAGAGATATGATACAGGTAGTAAATGTACCTTATGCATATCCACTTTCTTATTCCACTTATGGTAATCTCGATTTTGGAACGGTTAAAGGATTAACTGTATCTTATGATATTGCTCGCAGAACAAGAAACCTTAAATTATCTACAAGTTATACATTACAATTTGCAGATGGAACAGGTTCAAGTGCAACTTCTCAGATCAACCTTGTAGGTGCAGGTCAACCAAACTTAAGAACCATCATCCCATTATCATATGACTCACGTCACAGTGTGAAATTAGTTCTTGATTATCGTTTCGATGATCCTGAAGGAGGTCAACCTACTTGGTTAAATGATGTTGGACTAAACACCACATTTAATGCTCGTTCAGGTGAACCTTACACCCGTCAGGCAAACCCACTTGCAACAGCTCAATTTGGTGCTAACACCAGAGCAACTTTGGAAGGTGGTATCAATGGTTCCCGTTTACCTTGGCATTATAGAACTGATATCAAACTTGACAAAGCATTTACTTTCGGAGTAGGCAAAAATGACAGACCAATTAGCATGGATGTTTATCTATGGGTTCAAAACCTGTTTGATAACAGAAACGTACTTGCTGTATATGCATACACAGGAAACCCATTAGATGATGGATATTTAGCCTCAGCTGAAGGACAACAAATTGTGAGCACCGTATTGGATGCACAATCCTTCACTGATCTTTATAATATAAAAGTTCAAAACCCTGATAACTATAGCATTCCAAGAAGAATACGTCTTGGTGTTGCATTTGATTTCTAAATAGATTTAAACTGTCGAATATGTTAAAAAATAAACTGAATTGGTTTTTACTTTTCACCTTGTTTGCAAGCATGAATGTTTATGCTAAGGAAAACATCGGGATCACAGGTAAACGTTTAAATACCTATGCTAAATTAACGGCGGGATGTTCTGATGCCACAACACAAGTGGATCTGGATATTAATAACGTACGTTGTCGTTTATTAGGTGCCGGCGATTTCTGGTGGGATCTTCAAAATGATGCTAAATATGAAATCCCGAAGGTTGACCCTTCCACAGGAACAATTCCTGTAAGCTCCAGTTTTGCCGGAGCACTTTGGGTTGGTGGAATTGATGCCGGTGGTCAGTTAAAGATCGCAGCACAAACCTACCGCCAAAGTGGTAACGACTTCTGGCCAGGACCTCTTGATAATGACGGTACCATTGAAGAAGCAACCTGCAATGCTTATGACCGTCAC